>NZ_JAPPSU010000070.1:0-286 GCF_026719175.1 Citrobacter sp. R4
AAAGGCGATTTCCCCCACTACGCTTATCACGGCTATTACACTCAGGACTGGACCACGCTCGATGCGAATATGGGTAATGAAGCTGACCTGCGTGCCCTGGTTGACGGTGCGCACCAGCGCGGCATTCGTATCCTGTTCGATGTCGTCATGAATCATACCGGCTACGCCACGCTGGCGGATATGCAGGAGTATCAGTTTGGGGCGCTGTACTTGTCGGGCGATGAACTGAAAAACACGCTCGGTGAACGCTGGACGGACTGGAAGCCAGCCGCCGGGCAAAGCTGGC
>NZ_JAPPSU010000071.1:0-278 GCF_026719175.1 Citrobacter sp. R4
AACATAACGTTAGTCGCCGATACCCAGCTGCGCGCTTTGCTGATAGATTTGCCCGTATAGTCAGGGAAAACAATGGAGTACGACTATTGAGCAAGAAATCATCAAAAAAACGCCAGCCGCAGGTTGAGCTGAAAAAACAGGAAACAGTTGCCTTCGGCTATGAAGAAATGCTGACAGAGCTGGAAGCGATTGTGGCCGATGCCGAGCTACGGCTGGAAGACGAAGAAGCCGCCTGAAAAGGCGGCTTAGACTTATGCCGGGTGGCGGCAACGCCCTAC
>NZ_JAPPSU010000072.1:0-271 GCF_026719175.1 Citrobacter sp. R4
GACTTGACAGACCGCCTGCGTGCGCTTTACGCCCAGTAATTCCGATTAACGCTTGCACCCTCCGTATTACCGCGGCTGCTGGCACGGAGTTAGCCGGTGCTTCTTCTGCGGGTAACGTCAATGACTGTGGTTATTAACCACAATCCCTTCCTCCCCGCTGAAAGTACTTTACAACCCGAAGGCCTTCTTCATACACGCGGCATGGCTGCATCAGGCTTGCGCCCATTGTGCAATATTCCCCACTGCTGCCTCCCGTAGGAGTCTGGACCGT
>NZ_JAPPSU010000073.1:0-265 GCF_026719175.1 Citrobacter sp. R4
AGCTGATAATTTAACATATTTTTGAGCACTTTTCTTTCACCCAATGGGTGAAAGCTGAATTTCGAAGGAATGCATATTTATCAAGGCTTTGATTATGCTTTTTGAAGTACTGACGTAGAATCTAGGTCCTAAATAATTACGGCACTGTTGCAAATAGTCGGTGGTGATAAACTTATCATCCCCTTTTGCTGATGGAGCTGCACATGAACCCATTCAAAGGCCGGCATTTTCAGCGTGACATCATTCTGTGGGCCGTACGCTGGTA
>NZ_JAPPSU010000074.1:0-255 GCF_026719175.1 Citrobacter sp. R4
TGCGTGCGCTTTACGCCCAGTAATTCCGATTAACGCTTGCACCCTCCGTATTACCGCGGCTGCTGGCACGGAGTTAGCCGGTGCTTCTTCTGCGGGTAACGTCAATGACTGCGGTTATTAACCACAACCCCTTCCTCCCCGCTGAAAGTACTTTACAACCCGAAGGCCTTCTTCATACACGCGGCATGGCTGCATCAGGCTTGCGCCCATTGTGCAATATTCCCCACTGCTGCCTCCCGTAGGAGTCTGGACCGT
>NZ_JAPPSU010000075.1:0-255 GCF_026719175.1 Citrobacter sp. R4
GACTTGACAGACCGCCTGCGTGCGCTTTACGCCCAGTAATTCCGATTAACGCTTGCACCCTCCGTATTACCGCGGCTGCTGGCACGGAGTTAGCCGGTGCTTCTTCTGCGGGTAACGTCAATGACTGTGGTTATTAACCACAATCCCTTCCTCCCCGCTGAAAGTACTTTACAACCCGAAGGCCTTCTTCATACACGCGGCATGGCTGCATCAGGCTTGCGCCCATTGTGCAATATTCCCCACTGCTGCCTCCCG
>NZ_JAPPSU010000076.1:0-254 GCF_026719175.1 Citrobacter sp. R4
GCTCCTTTGCCGACGCTGAGTAGATTTTAGGTGACGGGTGGTGACAATGAGTCCGTGTCGAGCGCTGATTTTTTCGGCCTTTAGAGCGAGATTTATACAATAGAATTTGGCATGAGATTGGATTGCTGGCACTGTTGCAAAGTTAGCGATGAGGCAGCCTTTTGTCTTATTCAAAGGCCTTACATTTCAAAAACTCTGCTTACCAGGCGCATTTCGCCCAGGGGATCACCATAATAAAATGCTGAGGCCTGGCC
>NZ_JAPPSU010000077.1:0-252 GCF_026719175.1 Citrobacter sp. R4
ACTGGCGGCGGCGTTGGGAAATGATCCTAATTTTGCCACCACCATGACAAATGCGCTTGCCGGAAAGATGGACAAGGCAGCCAATGGCAAAGACATTGCTGATGTTTCAGAGTTTCTCAAAAACCTTCAATTGGGAGAAGCGGCAAAGCGAGATGTTGGCACGACAGTCGGAACCGTTGCCGCTGGTGATGATTTACGCATAACAGGAGCACTTCAAAAGGCAAATAATCTTTATGAGTTAACAAATAAATC
>NZ_JAPPSU010000078.1:0-252 GCF_026719175.1 Citrobacter sp. R4
GAAAATGTCGCACCGTTGAATTTCAGAAACACCATATCTGCCCATTCATCCATAACCGTATTCGGCATCGCAGAGGACGGCCAGAAGAACGGAATTCCTATGGCTGGCGCGCCTGCTCCCAAACCAACGTTTTTGAAAATGCATAATTATCAGTCAAATGGCATGATTTCTCATTTTAACGGAATGAAAAACCATGCTTATTGGATATGTACGCGTATCAACAAATGACCAGAACACGGCTTTGCAACGTGA
>NZ_JAPPSU010000079.1:0-250 GCF_026719175.1 Citrobacter sp. R4
AATCGCCAAATTGGCTTTGGTTCCATGATAGAACGGTCCTTGCACCTGCTTGTAATTATCATGAGAGATGGGAATCCAATCTTTTACCATTTTAAGACCCTTAATTGTTGGGATTTGGCTGCATAACTTTGTTTTAGGGCGACTGCCCTGCTGCGTAACATCGTTGCTGCTCCATAACATCAAACATCGACCCACGGCGTAACGCGCTTGCTGCTTGGATGCCCGAGGCATAGACTGTACAAAAAAACAG
>NZ_JAPPSU010000007.1:0-215484 GCF_026719175.1 Citrobacter sp. R4
GCTCCTTTGCCGACGCTGAGTAGATTTTAGGTGACGGGTGGTGACAATGAGTCCGTGTCGAGCGCTGATTTTTTCGGCCTTTAGAGCGAGATTTATACAATAGAATTTGGCATGAGATTGGATTGCTTTTAGTCAGCCTCTTATAGCCTAAAGTCTTTGAGTGACTAGATGACATATCATGTAAGTTGCTGATAGGTTTCCAGTTTTCCGCTCCTAGGTCTGCATATTGTACTTTTCCTCTTACTCGACTTAACCAGTACCAACCCAGCTTCTCAACGGATTTATACCATGGCACTTTAAAGCCAGCATCACTGACAATGAGCGGTGTGGTGTTACTCGGTAGAATGCTCGCAAGGTCGGCTAGAAATTGGTCATGAGCTTTCTTTGAACATTGCTCTGAAAGCGGGAACGCTTTCTCATAAAGAGTAACAGAACGACCGTGTAGTGCGACTGAAGCTCGCAATACCATAAGTCGTTTTTGCTCACGAATATCAGACCAGTCAACAAGTACAATGGGCATCGTATTGCCCGAACAGATAAAGCTAGCATGCCAACGGTATACAGCGAGTCGCTCTTTGTGGAGGTGACGATTACCTAACAATCGGTCGATTCGTTTGATGTTATGTTTTGTTCTCGCTTTGGTTGGCAGGTTACGGCCAAGTTCGGTAAGAGTGAGAGTTTTACAGTCAAGTAATGCGTGGCAAGCCAACGTTAAGCTGTTGAGTCGTTTTAAGTGTAATTCGGGGCAGAATTGGTAAAGAGAGTCGTGTAAAATATCGAGTTCGCACATCTTGTTGTCTGATTATTGATTTTTCGCGAAACCATTTGATCATATGACAAGATGTGTATCCACCTTAACTTAATGATTTTTACCAAAATCATTAGGGGATTCATCAGCACTCAATTTTATTGATGATATTCTTATTATACCAGACATTTTTCATACACTCCCTTGTACGGATAGTTTTCCGACAACTTCATGATTACATATCTTGCGGTTTTGATTATTTTTGCTGCAAGAAATACATACTTCAAACGAAAGGTCTTTATTTGCTGTCTGTATTCTGAAGAGTCCAAGGAATCAAACTTGAACAACAAAAATAGGTTATATGAAAGCATCATCATTTGAAACACGGCTTCATTCGCCCAAAATGACTTTAGCAAGAGATGACCCACCGCCATGTCGTATTTGGCTTCTTTGATATAGTTTTCAGCATTACCACGCTTTTCATAGTATATAACTACTTTTTCAGAAAGCAAGGTAGTATTTGTTACAAAGAAAAAGTAGTCGTATTCGGAACCTTCTAAAAGTGATAATTGTGCTCTTTCTTTTTCTGGTTTCAGTACGCGAGATACGACAAATCTTCTGTCTTTTTCCCATTTAACTAATTTTGTATACAGTTCTGTAGTTTCTCTACCTTCTTCTCCTTTAACGAATACAATTGATGAATTCGTTGCTTGTGAGGTGAGTGTAGAATAACTTTTGGCTTTAATTAAATATTTGCATCCAAGAGATTCTATCGTTTCGATAATTTTTTCATCAAAGTAGCCACTATCCATTCGAAATAAAATTTCTAAATCGTCTGATTTGATGTTAGCAACAATTTCTTTGATCATTTCCGCAGCACCGTTTGCAGTGTAAGTATTGCCACTTCTTACAAATCCGGTAACATATGCTTTTAATTCGTCGCAAAATGCAAATTGGATATTGTAGCATCGGTTTCCCAGTTTCTTAGGATTATATCCTTTTGACGCACCTTCTTGATGACCTTCTACGTTAATTACACTACTATCAATATCAATCGTAATGGATGTCAATTTACTTTTAGTGAGCAGTTTTTTAAAGACTTTAAAATTAATGTCTCTAAACATTTGGGTTGTCTTGAAGTTGAAGTTTCCTAGAAACCGTGACACTGTTTCAGGTTCTTTTACGGAAATATCAAACTCGTTGACGAGGGGATCATTTTGAAGTAGCTTTAGACGTTCTAACTTATCAATGCCAATGAAGTGACCGCAGAGCATGGTCTTTATATGATTCATCTTGATTTTATTTGTTGAGTCATTATCAAATACGAGGTCATTTTCAATAAAATCAAAAATCCCATTGCTTTTTGCATTCTCAAGGAGCAGAAAAAGACCTGCATTTGATGTTAGATTCTTAGCTTTGAAATCAATTTTATTAATCATAATTAGAACCCCTTTTTACTACTTTTCTTACTATTATTTTACCATATATCGAGTCATAAAAGCTGATAATTTAACATATTTTTGAGCACTTTTCTTTCACCCAATGGGTGAAAGCTGAATTTCGAAGGAATGCATATTTATCAAGGCTTTGATTATGCTTTTTGAAGTACTGACGTAGAATCTAGGTTTAATATTGCGCTCAGACTGCAGGGCGCGATCCAGCCAGTTTTTGACTTTGATGTTTTGCTGCATCAACGCGTTGCCGTTTTCCGTCGCGGTAATCAGACGCTGGCTGAGCTGATGGTTGATATCCAGTTCCTGCTTCACCAGCGGATTGGCCTGAATGCGCGCGGTCTCATCTGGCGAAATGGCCTCCTGCGCGGTCTTTTCGGTGAGCGTTAGCCGCTTGTTATTCACCGCTTCCTGCAACAGCTGCAGCTGATGCTCAATCCGGTTGCTGTTGGCGGTGACGAAATCGCGCTGCTTTTGCAAAGTGTCCTGGAGCACTGTATTGCCTTCCAGGCTTTTACGCTGTTGCTCAATCTGGGCATTCAGCAACACTTGCTGCGCTTGTAGCAGCACCTGTTGGGTTGGACGTAACGCCGTTTCGCCGACGCCATCCAGTTGGTTACGGATTTGCTGAAGCTGTTGGGAAGCGGTGTACATAGCGTTCTGCACGCGCTCTGGCTGCGTTTGCAGGGAAACTAACTGACTGTTATAGGTCGCCAGGTCGTTTTGCGAATTCTGCAGATCATCCAGCGCCTGGGCCACGCGCAGCTCCAGCTGACGCAGTGACAGAGTGCCGAGGGTTTTCCGCGTCTCGTCGTCATTATCGACATCGCTCAGCGCGTTAAGGGACTCCACGGCTTGACGCATTTTTTCCGGCGCCTGTGACACTTTCTGGCGTAACTGAACTGTCTCCTCTTTCACCCGTTCGATTTTCTCCAGCGTGGCAATGGTCTCGGTGAGATCCTGCTGAATCAGTTTGTCCTGGGCGGAAAGGTCTTTTTGTTTATTGAGTGTATCCAGTTGGCTTTGCACATCCGCCCGGGAAGGCAGGTCACCGTTTGTGGAGGCGCGGGCCAATGCCAATGACGGGCAGGACAACATAAGAATGAAAACAGCCACCGTGACAAAAATAAGGTGCTGTGAACGTTTATAGAGCTGCAACATAGTCATGTGAATGAAGGTTTCTGAACCGAAAAGACGACCGAAAATAGTCAACGCGCAAGAATATCACGGCTCTCTTAGGCAGAATAGCGGCAGCGAAATCGACCAGGACAATTCCTGGCGCGGGTTCAGGCCTGCGCGTCAGGCGCGACGGCGCGCAGTGTGGGGCAAAACATAAACATTTCCAGCAGGATAGCGACGTAATCGCGCGCTTCTTTTTTGAGATCGAACGAATGCGGCGCAAACAGCCAGTTTTCCATGATGCCCGAGACGTAGCCGCGCATGATAACCGCGGCGCGGCGCGTGAGCAGATTCGCGGGAAGCATATTGGCTTTTATACAGTGCGTGAGGGTCTGCTCAATACGGTCGTAGCTCTCCAGACAGATGTTTCTTTGCGCCTGCTGCACTACGGCCATTTCTCCCACAAATTCGCATTTGTGGAATATAATCTCCATCAATAAACGTCGCCGCTCTTCCGTCACGGTAGATTCAAGAAGATGAACTAATATTTCTCTTAATACAGATAGTGGATCGTCGGGGAATTTTGCCTGATACTCAGTCTCAAGCTCACCAATGTTGGATTCTGACAGCTCCCAGATTTCACTGAATAAATCCGACTTGTTTCTGAAATGCCAATAGATTGCGCCACGAGTAACGCCCGCGGCTTTTGCAATCTCCGCCAGCGAGGTGGAAGATACCCCTTGTTGCGAGAACAAACGTAGCGCTACATCCAGTATGTGTTGTCGTGTTTCCTGCGCTTGTTGTTTGGTTTTTCGTGCCATATGTCGGTGAATTTACAGGCGTTAGATTTACATACATTTATGAATGTATGTACCATAGCACGACGATAATATAAACGCAGCAATGGGTTTGTGGACTTTTGACCATTGATCAATTTGAAATCGGACACTCGAGGTTTACATATGAACAAAAACAGAGGGTTAACGCCTCTGGCGGTCGTTCTGATGCTCTCAGGCAGCTTAGCGCTAACAGGATGTGACGACAAACCGGCCCAACAAGGGGGCCAGCAAATGCCAGAAGTTGGGGTTGTGACGCTCAAAACTGAACCTCTGCAGATCACCACTGAACTTCCGGGTCGCACCAGTGCTTTCCGTATTGCCGAAGTTCGCCCTCAGGTAAGCGGCATTATCCTGAAGCGGAATTTCGAGGAAGGCAGCGATATCGAAGCAGGTGTGTCTCTCTATCAGATTGATCCTGCGACTTATCAAGCGTCATACGAAAGTGCGAAAGGCGATCTGGCGAAAGCCCAGGCCGCAGCCAGCATCGCGCAGGTCACGGTGAACCGTTATAAGAAACTGCTCGGCACGCAGTACATCAGTAAACAAGACTACGATCAGGCGCTGGCGGATGCGCAACAGGCGAATGCTGCCGTGCTTGCCGCTAAAGCCGCCGTTGAAACGGCGCGTATTAACCTGGCGTACACCAAGGTGACCTCTCCGATTAGCGGCCGTATTGGTAAATCGTCCGTAACCGAAGGCGCACTGGTGCAAAACGGTCAGGCGACCGCGCTGGCGACCGTACAACAGCTTGATCCGATCTACGTTGATGTTACCCAGTCGAGCAACGACTTCCTGCGCCTGAAACAAGAACTGGCTAACGGAACGCTGAAACAGGAAAACGGCAAGGCGAAAGTTGAGCTGGTGACCAGTGACGGCATTAAATTCCCGCAGACAGGCACGCTTGAGTTTTCAGACGTGACCGTCGACCAGACTACCGGTTCTATTACTTTACGCGCCATCTTCCCTAACCCGGACCACACGCTGCTGCCGGGTATGTTTGTCCGCGCGCGTTTGCAGGAAGGGACTAACCCATCCGCTCTGCTGGTGCCGCAGCAGGGGGTAACCCGTACGCCGCGTGGCGATGCTACCGCGTTGGTCGTCGGCGCAGATAACAAAGTCGAAACCCGTCAAATTGTGGCCAGTCAGGCGATTGGTGACAAGTGGCTGGTGACCGATGGGCTGAAAGCGGGTGACCGTGTTGTCGTCAGTGGGCTGCAGAAAGTGCGTCCTGGTGCGCAGGTGAAAGCACAAGAGATTACCGCAGATAACAAACAGCAAGCTGCTGGCGGTAACCAGCCTGAGCAAACTAAGTCTTAACTTAAACAGGAGCCGTTAAGACATGCCAAATTTCTTTATCGATCGCCCCATATTCGCATGGGTGATCGCCATTATCATCATGTTGGCAGGGGGGCTTGCGATCCTCAAACTGCCGGTCGCGCAATATCCAACGATTGCGCCGCCAGCAGTGACGATCTCCGCAACCTACCCTGGCGCTGATGCGCAAACCGTGCAGGACACCGTCACACAGGTTATCGAACAGAACATGAACGGTATCGATAACCTGATGTACATGTCCTCAAACAGTGACTCCACGGGTACCGTGCAGATCACCCTGACGTTTGAATCCGGTACCGATGCGGACATTGCGCAGGTTCAGGTGCAGAACAAACTGCAGCTGGCGATGCCGTTGCTGCCGCAGGAAGTTCAACAGCAGGGCGTGAGCGTTGAGAAGTCATCCAGTAGCTTCCTGATGGTTGTCGGGGTTATCAACACCGACGGTTCCATGACCCAGGAAGATATTTCGGACTACGTTGCCGCCAACATGAAGGACGCCATCAGCCGTACTTCCGGCGTGGGTGACGTGCAGTTGTTCGGTTCGCAGTACGCGATGCGTATCTGGATGGACCCGACAGCGCTCAACAAATTTCAGCTGACGCCGGTCGATGTGATCAACGCAATCAAAGCGCAGAACGCCCAGGTTGCGGCGGGTCAGTTAGGCGGTACGCCGCCGGTGAAAGGCCAGCAGTTGAACGCCTCGATCATTGCCCAGACGCGTCTGACTTCAACCGAAGAATTCGGCAAAATCCTGCTGAAAGTGAATCAGGATGGTTCGCAGGTTCGTCTGCGTGACGTTTCCAAAATCGAACTGGGCGGCGAGAACTACGACGTTATTGCGAAGTTCAACGGCCAGCCTGCGTCCGGTTTAGGGATTAAACTGGCGACGGGCGCCAACGCGCTCGACACCGCGACAGCGATCCGTGCTGAACTGGCGAAAATGGAGCCGTTCTTCCCGTCGGGCCTGAAAATTGTTTACCCGTATGACACCACCCCGTTCGTGAAAATCTCCATTCATGAAGTGGTGAAAACGCTGGTGGAAGCGATCATTCTCGTGTTCCTGGTAATGTATCTGTTCCTGCAGAACTTCCGCGCGACGCTGATCCCAACCATTGCCGTTCCGGTGGTTCTGTTGGGGACCTTTGCGGTCCTTGCGGCCTTCGGCTTCTCGATAAACACCCTGACGATGTTCGGGATGGTGCTCGCCATCGGTCTGTTGGTGGATGACGCCATCGTGGTGGTCGAGAACGTCGAACGTGTTATGTCCGAAGAGGGCCTGCCGCCGAAGGAAGCGACGCGTAAATCAATGGGCCAGATTCAGGGCGCACTGGTGGGTATCGCGATGGTTCTGTCGGCGGTGTTTATCCCGATGGCCTTCTTTGGCGGCTCGACCGGGGCTATCTATCGTCAGTTCTCCATCACTATCGTCTCCGCGATGGCGCTGTCGGTTCTGGTAGCGTTGATCCTGACGCCGGCGCTGTGCGCCACCATGCTCAAGCCCATCGCCAAAGGCGACCACGGTGAAGGCAAAAAAGGCTTTTTCGGCTGGTTTAACCGCATGTTCGATAAGAGCACGCACCACTACACCGACAGCGTAGGCAACATTCTGCGCAGTACCGGTCGTTATCTGCTGCTGTATCTGATCATTGTGGTCGGCATGGCCTTTCTGTTCGTTCGTCTGCCAAGCTCCTTCCTGCCGGATGAAGACCAGGGGGTATTCCTGAGCATGGCCCAGTTGCCTGCCGGTGCGACTCAGGAACGGACGCAGAAAGTTCTCGATGAGATGACCGACTATTTCCTGACCAAAGAAAAAGCCAACGTTGAGTCGGTGTTTGCGGTTAACGGCTTCGGCTTTGCGGGTCGCGGTCAGAACACCGGTATCGCGTTCGTCTCGCTGAAAGATTGGGCCGATCGTCCGGGCGATGAGAACAAAGTTGAGGCGATTACCCAACGTGCGTCAGCGGCCTTCTCGCAGATTAAAGACGCGATGGTCTTCGCCTTTAACCTGCCGGCGATTGTTGAGTTGGGTACTGCAACCGGCTTCGACTTCCAGTTGATCGACCAGGCGGGTCTTGGCCATGAAAAACTGACACAGGCACGTAACCAGCTGTTTGGCGAAGTGGCAAAACACCCGGATCTGCTGGTTGGTGTTCGTCCTAACGGTCTGGAAGATACGCCGCAGTTCAAAATTGATATCGACCAGGAAAAAGCACAGGCGCTGGGCGTTTCCATTAGTGATATCAATACCACACTGGGCGCAGCCTGGGGCGGCAGCTACGTAAACGACTTTATCGATCGTGGTCGTGTGAAGAAAGTTTACGTAATGTCTGAAGCGAAATACCGCATGTTGCCGGAAGATATTGGTAACTGGTACGTCCGCGGCAGCGATGGCCAGATGGTGCCGTTCTCGGCCTTCTCGTCGTCACGCTGGGAATACGGTTCACCGCGTCTGGAACGCTATAACGGTCTGCCTTCCATGGAGATTCTGGGCCAGGCGGCGCCGGGCAAGAGTACCGGTGAAGCGATGGCGATGATGGAAGAGCTGGCAAGCAAGCTGCCTTCCGGCATCGGCTATGACTGGACGGGGATGTCCTATCAGGAACGTCTGTCCGGCAACCAGGCCCCTGCCCTGTACGCCATCTCGCTGATCGTCGTCTTCCTGTGTCTGGCGGCGTTGTATGAGAGCTGGTCGATTCCGTTCTCGGTTATGCTGGTGGTTCCGCTTGGGGTTATCGGCGCGCTGCTGGCGGCGACCTTCCGCGGGTTGACCAACGACGTTTACTTCCAGGTGGGCCTCCTCACAACCATTGGGTTGTCGGCGAAGAACGCGATCTTGATCGTCGAATTCGCCAAAGACCTGATGGATAAAGAAGGTAAAGGCCTGATTGAAGCCACGCTTGAAGCGGTACGTATGCGTTTACGTCCGATCCTGATGACCTCGCTGGCGTTCATTCTGGGCGTTATGCCGCTGGTTATCAGCTCCGGCGCAGGCTCCGGCGCGCAGAACGCCGTGGGGACAGGCGTGATGGGCGGTATGGTCACCGCGACCGTACTGGCTATCTTCTTCGTTCCTGTGTTCTTTGTGGTGGTACGCCGTCGCTTCAGCCGCAAGAGTGAAGATGTCGAGCACAGCCATACCGTAGAGCATCGTTGATCCGCATTATAATAAAGGCCGCGCAAGCGGCCTTTTTTTTCGAGTGACAGTGTTCACCGCGCTAATTGCAACGTCGTTTACTTACGATTGAGGAATAAACGTCTTTATCCACAACAGTGAGGAGGATTTTCTTAGCGGTTTTAGTTAATTCTTATTTGTCGATTATTAATTCATTATTAAGAGTATTCCTGGCGATGAAAACAGCGACACCTCCCCCGCAACAACTAAGTCAATGAAAAGATAAGATATATTGAGTCTACGACTCAGGATAAAATACCTTATTCCGGACAGCCTCTATTACGTGCTATAATGATAATGTTGCACCCCACTCTTCTATTCACTTAATTGTAATTTTTCGTAATAGGACGATGAAATCTTTTATAGAGTAGATTATAGTTAAAGCATCAGGAGCAGAGGGCAAGTTCCAGGTCTGTTAGTTGTACCCATCCCGAAAGGTGTTCGGTTAGTTAAAGCCACTAAGAAGGGGATGCGTTATGGATGAATACTCACCCAAAAGACATGATATCGCTCAGCTGAAATTTCTTTGTGAAACGCTTTATCATGATTGTCTTGCAAACCTTGAAGAAAGCAATCATGGCTGGGTTAACGATCCAACCTCGGCTATCAACCTGCAACTCAACGAACTGATCGAGCATATTGCAACCTTCGCGCTTAATTATAAAATTAAGTATAACGAGGACAATAAGCTGATCGAACAGATTGATGAATATCTGGACGACACTTTTATGTTGTTCAGCAGTTATGGCATTAATGCGCAGGACCTCCAAAAATGGCAGAAATCCGGGAATCGCTTGTTCCGCTGCTTTGTGAATGCCACCAGGGCTAATCCTGTTAGTTTGTCTTGTTAAATATTATTACAATCATAGGTAAGAATCATGTCCGATAAACCATTAACTAAAACTGATTATTTGATGCGTTTGCGACGCTGCCAGACTATTGACACGCTGGAACGCGTGATTGAAAAAAATAAATATGAATTGTCTGACAATGAATTGGCTGTATTTTACTCAGCAGCAGATCACCGTCTCGCAGAATTAACCATGAATAAACTTTACGACAAGATCCCCTCCTCCGTCTGGAAATTCATCCGTTAATTCGTGGCAGACTCATTAGAAAATACGGATGTTTTCTTGCGAAACAATGTTGAATATTTGCTTTAAGCGTCGATACGCTGTTGTGAATTCTGTCACAAAATAACGTAGGGAACGTTCCCTGACACCCTCTGTCCCTCTACTGTATGGCTTTTAATGCTAACGCAGAGAGTGCATGGAATGAGTGAAGAAAAGCAAAAAATGATCGCGGGCGAGCTGTACCGACCCTCGGATGACACCCTGCGCGATGACCGGATGCAGGCGCGCAAGTGGGTTCACCGCTACAATCAGACCGCCCCGGACGAAAAAGCCGAACGCCTGGCGATCCTCACCGCGCTTCTCGGTCACTGTGACAAGCCCTATATCGAACCGTCCTTTCGCTGTGACTACGGTTACAATATCTTTCTCGGGAAAGACTTTTACGCCAATTTCGACTGTGTACTGTTGGACGTTTGCCCCATCCGCATTGGCGACAACTGTATGCTGGCGCCCGGCGTTCATATTTATACCGCCACCCATCCTCTGGACGCGACTGAACGCAACAGCGGACGGGAGTTCGGCAAACCGGTCACCATCGGCAATAATGTCTGGATTGGCGGACGCGCGGTGATTAATCCGGGCGTAACGATTGGCGACAATGTCGTTGTGGCCTCCGGCGCGGTGGTGACCAAAGATGTGCCGGCAAACGTGGTCGTAGGCGGCAATCCAGCGCGGATCCTGAAACATCTGTCGGCCTGATTGTAACTGTTATGCTAAATTGTGGTTAATCTGTTACTTTTTTCAGGGTTACGCCGCTTTTAAAATGGGGTGTTCATCTGCAAGTAGCACAATCACAAAGGCTAAAAATGACAGAAATACAACGCCTGCTTACCGAAACCATTGACGATCTTAACGTGCGTGAGAAGCGCGATAATAAGCCGCGCTTCAGTATCAGCTTTATCCGCAAACATCCGGGCCTGTTTATTGGCATGTACATCGCCTGGTTCGCCACCCTCGCGGTCATGTTACAGTCCGACACGCTGGTTGGCTCAGTCTGGCTGCTGGTCGTGCTTTTCATCTTACTGAACGGTTTTTTCTTTTTTGACGTCGCTCCGCGCTATCGTTATGAAGATATCGACGTGCTGGACTTCCGGGTGTGTTACAACGGCGAGTGGTACAACACGCGATTCGTTCCCCCGGCTTTGGTTGAGACGATTCTTGAGTCCCCGCGCGTCAATCGCGAACAGAAGACACAGTTACAGAAGATGCTTTCCCGTAAGGGCGAGCTGTCGTTTTATGACATTTTTACTCTGGCACGCGCTGAAGCGCAGCAATAACCTGCCGAGGCCGGGTGGCGCGCTCCGCCATCCGGCCTCGGGTAATCTTACCGACGCTTTTTCCGCCCTTGTACTGCCTTAAAACGCGGATTCGTTTTACAAATCACATATAACCGCCCTTTTCTTCTGACAATCTGACAGTCCGGATGGCGCTGCTTTGCGCTGCGCAAGGAATTCAGTACCTGCATTTTCACCCCCGCTTCGAGCTTAAAAAATGGCCAAAACGTTTCTCAAAGCGCGCCGCGCTGCCTTCGTTAGCGAACGTTTTTTGCTTACCGGTGTAATACGGATGCGACTTAGATGAAACATCAATAGTGACGTACGGGTAGACCACACCGTCCAGCTCAATTTCGCGATCCGTTTTAATGGTTGACCCTACTTTAAAATATTCATCAGCGCTGGTGTCGTGAAACACCACGGTGCGGTAAGCAGGATGGATATTCGGTTTCATCTTTACCCCTTTAATTGTTACAATATAACATAACAATAAAATACGCCAAGCCTGGCCGTTTATCAACCCCATGAAAACCAGGCTCAATACGCACATTGCACTTAACACACTCACCAATACCGGTTTTTTTCCGCGATCGGATATAATTTCTTTACGATGCGTTATTAAGGATATCTTCGTGACCACACGACATCTGGTTAGCCTGGTAACGGGCGTGCTGATCCTCGCTATTTTGCTGCCAGTAGGGGTGAGCATCTGGCTTGCCCATCGCCAGGTCGAGAGGAAGTTTATTGAGGAGCTGGATAACTATTCCACCCAGGTGTTTGAGCGCACCCAGCGTGTGGTCCAGCAGGCGAAAAATGCCCTACAGGACATTGAGGCAGTGACCAGCCTCCCCTGCTCGCATGACCATTTGCTGGCGATGCGACGTATCTCTTTTAGCTACCGCTATGTACAGGAAGTGCTGTACCTGGAAAACAACATCCCGCGATGCTCGTCGCTGGAACAGGAAAGCCATACCGCTCCTTTTCCGCCCGCAATGAAGCTGACTGATGACGGTTACCAGGCCTGGTTTACCACGCATAACGATTTGGGGATTGCGCGCTATATGACCGCGCTGGGGAATGGCCGCTATATCGTCATGATCGATCCCGCCTCATTTATTGACGTTGTGCCCTTTGGCGCATGGCAAATCGATGTGGCGATAATCGGCACACAACGTAATATTGTTATCGCCAGTAGCGGGACCATTCCTCCCGCCGTTCTGCAATATACCCGCGAAAAAACACCGCGCCATCTGGAACGTCACGGCGTGGTATATGAAATCCGCCCCTTCCCGGAAATGGGGATTGCCATTGTCAGTTGGGCTTCCACGCGTCCACTGGATAAAATCTGGTATCAACAGGCGTTTATCTGGGTGCCCGTCGGTACGGCGATTGGGCTTCTGGCAGCGGCGTTTATCCTGCGCATTTTGCGGCGTATTCAGTCTCCTCGTCATCGGCTACAGGATGCTATCCATAACCGGGACATCAGCGTTCACTATCAACCCATCATGTCGCTGACCACGGGGAAGATCGTTGGCGCAGAGGCGCTGGCGCGTTGGCGGCAAACTGACGGCAGCTTTCTTTCGCCGGACATTTTTATTCCGCTTGCCGCTCAGACCGGGCTTACCGAATCGCTTACCCGGCTGATCATCGAGTCGGTGTTTGAAGATATGGGGCAATGGCTTCAGCAGCATCCGGAACAGCATATTTCCATCAATATTGAATCCGCGGATCTTGCCTCAGAGAAGCTCCCGGCGCTGCTCAACAAACTGCTCCAGCAGTACCAGCTTTCTCCTTCTCAGATAGCTCTGGAACTGACTGAACGCGCTTTTGCCGATCCAAAAACCAGCTCGCCCATCGTTGCCCGCTATCGTGAAGCGGGACATGCCATCTATATTGACGATTTCGGCACCGGTTTCTCCAGCCTCAGTTACCTGCAGAATCTGGAAGTGGATATCATGAAAATTGATAAATCCTTTGTCAGCGCGCTGGAATACAAAAACGTGACGCCGCACATTATCGAATTGGCCCGGACACTGAATCTGAAGATGGTGGCCGAGGGAATTGAAACGGCGAGGCAGGAAGCATGGTTACGCCAGCATGGCGTGGATTATGGCCAGGGCTGGCTGTACAGCAAAGCGCTGCCCAAAACGGCGTTTATCCTCTGGGCTGAAGAGCACCTTTGAGGCGAAAATGGCTGGCGGCACGCCGCACAGCCAGTCACGTTATTCGTCGAGAATAGGGGCAAATCCACCGTAGATCATGCGTTTACCATCAAACGGCATTTCATCGCCGAATTCTTTCATCCGCGGGTCGGACATCATCTTTTGATTCGCCGCATCCCGTACCTCTTTCGACGGGTATTCGATCCAACTGAACACCACTTCTTCGTTTTCTCCGGCTTTAACCGCCATGCGAAAATCGGTGACGCTGCCATCTGGCACGTCGTCGGCCCAGCATTCGACGATGCGAAGCGCGCCAAACTCCTTAAACAGCGGTGCTGCTTTCGCCGCCAGCGCCTTATAAGCCTCCTTGTTTTCGGCGGGGACGGCTACAACAAAACCATCAACATACTTCATGAGAAAAACCTCCGAAGTTTACTGCGCGGCCAGCCTTTCCAGCCGCGTCAGTCGGATTAAGTGTAGTCGTCTCTCGTCAACTACGCTGTCTGGATCCGGGACCGGGAAGTGTAGCGAAACCACGGCAAACAGAGCTGAATTAACGGCCCGATCGCCAGAGCGTACAGCACCGTTCCTACGCCAAGCGTGCCGCCCAGCAGCCAGCCGCTGAAGAGCACCGACACCTCGATCGCCGTTCGAATCAGACGCACCGACCAACCGGTGCGGGCATGAATGCCGGTCATCAGCCCGTCCCGCGGCCCGGCGCCAAAGCCAGCGCCGATATACATGCTCGTCGCCAGCGCGTTGACCACCACCGCCGCCGCCAGCATCACGCTGCGCACGACCAGCGAGGAGAGTTCCGGCATCAGCGCCAGCGCAGCATCGGCGGCAAGTCCAATGACAATAACGTTGCTGAATGTGCCTAAGCCGGGACGCTGGCGCAGCGGGATCCACAGCAACAGGACCAGCGCGCCGACGATAATCATCACGATGCCTATCTTCATTGACAGCAGATTTGCCAACCCAAGATGAAAAACGTTCCACGGATCGGCGCCTAAGTCCGCGCGCACAAACATGGCGGTTGAGACTCCATACAGAGCCAGTCCAAAATAGAGTTGCAGCAGTCGACGTCCCATTTTCCCCTCCCCGTCAAGATGGCTTTTATCTTCGCCATAATTGGCACTATGATTAATGACCAGTTTTGAGAAAGTGGACTGCTATGTCATCACGTCGCAATGGAAGCCAGTCGTTACATCGCCTGCTGGGTCACTGGCAAGAGACATCTTCACGTACGCCGCTGTGGCGACAGTTGGCGGAAGCGCTGCGTCTGCTGATCCTTGACGGGCGTCTGGCGCTAGACAGCCGCTTGCCTGGCGAACGCGAACTGGCGTCAGTGCTGGATGTGAGCCGCACCACCGTTGCCAGCGCGCTGGCGCAACTACGTGAAGAGGGATATCTGGACATCCGTCACGGCAGCGGGTCGCGGGTGATTTTGCCAACGCATATTCGCGACGTGCCCACGCGCTCGGCGACGCCCCTGGCGGTTGATCTTTCCACGGCGGCGCTGAATGCCGGACCTGAAATCCATCAGGCTTACCAGGAGGCGCTGCGCGCCATGCCGCCCCACTTGTTGACCTCCGGCTATCAGCCGCAGGGGCTGCTCTCCCTGCGCGAGTCTGTCGCCCGGCACTATGCGTCACGAGGACTGCCGACCCATGCTGATGAAATCATGGTAGTGAACGGTGCGGTCAGCGGTCTGGCGCTGATCCTGCGTTTAATGACCGGGCCTGGCGACCGCGTACTTGTCGATCATCCCACTTACCCACTGGCCATTGCCGCGATTCAGGGCGCCTCCTGTCGACCGGTAGGCGTTTCGTTACCGGAGCAGGGCTGGGATACCGCTGGACTGGCAGCCACTATCGCACAGACCTCTCCCAGGCTCGCTTATCTGATGCCGGATTTTCATAACCCCACCGGGCGGTGCATGGATGAGCCGACGCGCCAGATTGTCGCCGACATTGCGGCCACAACCCACACAACGCTGGTCATTGATGAAACGATGGTGAATCTGTGGTACGACGCCGCGCCGCCGCCTCCACTGGCGGCTTATCATCGCCATGCGCCGGTCATTCTGCTGGGTTCGGCAGGAAAAAGTTTTTGGGGCGGCTTGCGGCTGGGATGGGTGCGCGCGCCCGCAAGAACCATCGCTGCGCTGGTGCAAACGCGCGACACGTTCGATCTCGGCTCGCCGGTGCTGGAACAGCTCGCCACCACGTGGCTTCTCGATAATGCCAGCGCCTTTTTACCCCAACGCCGACAGCAACTGGCGGAACGACGCGCATTGTGTCAAACGCTTATGCGCTCGCATTTTCCGGAATGGCGCTTTCAGACGCCGCAGGGAGGACTTTCGTATTGGGTGGAACTGCCGGACGCGCTGGCGACGCAGTTCGCCACGCGCGCGGAGAGCGCCGGGATACAATTAGGAACAGGCACCCGCTTCGGTTTAGCAGGCGCGTTTGATCGCTTTTTGCGGATGCCGTTCGCGCTGCCGGAAGAAGGCTTGCGCGAAGCTTTTCGAACCTTACAGCCGCTCTGGGAGAGCCTGCGCATGCAGTCAGCAGGCAGTAAAGTTCGCAAAATTATTTAGTATTGACGCGGTACCGGAAAGCCTTTCAGGGAGATGATAAAATCCTCACCCTCTTTCTTGATTCTGGCGCCCGCGTCGCACCAGTCTGAGGCAATACGGAAAAACTCGTCGCTGCCGACGTTCCAGTGTAAGCGAACATGTTTCACGTAGCCTGAGCGCAATAATTCACAGGCTTCACTGTAGTTAATGGCGGTGGAAAGCGTTTGCTGTTTCATTTTTTCTTCTTCAGTAATCTGCGCAATGCTTTGATTTCTTTCGACGTCAGCGGTTCGACTTGCGACTCGATCGTGTGCTGGCTGTCGATCTCATCTGCGCAGACGTCGCCTTCTGCCGCCGCCCCAAAGGCGCTAAGCAGCAGTTTTTCTGTCGTGATACTCAAATTTTCGTTGTTCGTTTCGGCGTGCTGGCGAAGTTTCTCTTTCACCGCCTCATCGATTTTGACATTTAGTACCGCTGTAGCCATCGTAAAATCCTTGTGTGCAAGCAGGCAAAACACGGCGTAGCCGCAAACGCGCCGGTACGACGTGGAAAGAAAGAGGGGATTATGTTTTAACTTCCCGACAACACTCTGCCAGTTGTTCATTACAAAAAAATGACGAATTCATGACAAAATGAAGAAGTGAGACGGCGGGCTACTTCGGACGGCAGAAATGGGTGGGGGCCCTGCCAGCTACATCCCGGCACACGCGTCATCTGCCTTGGCTGCTTCCTTCCGGACCTGACCTGGTAAACAGAGTAGCGTTGCGGGAGAACCAACAGAGCCCCCATTGAGAGCGTTGTTAACCAACGCGCAGGCGCATTATCACTGCTGCCCCGGCCAATTGCAAGCCGTCGGGCGTCGGATGCTGGTTTCTTGCGCAATGGCGCTTCACCCGCCGCCGTTTCGGGATTATCCTGAAGGATTACCGCAGGAAGAAATAATGGACAGAGAAGACACTTTTCCCCAACGAGTCTGGCAAATCATTGCCTCAATACCGGAAGGATTCGTCACCACCTACGGTGACGTGGCAAAACTTGCCGGTTCGCCGCGGGCTGCACGCCAGGTAGGCGGCGTCCTCAAACGCTTACCCGAAGGCAGCACCCTTCCCTGGCATCGGGTGGTTAACCGACACGGCGCGATCTCGTTAACCGGGCCGGATCTTCAGCGTCAACGTCAGGCATTATTATCAGAAGGGGTTCAGGTGTCCGGAAGCGGGCAAATCGATTTGCAGCGTTATCGCTGGAACTACTGACCCTCTCCGGGCGGAGAGGGTCGTTTACGTCTTAATACTGCGTAGGTGCTGGTACGGCAGAAGAAGGCGTCACCTGTGTCGGCGACGTCGACGGCACCGTTGTGGTTGCGCCGCCGCTGGCCTGAACAGGCACTGCCGTCTGCTGGACAGGGACCAGCGTCAGATCGGCTTTCGTTCCGCCCTGGTTGATAACCGGCTGAACGGTATCGGTAATAAAGACCAGTTTGTCGTTCACAGTGATGGCTGCGCTCAGCAGAATGCGGGCATTCGGCTTGATATCGGCCGGGTTAAACGGCAGTACGAAGCTGAACGGCGCTTGCTTCCCTTCGGTTCGTACCGCTTTTTGCGACAGCACCTTAGACGGCGCATCGGCCAACGAAGCGTCTGACAGGGTAACGGTCAGAACAGCATCAGGCGGCAACGCCACTTTCTGACGGATCCATACGGTACCTGAAACATTAGGTTGCTGAATAGTGGACTGTGTGGCAGTAATGGAAGTGTTCGGGTTTGGCGCAGGCGTCTGAATGTCCGCGCTTTTATCCGCGCAGGCAGCCAGGGACACCGCAACCGCTAAACCACTTACTATGTGCACGAGTTTCATTCAATTCTCCTTATCATCAATGCACCAGCAGGCCTTTCCCCCCGCCGGAAGAGTGGTTAACAAATACATAACGTCAATAAGTGTGGCACATATCACTGATTTTTGCCTGGATTAAGCCTTTTATTCAGACTATTGCACCCATCGGACCACTTAATAAATTGCGTTATACTCTGCCTATCTCGCTTCGGCGCCGTTGTTACCTGGAGAGCATGTATGAGTCAGGCACTGAGTAATTTGCTGACATTATTGAATCTGGAAAAAATTGAGGAAGGACTCTTTCGGGGCCAGAGTGAAGACTTAGGACTGCGCCAGGTCTTTGGCGGGCAGGTTGTCGGTCAGGCGCTGTATGCCGCTAAAGAGACCGTACCGGAAGAACGCCTGGTTCACTCTTTCCACAGCTATTTTTTACGCCCCGGCGACAGCCAGAAACCGATTATTTATGATGTGGAAGTGCTGCGCGACGGCAACAGTTTCAGCGCCCGCCGCGTTGCCGCTGTCCAGAACGGCAAGCCTATTTTTTACATGACCGCGTCGTTTCAGGCGCCAGAAAACGGTTTTGAACATCAAAAAACCATGCCGCACGCCCCCGCGCCAGACGGCCTGAAATCAGAAACCGAAATCGCCCAGTCGCTGGCGCATCTGCTGCCACCGGTACTGAAGGATAAATTTCTCTGCGACCGCCCACTGGAGGTGCGACCGGTTGAGTTCCACAATCCGTTGAAAGGCCATGTGGCCGAACCCACCCGTCAGGTGTGGATCCGCGCTAACGGCACGCTGCCGGATGATATCCGCGTGCATCAGTATCTGCTGGGCTACGCGTCGGATCTTAATTTTCTGCCGGTTGCGCTACAGCCGCACGGTATTGGTTTTCTGGAAAAAGGGATTCAGATCGCCACCATCGATCACTCCATGTGGTTCCACCGTCCCTTTGATTTGAATCAGTGGCTGTTGTACAGCGTGGAAAGCACCTCGGCGTCCAGCGCCCGGGGCTTTGTACGCGGCGAGTTTTATACTCAGGACGGCATATTGGTCGCCTCAACTGTGCAGGAAGGGGTGATGCGCAATCACAACTAAACCGGCAGTCGCCGTATGCGGTTGATAACGCACGCAGGCCCGGTCAGCAATACGCTGCCGGGCCCTGACGTTACGCGTTATACGCGTTCTCGCCATGGCTGTTGACATCCAGCCCTTCGCGCTCTTGCTCTTCCGGCACGCGCAGCCCTACGGTCATATCCGCCAGCTTGTAACCGATGAACGCCACCACGCCGGACCAGACGAGGGTGATGGCAATACTTTCCAGTTGTACCAGCACCTGATGCCCCATCGTTACGCCCTCGGCGAACCCCACCCCGCCCAGCGCGCTGGAGGCGAATACGCCCGTCAGAATACAGCCGACGATCCCGCAGACGCCGTGAACGCCAAACACATCGCACGGGTCGTCAACTCGCAGCAGACGCTTCAGCATGGTTACGCCCCACAGCCCGGCTAGCCCGGCGACCACGCCGATGATTAACGCACCGCCTACGCCGATATAGCCGCAGGCAGGCGTTACGCCAACCAGACCGGCAATCGCACCGGAACAGGCGCCCAGCAGAGACGGTTTACCGCGCAGCGCCCACTCCCCGAAAATCCAGCCGAGGATTGCCGCCGCCGTTGCGACAACGGTATTGACGAAGGCCAATGCCGCAATTTCATTCGCCGCCCCGGCAGAGCCGGCGTTAAAACCAAACCAGCCGATATAAAGGATCGCCGTGCCGGTAAACACCATCGGCAGGTTGTGCGGTTTAAACGCCTCTTTGCCAAAACCGACGCGTTTGCCAATCAGGTATGCGCCCACCAGCCCGGCAATCGCCGCGTTAATATGCACCACGGTACCGCCGGCGAAGTCCAGCGCGCCATGTGACGCCAGCAGGCCGCCGCCCCACACCATATGGGCGATCGGAATATAGGAGAGCGTCAACCAGACCACCACAAAGATCAGCACGGCAGAGAAACGGATACGTTCCGCCAGCGCCCCGACGATCAACCCGACGGTGATACAGGCAAACGAGCCCTGAAAAGCAACGTGAATATACTGGTAGATACTGCCCATCACGGCGGTCAGCTCAATGTTCTTGAGCATCACCCAGTTAACATTACCGAAGAAGTTGTTCCCTTCGCCAAACGCCAGTGAATAGCCAAATACCACCCATATAATACACACCAACGCGAAGGTGACCGTCACCTGCGTCAGCATCGACAACACGTTCTTACCGCGGATCAGACCGCCATAGAACAGGGCAATGCCGGGAATGGTCATAAACAGCACCAGCGCGGTGCAAATCATCATAAAACCGTTGTCCGCTTTTTCGGCAACTGCCGGAGCAGCCGCTGCCAGCCCAGGCAGCATCGCCAGTGAAGCAAGGCCCGTTTTCATCGTTGCTATCTTCATTTTGTCGTTTCCCGTTACTGTGTGCCAGGCGTTACAGCGCCGCTTCGTCGGCTTCGCCGGTACGAATACGAATCACACGCTGCAGCTCAGCGACGAAAATTTTGCCGTCGCCAATTTTTCCGGTGTATGCCGCTTTACTGATGACATCAATCACTTCATCAAGCTGGTCGTCGGCAATCGCCACATCAATTTTCACTTTGGGCAGGAAATTGACGCTGTATTCCGCCCCGCGATAAAGCTCAGCATGACCTTTCTGCCGCCCAAAGCCTTTCACTTCGGTGACGGTCAGTCCCTGAATACCTATAGAAGAGAGCGCTTCGCGAACGTCTTCCAGTTTGAACGGTTTGATTACCACGGTAACCAGCTTCATAGATCCCCTCCAGTCAGAATTCGGTAATGGCGCTGCTACACGTATACGTGATTGCAAGGGTTATGCCAGAAATGAAAATTCCCCGAAGAGCGGCCTGCGGCTGGCGAAAGAATTGACGTGAGAAAGGGCGAGGCGAAGCGAGAAAAGAAAAACGCACCATGGCAGTGCATGATGCGTTACATTTTTGCACCACCGCCGTCGGGGCTAACGGCGTCGGTGCATCAGGCGGGTTGCGACTCTTCCCGCACGCTGGCCGCCAGTTCCTCTCCGGCGAGCTGGAGCTGATACATCTGCCAGTAGCGTCCCTGCGCGGCGAGCAGTTGATGATGGGTCCCGCGCTCCACCGCTTGTCCGCGATGCAGCACCAGAATGGTATCCGCTTCCACGATAGTTGACAGTCGATGAGCGATCACCACCAGCGTGGTATGTTCGCGCACCGCCGCCAGCGCCCGCTGAATTGCCTGCTCAGTGCCCGAGTCAATGCTGGCGGTCGCTTCATCGAGAATTAAGATTTGCGGCGTCGCGACCAGAACCCGCGCCAACGCAAGCAGCTGTTTTTGCCCGACGGAGAGGTTATTTCCCTGCTCGCCAAGACGGGTATGGATACCTTCGCTCATGCCGCGCGCCAGCTCCGCGAGCTGCACGGTTTCGAGCGCCTGCCAGACCTGCTCCTCAGAAATATCCCGTCCCAGGGTAACGTTGGCAAGGAACGTATCCGCCATCACCACCGGATCCTGTTGCACCATCGCCACGCCCTGGCGTAACGCACCGTGACTGAGCGTACTCAGCGGACGGCCATCAAGACGAATTTCGCCGTGGCGAAGGGGATAATAGCCCATCAGCAGGCTGGCAAGCGTGCTCTTGCCGCTGCCGGTGTGCCCCACCAGCGCCACAAAACTGCGCGACGGCACTGAGAGGCTGATGTTTTGCAGCACCAGATTATCATCGCGATAAGCAAACGAAACATCGTCGATTTCGATCTGCCCGGATGCCAGCGGACGAGCGTCCTGACCGTAACGCTGACGCGGGCCGTCCATCAGTTCAAACACGCGTTCACCCGCCACTACCGCCTGTTGCAGCATCGACTGCTGCGTAGTGAGTTCAATTAGCGGTTCGTTCAGGCGCCCCAGATAACTGATGAAGGCGTACAGTACGCCGACTTCAATAGTGCCGACAGAGGTAAAGCTGAACAGCATCAGCAGCCCACAGAGAATCAACGCTGAAAACAGGCTCAACAGAGGACGCAATAAAAAGCCGTCCAGACGCAGTGTCTGCATCCGCGCCATATAATGCGATCGGCTGGCCTCCCCCATTCTTTCACCAAAACGCGCCTGCTGGCGGAATTGCTGAATGACACTCATGCCGTTGATGACTTCGTTAAAACCGTCGTTAATATCGGCGAGATAAGCGCGTACCCGGCGCACTATCGGCGTGCTGTAGCGCTGGTAGATCACCATCACCACCAACACGGCCGGGAAAATCAGGATCGCCACCAGCGCCATACGCCAGTCAAGACTGAACATCGCCACCAGCATCGCGCCAATCAGCGCCGCGCTGCGCAGCACGGTCGCCACCACCGTGACGTACAGATCGCGAATGACTTCGGTGTCATTGGTGACGCGTGAAATCAGTTGGCCGACGGGTTGGGTGTCAAACTCGCTTAGCGGCTGTCGCAGCGCGGCGTCCATCACGTCGGTACGCAGTTGCTGAACCACCCCGACTGCGGCGCGGTTAAACAGCAGCGACTGCGCGTAATGCAAACTGGCGGCCAGGATTTGCAAGCCGAGATAAGCGGCTATCAGCCCGGCGACAATGCCGAGCGGCAGCGTGTTTTTCGCCACCATATTGTCGATAAAATAACTGATCAACAACGGGCCGCTGACTTCCGCCGCCGCCGCAATCCACAGCATCACGACCGCGATACCCAGCGGTTTACGCCACGGAGATCCGTAAGCCAGCAGGCGCTTGAGGGTCGGCCATAACTGCCCGAAACTACGCATTCGCCGTCTCCTCATCGTTTTGCGGCGCATCGTCCAGCGCGGCTTCCAGTTGCTGGTAACGGTACATGTCGCGATACCAGCCCGCCTGCTGAACCAGCGTCTCATGGTCGCCACGCTGCACGATATGACCATGCTGCATAACGATGATTTCGCTCGCTTCGGTCAGCGCCGACAGTCGGTGCGCGCTGATAATCACCGTGCGCCCTTCTCCCCACTGGCGCAGGTTATGCAGGATCTGATGCTCGGTGCGGCCATCCACTGCCGACAGCGCGTCATCAAGGATCAGAATTTCGGCATTCAGCAGCAGCGCTCGCGCAATGGAGATGCGCTGTTTTTGCCCGCCAGACAGCATGACGCCGCGCTCGCCCACCTCGGTGTCATAGCCCTGCGGCAGACGCAAAATATCCTCATGAACGCTGGCAAGCCGCGCCACATGCTCAATGTCCTGCTGCGTGGCGTTCGGGCAGCCCAGCGCAATGTTATTGGCCACGGTATCGGAAAACAGAAAAGGCGTCTGGCTAACCACCGCCAGGCGGCTGCGCCAGCTGTCCAGTTGCAAACGCGGCAACGGAATGTCGTGAAAACGCACGTCCCCCTGGGTAATGTCGAAATGACGCTGAATCAACGACAGCACCGTACTTTTGCCCGCGCCGGTGGGCCCGCAAATGCCAAGCATCTGCCCCGGTTGAAGGCGAAAAGCCACGTTTTCCAGCGCCGGATGCGAGGTGTGGGGATAGCTGAACTCACGTATCGCGACCGCCAGTTCTCCCCGCCCTTCCGGCACCGGTTCCGTACCGTCGTTAACTACCGGCGCTTCGGCCAGCATCGCGCGAATGCGGCTGTATGCCGCGCTGCCGCGCTCGACGATGTTGAACATCCACGCCAGAGCCAGCATTGGCCATATCATCAGCCCGAGATACATCATAAAGCTGGTTAATTGTCCCAGCGTCAGAGCGCCCTGGACAACCATCCAGCTGCCGCCGCCAATCGCCAGCAGGTTCGCCATCCCGATGGCGATGTAAATCGTGGGATCAAAGCGCGCGTCAATGCGCGCCACGCGCATGTTTTTCTTACCGGTGTCGTCCGCATCGGCCGCAAACAGCGCCGACTGGCGATCCTCCAGACCAAAGGCTTTGATCATGCGGATGCTGGTGAGGCTCTCCTGGGTACGGTCATTCAGGCTGGAGAAAGCAGCCTGCGCCAGGCGAAAGCGATCGTGCAACTTATCGCCGTAGCGCTTAATCATCAACGCCATAACCGGCATGGGCAACAGCGCTAACAGGGTCAGTTGCCAGCTGATCTGCGTGGACATCACGATCAGCACCGCACAGCCCATCACCAGCGAATCCACCAGCGTCAGGACGCCTTCGCCTGCGGCGAACACTACGCGATCCACATCGTTGGTGGCGCGCGCCATCAGATCGCCGGTACGGTGGCGCAGATAAAATTCAGGATGCTGACGGCTCAGCTGACGGTAGTAATCTTCCCGCAGTTCCACCGCAAGCTGGTAAGACGCGCCAAACAGCAGCACGCGCCAGACGTAGCGCAGCAGATACACCACTACGGCAATCAGGGCGATGGTGCCAATCCACATCAGCACCCGCTGCGTCGTAAAGTGCTGCGCGGTGACGCCATCCACGACAATGCCCACCACCTTTGGCGGAATGAGCTGAAGAATGGCGATGATAATAAGCAAGGCAACAGCGCCGAGGTAGCGACGCCACTCCCGGCGAAAATACCAGCTTAATTGAGCAAATAATCGCACGCGTTATGTCCTGACCTGATTTTCCGGCTCATCGTCCGGGAGGGTTATTCAATGGGTAAAGCGGTAGTGTATTTAATCTGTTCCATCGCGAAACTGGATGTCACATCGGAGAGGCCCGGCACGCTGTTCACCAGGCGCTTATAGAAATCATCGTAGCGTTTCATGTCGGCCACCTGTACCCGCATCAGGTAGTCGTACTCCCCGGCCATGCGCCAGAAGCCAAGCACTTCGGGCATCTCGCTGACCACCGTTACGAAACGGCAGTACCATTCACTGCTGTGGTGCTGGGTTTTGATCAGCACGAAGGCGGTTAATCCCAGCCCCAGTTTTTCCGGGTCCAGCAACGCGACTTTGCCCAGCAAAATACCGTCGTCTTCCAACCGTTTGAGGCGCTTCCAGCAGGGCGTGGTGGTCAGATTAACGGCATCCGCCAGCGCCTGCAAAGAGAGGGTGCAGTCTTGCTGCAACAGCGCCAGTAGCTTGCGGTCAATTTTATCTAACATATCGACGTCTCAGAGAACAATTTTCTCCATTCATTCTATTTTAAAGGTCAAATAGCAACAATTTTTTCCGTGCTTTTCGCTACGCTTGGCACAAAATGACAAATGGATATTAATGATGAATAGTGCATGGGTTAAAAATGCCATCAATGAAATCAACGCGGATTACCATCGCTCCGCCGATACTCACCTTATTCGCTTGCCGCTGCCTGCCTTTCCGGGTATCCAGCTGTATCTTAAAGATGAAAGCACGCACCCGACCGGCAGCCTGAAACACCGGCTGGCGCGCTCGCTGTTTCTCTACGGGCTGTGCAACGGCTGGATCAAAGAAGGCACTACTATTATAGAATCCTCTTCGGGATCGACCGCGGTTTCTGAAGCCTATTTCGCTCGCCTGCTGGGGTTGCCGTTTATCGCCGTCATGCCATCCTGTACGGCAAAGCGTAAGATTGAGCAGATTGAATTTTACGGCGGTCGCTGTCATTTCGTCGAAAGCGCGTGTGAAATTTACGCCGCCTCGGAGCAACTGGCGCGCGAGCTGAACGGTCATTACATGGATCAGTTCACCTACGCTGAACGCGCCACCGACTGGCGCGGCAACAATAACATCGCCGACAGTATTTTCCGCCAGATGCAGTGCGAGCCGAACCCGGTTCCCGCGCACATCGTTATGAGTGCGGGCACAGGCGGCACCTCCGCCACTATTGGACGCTATATTCGCTGTCAGGGCTATGCGACCCGTCTGATGGTGGTTGACCCGGAAAACTCGGTATTCCTCCCCTACTGGCAAAACCGTGACGCCACGCTTCGCAGCCCGACGGGCAGTAAAATCGAAGGCATAGGCCGTCCGCGCGTGGAGCCTTCTTTTATTCCGGACGTGGTGGACGAAATGCTGCGCGTGCCCGATGCCGCCAGCGTGGCAACCGCGCACTGGCTGGAAACCCAGCTCGGTCGTAAGGTTGGGGCTTCCACGGGAACCAATATGTGGGGAATGCTGCACCTTGCCGCCAGAATGCGCGACGCGGGTGAAACCGGTTCACTGGTGACGCTGTTATGCGACAGCGGGGAGCGGTATCTGGACACCTACTACCACCCCGAGTGGGTAAAGGCGAACATGGGCGATTTGACGCCGTGGCAGGATGCCCTTGCTCAGTTGCTACGCCTTAAATAAAAAAACGGGCAACGTGATGCTGCCCGTTGCCGGAAAGGATCTCTCATTCGGGGGAATAAGGTAGATGCGGATTGTCCAGCCAATGTGTCAAAAAGTGTGATACCGCCTGATTACGGCAGTGGCCAATAACCGGCAGATGCGGCAGCTCGGCAATCAACTGCGGCATCGCATTGCCCATAATCAGGCCATGACCAACGCTACCGAGCATTTCACGGTCGTTCATCGCGTCGCCGAACGCCATGCATTCCGCCATCGTCAGTCCAAGGTGCTGACTCAACACTGTCAATGCGGAACCTTTATTACAGTTCACCGGCAATACTTCCAGGCAATCAACGGCAGAGAAGCACAGATGCGCCCGTGGGCCTAACGTTTCATGCAACTGCGTTTTCAGTCGCGACAGATCGTCATGATCGCCGCAGAAGCAAACCTTGGTGACTTGATCCGCCGGGAGACGTTTGATATCGACGATCTGGTAGCGAAAGCCGCTGTAGACGTGGGCCTGCAGGATCGCCGGAATGTCCTCGCCGGTAAACCAGCCATTGTCGTTAAAAACATGCATACTTGCCCGGGTGTCCCACTTATGCTGCAGGACAATTTGCGCGACCGCCGGATCCAGATCCTGTCGATGCAGCACCTCCCCTTCCAGCGAATGAATGCGCGTACCGTTGCCGGTAATTAAAAACGCCTCCAGCGAAACGGCGCCGAGAATATGGCGCATTTCCAGCACGTGACGCCCGGTCGCAAAAGCCAGCGTGATGTCACGTTCACGCAGACGGGACAACGTGGAAATCGTTTCCTCACCCAGCAGGTGGTTTGGCATCAGCAAGGTGCCATCCATATCAAATGCAGCCAGACGAGCCATCTCTTTCTCCACTCTGTGACGGGGTTAACTTGTGGATGAGTATCACCTGATATATACGGAAGTAATAGTGAATAGATAATCTGAATTGTTCCGGGTTTTTATGCGACTTCTTAATCGTCTTAATCAATACCAGCGGCTGTGGCAACCTTCTGGCGGCGAACCGCAAAGCGTAACCGTGGGCGAACTGGCGGAGCGCTGCTTTTGCAGCGAGCGTCACATCCGCACCCTGCTACGTCAGGCGCAGGCGGCGGGGTGGCTTGTCTGGACGTCGCAGTCCGGGCGGGGTAAGCGCGGATTGCTGCGTTTTTTGGTGACGCCGGAATCGCTGCGCACCACGATGATGGAGCAGGCGCTGGAAAAAGGGCAACAGCTTAGCGTACTGGAGCTGGCGCAACTGGCGCCGGGCGATTTGCGCGCCATGCTCCAGCCTTTTATGGGGGGTCAGTGGCAGAATGCGATGCCAACGTTGCGAATTCCCTATTATCGCCCGCTGGATCCGTTGCACCCTGGTTTCCTGCCTGGCCGCGCCGAACAGCATCTGGCAAGCCAGATTTTCTCGGGTCTGACCCGCTTCGACAGTGAGACGCAGCAACCCTGCGGCGATCTAGCGCACCACTGGGAGATTTCCCGCGACGGCTTACGCTGGGATTTTTATATCCGATCCACGCTGTACTGGCACAACGGCGACCCGGTGGCAACCACGCAGTTACACCAGCGGTTGTTGATGCTGCTGGCGCTTCCGGCGCTGCACAGGCTGTTTATCAGCGTCAAGTCGATAGATGTGACCCATCCGCAATGCCTGACGTTTACCCTTCACCGCCCGGACTTCTGGCTGGCGCACCGTCTGGCAAGCTACTGTAGCCATCTGGCGCATCCGGAACAGCCACTCGTCGGCACCGGGCCGTTTCGCCTGACGCTTTTTACTCCGGAACTGGTGCGTCTGGAAAGCCACGACCATTACCATCTTACGCATCCTCTGCTTAAAGCCATTGAATACTGGATCACACCACAATTGTTCGCGCAGGATCTGGGCACCAGTTGCCGTCACCCGGTGCAGATCACCATTGGAAAACCAGAGGAACTCGCCACGGTAAGCCCGGTCAGTACCGGAATCAGCCTGGGCTTTTGCTACTTAACGTTGAAAAAGAGCGCAAGATTATCCCTGCACCAGGCGCGTTGGCTGGTCGAACTCATCCATCGTTCTTCGCTGCTTGAGACGCTCGATGTCGGCGAGAATTTAATCACGCCCAGCCGCGCGCTGCTGCCAGGCTGGTCGATTCCACGCTGGCAAGGGCTTGAGGAGGTTGCGCTGCCAAAAACCTTGACTCTGGTCTACCATCTGCCAGTGGAACTGCACACCATGGCCGAACGCTTGCGCCTGACTCTGGCGGATCTGGGCTGCGAGCTGACGTTAATTTTCCACAATGCGAAAACCTGGGAGGGCTGTCATCTGCTTGCCGAAGCGGACCTGATGATGGGGGACAGGCTGATTGGCGAAGCGCCAGAATATACCCTCGAACAATGGCTGCGCTGCGACGCGCTCTGGCCACATGTGCTCGACGCGCCTGGGTTTTCGCACCTACAGGCGACGCTGGATGCGCTGCAAATTCGTCCCGAAGAAGCGCATCGGCACGCCGCGCTCCGGCAGGTTTTCACCACTCTGATGAATGAGGCGACGCTGACGCCGCTGTTTAACTATCATTACCGCATCAGCGCTCCCCCAGGCGTGAACGGCGTGCGCCTGAATCCGCGCGGCTGGTTTGCCTTTACGGAAGCCTGGCTGCCGCCGCCGGGGCCGTGAAGTCGCTGGTCGGCGCGCATTTCAGGCGTTAACATAATGGTTTTGTAGATTTACGGAAAATACCATGAAACGTGCCGTCGTTGTGTTCAGTGGAGGACAAGACTCCACCACCTGTCTGGCGCAGGCGCTGCATCAGTATGATGAAGTGCATTGCGTGACCTTTGACTATGGTCAGCGCCATCGCGCTGAGATCGATGTGGCCCGTGAACTGGCCCTGAAACTGGGCGCCCGTGCGCACAAAGTGCTGGATGTGACGTTGCTCAGCGAACTCGCCGTCAGCAGCCTGACGCGCGACAATATCCCGGTACCGGATTACGAACCGGAAGCAAACGGCATCCCCAATACTTTTGTTCCCGGACGCAATATTCTGTTTTTGACGCTAACGGCCATTTACGCCTACCAGGTGAAAGCAGAAGCGGTGATCACTGGCGTGTGTGAAACCGATTTTTCCGGCTACCCGGACTGCCGCGACGAATTTGTGAAAGCACTCAATCACGCGGTTAATCTTGGCATGGCGAAGGACATTCGATTTGAGACGCCGTTAATGTGGATTGATAAAGCTGAAACCTGGGCGCTGGCAGACTACTGGGGCAAGCTGGATCTTGTGCGTCATGAAACACTGACCTGTTATAACGGCATTAAAGGCGACGGTTGCGGCCAGTGCGCGGCCTGTCATCTTCGCGCCAACGGTCTGCACCATTATCTGGCTAATAAGCCTGCGGTAATGGCGGCGATGAAACACAAAACCGGTTTACAATAGCGCCTGTAGCATGGCCGGATGGCAAAACGACGTGTCGTGTCCGGCCTACGCCGTCTGATGCGCAGGCCGGATACGCGAAGCGCCATCAGGCACGCTTCGCGGTTTTCTACTGGACCATTTGCTCCAGCTTATCCCGCAATTCCCCTTCCAGCGGTAACGCTTTCTGTGTTTTCAGATCGATGCAAACGAAGGTGATCAGCGCATCGGCCACCACCTGCCCTTCTGGTTCAAGCGTGATGACCTGGCTCAGAATACCGCTTTTACCGTTTAACTGTTGGACCTGACTGGTGACGGTCAACAGATCGCTCAGCACCGCCGGACGGCGATAATTAATATTGATATTTACCACCACGAAGGCGATGTTGTGCGCCGTCATCCACTGAAAGCTGTCGCTGTTTTCCAGCCCGTCCCAGCGGGCTTCTTCAAGGAATTCCAGATAGCGGGCGTTATTCACATGTTGGTAAACATCGAGATGATAACCACGGACTTTGATTTGTGTTTGCATAGCGCTGAAACCTTAATTTATCGTTATAGGTATGACAGAAGTAAAGAGGTCATAACTGGTATGACCTCCGTAATCCTGGCAAATTTTAGCCACTACGCAAGTGCTTAAAGCGTCAACGCTGACAGATTACGTTCAACTAACGCGCTACCCATGCCCGGCACCTGCTTGAGATCGTCTACCGTTTTAAAAGGACCGTACTCTTCGCGATAGCTGACGATCGCCTGTGCTTTCTTTAGCCCGACGCCGTTCATCGCGCGCGCCAGCTCCTCTGCCGTTGCGGTGTTAATGCTGACCCGGGTACCGTCTTCGTCGCTGGCTTTCACTGGCGCCGCCGCTTTGTTTTGCGCAGCGGTATGGGCTTCCGCTTTGTTTTCCGCCACCGCGCCCTTTGTTGCTGGCGCGGCGGCCAGCGCGCTGTGCGTCATGCCCGCGCAGGCTAAAGAAAGGGTAATGAGTAGCGCTTTGAATCCGTGTTTCATACTGTTTCTCCTTGTTTGTTAACAGTGAAAGCACAATAGCGGGACGGCAGAAAGCGAACAAACGGCAAAGTTCAGAAATGGAAAAGGCCGCGAAAGCGGCCTTTTGGTGTTACAACTGTTGAGCTATTTTTTGCGAGACGTCTCGATGATTAAGGCTGTTGCTCCATCGCATCACCGATTTTGATCTTCGCTTCTTTACGCAGATTGCTCATCAGCGCTTCAAACACAATCTGCGCATTGTTCTGGGTGATACCCTGAACCATCGCCTTTTTCTGATCTTCCGGCATGGAGCCTGCTTTCACTTCGTCCAGCGCCAGGATCACGACGTTACCCTGCATGTCGTCAGCAATGCCATAGCTTGGTTTATCTTTGGCTGGCAGGCTCAGGCCAAACGCCGCCTGGCTAATCGGATCCTGTCCAGTACGGCTCAGGGTTTTCGAATCGCCAAAGCGCAGGCCCGCCGCTTTCATCGCTTCTGCGCCTTTTCCTGCTTTCAGATCAACCAGCAGTTTTTCCGCGCTCAGTTTGGCCTGCTGCGTGGCTTTTTCATGTTTCACTATTTCAGTGACCTGATCTTTTACCTCAGCCAGAGGTTTCACCGCTTCCGCTTTATGCTCGCTAATGCGCAGTACAAACGCACGATCGCCATCAACGGTGATGATATCGGAGTTTCTGCCCGGCGTGCCGTTTTCACCTACCAGCGAGCCGTCAAAGATCGCGTCTGACACCGGTTTAAAATTGAGTTCTTCAGGCAGACTGTCGCGGCTAAACCAGCCCGTTTCCACCGCTTTCACACCGGCGACTTGCTCAGCGCCCACCAGCGATTCGGTGTCATTGTTCGCCGCGTCGCTAACTTTCTGCTGCAAGGCGAAAAAGGCGTCGATCGCTTTTTCCTGTTTCACTTTCGCGGCAATGTCGTCACGTGCTTCGCTCAACGGTTTGACCTTCGCTGGCTGGACGTCGTCAAGACGCGCCACCAGGAAACCGACGGAAGATTTGATTACGCCGGAAAGCTGGCCTTTTTCTTTCAGACCGGCATTTTTCAGTTCGTCAGGGGTGGTTGATTCTTCCAGCCAACCCATGTCGCCGCCGTTACGGGCAGAGATGATATCAGCCGATTTTTCTTTCGCCAGCGCTGCAAAATCACCGCCTTTATTCAGCGCGTCCAGCACCGCTTTGGCTTCATCTTCCGTTTTGGTCTGGATGATGCTGTAACGGGTGCGCTGCGGCTGAGTGAATTCATCCTGATGCTGATCGTAATAAGACTGGATGTCTTCATCGCTCACCGGTTTTTGCATCGCCGCAGCGTCGAGCTTGATATAGCTGACGCGGAACTGTTCCGGGGTCATGAAGCTGTTTTTGTGCTGCTCGTAATAGCTGCTGACATCCTGTTCGGTCACCTGCTGCTTCGCCGCCAGCGCATTGACGTTGATAGTGGCTTCACGCACCACGCGCTGCTGAGCCACCAGCGCCGCCAGTTCGTCTGTTTCGCCTTTGAGCATAAAGTCGGTACCTGCAACGCCGCTGATCAGCTGCTGGGTGGTCAGTTGATTACGCAGCGCCTGGGCATACTGGTCCGCGGTCATGCCCATCTGATTAATAATCGCGTTGTAGCGATTGTTATCAAATTTACCGTCAACCTGGAAAGCGGGCGTAGTGAAAATCGCTTGTTTAACCTGTTCGTCGCTGATGCCAAGTTTGAGTTCGCGCGCGTACTGGTCGAGCAGCGCTTCGTCGATCAGGCGATTCAGCGTCTGCTGGCGCAGGGTTTTCATATAGCCTTCATTGGCGGCCAGTTCTGAATACCGATCGCCAAGCTGTTGCTGCATGCGATTACGTTCGCTGTTGAACGCATTCTCAAACTGCCCACGGCTGATTTCCTGGCCATTCACTTTAGCGGCGTAGTTGTTGCCTCCGCCAATCAGGTAACCACTCACGCCGGTCAGAATGAACGACACGATAATGATTCCGAAAATAATCTTGAGCACGAGACTGTTAGCAGCCGTGCGTAAGCTGTCCATCATGGTGTAACCACACTCCGCTGTAGGTGACTATACACTGCACGCAGCATAGTGTTTCCTGAACGCTGCGCATAAAGGCCTATTGTGACAAGAAACAGGGGCGATTGTCAGCCCACAACGTATAGAAAATCGGTTCAATAATAAAAAAGGCACATCAGATGATGCGCCCTTGTACTGGATCCTGTTCCCCTGAAGGGAATACGCTTAGTTTACAGCGTCTTTCAGTGCTTTACCTGCACGGAAGCCAGGAACTTTCGCCGCAGCAATGGTGATCTCTTTACCGGTTTGCGGGTTGCGACCAGTACGGGCAGCACGCTCTTTAACGGCAAAAGTACCAAAACCTACCAGCGCAACGTCATCCCCTTCTTTCAGAGATTCGGTAACAGATGCAATAATTGCATCTAACGCACGTCCAGCCGCAGCCTTAGAGATATCAGCCCCTGCAGCAATTTTGTCGATCAGTTGAGATTTATTCACTCTTCTCTTCCTCATTATAATTTATATCGCACCTGAGTCCTTCAAAGTGCGACCGCGCAGCAGTTATATCAGGCCTGCCATGCCCTTACAACACCCGTTAATGATGGCAAGCCTAATCCGTCATCTAAATTAGCTATACAAAAAAAGGCTGGCAAGCCCGAAATGGCCTGCCAGCCCTGTTTTTATTAGTGCTCTTTGCGCGAGGTCACTATTTTGCGGTTACAACCTGCATGCCAGACGGCTCATTTTGCAGCGCAAGGGTCAAAACTTCCTCGATACGTTTCACCGGATGAATGTCCAGATCCGCAATCACGTTATCCGGAATCTCTTCCAGGTCACGTTTGTTCTCGTCAGGAATTAAGACCGTTTTAATGCCGCCACGGTGTGCCGCCAGCAGTTTTTCTTTCAACCCGCCGATAGGCAACACCTGGCCGCGCAGGGTGATCTCACCGGTCATCGCGACATCGGCGCGTACCGGGTTACCGGTCAGACAGGAGACCAGCGCAGTACACATTGCGATACCGGCGCTCGGGCCGTCTTTCGGCGTCGCGCCTTCCGGTACGTGAACGTGGATATCGCGTTTTTCGTAAAAGTCCGGATTAATACCCAGTTTTTCCGCGCGCGCGCGTACCACCGTCAACGCTGCCTGAATGGACTCCTGCATCACCTCGCCCAGCGAACCGGTATAGGTGAGCTTGCCTTTGCCCGGCACGCAGGCGGTTTCAATGGTCAGCAGATCGCCGCCCACTTCCGTCCACGCCAGACCCGTGACCTGGCCCACACGGTTTTCGTTGTCCGCACGGCCATAGTCAAAGCGCTGAACGCCCAGGTAATCGTGCAGGTTATCGCCGTTGATCACGATATGCTTCAGGGACTTGTCCAGCAGCAGTTGCTTCACGGCTTTCCGGCACAGTTTAGAGATTTCACGCTCCAGGCTACGTACGCCCGCTTCACGGGTGTAGTAACGAATAATGCCGATAATGGCGCTATCGTCGACCGTCAGTTCACCTTTTTTCAGCGCGTTACGCTCGATCTGCTTCGGCAGCAAATGCTGCTTCGCGATATTCAGTTTCTCGTCTTCGGTGTAGCCAGACAGACGGATCACTTCCATACGATCCAGCAGCGGCGCCGGAATGTTCATCGAGTTAGACGTCGCGACAAACATGACGTCGCTGAGGTCGTAGTCCACTTCCAGGTAGTGATCGCTGAACGCCACGTTCTGCTCGGGATCCAGCACTTCAAGCAGGGCGGACGCCGGATCGCCACGCATATCCGAAGACATCTTGTCGATCTCGTCAAGCAGGAACAGCGGGTTTTTAACGCCCACTTTGGCCATTTTCTGGATCAGTTTACCCGGCATAGAACCGATGTAAGTCCGGCGGTGACCGCGAATTTCCGCTTCATCGCGCACGCCGCCGAGCGCCATACGGATGTATTTACGCCCGGTCGCTTTCGCGATGGACTGGCCCAGAGAGGTTTTACCTACCCCCGGCGGCCCAACCAGACACAGGATCGGTCCTTTAATTTTGTTCACACGGCTCTGCACCGCGAGATACTCAAGGATACGGTCTTTCACGCGCTCAAGGCCGTAATGATCGGTATCAAGAATTTCCTGCGCCTGACGCAGGTCTTTTTTGACTTTGCTCCGCGCATTCCACGGAACCTGCACCATCCAGTCGATATAGCCGCGCACAACGGTCGCTTCTGCCGACATCGGAGACATCATTTTCAGCTTCTGCAGCTCCGCTTCCGCTTTCTCTTTCGCCTCTTTCGGCATTTTCGCCGCGTCGATCTTGCGCTTCAGCGCTTCGTTTTCGTCCGGGGCATCATCCATTTCGCCAAGTTCTTTCTGAATAGCTTTCATTTGCTCATTCAGATAGTACTCACGCTGAGATTTCTCCATCTGCTTCTTAACGCGGTTGCGGATACGCTTCTCAACCTGCAGCAGATCGATTTCGGACTCCATCATCGCCATCAGATATTCCAGACGCTCGTTCACGTCGGACATTTCCAGCACGGACTGTTTGTCCGCCAGCTTCAACGGCATATGCGCCGCGATGGTATCCGCCAGACGCGCCGGGTCGTCGATGCTATTGAGCGACGTCAGCACTTCCGGTGGGATTTTCTTGTTCAGCTTGATATAGCCTTCGAACTGGCTGATTGCCGTGCGCACCAGCACTTCCTGTTCACGCTCGTCGATGGCGGGGGCATCAAGGTATTCCGCTTTCGCAGAGAAGTGTTCGCCGTTATCAGACAGCGCAGAAATACGTGCACGCTGTAACCCCTCGACCAGCACTTTTACCGTGCCGTCAGGCAGTTTCAGCATTTGCAGAATAGAGGCCACGGTCCCGACGGTGAAAAGATCGTTTACACCCGGCTCATCCGTTGATGCTTCTTTCTGGGCGACCAGCATGATTTTTTTATCATGGTCCATAGCCGCTTCCAGACAACGGATAGATTTTTCCCGCCCTACAAACAAGGGTATGACCATGTGCGGATAAACCACCACATCGCGCAACGGCAATACGGGGATTTCAATGCGTTCAGAACGCTCAGGATTCATAGAGCTCTCTCTTAGTTTAGTGTCCGCCAGGTAATCAGGTGACACGCTGTGCTTCATCTCACCTTTAACATGTATGTCAGTATATGGGGATGTTTCCCAGACATTCAACGGCAGGATTCAGGAAAAATAAAAGGGGAGATAAAATCCCCCCTTTTTGATTAACCAGTTGTATATTTTGGCTAATTATTCGCCAGATGCCTGCTGCGCTTCCGGCTTGCCGTAGATCAGTAACGGCTTGCTTTGACCGCCGATGACCGACTCGTCAATCACCACTTTCTCGACGTCTTCCATAGAAGGCAGATCGTACATGGTGTCGAGCAGCGCGGCTTCAACGATGGAACGCAGACCACGGGCGCCTGTTTTACGCGCCATCGCTTTCCTGGCGATAGCATCCAGCGCTTCGTCACGGAATTCCAGATCCACGCCTTCCAGGTTAAACAGCGCCTGATACTGTTTGGTCAGGGCATTTTTCGGCTCTTTGAGGATCTGAATCAGCGCTTCTTCGCTCAGTTCGCTCAGCGTTGCCACGACCGGCAGACGACCGATGAACTCCGGGATCAACCCGAACTTAATCAAATCTTCCGGTTCGACCTGAGAAAGCAGCTCACCTTCGCTGGCTTTGTCGGATTTGCCTTTCACCGTCGCGCCAAAACCAATACCTGAGCCGGTTTCAACACGGTTCGCGATCACTTTATCCAGACCCGCGAACGCGCCGCCGCAGATAAAAAGGATTTTCGAGGTATCAACCTGCAGAAACTCCTGCTGAGGATGTTTGCGTCCGCCCTGCGGCGGAACCGCGGCGACGGTCCCTTCGATCAGCTTCAGCAGCGCCTGCTGCACGCCTTCGCCGGAAACGTCACGGGTGATGGACGGGTTGTCAGATTTACGGGAAATCTTGTCGATTTCATCGATATAGACGATACCCCGTTGAGCTTTCTGCACGTCGTAATCACATTTCTGCAGCAGCTTCTGAATAATGTTCTCAACGTCTTCACCCACATAACCGGCTTCGGTCAGGGTGGTGGCATCCGCCATGGTGAACGGAACATCCAGCAGGCGCGCCAGCGTTTCGGCCAGCAGCGTTTTACCGGAACCGGTGGGACCGATCAGCAGAATGTTACTTTTACCCAACTCGACGCCGTTACTGGTGTCGCCGTTGCGCAGACGTTTGTAGTGGTTGTAGACCGCAACCGCCAGCACTTTTTTCGCCTGTTCCTGGCCGATAACATAATCGTCAAGATGGTTGCGAATTTCATGCGGCGTCGGCAATGCGCTGCGTTCGCGGTGCGGCGCCACTTCTTTAATTTCTTCGCGAATGATGTCGTTACATAAATCGACGCATTCGTCGCAGATATACACCGATGGACCGGCTATAAGCTTACGCACTTCATGCTGGCTTTTGCCGCAAAAAGAGCAGTACAACAGTTTGCCCGAGCCATCTTTGCGTTTATCTGTCATGAGTTAAAACCTCTTTCTTTGTTCTTTGTGCCGCACACGACGACGCAAAATGCCATTCTCAGGCGCAAGTCGCTTAGTCGCGTTGTGCCGCCTTTCATTAGTATATACACAAAATCATCCACGCTACATGAGGCAAACGCCCGTAGAATGATGAGTGTCGCGGCACGCTTGCGCCCGGGGCATCAATTACGATGGGTCAAAATCGAGTCGACTAAGCCGTACTCTACCGCTTCGGAAGCAGAGAGGAAGCGGTCACGCTCTGTATCGCGTTCAATCTGCTCAAGAGATTGACCCGTATGGTGCGCCATAAGTTCATTCATGCGCCCTTTCACTTTTAAAATTTCACGAGCATGAATTTCGATGTCCGTCGCCTGGCCCTGATAGCCGCCCAGCGGCTGGTGGATCATGACGCGAGAATTCGGCAGACAGAAGCGTTTACCTTTCGCCCCTGCGGTCAGCAGGAACGCGCCCATAGATGCCGCCTGCCCCATACAAATGGTGCTGACGTCCGGCTTGATAAACTGCATAGTGTCGTAAATAGACATCCCTGCGGTAATCACGCCGCCTGGGGAGTTAATATACAGGTAGATATCTTTTTCCGGGTTTTCCGCTTCCAGGAACAGCATCTGCGCCACAATCAGGTTAGCCATATGGTCTTCGACCTGGCCGGTCAGAAAAATGACGCGTTCCTTAAGTAGACGAGAATAGATATCAAATGAGCGCTCACCGCGTGAGGTCTGTTCAATGACCATCGGCACCAGCGCCATATGGGGTGCAAAGTTATCTCGTTCGCCGCTGTATGACATTTCCGTCTCCTGGATAAAATTTGAAAAAACCTGCTGTACCGATTGTAACCTTATGGACGGATTATCAGCTAGTCCCTCTGTTATGGGTACGGCATCGCTATAATTCAAGCATAACAATCTTTTGCTTTAACGCTAACACCGAAAAACGCTTTTTCGCCCTCTCGCTGCAAAAGGTCCGGCAAAAAAAAAGACCCGCCACCAGAGGGTGACGGGTCCTTGTGCGAATGTCACGCGATAGCGCGAAATTACGCCTGCTGGTTCATCAGCTCATTGAACGTTGTGGCTTTTTCAGTCACTTTCGCTTTCGCCAGAACGGCTTCAACAGCCTGCTCTTCCAGCGCAACGTTACGCATGTTGTCCATCAGCTCTTTGTTTTTGCTGTAGAACTCGATCACTTCTTTCGGATCTTCGTACGCAGAAGCCATCTCTTCGATCAGACCTTTTACGCGCTCTTCGTCAGCTTTCAGCTCGTTAGTGCGAATCACTTCGCCCAGCAGCAGGCCAACAACGACGCGGCGTTTAGCTTGTTCTTCGAACAGTTCGCGCGGCAGTTCCAGCGCTTGTTTCTCGTTGCCGCCGAAACGCTGAGCAGCCTGGCGACGCAGTACGTCGATTTCGCTGTCGATCAGAGCGGAAGGAACGTCAATGTCGTTCGCTTTCACCAGACCTTCGATGGCCTGAGATTTAACACGGTTACGTACAGCGCCTTTCAGTTCGCGCTCCATGTTCTTGCGCACTTCGGTACGCAGACCAGCAACGGAACCATCTTCAACACCGAAACGCTTGATGAATTCTTCAGTCAGTTCCGGCAGCTCGCGCTCTTCCACTTTCTTCAGGTTGATCGCGAACTTCGCGGCTTTACCTTTCAGGTTTTCAGCGTGGTATTCTTCCGGGAAGGTGACGTCAATGGTGAATTCTTCACCGGCTTTGTGACCTTTGATACCGTCTTCAAAGCCCGGGATCATACGTCCCTGGCCCATTGCCAGGACGAAGTCAGACGCTTTTCCGCCTTCGAATTCTTCGCCGTCTACAGAACCGGTGAAGTCGATGGTCACGCGATCTTCTGCATCAGCAGCGCCGTCTTTGTCTTTCCAGGTCGCCTGCTGCTTGCGCAGGGTGTCCAGCATGACGTCAACGTCAGCGTCGGTCACTTCAACCACCGGTTTTTCAACTTCGATAGCGTCCAGACCCGTCAGTTCAACTTCCGGATAGACTTCAAATTCTACAGAATAGGTGAAGTCTTCACCCAGCTTGTATTCGCCCGGAACGTAGTTCGGCGCGCCAGCCGGATTGATTTTTTCTTTGATGATCGCATCAACGAAGTTGCGGCTCATCAGGTCGCCCAGAACATCCTGGCGAACAGACGCGCCATAACGCTGAGCAACAACATTCATAGGTACTTTGCCTTTACGGAAGCCGTCAATACGTACTTTCTTCGCTACGTTGACCAGCTCGCTTTTCACAGCGGTCTCGATGCTGTCAGCAGCGATAGTAATCGTTACACGGCGGCCAAGGCCTTGAGTGGTTTCAACTGAAACTTGCATCTTGTTACCTCAAAAAATCACAGTGCTCGGTCAACTCTACTCCGCAAGCACAGATTATTGGCTTCGCGGAACCGGGATGTTCTCATAATCAATCACATTCCCTGTCGTCAGAATCATCCCGAAGACATTCAAATAGACGCGGCATTATAGCGGCATCACTTTTATGAGTCGAGAACGGTGATTGCGCGTTGCTGCGGCTTTTTTCACAATTCCCGGCTAATTTTGGTCTGAAAACCGTCAAACCAGAACAAAATTCAGACAAAATAAAACGGCCCGCAGGCCGTTTTCACACAATCATTAGCAACATACTGGAAAAGCGCCAGCGGTTGCAAATAGGTTTTCAGGCGATGCTTCCTGCTCCACGGCATGGCGGTGACGCAAAAATCGTATCCTGCAAGCCTTCCCATTCCTTAATGGTGTAGGTGTGCAGCGCCAGCGCGTGGACCGTCGTGGACAGTTCAGCCGTTAATGTGCCGTAGATCATCCGATGACGATTTAAAAACCGTTCGCCTGCGAAGCGATCGCTAACCAGAACCACTTTAAAGTGGCTTTCGGAACCTGCCGGGACATTGTGACGATAACTCTCATCCACAACTTCGAGGAACACGGGTTGGAACGCTGCCCTTAATTTTTCTTCTATTTGCTCACGTATCATCATGAAAGATCTCCTCAAACCACGCTGAGATGTCACCCATCCCTTTAAATATTAGCCGCTTTTACCGGTTCCATTACACCATTACAACAAATATTTAGCCTTCGTCTGATTTTCAGCGTCAAACTCGTGAAGTTTACTGATTTATACATTCCGGAGATTGCAAAAAGCCGAAGTTTGTTCTCCATGCAGTCATAAAACGGACAACGCGATGAATTTACATGCGTTACCCACTTCCCCTCGCCGTTAGCGGTGTTATGATGGCGGGAATTTTTCACTTTCTCTGCTGAAGATTTACTGAGAGTCCGAACATGTTAAAAAAAATCCTCTTTCCGTTAGTCGCTATCTTTATGCTGGCAGGCTGCGCGACGCCGCCGACCACCATCGACGTGTCCCCGAAAATGACCCTGCCTCAGCAGGATCCAAGCCTGATGGGTGTGACCGTCAGTATTAACGGCGCCGACCAGCGTACGGATCAGGCGCTGGCGAAAGTCACCCGCGACAACCAGCTCGTCACCCTGACCGCCTCCCGCGATCTGCGCTTCCTGTTACAAGAAGTGCTGGAAAAACAGATGACCGCGCGCGGATATATGGTGGGTCCGAACGGTGCGGTTAACCTGCAAATCATTGTTAATCAGCTGTATGCCGACGTCTCCCAGGGCAACGTCCGCTATAACATCGCCACCAAAGCCGATATCGCCATCATCGCCACCGCGGCAAACGGCAACAAGATGACGAAAAACTATCGTGCCAGCTACTCCGTTGAAGGCGCCTTCACGGCGACCAACAAAAATATCGCTAACGCGGTTAACAGCGTGCTGACCGACACCATCGCGGATATGTCTCAGGACACCAGCGTCCACGACTTCATCAAGCAAAACGCACGTTAATATCTGCATCCTGACCCGGCCTCACGCCGGGTCAGTTTTCTGAGCCCATGTCCAGTCACTACTTACGTATTTTTCAGCAACCAAAATCAGCGATTTTGCTGATGCTAGGGTTCGCCTCCGGCTTACCGCTCGCGCTGACGTCCGGCACGCTTCAGGCGTGGATGACTGTCGAGAATATCGATCTTAAAACCATCGGTTTTTTCTCGCTTGTCGGTCAGGCTTACGTCTTTAAATTTCTCTGGTCGCCGGTCATGGACCGCTACACGCCGCCTTTTTTGGGCCGCCGTCGCGGTTGGCTGCTGACCACCCAGATCCTGCTTTTGATCTCCATCGCGGCGATGGGTTTCCTTGAGCCTGGCAGCCAGTTGCGCTGGATGGCGGCCCTCGCGGTCGTCATCGCCTTCTGTTCCGCCTCGCAGGACATTGTTTTCGACGCGTGGAAAACAGACGTCTTAGCCGCGGAAGAACGCGGCGCGGGTGCGGCGATCAGCGTGTTGGGGTATCGGTTGGGGATGTTAGTTTCGGGCGGACTTGCGCTGTGGATGGCCGACCGCTGGCTTGGCTGGCAGGGTATGTACTGGCTGATGGCGGCGCTGCTTATTCCCTGCATTATCTCAACGCTGCTGGCGCCGGAGCCAACCGACGCCATTCCGGTGCCCAAAACCCTTGAACAGGCCGTCGCCGCCCCACTGCGCGACTTTTTTGGCCGTAACAACGCCTGGCTGATTTTGCTGCTCATCATCCTTTATAAACTCGGCGACGCGTTTGCCATGAGCCTGACGACGACCTTTTTGATTCGCGGCGTCGGATTTGACGCCGGTGAAGTGGGCGTGGTGAACAAAACGCTGGGGTTACTGGCGACCATCGTCGGCGCGCTGTACGGCGGCATATTAATGCAGCGACTGACCCTGTTCCGCGCGTTGCTGATCTTCGGCATCCTGCAAGGGGTTTCTAACGCGGGATACTGGCTGCTGTCGGTCACTGATAAGCACATGTTCAGCATGGCAACGGCAGTATTCTTCGAAAACCTGTGCGGGGGGATGGGGACATCCGCGTTTGTCGCCTTGTTGATGACGCTGTGCAATAAGTCCTTTTCCGCTACCCAATTTGCGCTTCTTTCCGCGCTTTCTGCTGTGGGTCGCGTGTATGTCGGCCCGGTTGCAGGTTGGTTTGTTGAAGCGCACGGCTGGTCGACTTTTTATCTCTTCTCCGTTGTCGCTGCGCTACCCGGTCTGCTTCTGCTGCTGATATGCAAACAAACGCTGGAGTACACGCGAGAGAGCGAAAGCTTCCTGCCGCGTACGGAATTCCGTTCTGCTTACCGTCTGGCGCTGAAAATACTGATGGCGGGCTGCGCGATGTTGGGCGTCTGGCTGTTACTGCTGACGATGAATGCGCTGAACTTGTCCAACTTCACCTTCCTCGCCGGGCTACTGGAAGTGGCGGTGATCGTGGCAATCATTGGCGTTGTCGTGGGCGGCGTGCTGGATTATCTGGCGCTGCGCAAAACCCGTCTGGTGTAAGTGGCAGACATTATTTAGCCGTTGTAATCACCCTGCGCGATTATAACGGTTAAATAATCAACACTTGAGAAAAATAATATTTGTTGTTTTGTGCGCAATAGAAACTGGAAATTATTGACGCCTTTAATGTATTTTATTTTCCTTACTCGATTCAGCCAGAGCGCATTTATTTTTTGTATTTTGTTTGTCTCTTTTTTGATAATTAATTGTTAACCAATTGTTTTATTTTTGCATTGGTTATACCAATTGCCCTCCCGCCCCTTCCTCTTAGTCCCCTTTCGTTATAACGCGATGTTGCAACAGGTTCTTAATGCTATACTGACATATCTTGCAACATATGTGACACGTGCGGCAGAACCCGGTAACACAGATCCATTGATGTTTACAGTAATGTAACCTTCCCGTAAAATGCCCACACACTTTAAACGCCACCAGGTCCCGTGGAATTGAGGTCGTTAAATGAGACTCAGGAAATACAATAAAAGTTTGGGATGGTTGTCATTAATTGCAGGCACTGCATTACTCAGTGGCTGTAATTCTGCGCTGTTAGATCCCAAAGGACAGATTGGACTGGAGCAACGTTCACTGATACTGACGGCCTTTGGCCTGATGTTGATTGTCGTTATCCCTGCAATCTTGATGGCAATTGGTTTCGCCTGGAAGTATCGTGCGAGCAATAAAGATGCGAAGTACAGCCCGAACTGGTCACACTCCAATAAAGTGGAAGCTGTGGTCTGGACGGTGCCGATTCTGATCATCATTTTCCTTGCGGTACTTACCTGGAAAACCACTCACTCTCTTGAGCCAAGCAAACCGCTGGTGCATGACGAGAAGCCTATTACCATCGAAGTGGTTTCCATGGACTGGAAATGGTTCTTCATCTACCCGGAACAGGGCATTGCTACCGTGAATGAAATCGCCTTCCCGGCGAACACTCCGGTTTACTTCAAAGTGACCTCCAACTCCGTGATGAACTCCTTCTTTATTCCGCGTCTGGGTAGCCAGATTTATGCCATGGCCGGTATGCAGACTCGTCTGCACCTGATCGCCAACGAAGCCGGTACCTATGACGGTATCTCCGCCAGCTATAGCGGTCCAGGCTTCTCCGGTATGAAGTTTAAAGCTATCGCCACACCAGACCGCGCCGCATTCGACCAATGGGTTGCTAAAGCGAAACAATCTCCGAACACCATGAGCGACATGGCTGCGTTCGAGAAAGTGGCTGCGCCAAGCGAATACAACCAGGTGGAATATTTCTCCAACGTGAAACCGGATTTGTTTAAAGACGTCATTAACAAATTTATGGCTCACGGCAAGAGCATGGACATGACCCAACCGGAAGGTGAGCACAGCTCGCATGAAGGGATGGAAGGCATGGACATGAGCCACGCGGAAGCCGCTCACTAAGGGGCCGAGGAAGAAAACGATGTTCGGAAAATTATCACTGGATGCAGTCCCGTACCATGAACCCATTATCATGGTCACGATTGCTGGCATTATCATCGGTGGTCTGGCCTTACTGGGCTTAATCACTTACTTCGGTAAGTGGACCTACCTGTGGAAAGAGTGGCTAACGTCAGTTGACCACAAACGTCTTGGCATCATGTATGTCATCGTCGCTATCGTAATGTTACTGCGTGGCTTTGCCGACGCCATCATGATGCGTAGCCAACAGGCGCTGGCCTCGGCGGGCGAAGCGGGTTTCCTGCCGCCGCACCACTACGACCAGATCTTTACGGCTCACGGCGTGATCATGATCTTCTTCGTGGCCATGCCATTCGTTATCGGTCTGATGAACCTGGTGGTTCCCCTGCAGATCGGCGCGCGTGACGTTGCGTTCCCGTTCCTCAACAACCTGAGCTTCTGGTTCACCGTTGTTGGCGTAATCCTGGTTAACCTTTCTCTGGGGGTTGGTGAATTCGCACAGACCGGTTGGCTGGCCTATCCGCCGCTTTCGGGAATAGAGTACAGTCCAAGCGTCGGTGTCGATTACTGGATATGGGCTCTGCAGCTCTCCGGTATTGGGACAACGTTAACCGGTATCAACTTCTTCGTGACCATTCTGAAGATGCGTGCGCCGGGCATGACGATGTTCAAGATGCCGGTATTTACCTGGGCTTCGCTGTGCGCCAACGTGCTGATTATCGCCTCGTTCCCTATTCTGACAGTGACCATCGCGCTGCTGACCCTGGATCGCTATCTGGGCACCCATTTCTTCACCAATGATATGGGCGGCAACATGATGATGTACATCAACCTGATTTGGGCCTGGGGCCATCCGGAAGTGTACATTTTGATCCTGCCGGTGTTTGGGGTGTTCTCCGAGATCGCCGCGACATTCTCCCGTAAGCGTCTGTTTGGTTACACCTCGCTGGTGTGGGCGACAGTGTGTATTACCGTTCTGTCGTTCATCGTTTGGCTGCACCACTTCTTTACTATGGGTGCAGGCGCGAACGTCAACGCCTTCTTCGGTATTACCACCATGATTATCGCCATCCCGACCGGGGTGAAGATCTTCAACTGGCTGTTCACCATGTATCAGGGCCGTATCGTCTTCCATTCAGCGATGCTGTGGACGATTGGCTTTATCGTGACCTTCTCGGTCGGCGGTATGACCGGTGTTCTGCTGGCGGTACCGGGCGCGGACTTCGTTCTGCATAACAGTCTGTTCCTGATTGCGCACTTCCATAACGTCATCATCGGCGGCGTGGTCTTCGGGTGCTTCGCCGGTATGACCTACTGGTGGCCGAAAGCGTTTGGCTTCAAGCTGAACGAAACCTGGGGTAAACGCGCGTTCTGGTTCTGGATCATCGGTTTCTTCGTGGCGTTCATGCCGCTGTACGTGCTGGGCTTCATGGGGATGACCCGTCGTCTCAGCCAGCAGATCGATCCGCAGTTCCACCCGATGCTGATGGTTGCGGCTGTCGGTGCGGCGCTGATTGCGATTGGTATTCTGTGCCTCGTTATTCAGATTTACGTTTCTATCCGCGACCGCGAGCAGAACCGTGACCTGACCGGTGACCCGTGGGGTGGCCGTACGCTGGAGTGGGCAACCTCTTCTCCGCCTCCGTTCTATAACTTTGCCGTTGTGCCGCACGTTCACGAGCGTGACGCCTTCTGGGAAATGAAAGAAAAAGGCGAAGCGTACAAACAGCCTGCGCAGTATGAAGAAATTCATATGCCGAAAAACAGCGGCGCGGGCATTGTGATTGCCGCCTTCGCAACCCTCTTCGGTTTCGCCATGATCTGGCATATCTGGTGGCTGGCAATCGCAAGCTTCGCAGGCATGATCATCAGCTGGATTGTGAAGAGCTTTGACGAGGACGTGGATTACTACGTACCAGTCCGTGAAGTCGAAAAACTGGAAAACCAGCATTTCGATGAGATTTCTAAGGCAGGGCTGAAAAATGGCAACTGATACTTTAACGCACGCGACTGCCCACGCGCACGATCACGGGCACCACGACGCAGGTCAGAACAAAATCTTCGGATTCTGGATCTACCTGATGAGCGACTGCATTCTGTTCTCGATTCTGTTCGCAACCTATGCCGTTCTGGTGAACGGCACCGCGGGTGGCCCGACGGGTAAGGACATTTTCGAACTGCCGTTCGTTCTGGTTGAAACTTTCCTGCTGTTATTCAGCTCCATCACCTACGGCATGGCGGCGATCGCCATGCACAAGAACAACAAGAGCCAGGTGGTTTCCTGGCTGGCGTTGACCTTCTTGTTTGGCGCCGGGTTCATCGGGATGGAAATCTATGAATTCCATCACCTGATTGTTAACGGTATGGGTCCGGATCGCAGCGGTTTCCTGTCGGCGTTCTTTGCGCTGGTCGGTACCCACGGCCTGCACGTAACCTCTGGACTGATCTGGATGGCGGTACTGATGGTGCAAATCGCCCGTCGCGGCCTGACCAGTACTAACCGTACCCGCATTATGTGCCTGAGCCTGTTCTGGCACTTCCTGGATGTGGTGTGGATCTGCGTGTTCACTGTTGTTTATCTGATGGGGGCGATGTAATGAGTCATTCTAACGATCACGGCGGCGCGTCCCATGGCAGCGTAAAGACCTACATGACAGGCTTTATCCTGTCGATCATCCTGACGGTGATCCCGTTCTGGATGGTGATGACGGGGGCGGCTTCTCCAGGCGTTATTCTGGGGACAATCCTGGCAATGGCAGTGGTGCAGATTTTAGTGCATCTGGTGTGCTTCCTGCACATGAACACGAAGTCTGATGAAGGCTGGAACATGACGGCTTTTGTCTTTACCGTGCTGATCATCGCCATCCTGGTTGTCGGTTCCATCTGGATCATGTGGAACCTCAACTACAACATGATGATGCACTAAGAGCGGCGGTTATGATGTTTAAGCAATACCTGCAAGTAACGAAACCAGGCATCATCTTTGGCAACCTGATCTCGGTGATTGGGGGGTTCCTGCTGGCCTCCAAGGGCAGCATTGATTATCCCCTGTTTATCTACACGTTGGTTGGGGTGTCACTGGTTGTGGCGTCGGGTTGTGTATTTAACAACTACATCGACAGGGATATCGACAGGAAGATGGAAAGGACCAAAAACCGGGTGCTGGTTAAGGGCCTGATTTCTCCTGCTGTCTCGCTGGTGTACGCCACCCTGCTGGGTATTGCTGGCTTCATGCTGCTGTGGTTTGGCGCGAATCCTCTGGCCTGCTGGCTGGGCGTGATGGGCTTTGTGGTCTATGTAGGCGTCTACAGCCTGTATATGAAGCGCCATTCTGTTTACGGTACGCTGATTGGTTCTCTCTCCGGCGCTGCGCCGCCGGTGATTGGCTACTGCGCCGTGACCGGCGACTTCGACAGCGGCGCGCTGATTCTGCTGGCGATTTTTAGCCTGTGGCAGATGCCGCACTCGTATGCCATCGCCATTTTCCGCTTTAAGGATTATCAGGCGGCAAACATCCCGGTTCTGCCGGTGGTGAAAGGTATTTCGGTGGCGAAAAACCACATTACGCTGTACATCATCGCCTTTGCGATCGCCACGCTGATGCTCTCGCTGGGCGGTTACGCCGGGTATAAATACCTGGTGGTCGCGGCGGCGGTGAGCGTCTGGTGGTTAGGAATGGCGCTGCGCGGCTATAAAGTGGAAGACGATCGCGTCTGGGCGCGCAAGCTGTTCGGCTTTTCAATCATCGCCATTACCGCGCTTAGCGTAATGATGTCCGTCGACTTTATGGTGCCGGATTCGCACAGCCTGCTGACTTACGTCTGGTAAGACAGCCTTGCGCTAACTCACGTTGAAAAGGGTGCTTCGGCACCCTTTTTTAATGGTCGGCTTGTATTCCTGATGGCGCTTCGCTTATCAAAGGTCAATCATAAAGCCATTTTCCCATTTTTGCTGACTCAATAATCATCTCTACGGTAAGTGGTTTCAGCTCTCTCTCTGGAGGCTCCTGTTTCCAGAAGGGATATTCTGTGACAATATAATTACTTCCATCAAAGTTTGAACACTCGATACCAAAATGTTCAAATAAATCAGCTATAAAATCATAGGCATCCTCTGGTAAAAACTCAAAATCATCCGTTAAATTCCATTCTTTCGTCACTTGCTTCAGACCAGGCCTAAACCAATGCTCCCTGACAGGATACTTCTCCATAATGTATTCAATAACTTCAGCCTCGAAGTTTCTCATTAGAAGGATGTCCACTGTATACGATCTTTAGGTCTCGCTATGAGGTTGTATTGACTACGGGTATTTCTTGTCACAACAAACAACATCACCAGAAGTTGCGCATGACCGACAAAAGGAATCCACCGGCCAATGAAGGTCGCGATTTGATTTGTGGGAACCATTTTCAAATTTGCCGATCATTCCAGGCATCACTGTAGATAATATTTCCATCACAGTGCTTCCAGGTGATTTTCTCGTAGCGCAACTCTATTGTCTCAAGGTGATTGCTGTTCTGGTCTTCAGGCGCCGCCATCGTGGGATAAACTGAAACATGCGCACACCTTCAAGCAGCATGTTGAAATACTCCACCTCCATCCCGGCATCATTAGACTTATACCAGCGTATCTCGGCAGATTTTAAACTCTGCCCTGTCGCGACGGCCTTGTATAAATACGGGCTGGAATAGCCATTTTCTTTCTCTCTTTCATCTCCATGATGAGATTCGGGAAAAAGAATACTTTTGCAATTATGAAAAGTAAATTAGTTACACAAGTAACAAACCCTTTTATGTCTCTTCACAATTCTACATATCGTAGTGGTTTACCCTGTTACCTCGCCGCTTTACACTAGGCGCGACATTAAGACAGAGGTGGGAATGAACGATTATAAAATGACGCCGGGCGAGTTGCGCGCCACCTGGGGTTTAGGGACCGTTTTTTCATTGCGCATGCTTGGCATGTTTATGGTCCTGCCGGTTCTGACCACATACGGCATGGCATTTCAGGGTGCCAGTGAAGCGTTGATTGGTATCGCGATTGGTATTTACGGCCTCGCGCAGGCGATATTTCAAATTCCGTTTGGACTGCTTTCCGACCGTGTTGGCCGTAAACCACTCATTGTCGGCGGGTTGGCCATCTTTGTTTTAGGCAGCATTATCGCCGCCCTCTCCCACTCCATCTGGGGGATTATTTTAGGGCGGGCGCTTCAGGGCTCCGGAGCGATCGCCGCCGCCGTGATGGCGTTGCTGTCCGATCTCACCCGCGAACAAAACCGCACCAAGGCGATGGCGTTTATCGGCGTCAGCTTTGGCATCACCTTCGCTATCGCCATGGTGCTTGGCCCGATAATCACCCACGCGCTGGGGCTGAACGCCCTGTTCTGGATGATCGCTGTTCTCGCCACTACCGGTATTGTGTTGACAATCTGGGTCGTGCCAAACAGCACTACCCATGTGCTAAACCGCGAGTCCGGTATGGTGAAAGGCAGCTTCCGGAAAGTGCTGGCTGAACCTAAGCTGTTGAAACTTAACTTCGGTATTATGTGTCTGCACATTCTGCTGATGTCGACTTTTGTCGCCTTACCCGGTCAACTCGCAGACGCCGGGTTGCCTGCCGCCGAGCACTGGAAAGTCTATCTGGTCACGATGCTGATCTCTTTTGCCTCCGTGGTGCCCTTTATTATTTACGCCGAAGTGAAGCGCAAAATGAAGCGGGTATTCCTGCTCTGCGTGGCGTTGATTGTGATTGCGGAGATCGTGCTGTGGGGCGCGGGAAATCATTTCTGGGAGCTGATTATTGGCGTCCAGATTTTCTTCCTTGCCTTTAATCTGATGGAAGCCCTTCTGCCTTCGCTCATCAGTAAAGAGTCACCAGCGGGCTATAAAGGCACAGCGATGGGTGTCTATTCCACCAGCCAGTTCCTCGGCGTGGCGATTGGCGGCTCGCTGGGCGGTTGGGTCGACGGCATGTTCGATGGACAAACCGTTTTCCTCGTCGGCGCGCTGTTAGCCGTTGTCTGGCTGGCGGTCGCCAGCACAATGAAAGAACCGCCTTATGTCAGCAGCCTGCGGGTAGAAATCCCGTCCGATATCGCCGCCGATGACACATTAAAGCAGCGTCTGTTGGCAACTGATGGCGTGAGCGAGGTGCTGATCGCGGAAAATGAGCATTCTGCGTATGTTAAGATCGACAGTAAAGTGACGAACCGTTTTGAGGTTGAGCAGGCTATCAGGCTAGCGTGATGGTTGCCGGATGGGGGTTATCGCCGATCCCATCCGGCATAAACGCTTAATCGCGGAAGTTTTTGAACTGGAACGGCTGACCTAAATCCCCGCCACGCACCAGCGCCATAACGGACTGAAGATCGTCGCGGGATTTACCGGTTACGCGAATTTCATCACCCTGAATCTGCGCCTGCACCTTCAGCTTGCTGTCTTTGATCAGCTTAACGATTTTTTTCTGCACCGCGCTTTCAATGCCCTGCTTCAGCTTCGCTTCCACAAACCAGGTTTTGCCGCTGTGCACAAACTCTTCCGGTACATCCAGCGAAGCCCCTTCAATGCCGCGTTTCAGCAGTTTGGCACGCAAAATGTCCAGCAACTGGTTCACCTGGAAGTCGGACTCACTCAGCACTTTGATGGTTTTATTCGCGTCGTTCAGCTCAATACTGGCCTCTACGCCGCGAAAATCGAAACGCGACTCGACTTCACGAACCGCGTTATCTACGCCGTTACGCGCTTCCTGCAGATCAACCTCGGAAACAATATCGAAAGATGGCATCTTTTCTTCTCCCTTCATTTTCGTTGCGTTGCATAATACCTGCAACGAGGCTTAACGAGAAGCTTAGCTGATGGCGCTATACTTAGGCCATAACACCTGGCGCAGTTGCAGGTGAGGAGGAACAATGAAAGTAACAGTGCTTGGATGCGGCGCCCTGGGTCAACTCTGGCTTACAGCGTTGTGCAAACAGGGACATGACGTTCAGGGTTGGCTGCGTATTCCCCAGCCCTATTGCAGTGTGAATGTGATCGAGACCGACGGTTCGATTTTTAACGAATCTCTGACGGCGAACGACCCGGAGTTTCTTGCCGATAGCGATCTGCTGCTGGTTACCCTGAAAGCCTGGCAGGTTTCCGACGCCGTAAAAGCGTTGGCAGCCATGTTACCCGTCAGTACGCCTGTTCTGTTGATTCACAACGGTATGGGTACCATTGAGGAGCTGAAATCGCTCCGCCAGCCGCTGCTGATGGGCACCACCACCCACGCGGCGCGTCGCGATGGCAACGTCATCATCCACGTTTCCAGCGGCACCACGCATATTGGTCCAGCCCGGGAGCAGGATGGCGACTACAGTTATCTTGCGGATACATTGCAATGCGCGCTGCCTGACGTCGCCTGGCACAACACGATTCGCGCGGAGCTGTGGCGGAAGCTGGCGGTAAATTGCGTGATCAATCCGCTCACCGCGTTGTGGAACTGCCCAAACGGCGAGCTTCGCCATCATTCCGACGAGGTCGCGTTGATTTGTCGGGAAGTCGCGGCGGTGATTGAACGGGAAGGTCATCATACGTCAGAGGACGATTTACGCTATTATGTCGAACAAGTCATTGAGAGTACGGCAGAAAACATATCTTCCATGTTGCAGGATATACGGGCGATGCGGCATACCGAAATTGATTACATCACCGGTTATCTGCTGAAACGCGCCCGGGCGCACGGCATCACTGTGCCGGAAAATAGCCGCCTGTTTGAATTAGTGAAACGAAAGGAGAGTGAGTATGAGCGCATCGGCACTGGTCTGCCTCGCCCCTGGTAGTGAAGAGACCGAAGCGGTCACTACCATCGACCTGTTAGTGCGTGGCGGTATTAACGTCACCACGGCGAGCGTCGCCAGCGATGGCAATCTCACGATTGTGGGTTCCCGTGGCGTTAAACTGCTGGCAGACGCGCCGCTGGTTGAAGTCGCCGACGGCGATTATGATGCGATCGTTTTACCCGGCGGCATTAAGGGTGCGGAATGCTTTCGCGACAGTCCGCTGCTGGTGGAAACGGTCAAACAGTTCCACCGCTCCGGGCGCATTGTCGCCGCTATTTGCGCGGCCGCTGCGACCGTGCTGGTTCCACATGATATTTTCCCCATCGGCAATATGACCGGCTTTCCGGCACTGAAAGATAACATCCCCGCCGAACAGTGGCAGGACAAGCGCGTCGTATGGGACGCACGTGTGAAGCTGTTAACCAGCCAGGGGCCGGGGACCGCCATCGACTTTGGGTTGAAAATTATTGATCTGCTGGTTGGACGTGAAAAAGCCCACGAAGTGGCGTCACAACTGGTGCTGGCGGCGGGCATTTACAACTATTACGAGTAAGCGGGTAAAAGCCGGGTGGCAGTTGTGCCTTCCCGGCCTAATAAGTGATCTGTATTATCGACCCGGTAAGCGCTGCGCCACCGGGCAATCAATTACGGACGGTAAACCTTCACGTTCTCAAAGCCCTGCTCGCGCAGATAAAGCGCCTGCAGGCGGCTCATCACGCCGCGCTCGCACCACAGCAGCCAGGTTTTGCTCTGATCGAGATCGCCGAATTTGGTGCTCAGCTTGTAGAACGGCAGGGAAACCACATCCACGCCTTCCACCTTCAGCGGTTTGTCGTCCTGCTCATCGATGGAGCGGATATCGAGGATCGCGTCGTTCGGGCCGAAGCCGCTGACGGTCTCCACTTCAACCACCTCCTGCTCGGTCTGTTGGGCGATCTCGCGGATATCAACGTTGCTGGCTTCCGCCACCACGTTATCAAGAATGCTGAAATCGAAGTTCTCTTCTTCCGCTTCAATTTTCGCCTTGATGGCTTTCACCGTCGGACTTTTTGAGATCACGCCGCAGTATTCCGGCATCGTGCGGGCGAAATCTTCGGTACCAATTTCGCGGGCGATATTGATGATGTGCTCTTTGTCGTATGCGATCAACGGACGAAGAATCAGGGTATCAGAGACATTATCAATCAAACGCAGGTTGGTCAGCGTCTGACTGGAAACCTGCCCCAGCGCTTCGCCCGTCACCAGCGCCTGCACACCATACCGCTCCGCCACTTTTGACGCTGCGCGCACCATCATGCGCTTAAGCACGACGCCCATCTGGCCATCGTCGACCTTTTCGAGGATCTCACCGACCACCGGCTCAAAGTTAATGGCGACAAAGCGGACGCGGTGCGAACTGCCGTAACGGTTCCACAGGTAATGCGCCACCTGGCGAACACCGATTTCATGCGCCGCGCCGCCAAGATTAAAGAAGCAGTAATGTACGCGGCAGCCGCGACGCATCAACATGTAACTGGAAACGCCAGAGTCAAAACCGCCTGAAATCAGCGACAGCACGTCTTCCTGGGTACCGATCGGGAAACCGCCAATCCCTTCATAGCGACCTTTGATGATCAGCAGACGGTCATCTTCAACTTCAAGATGCACCGTTACATCCGGGTTGGTCAGCTTCACGCGCGCAGATTCAATATGCTGATTTAATCCGCCGCCCACGTAACGTTCCACTTCGATGGAGCTAAACGCATGCTTACCGCGACGCTTCACACGTACGCAGAAGGTTTTACCTTCCAGACGGTCGCGGTACTCCACCAGCGCTTTCTCGAAGATATCGTGCAGGTCGGTGAACGGCACATCTTCCACTTCAAGGATATGGTGGATACCCGGAATGCGGGTCAGCGCATCGCGAATCATCAGGCGCTGGCTTTCATCCTTAGCGCGAACTTCGATGTTATCCCAGTGGCGAACGACAGCGAGGGTCTCATCATAGTGCTTTAAAACGTTACGAATGTTCCCGGTCAGAATTTTTATAAAGCGCAAACGCACAGATTGGCTTTTGATAGTGATTTCCGGGAACAATTTAATGATAAACTTCATGGCGGCAATGGTTCTTAAGCAAGCCATCAAAGGCTTGTATTGGAGAATAGTACAGCAGCCCAAACATGAAGCTGCATCCAGGCGCGGGAGTATACCATCAACCGGCCCGTCCTGTGCACATCCCCTTACCATTGTGCGTTATTTGCTTATCAGTGCGAGTCCGTTACCATAGTCTTGTGCTGCCATTACTGAGAGTCAGACATTCATTATGCCGAAGAAAAACGAGGCGCCCGTCAGCTTTGAAACATCGCTGAACGAGCTGGAGCAAATTGTAACCCGTCTGGAAAGCGGCGATCTGCCGCTTGACGAGGCGCTGAACGAATTTGAACGTGGCGTGCAACTGGCGCGTCAGGGCCAGGTTAAGCTGCAGCAGGCTGAACAGCGCGTGCAGATCCTGCTGTCTGACAACGAAGACGCAGAGACGACGCCTTTTACACCGGATAACGCGTAAATGGATTTTACCCAGCAGCTACAGGCTTGCGTGGAGCAGGCCAATCAGGCGCTAAACCGTTTTATCGCTCCACTGCCCTTTCAGAACACTCCCGTGGTCGAAACCATGTTGTATGGCGCATTATTAGGGGGTAAACGCCTGCGCCCGTTTTTGGTTTACGCCACCGGCCAGATGTTTGGCGTCAGCAAGGGTACGCTGGACGCCCCGGCCGCCGCCGTTGAGTGCATTCACGCCTATTCGCTCATTCACGACGATTTACCGGCGATGGATGACGACGATTTGCGCCGCGGCCTGCCGACCTGCCACGTCAAATTTGGCGAAGCGAACGCCATTCTCGCTGGCGACGCCCTGCAAACGCTGGCGTTTTCCATCATCAGCGACGCGCCGATGCCGGAAGTGAGCGACCGCGATCGCATCGCGATGATTTCCGAACTGGCGAACGCCAGTGGGATTGCGGGGATGTGCGGCGGTCAGGCGCTCGATCTGGACGCTGAAGGTAAGCAGGTGCCGCTGGACGCGCTGGAGAAAATCCACCGCCATAAAACCGGCGCATTGATCCGCGCCGCAGTGCGCCTGGGCGCGTTAAGCGCGGGCGAAAAAGGGCGAAACGCCCTGCCGATACTCGACAAATACGCAGAAAGTATCGGCCTGGCCTTCCAGGTTCAGGATGACATTCTGGATGTGGTGGGCGATACTGCAACGTTGGGTAAACGCCAGGGTGCCGACCAGCAGCTTGGCAAAAGTACCTATCCTGCACTTCTGGGTCTTGAGCAAGCCCGGAATAAAGCCCGGGATTTAATCGAAGAGGCCCGTCAGTCATTAAACCAGCTGGCCGTTCAGTCTCTCGATACCTCGGCACTGGAAGCGCTAGCGGACTACATAATCCAGCGTGATAAATAAACAACCAATCCTATGGGCTTGCGATGAGTTTTGATATAGCCAAATACCCTACCCTGGCACTGGTCGACTCCACCCAGGAGTTACGCCTTTTACCCAAAGAGAGTCTGCCGAAACTCTGCGACGAACTGCGCCGCTATCTTCTCGACAGCGTCAGTCGTTCCAGCGGACACTTCGCCTCCGGGCTGGGCACGGTGGAACTCACCGTGGCGCTGCATTATGTCTATAACACGCCGTTTGACCAGCTTATCTGGGACGTGGGCCATCAGGCTTATCCGCACAAAATTCTCACGGGTCGCCGCGATAAAATCGGCACCATCCGCCAGAAAGGCGGCTTGCACCCATTCCCATGGCGCGGTGAGAGCGAATACGACGTCCTGAGCGTCGGTCACTCTTCGACATCTATCAGCGCAGGAATTGGCATTGCCGTCGCCGCCGAAAAAGAGGGAAAAGATCGCCGCACCGTGTGCGTGATTGGCGACGGTGCGATCACCGCCGGTATGGCGTTTGAAGCAATGAACCACGCGGGCGATATCAAGCCGGACATGCTGGTGATCCTCAACGACAACGAAATGTCGATTTCCGAAAACGTCGGCGCGCTCAATAATCACCTGGCGCAGCTGCTTTCCGGCAAGCTCTACTCCTCGTTGCGTGAAGGCGGCAAGAAGGTCTTTTCTGGCGTACCGCCGATTAAAGAACTCCTGAAGCGCACAGAAGAACATATCAAAGGCATGGTGGTGCCGGGCACGCTGTTTGAAGAGCTGGGCTTTAACTATATCGGCCCTGTGGATGGTCACGACGTACTGGGACTTATCACGACGCTCAAGAATATGCGCGATCTGAAAGGTCCGCAGTTTCTGCACATCATGACCAAAAAAGGGCGTGGCTATGAGCCTGCCGAAAAAGATCCGATCACGTTCCATGCAGTGCCGAAATTCGATCCCTCCAGCGGCTGCCTGCCGAAAAGCAGCGGCGGCCTGCCGAGCTATTCGAAAATCTTTGGCGACTGGCTGTGCGAAACCGCAGCGAAAGACAGCAAGCTCATGGCGATCACCCCGGCCATGCGCGAAGGTTCCGGCATGGTCGAATTTTCGCGTAAATTCCCGGATCGCTATTTTGACGTCGCGATCGCCGAACAACATGCGGTAACCTTTGCCGCCGGTCTGGCGATTGGCGGCTACAAGCCGGTGGTGGCGATTTACTCCACCTTCCTGCAACGCGCCTACGATCAGGTTATTCATGACGTGGCGATCCAGAAGTTGCCGGTGATGTTTGCCATTGACCGCGCCGGGATTGTCGGCGCCGACGGGCAGACCCACCAGGGGGCGTTCGATCTCTCGTATCTGCGCTGCCTGCCGGATATGATTATCATGACCCCCAGCGATGAAAACGAATGCCGCCAGATGCTGTTTACTGGCTATCACTACAGCGAAGGTCCGACCGCGGTCCGCTATCCGCGCGGCAACGCGCTGGGCGTTGAGCTGACGCCGCTGGAGAAGCTGCCGATCGGCAAAGGCGTGGTGAAACGTCACGGTAAAAAACTGGCCATCCTGAACTTCGGTACGCTGATGCCGGAAGCGGAAAAGGCCGCGGAATCGCTTAACGCAACCCTGGTGGATATGCGTTTTGTGAAGCCGCTGGACGACGCGCTGATTCTGGAAATGGCTGCCCAGCACGACGTGTTGGTGACGCTGGAGGAAAACGCCATTATGGGCGGCGCGGGCAGCGGCGTGAACGAGGTGCTGATGGCGCATCGTAAGCCGGTGCCAGTACTGAACATCGGCCTGCCGGACTTCTTTATCCCGCAGGGCACTCAGGATGAGGCGCGCGCCGAACTGGGGCTTGATGCCGCTGGCATTGAAGCCAAAATCAAGGCCTGGCTGGCATAATCGTCTATTTGCTCCTGCTATGCTTATCTCATAATCAGCATAACAGGAGCGAAACAATGCAATACAACGTCTTAGGAAAAACCGACCTTCGGGTCTCCCGCCTGTGTCTGGGCTGTATGACGTTTGGCGAACCGAGCCGCGGCAATCACGCCTGGACGCTTCCCGAAGAAAGCAGTCGTCCGATCATCAAACACGCCCTTGAGGGCGGCATCAACTTTTTCGACACCGCCAACAGTTATTCCGCAGGCAGCAGCGAAGAGATTGTCGGTCGCGCCCTGCGCGATTTCGCCCGTCGTGACGAGGTGGTGGTGGCGACCAAGGTCTTTCATCAGGTTGACGACCTGCCGGAAGGTTTATCCCGCGCGCAGATTCTGCGCTCTATCGACGACAGTCTGCGGCGTCTGGGTATGGATTACGTTGATATCCTGCAAATTCACCGCTGGGACTACAACACGCCGATAGAAGAAACGCTGGAAGCGCTGAATGATGTCGTGAAAGCCGGGAAAGCACGTTACATCGGCGCATCCTCAATGCACGCCTCGCAATTTGCCCAGGCGCTGGCTCTGCAAAAACAGTACGGTTGGGCGCCGTTCATCAGTATGCAGGACCATTACAATCTGATCTATCGTGAGGAAGAGCGCGAGATGCTGCCGCTGTGCTATCAGGAGGGCATCGCGGTGATCCCGTGGAGTCCGCTGGCGCGGGGTCGTCTGACCCGTCCGTGGGGGGAAACCACCGCGCGCGTCGTCTCCGATGAGGTGGGTAAAAATCTGTACCGCGAAAGCGACGAAAACGATGCGCAGATCGCCGCCCGCCTGGCAGGCGTTAGTGAAGAGCTTGGCGCGACGCGCGCTCAGGTGGCGCTGGCGTGGCTGCTCAGCAAACCCGGTGTCGCCGCGCCGATTGTCGGCGCATCTCGGGAAGAACAACTGGATGAACTGCTGAACGCGGTGGATTTAACGCTGAAGCCGGAGCAGATAGCCGAACTGGAAACACCGTACAAACCGCATCCGGTGGTGGGATTCAAGTGAAGACAGCGCCCGATAGCACGACGCTTATCGGGCCTCTCCCGCATTTCAGGAATCGGTTAAAACATACCGATCGGCCAGTGGTGGCCGATAAAATACAAAATACCGGCAGAAATCACCCCTGCAACGATATCGTCAACCATGATTCCCATCCCACCGTGGACGTTGCGGTCAAACCAACGGATCGGCCATGGCTTCCACATATCAAGAATGCGGAAAATAACGAACCCGGCTGCCACCCACTGCCAGTCGCGGGTCGGCAGCGCCATCAGGGTGATCCACATCCCGATGAATTCATCCCAGACAATACTGCCGTGGTCATGGACGCCCATGTCTTTCGCCGTCTGATGGCAGAGATAGACCCCGATACAGATGCCCAGCATCACCACCAGTGAATAGAGCTGCCAGGGCAGAAAGGTCATCACATACCAGAACGGGATCGCCGCCAGTGATCCCATCGTGCCCGGAACCACCGGACTCAGACCACTGCCAAAACCGGTAGCCAACAAATGCCACGGGTTAGTCAGTTTCAGGCGGCTTTTCGCCGTATCTTTATGACGTGGCAAAATGGTCATATCCTTTCCAGTCGAAGGTGACAGGCTCGCCGTCACGCGTAAAACAGATCCCTTCCACATCCGCGCTCATCTGCCCGATGCAGGTAAACGGCACGCCGAGATGGCCGAGCGCGACATCCAGCGCCCCGCGATTCAGTTCCGGTACCGTAAAGCATAATTCATAGTCTTCGCCGCCGGAGAGCGCCCAGCGCAGCGCCTGTTCGCTTTCGACATGACGTTTGACCGCGTCGGAGAAAGGCAGCGTTTCAATGTCTATGCGTGCGCCGCAGGCGCTGGCTTTGACGATATGCCCAAGATCGGAAATCAGCCCATCCGACAGATCGATCGCCGCGCTCGCCTTGTCGCGCAGCGCCTGCCCTTGAAGAATACGCGGCGTCGGTCGCAGGTGGCGTTTTAGCAGATATTCCCGGTCAACCTCATCCGCAACCTGTAAACGGCGCTGTAAAATCGCCAGCCCTGCCGCGCTGTCGCCTGGCGTACCGGTAACGTAAATCCAGTCGCCCGGCTTCGCCCCTGAGCGTTTCAGGGCGCGGCCCGCAGGGACGTAGCCGTGGATACCCAGCGTCATGGAGAGCGGCCCACGCGTGGTATCGCCGCCAATCAGCTGCATATCGTAATAATTGAGTAGTTCAAACAGGCTGTCGCTGAATATTTCCAGCCAGCGTTCATCGACCTCCGGCAGCGTTATCGCCAGCGTCAGCCACGCCGGATCGGCGCCCATTGCCGCCAGATCGCTTAAATTGACCGCCAGCGCTTTATACGCCAGGTCCGCCGGATCGATATCGGCCAGGAAGTGATTGCCCGCCACCAGCGTATCGGTACTGATCGCCAGGGTCTGTTTTTCAGGAATATTCAGGAGTGCGCAATCGTCGCCAATACCGGTTTCGACATCGAGACGAGAGCTTCTAACACGGTCAAAATAACGGGCAATCAGGGAGAACTCGCCGCATGCCATACGTTATGCCTCAGCAGAAATAAAGAAAAAGCCGCCAGCGGAGCGGAGGCGTCCCCGCGTCACTGACGGCCTGGTGATTACTTTTTGTTGGGGCGAATCGCAGGCGCTGCTTTATCCAGTACGCCATTGACGAACTTGTGGCTGTCTTCTGCGCCGAAGGTTTTCGCCAGTTCGATCGCTTCGTTGATGGCCACTTTATACGGCACATCGCTACGCTTAGACAGCTCAAACAGCGCAATGCGCAGGACCGCTTTTTCCACCTGACCCAGTTCTTCCAACAGGCGGGACAGGTAAGGCTTCATCAAACCATCCAGGTACGCGCTGTTAGTCGCCACCCCGGACAGCAGTTCGCGGAAGTACATGACGTCAACATCTTTTACGTCCTGTTCTGCCAGGAACTGGTATTCAACATCAGCGATGTCGTTCTGGGACAACTGCCAGGAGTAGAGCGCCTGAACGGCACACTCACGAGCGCGGCGACGAGCAGCAGGTTTCACGGATTTCCCCTTACAAAAATCAGGCCTTGATGGCTTTCAATACATTAATCATTTCAAGCGCGGTCAGTGCAGCTTCCGCGCCTTTGTTACCGGCTTTGGTGCCAGCACGTTCAATCGCTTGTTCAATGCTTTCGGTGGTCAGTACGCCAAAGGCGACAGGAATTTCGCTGTCCTGAGCGACATGCGCCAGGCCATTGCTTGCCCCACCAGCAACATATTCAAAGTGTGCGGTGCCACCACGGATCACGGTGCCAAGCGCAATCACCGCGTCATATTTACCGGTTTTCGCCAATGCGCCAGCCGCCAGCGGCAGCTCGTATGCGCCTGGAACCCAAACGACGGTAATATTTTCATCTTTAACCTGGCCAATGCGTTTCAGTGCGTCAACCGCGCCGTCCAGCAGGCTGTCATTGATAAAGTTGTTGAAACGCGCAATGGTGATGGCGACGCGAGCGTCCGGAGTAGCAACGTTAGCTTCAATAATGTTCATATTCTTCCTTCGGGTTCGGTATAAGCCCCCGCAGGGGGGCGGATTTTATCATAAATATCGTCGCGCTGCTTCCTAAATTCAGGCAGCCATTACGCGGGAATCAAATGCAGGCAAACGTCCGGACCTACACGACGTATCTCATTGAATGTAAACTTCGGCGCCTGGCTAAGTTGTTCAAGCCCTGGCAGGACGCATAATCCGCGGGCGTCATTGCCTAACAGTGTAGGCGCAACATAAACGATTAGCTCGTCCACCACGCCAGCCTGCAGCAGCGCGCCCGCAAGGGTCGGCCCCGCCTCCACCCAGAGGCTGTTGATCTGCTGTTTGCCTAACAACATCATCAGCACCACCAGATCAAGATGGCCATTGTGTTCCGGCACCAGAAGCGTACGCACCGTTTCCGGCCACTGGCGGGAATCATCTTTGGTACGCGCAAACCAGGTTTCTCCCGGCTGCTGAACAATGCGGTGTTCCGGCGTCACGCGATTCTGACTGTCGATCACAATCCGCACCGGTTGGCGCAGCGTGTCCTGCGGGTATACCGCCTGCGTCGCGTCGTCCAGTTCAGTCCAGCGTACGGTCAGTTGCGGATCGTCCGCCAGTACCGTTGCGCTACTGGTCAGGATGGCGTGGCTTTGCGCACGCAGACGCTGAACGTCGCGTCGCGCCTGCGGCGAGGTGATCCACTTGCTTTCACCGCTCGCCATCGCCGTACGCCCGTCCAGCGAGGCGCCGAGCTTAAGCTGAACATACGGAAAACCGGTGCGCATTCGCTTGAGAAAGCCTTTATTTAACGCTTCCACTTCGCGCATCATCAGACCGTGGCTGACGTCGATCCCTGCCTGTTGCAGACGGTACAGCCCACGTCCGGCCACCTGTGGATTCGGATCCTGCATCGCCGCGACCACGCGTGATACTCCGGCAGCAATCAGCGCATCGCAGCACGGCGGGGTGCGGCCATGGTGGCTACAGGGTTCAAGGGTAACGTAAGCCGTCGCGCCTTTGGCTTTTTCGCCGGCCATCCGCAGCGCATGGACTTCGGCGTGGGGTTCCCCGGCGCGGTGATGGTAACCCTCGCCGACAATTTCGCCCTCTTTCACAATCACGCAACCGACGTTGGGATTGGGGTGAGTGGTGAACCGCCCGCGCGCAGCAAGCTTCAGCGCGCGCGCCATGTATATCTCATCCTGCATGGCTTAGTCCTGTAGGCGAGCGATCTCTTCGCCGAATTCTTTGATATCTTCGAAGCTACGGTAGACGGAGGCAAAACGGATATAGGCGACTTTGTCGAGTTTTTTCAGTTGTTCCATCACCAGATTGCCGATCATTTTACTCGGCACTTCACGCTCACCGGTGGCGCGCAGCTGCGACTTGATGTGGTTCAGCGCCATTTCGACGTCATCTGAACTGACCGGACGCTTTTCCAGCGCACGTAACATGCCGCTACGTAGTTTTTCTTCATTAAAAGGTTCGCGCACGTCGTTGCTTTTCACAACCCGTGGCATCACAAGTTCCGCGACTTCGAAAGTGGTGAAGCGTTCGTTACAAACCAGACACTGCCGACGGCGGCGTACTGACGATCCCTCGCCCACAAGACGAGAGTCAATTACTTTCGTGTCTACGGCGAAACAAAATGGGCAATGCATACGGCGTCCTGACCAGGTGGTTAACAGAAATCTATTTTACCCTGAACTGACGTGACAACAAAGGCGCAACGCTTTTGAGACAAAGGATCGGTGTTTTTGCGCCGTTTACGCACTACCATTAGGTCAGTGCAATATTCCAGGAAAACCGCGATATGACAAAACGTTACCTAAGAATTCTCCTGGCGGGAAGCCTGTTTAGCCTTACCGCCTGCGCCCAGCAAAGCGAGGTTCGTCAGATGCATCAAAGCATCAGTACGTTAAATAAAGAGATGAATCAGCTTAATCAGCAAACGGTAAAAATTACGCAGCAGAACAGCCTGAACGTGAAATCCACCCGCGGCGTGTACCTGTTGCCGGGCTCAAATACGCCGGCGCGTCTGAACAGCCAGATTGGCACGCTGCGCATGTCGCTAAAAAATATCGCGCCGAATGCTGACGGCACACGCGTGACGCTACGGATTCAGGGTGAGTCCAACGATCCGTTACCGGCTTTCAGCGGCACCGTTGAATATGGGCAAATTCAGGGAACAACTGACAATTATCAGGAAGTCAATGTGCAGAATATGTTGATTAACGCCCCTGCCAGTCTCCTGGCGCCAGCCGATGTGGACATTCCGCTTCAACTTAATGGTGTTACACCCGAGCAGTTAGGCTTTATCCGTATTCATGATATCCAGCCTGTGACGCGCTAAACGCCTCTGCGGAACGTTTTGTGCGTTCCGCAACATCTCACCCGCCCTTTTTGTGACTCTACTGACATCACCGAAATTTTTGCTAATCCTTTGCAACATTCATCAAAGTCAGTACAATCGCCGCGCTAAAACACGCAAACGTGAACGCAATCGATTACGTGAATGATAGAAATGTGAAACATGACAGATTTTTGTGAGCAATGATTTTTATAATAGGCTCCGCAGAAACACGAAATATTTAGAAACCTAATTCGCGCCTTTTTCACTCCCGTTAGGGATTTTCAATCAGTGGCATAAATATGAAAAAAACATTACTTGCAGCCGGTGCAGTGCTCGCGCTTTCTACGTCTTTCACCGTGAACGCCGCCGACAACGACAAACCGCAGTATCTTTCCGACTGGTGGCACCAGAGCGTCAACGTTGTGGGTTCCTACCATACCCGCTTCGGACCGACACTGCGCAACGACACCTATCTGGAATACGAAGCTTTCGCCAAAAAAGACTGGTTTGATTTCTATGGCTACGTTGATGCGCCTCGCTTCTTCGGCGGCGACAGCAACTCCCGCGGGATCTGGAACCACGGTTCTCCGCTGTTTATGGAAATCGAACCACGCTTCTCGATCGATAAGCTGACCAACAGCGACCTGAGCTTTGGTCCGTTCAAAGAGTGGTATTTCGCGAATAACTATATCTACGATATGGGTCGTAACAGCGAAGGCCGCCAGAGCACCTGGTATATGGGTCTCGGTACCGACATCGACACAGGGTTGCCGATGAGCCTGTCCCTGAACGTCTATGCGAAATATCAGTGGCAGAACTACGGTGCGTCCAATGAAAACGAATGGGATGGCTACCGTTTCAAAGTGAAATACTTTGTGCCGATTACCGATCTGTGGGGCGGTAACCTGAGCTACATTGGCTTCACCAACTTCGACTGGGGCTCTGATCTGGGCGACGATCAGTACCGCACCAGCAACTCTATCGCGTCCAGCCACATTCTGGCGCTGAACTACGATCACTGGCACTACTCGGTGGTCGCCCGTTACTTCCATAACGGTGGTCAGTGGAAAGATGGCGATGAGCCGGTATGGCAGGCGGAACCGATCAAGTCTAACGGCTTCGGCTGGTACCTGGTGGTAGGTTACAACTTCTAAGTAGCGCAAATAGCCGGGTGGCAACTTATGCCTGACCCGGCCTCCGCGCGTCGCCCGCTGTTCCGCAAGCGGGCTTTTTATCGCTTACCTTGCGCAAAAAATCCGCCAACGAGCGCTCTGCACTCTCGCAAAAGCGCCGCTCCGTCATCGTGATCTGCAAACATCTGTCGAGCCGAAAGCAGCGATAATCATCCCGCCGTTCGCACCAGGCGACCAAAAGCCAGTATTCGCCCCAGAAATACATCCCCAGCGGCTGCACCTCCCGCCAGGAGAGCTGTCCGGCCTCGTCGCGATAATGCAGCGCCAGCACCTGTTGGCCGGAAATGGCGCGATGAATAAGGTCGAATGCGCTGCGTGAATGCGGCTGTGTCCCAAAGTCCGGGGCGAATATCCGCGCCTGCTCGGCTTTACGGCGGCTTTCTTCCGGCAGGATCGCCAGCACTTTCTCTTGTGCTGACGCCAGTTCGCGCGACAGGGAATCTCCGCCCCAGGTCGTTAACAGACGAATAGCCGCAATCAGCGCTTCGGATTCCCGGTGAGTCAACATCAGCGGCGGCAAATCAAATCCCGCCATCAGGCGATACCCGCTGCCCGCCTCTCCTTCCACCGGTACTCCGGACAGCGACAGGTCGCGGATATCACGGTAGATCGTCCGTTCTGACACCTCCAGCCGCTCGGCAAGTAGCGCCGCCGTCGTCAGTCGCCTGCCGCGCAGGATCTGCACAATCTGAAACAAACGGTCGGCGCGACGCGTCATAGTGACTCTCTTACGTTAAGCGGGTTGATGTAATCCGACACGGTTACCTTCGCTGTCAGTAAACAGCGCCACGGTGCCAATCTCTTTGCCCAAATCGATTGGGCCGAACACGCATTCACCACCGGCGCTGGCGACGCGATCCAGCGTTGCCGCAAGATCGTCGGTGTGCAGATAAACGATTGCGCCCTGCGGCGAAGGCAAGACGCCGTCGATTTTCGCCAACGCGCCGCCGGTAGCCGGATCGTCATAGGGAAAGACCGCCAGATCGGCACAGTCCATTTTTTCGCGGCGCAGCGACAGCCCCAGCACCGGCTCATAAAACGCGATAGCGCGCGCCATATCGGTGACGGGAATTTCAAACCAGTTAATGATGCTTTTACTTTTCATCCTTCCTCCTGCCTGTGTGGTTGAGTTCAGAAGAAGAATAAAACAGGGCTCCTGACAGCATACTGTCAGTAATGATTGCGGAACAAGCCAGAAAGGAAAAAGAAAAATCCCGATCTTACGACCGGGATTTCATCAGGGAGCTGAACACCAGATTACGGCAGAATTGACGGCTGATCCGCCCCTTCTTTTTCGACTTTCTGCTGCAGCATGTGCTCGCGTTTCATACCCAGCTTCAGCGCCAGCGCCGACGCAACGTAGATGGAAGACGCGGTACCGATAGAGACACCGATCAGCATGGTCAGCGAGAAGCCTTCCAGCACCGGGCCGCCGAACAGGAACAGCATCAGAATCACCATCAACGTGGTACCGGAGGTGATCAACGTACGGTGCAGCGTCTGGGTCAACGACACGTTAAAGATTTCGTACGGCGTACCGCGACGAATCTTGCGGAAGTTCTCACGGATACGGTCAGATACCACAATGCTGTCGTTAAGTGAGTAACCGATAACGGACATCAGCGACGCCACGATTGTCAGGTCGATCTCAATATGGAACAGCGACAGGATCCCAAGCGTGATGATCACGTCATGCGCCAGCGCGATCACCACCCCGGCCGCCAGTCGCCACTCGAAGCGGAAACCGACGTAAACGAGGATAGAAATCAGCGCGGCTAACAGCGCCATCGCGCCGGTTTGCGCAAGGTCAGCCCCCACGCTCGGTCCGACGAATTCAATTCGCTTCACCGCCGCGTTCTGGTTGGTGGACTCGTTAATCACACTCAACACTTTGCTGCCCAGCACCTGGCCGCCGTTCGCCCCTTCGGTCGGCGGCATACGAACCATGATGTCGTGACTGCTGCCGAAGTTCTGTAAAAGCGGATCAACAAAGCCCGCTTTTTCCAGCGCATCGCGCATCACATCCATCTCCGCAGGTTTTTCCAGCGTGATTTCGATAACCGTACCACCGGTAAAATCGAGCCCCCAGTTAAAGCCGCGTACGCCCATAATCACAATGGCCGCAATCAGCAGAGCGCCTGAGATGCCGAAAGCCCAGTAGTCCCAGCGCATAAAGTCCCAGACTTTACGGCCATGGTTCAATTGTTCAACAGTATATTCCTGTGCCACTTCGCACTCCTCAGATTGACAGCTTTTTGACGCGCTTGCCGCCATACAGCAGGTTTACGATGGCACGTGTACCGACAATTGCGGTAAACATTGACGTCGCTACACCGATACCGGTCGTAATCGCGAACCCTTTAATCGCCCCGGTGCCGACCGCGTACAGAATGATAACTTTGATCAGCGTGGTGATGTTCGCATCGAAAATAGAGCTGAACGCCCCCGCATAACCTTCGTTAATCGCCTGCTGCACCGAACGCCCGTTGCTTAACTCTTCTTTGATACGTTCGTTGATAAGCACGTTCGCATCGACGGCAACGGCAAGGGTTAAGACGATCCCCGCAATCCCAGGCATACTCAGCGTGGCCCCCGGCAGCAGCGACATCACGCCGACAATCAGCACCAGGTTTGCGATCAGCGCGCTGGTCGCAATCAGACCAAACTTCTTATAGAACAAGATCATGAACAGGATGGAGACCGCCAGACCCGCCAGACACGCTTCCAGACCCTGCTTAATGTTCTGCATACCCAGGGTTGGACCGATGGTCCGCTCTTCAACAATCTGAATCGGCGCAATCAGCGCGCCGGCACGCAGCAGCAGAGAGAGCTGACGCGCTTCGTTCGGGTTGTTGATGCCGGTAATACGGAAGCTGTTACCGAGACGAGACTGGATGTTGGCGATGTTAATCACCTCTTCCTGTTTCACCAGCACGGCACGACCGTTGGCGTCTTTCTTACCGCTGTCCTTATACTCCACAAACAGGGTCGCCATCGGCTTGCCGATATTGTCCTTGGTGAAGTTAGACATGATGTTGCCGCCTGCGCTATCGAGCGAAATGTTCACCTGCGGCTGGTTATACTCGTCCTGGCTGGACGTAGAGTCGGTGATATGGTCACCGGTCAGGATGACGCGTTTGTACAGCACAACCGGCTGGCCTTCACGCATCTGCTTCACTTCGGAGTCGCCCGGTACGCGTCCGGACGCTGCCGCAGCCTGGTCTACGTTGGTGTTAACCAGACGGAATTCCAGCGTCGCGGTCGCGCCAAGGATCTCTTTCGCACGCGCCGTGTCCTGAATACCAGGCAGTTCAACCACAATGCGGTCAGCGCCCTGGCGTTGCACCACCGGCTCGGCGACGCCCAGCTGATTCACACGGTTACGCAGAATATTGATGTTCTGCTGAACCGCGTATTCACGCGCTTCGCTTAAGCGCGCATCGGTCATTACCGCACGCAGCGCGTTGCTTCCCTGGCTGGAGATCACCAGATCCGGGTGGCGTTTGCTGAGATACGCAATCGCGTCGTCACGCGCGCTGGCATCACGGAAATTGATGCTCAGACCGTAGTTGTCTTCTTTACGAACGGTAGTATACGGGATGCCTTTTTCACGCAGATCGCTGCGCAGGCTATCGATATTTTGTTCCTGCAATTTACCCAGCGCGGTGTCCATATCCACTTCCATCAGGAAGTGAACGCCGCCACGCAGGTCAAGACCGAGTTTCATCGGTTCTGCTTTGATGGCAGCCAGCCAGCGCGGGGTAGCCGGAGCAAGGTTAAGCGCCACGACGTATTTATCACCCAGCACGCCCACCAGCGCTTCACGTGCACGCAGTTGAGTGTCGGTGGTGTCGAAGCGCGCAAGAATAGCGCCCTCTTCCAGTGCCACAGACTTCGCGGTAATTTTTTCTTTTTGTAACGTATTCTGGACCTGGATCAGCGTTTGCTCACTGGCGGCGACACCGCGCGCGCCAGTGATTTGAACGGCCGGATCCTCACCATACAGGTTGGGAAGCGCATACAGCAGACCGACGACAATGACGACGATCAGCATGACATACTTCCACAAAGGATAACGGTTTAACACGGCAGTTCCCTTCGGGAAAGTTACTATTACAGCGCCTTCATGGTGCCTTTCGGCAGAACGGCAGCTACGAAGTCACGTTTGATAACCACTTCCGTGGTGTCATTCAGCGCGATAGCGATGTAGCCAGTTTCTGCTACTTTGGTCACACGACCCACCAGGCCGCCATTCGTCAGGACTTCATCACCTTTCGCGATAGAATCCATCAGCTTTTTGTGCTCTTTGGTGCGCTTCTGTTGTGGGCGCAGGATCATGAAATAGAAGATCAGGCCAAACACAACCAGCATCAGAATCAGAGACATCGGGCTGCCCTGCGCCGGAGCACCTGTTGCCGCTACCGCATCAGAAATAAAAAAGCTCATTCAAATTCCCTCATTATTAAAATTAATCAACGTTTAAAGGTGGAACAGGTCGACCCTGACGTTGGTAAAAATCGGTCACGAAGCTCTCTAATTTACCTTCTTCAATAGCCTTGCGTAAACCCGCCATCAAACGCTGGTAGTAACGCAGGTTATGAATGGTATTGAGTCGCGCGCCCAATATTTCGTTGCAACGATCGAGATGATGCAAGTAGGCGCGTGAATAATTGCGACAGGTATAGCAATCACACTCAGCGTCGAGTGGGCTGGTGTCGCTTTTATGCTTCGCGTTACGAATTTTCACCACGCCGTCGGTCACGAACAGGTGACCGTTACGGGCGTTGCGGGTTGGCATCACGCAGTCAAACATGTCAATACCGCGACGTACGCCTTCAACCAGATCTTCCGGTTTACCGACACCCATCAGGTAACGCGGTTTATCTGCCGGAATTTGTGGGCAGACGTGCTCCAGAATGCGGTGCATGTCCTCTTTCGGTTCACCCACAGCCAAGCCGCCGACAGCGTAGCCATCAAAGCCAATCTCTACCAGACCTTTCACGGAGATATCGCGTAAATCTTCGTAAACACTGCCCTGAATGATGCCAAAAAGCGCATTTTTGTTGCCGAGGCTATCGAAACGGTCGCGGCTACGCTTCGCCCAACGCAATGACATCTCCATCGAACGTTTAGCATAGTCCCAGTCCGCTGGATACGGCGTGCATTCGTCAAAGATCATCACAATATCGGAACCGAGATCGTACTGAATCTCCATCGATTTTTCCGGATCGAGGAAAATCGGATCGCCGTTGATTGGGTTACGGAAATGGACACCCTGCTCGGTGATCTTCCGAATGTCGCCCAGGCTGAACACCTGGAATCCCCCGGAGTCGGTGAGGATCGGGCCTTTCCACTGCATGAAGTCATGCAGATCGCCGTGGAGTTTCATGATCTCCTGGCCCGGACGCAGCCAGAGATGGAAAGTATTGCCGAGGATAATTTGCGCGCCGGTGGCTTCCACCTCTTCCGGCGTCATCCCTTTTACGGTGCCGTAGGTGCCCACAGGCATAAAAGCAGGCGTTTCCACTACGCCACGATCAAACACCAGGCGACCGCGACGCGCACGACCGTCGGTGGTATCAAGTTCGAACTTCATTATTTCTCCTGCATCAGAGAGACAGTCTGATGGTGATTACAGTGCCGCGGCCTTAGTCCCCGACACGCTCATTCAAAGCCTGCGGATTGTACGTGATAAACATCGCGTCCCCGTAGCTAAAAAAGCGATATTTTTGTTCTACCGCAGCCTTGTAGGCGTTCATTGTATGCTGATAACCGGCAAACGCGGAGACCAGCATGATAAGCGTAGATTCCGGCAGATGGAAATTGGTCACCAGCGCATCAATGACTTTGTACTGATAGCCGGGATAGATGAAGATCTGCGTATCGCCAAAAAACGGTTCGATGATGTCGTTTTTCGCCGCCTGCGCCGCGCTTTCAAGAGAACGCACCGAGGTGGTGCCGACCGCCACCACACGGTTGCCGCGCGCTTTCGCCGCCAGCACCGCATCGACCACCTCTTGCGGCACTTCGGCATACTCAGAGTGCATGATGTGATCTTCGATGGTGTCCACGCGTACCGGCTGGAACGTCCCCGCGCCGACATGCAGCGTGACAAACGCCATCTCAATACCTTTGGCGCGCAGTTTTTCCAACAGCGGTTCGTCAAAGTGCAAACCGGCGGTTGGCGCCGCGACCGCGCCAGGCTTTTCGCTGTAAACCGTCTGGTACAGCTCGCGGTCGGCCTCTTCGTCCGGGCGCTCAATATACGGCGGCAGCGGCATATGGCCAATGGCGTTGAGGATATCAAGCACCGAGCGTTCGTCATGGAACGCCACTTCAAACAGCGCATCGTGGCGCGCGGTCATGGTTGCTTTAATGCTCTCGTCATCGCCCAGCAGCAGTTCTGCGCCCGGCTTCGGCGCTTTGGATGCGCGAATATGTGCCAGAATACGTTTATCATCAAGCATACGTTCGACCAGCACTTCAATCTTGCCGCCGCTGGCTTTACGGCCAAACAGGCGCGCCGGGATCACGCGGGTATTGTTAAAGACCAGCAGATCGCCAGGGTTGAGCTTGTCGAGCAGATCGGTGAAAGTACCGTGCGTCAGCGCGCCCGTTGGCCCGTCCAGTGACAGCAAGCGACAGCTGCTGCGCTCAGGCATGGGATAGTGAGCAATCAGGGATTCAGGTAGTTCAAAGGAGAAATCGGCGACGCGCATGACGTATACTCGTGACTTAAAAACAGGCGGCATAGTCTAGTGCTCACACCCTTTTGCTGCAACAACTAGCCGCCACCGGACAAATAAAACGCATGAATTTTCTCGCTCACCTGCATCTCGCGCACCTCGCGGACAGCTCCCTTTCCGGCAATTTGCTGGCCGATTTCGTGCGCGGCAACCCTGCCGATATCTACTCGTCAGAGGTTGTCGACGGGATTTTTATGCACCGCCGTATCGACGTGCTTACCGATAACCTGCCGGAAGTAACGGAAGCCAAAGCCTGGTTCCGTCCCGAAACGCGCCGTGTTGCGCCGATTACCCTTGACGTGATGTGGGATCACTTTTTGTCGCGCCACTGGGAACGGCTTTCGCCGGAGATGCCGTTGCCGGAGTTTGTGCGCTATGCCCATCAGCAGGTGTCGATCATTCTGCCAGACTCGCCGCCGCGTTTCGTTAATCTCAATAATTACCTGTGGTCGGAACGCTGGCTGGAGCGTTATCGCGAGATGAATTTCATTCAGAACGTACTCAACGGCATGGCCAGCCGTCGCCCGCGTCTGGATGCGCTGCGCGACTCCTGGTACGACCTGGACGAACATTACGACGCACTGGAAACGCGTTTCTGGCAGTTCTACCCGCGCATGATGGCGCAGGCGAGAAATAAGCAGCTCTGACAGCATGATCAATGATAGGCAAAAGCTTGCTGAACGATTGTCGCCACCTCTTTGTCTTATTCGCGAACACTCTCTATACTGGCCCGCGTTGCGTTCCAAAAACCCTTAACTTTGCAGGAGAATAATATGGTACTGGTGACTCGTCCGGCTCCGGATTTTACAGCAGCTGCGGTACTCGGTAGCGGTGAAATCGTTGAAAACTTCAATTTCAAACAGCACACCAACGGTAAAGCGACCGTTCTGTTCTTCTGGCCAATGGATTTCACCTTCGTTTGCCCGTCCGAACTGATCGCGTTCGACAAACGTTATGAAGAATTCCAGAAGCGCGGCGTTGAAGTGGTTGGCGTTTCCTTTGACTCCGAATTCGTCCACAACGCATGGCGTAACACCCCTGTCGACAAAGGCGGCATCGGTGCGGTGAAATACGCAATGGTTGCTGACGTTAAGCGTGAAATTCAGAAAGCCTACGGCATCGAGCACCCGGAAGCGGGCGTTGCGCTGCGTGGTTCCTTCCTGATCGACGCAAACGGCATTGTTCGCCACCAGGTGGTTAACGACCTGCCGCTGGGCCGTAACATCGACGAAATGCTGCGTATGGTTGACGCGCTGCAGTTCCACGAAGAGCACGGCGAAGTCTGCCCGGCACAGTGGGAAAAAGGTAAAGAAGGTATGAACGCGTCTCCGGACGGCGTGGCGAAATACCTGACCGAAAACGTTTCCAGCCTGTAACCGGCACGAATCACGTAAAAAGGCTCGCATAGCGAGCCTTTTTTATTGCGTTACGCCGCGCCGTCTTTTTTTACTTCACGCCAGAGACGAAAGGCCAGCAGCGCCAACAGCGCGACGCCGACAATCAGCACGCCCCAGACCAGCAACCGTTTTGCCTGGCTTTCACGTTCCGTCGCTGAGGTCGCAGTTAACCGTGATTCCCCGCCCAGTTTGACCGCTTCATTGACGGAGGCCGAGGGTAGCGTCGCCACATCATAGGTTGTTCGCAAATCGGCCGGAATAAGCATATCCACGCCAACGCTTGCCGGTTCCGCAGCGCCATTCCCCCAGGCCAGCAGATAAGGGGCTTTCCCTTGCGCGTTGAACACCAGATCATAACGATCGCGGTAGCCTGTCACCTGCGGCAGCGTTTCCGGTAAGCGCGCGTTAAGCGTGGTGATTTTTATCGCCTCCACCAAGGTTCCGGGCAGCGGGACGGGCGCCGATGCCCTCCCCTCCAGCTGATAGAGCACCTCTTTTTTCAGCACCTGCCAGTCACTCTTCGCCGTACTGCGCCAGGCAATCTCGACGGGAAGAACGCCATCGCTGTTCAGAGTGATATCCAGCGAACTGAGCGGCTGAGGACGCGTCCACTGCCATTGCGCCTCCGTTGCCGACAACCGCCGTCCCTCGCCCTGCATCGCCATTTGCTCCGCCACGACGTGCGCGGGGGCGCTGACAGCCTTAACGCCCGTTAGCGCGACGGTGGCGCGGGGCGCTTCCAGCACAAGCAGCAGATAACGAATGGCATGCGGGGATAACGTGATATCGACGTCAATCCTGTCGAGTTTCAGACGATCGTTGCCGCTGGCGATATCCATCAATGGCATCTCCTCGCGCAGCGAATGCCAACGCTTGAGATTGACGCTGTAATAGACCGATGCTTTCCCCTGCCACGGCGTCTGCGGTGTATCCCAGGCGAGCTGAAGTTGGGACAGCGAAACCGCTTCGCTCGCCTTTTCCGGCAACGTCAGCAAATAGTGCTGACCGACGGGTTTCGCTTTCTCCCCTTCCAGCACGATCTCTACGCCGCTTTTGGAACGCAGCAGGATTTTATCGGTGTCATCTTCCGTTGTCTGGCGTGACGTTACCGGCGAAGAGTCCAGCGGGAAGAGCCGCAGCGCCGTCGGCTCAGACGCCGCCTGCTGGCGCGCCGCCTTTACCAGGCTAAACGGCACCGCTTCTCCCCTCTGGTTAAATACGCGCACATCCTGCAGTTCCGGTGAGGCGCTTTGCTGATAGACGTCCTGAGGCAGCGCGATTCGGTACCACTGCGAAGGGGTGGATGTGCCAAGCGTCACGCCAAAGGCGTAGTCCTGCGGCGATGCCACTGGCGTCTCGTTACCCAATACCGGGCCAGCCAGCGTTAGCAGCGTGGTACAGACCACGGCGTTAATCCATTTCATTTTTCTTCTCCTGCTTTGGGCGGTAACGGTGAGAAATAGCCAACGATCAGCACCAGAATCGCCACGCCGATAAAGGCTACCGCGCGCGCCAGACCGCCCCCGCCAGCGCTGTCCACCAGCATCAGTTTAACAATCACCAGCCCCAGCAGCACCGCGCCGCAGAGCCATTCCCGCCGCGAGGCCCGACGGGTCGCATGCAGCATCATCACCAACGCGCTGAGCATCCAGAACAGGGCGAAACAGGTCTGAATAAGCCGCGAATGCCATAGTGATTCAAGCTCCCAGGCCACTTCGCCATACCAGGCGAGCGCACGAAGCAGGACACCGTTCAGCCACCAGAATGCAAGCGCCATCAGCGCGACCACGGGCCAGGGCTGGCATAAAGAGAGTGTCGCAGGAAAATAGCGCCGCGCGGCGCGGTACAACGCGACCAGCCCCAGCAACGCGAAGGCGGCGCCTTCCTCCAGCGGGTTAACCAGCGGCAGGTATGCCTGGCGGTACACTACGCCATCCTGTAAGTTTGCCAGCGCCAGCAAGCCTGCCAGCGCAACCGCTACCGGCACCATCGCCTGCACAGCATATAGCGCCGGCCAGACCTTAAACGGCCAGAACCGACGGCGCACCGCCGCGCCGATGAAAATAATCAGCAGCCCGCCTGTCGCCATCATCACGCCGCTTCCCCAGGCCGCCATGCCCCACGGCAAATCGCGAGCAAACCAGAACAATTCCGCGGCCAGCGCCAGTAAAAACATCCACAGGAGTGAAAGATGCAGCCCCTGGGAGATTCGCGGCGGTAACGCGCGCTCGTCGCGGCGCAGCAACATCAGCGCGGCAGGCAGCGCCAGACACCATGCCAGATTCTGCCAACCCGCGGCAAACAGTGACTGGCGGGAAATTTGCAGCAAAAGCGCCATCAACATCACCGGCCACAGCAGCCACTTACTGGCCTCCAGCGCGTGCCACGCCAGGCGTTTTCCGACGCTCCGCCAACCCCAGACCGACACCGCCATCAGCGCCAGCACGCCGGACACCACCCAGGCATCTTTGTTGAAGATCAATTGCGAAGCGCCGGCCAGCGCGATAAGCCAGAACAGCACCCCGCCCGCCAGCAGTCCCCAGCTTCCCCGTATCGCGATCTGCCGCCATAACCACGCTGCTGCCAGCCAGCACAGGCTGAGCACCGCGAAAATCAGCATCAGGCTCAGCGCATCGCTTGCATCCGTCAACGCCCACAACGCGCTGCCGAGCGCCAGCACCAGCAGCGCTGTGCCGCTGTAGCTCATACGACGTTGCTGCTGTTGAACGCCCAGCCATAAAATACCCAGGCCTTCCAGCGCCCAGGCCATCGCCGTCCAGCGCGCCGACAGCGCCAACGGGATAGCCAGCGTCGCAAATGCGCCGCCCAACGCCAGCGCCGCCAGCACCAGAGGACGTCCCAGAGACGGATAGCGACGCAGCGCCAGCCAGGCGAGACATAAGTAGACTCCGCCATAGCCCAGCGCGCTGAGCGCCGGACCGTACTCCCAGTGACGGGTCATCGCGTACTGCATCCCAAAACCTATTAACGGCGGCGCAAACAGCAGCACGCCGTCGACAATCTGTCGGCCTTTCTCCTGCGCCCGCAGCGACAGCGCCACGCTCAGCACACCAAAAATCAGGATATTCGCCGCCAGGAAAAGTTGGCAGGGAAGGTAATACGCTGGCTGATAGTCGCTCAGCCCCCACAGTCCGCCGACGCCAAAGGTAAAGAGCAGGCCGAGCAGGTTAAGTTCGCGCCAGTGCTGCCAGATGCTGATCGCGAGAATGCCAACTGAAAGCAGTAAATAGAAGGAGAACAGCGCGACATAGTTGCCGCTGCCGGTAGACAGCAGCAGCGGAGCGAGATAGCCGCCGAGACTCGCCAGCATCGCCAGGCTGAGCGCCTTTTGTAATATCGCCAGCCCGACGCTCGCCGCACAGATCACCACCAGCAGCGCAAAGGCCAGCGTCATCGGCAGCATCTGCCAGAGACGAAAGGCGCCAAAGACCGTGAGATAGAGTGCGCCCGTTGCGCCCCCCTGCAAAATCAACGCATAGACGGGCTGTCTATGCCGCAGCCGCCAGCCGACGGCGAGCAGGACAATGGCAAACAGCGCAGCCGCCACCAGGCGCAGTTCAAGCGGGAACAGGGCGTGCTCAACCGTATAGCGCAGCAGAAAAGACAGTCCAAGAAACAGCAGCAGAATACCGAGTTTCGCCAGCGGGTTGCCCTGCATAAACCAGCGCGCCAGCGAAGTAATCATGCCGCCAAAGGCGGAAGGCGGCTTTGCCACCGCAGGGGCCGGGTCGCGCGGCGGGACAACATCGTTGTTTGCCGCGCGCTGAGGACGCTGCGCTCGCCACGGGCTCGCCGGTTCAGACGCAACGTCGGGCACAGATTCGGTCGGGATGACCGTTTCAACCGGCTGCGCTGGCGTCGGCGTTGTCTGCGCAACCGTCGGCGCTGCGACAGCGCGCTGCTCGAGTTCTTCCACCCGGCGGCGCAGTCTGGCAAGCTCATCGCGGGTGGTCGCGCTTCGGTTAAACGCGACAATCGCCAGGATCGGCACCACCACCAGCGCGAAAAACACGATGATGCAGCCAAGGATTAAAAGGTCGTCCATGTTGTCACCTTCACTGTACGGGATCGTCTAAGATTGACACAAATTGTTGCATTTGCGCTATCTCTGAAGATGAAAATGCCGGATGGCGCGTCAGCATCTCATCCGGCAACAACGGGACTTTACCGTATCGGGCAGGCGCCAGCGCCCCCGCCCGTCAGGTTAAAAAGCGAAGCAGGAACAGCCCAGCGCTCCCCAGAATGCGCGATCGTCGGAAACCGCAATTCCGGATTTTCGGGCAATGTCGTGCTGATGACCGTGAACGCCGCAACTGCCGCAGCACTGATGCATTTGCGCTACCGCCCCCACCTTCGCCGACGCTGGCGGCGCGGCGCGGTAATGCCCAGGCACATTCACCACCGGCGACCAGTCCGGCACCACCGGGATAGCAGGCGGCGCCAACGGCGTGAAAGGCCCGGCGGCATAGACCACTTTACCATCCACAACCGTCATCACTGACTCAATGCCTTTGATCTCCTCCTCCGCAACGCTGAAATAGTCTTTCGACAGCACCACCAAATCCGCCAGTTGATCTTTCACAATGCGGCCTTTTTTGCCCTGTTCGCTGGAGAACCACGCGCTACCCGCCGTCCACAGCTCAAGCGCCACGTCGCGCGGCAAACGGTTGTTCTCGTCATACATCGCCGTCCCGCCCACCGTACGCCCGGACACCAGCCAGTAAAGCGCTGTCCACGGGTTATAACTGGCAACGCGGGTCGCATCCGTCCCCAGCCCGACCGGAACGTCGGCCGTCAACATTTTCGCGACCGGCGGCGTATGCTTCACCGCCTCTTTGCCGTAGCGGTCAATAAAATATTCGCCCTGAAACGCCATGCGGTGCTGTACCGCTATCCCGCCGCCGAGCGCCTTCACACGGTCGATGTTGCGTTCGCTGATGGTCTCGGCATGGTCGAAGAACCAGTGCAGGCCGTTAAACGGGATATCGCGATTCACCTTCTCAAACACATCCAGCATCCGGCCTATCGATTCGTCGTAAGTGGCGTGCAGGCGGAACGGCCAGCGGTGTTCGACCAGATGGCGCACCACGCGCTCCAGTTCATCCTCCATGCCTTCCGGCAGGTCCGGGCGCGGCTGAAGGAAATCCTCAAAATCCGCCGCCGAAAAGACCAGCATTTCCCCCGCCCCGTTCGCGCGATAAAAGTCGGTCCCCTGCCCCGGTTTGAGCATATCGGTCCAGCGCTCAAAATCTTCAAGCTCCTGCTGCGGACGCTGAGTAAACAGGTTGTAGGCAATGCGCACGGTCATCTGATCGTTTGCATGTAACTGCTCAATAATCTGATAATCTTCCGGGTAATTCTGGAAGCCGCCGCCCGCGTCGATGGCGCTGGTCAGCCCAAGACGATTCAGCTCGCGCATAAACTGGCGGGTCGAGTTGACCTGCATGTCCAGCGGCAGCTTCGGTCCCTTCGCCAGCGTCGAATAGAGGATCATGGCGTTTGGTTTGGCGATCAGCATTCCGGTTGGATTACCGTTACCGTCGCGAACAATTTCGCCGCCTACCGGGTCTGGCGTTGCTTTGGTGTAACCGACCGCGTTCAGCGCCGCACGGTTGAGCAGCGCGCGGTCGTACAAATGAAGCACAAACACCGGCGTATCCGGCGCAGCCTCGTTAAGCTCCTCCAGCGTCGGCATTCGGCGTTCGGCAAACTGGAATTCACTCCAGCCGCCCACCACGCGAACCCACTGCGGCGACGGCGTTCGGTCTGCCTGCTCCTTCAGCATACGCAGCGCGTCCGCCAGTGACGGCACGCCTTCCCAGCGTAGCTCAAGATTGTAGTTCAGCCCTCCGCGAATCAGGTGCAGGTGCGAGTCGTTAAGACCGGGGATTACGGTATGGCCTTTCAGGTCGACAACCTGCGTACCGTCAGCGGCCAGACCCATCATCTGGTCGTGGCTTCCCGTGGCGAGGATTTTACCGTCTTTAATGGCAACCGCTTCCGCCTGCGGGCATTGGCTATCGAGGGTGTGTATTTTTCCGTGAGTCAAAATTAATGAGGCAGTGTGAGACATAATATTCTCCTGATGAGTCGGTCAGGCTTTTTTCAGCCAGCCGGCAAACAGACGGGTGACGATGGGCATCCAGAACCAGACAACCAGCGCAACCACGCACGCATCGTTGATCAGATGCAACGCTAACGATCCCTTCAGGGTGGGCAGGATCATCCCGGTCAGCCAGGGCACCAGATTGGTGCTGGGAAAAATGACCAGCAGGGTGATAAGAAATTGCTTCCAGCGGCGTGGCTGCCGGACATGCGGCGCGGGTGGGGTGAACCAGAACGCGGCTTCCGTATGAATTTCCGTTTTATCACCATCCGCCAGCAGCGGAGCGATTTCGTCGACCAGAATCCGCCGGGTGTCCGACTGCGTCCAGTTGTAGAGATGCTCGAGCGTGTCGAAGCGGATGATAATATTCCAGTGATTTTGCCCATCGGTGGGGCGAATGACGTTTGCCCCCAAATGACCGGGGAACTCCGCCGCGACCGGCATAATTTTTCCAAGCCATAATTCATACCGCGCCGCCTGTTCAGGCCGGAGAGTGTGGGTAATCACCAACGTCACAGATTTATTCTGCGCCATGACAAATTCCTTACCGAAGGTCAATGGCGGGTTGCCCCGCCATGGGAATCAGGCTTTACGTTCAGGCGCGCCATGTACCAGGGTGTAAGCGTAATCCACCCCCATACCGTAGGCGCCGCTGTGTTCACGCACCAGATCCATAACCGCGTCATAGGTCTCTTTGCGCGACCAGTCGCGCTGGTACTCAAGCAGAACCTGCTGCCATGTCACCGGCACCGCCCCAGCCTGCACCATACGATCGATAGCGCGTTCGTGCGCATCAACCGACGTCCCGCCGGAAGTGTCGGTAACCACATAAACTTCGTAACCGGCTTCCAGCGCCATCAGCGCCGGGAAGGTCAGGCACACTTCAGTCCACAGCGCAGAAATAATCAGTTTTTTACGCCCGGTAGCCTCAACGGCTTTGACAAACGCCGCATCTTCCCAGGAATTCATGGACGTGCGTTCGATGGGTTTGACATCCGGATGAACAGCGAGCAATTCCGGCCAGATATAGCCGCTGAAACTTTTCGTTTCAACTGAAGTATAGATAACCGGCACATTAAATATTTTGCCTGCTTTCGCCAACGCAACCGTATTATTCTTTAAAAGCTGTCTGTCTATATTAGCTACACCGAATGACATCTGCGGCTGATGATCAATAAAAATCAGGGCGGAATTAGACGGATCAATCAATTCACGGATAGACATAAATACACCTTACAATCAATAAGTTATTGGTAAACTTCTGTGTGTGCTATATACGTTCGGGCCCGGATTGATAAAGCAAATTGAGTATAGCGAGAATTGATTGTGAGGATATTAAAGAAATTTGTCCGCTCTGTTTAATTTAACCGAACAAGATAAAAAGGCAGGTTTTAATACCTGCCTTTAATAAGGATTAATGACCTAACCAAATGGCAGCGGATATCGCCGGTAATGACAGTACGCAGTCCTGCAAATCGGCCTTACCTTCTTTGATCTGCCAGGCGTTAACATTTAGCAGCGGCGACGCCGGTAAAACCACCTCGCAGGCTTCGCCGCGGTTGATCGCGACCAGCACGCGCTGTTGGTTATAAACGCGTAAAAACACCACCACATTGTCTTGCGCATATATCACCTGACAGCCGCCATAGCGCAGCGCCTGGCTGCGCTGGCGCAGCTTCGCCAGACGCTGGTACAGCGCCAGCAGCGCGGCATCCTGCTTCTCCGCCAGCCAGGGGAAGGGTTTGCGGCAGAACGGGTCGTTGTTGCCATCCAGTCCCACCTCATCGCCGTAGTAAATGCAGGGGACGCCCGGCCAGCTAAACAGCCAGACAACCGCCAGCGGCAGACGCGCGACATCTTTTCCAAGCAGCGATTTAAACCGCGCCGTATCGTGGCTGTCGAGCTGGTTGAACATCCGCAACTGCTGCTGGTGCGAGAGCCCCGCGCGGTAATTCTCCATCCACGCCATACAGGTCTGCGCGTCAATCTGTTGCGGATCGTAAGAAATATCCGTGTTCGCGAGAAACCCCCACAGCGGGAAAGTAAAACCGCGGTAGTTCATCGCCGCGTCTTCGACGTCCGCCTGCAGCCACTGCCGCGCATCGCCAAAGTGCTCGCCGACAATATAGGCGCCCGGCTGCGTCTCTTTCGCCGCCTGCGTAATGCCCGCGACGTGCCGGAGGTTATGCCGCGCTCCGCCGTCTTCGCCAAGCATATGCACCACATCGAGCCGCCAGCCGTCCATATTCCAGGGCGCTTTCAGCCAGTGCCGCACAATGCTGTCTTCACCGCGGTAAATTTCATTAACCAGACTTTCCGATCGGTAGTCCAGTTTTGGCAAACTGGGGTAGCCCAGCCAGTCCAGCGCGACGCCATCCTCTGAAAAGCTGTACCAGTCGTGCCAGGGAGACGCCGGATTATGGCACGCGCCGCCCGTCCCCCGGTTATGCCGGTCAAACCATGCATGGGAATCACCGCTGTGGTTAAACACGCCGTCCAGCACCAGCCGTATCCCCTGCTGCTGCGTCTTCTGCCGCAAACGCATCAGCGCCGGATCGCCGCCAAACTGCGGATCCACGTGACGATAATCTTCCGTGTCATATTTATGCACGCTTGGCGCGATGAAGACCGGATTCAGATACAGCGCGGTCACGCCGAGCTTTTTCAGATACGGCAGCTTCTCGCTGATCCCATCCAGATCGCCGCCATAAAAGGTCGATCCCCCGGCCTGCGCGGTCAGGGGATCGTCCCAGTCGCGCAAAACAATGTCCTGACCAGCCGCATGATGGAAATAGACGTTATCCTGCTGCGCCTCGCGCGGCTGGCTACGCGCAAAACGATCGGGGAAGATCTGATAAAAAATTTGATCGGCCACCCACTGCGGGCCGTTATCCGGCACGTCAACGGCAAACTGCTCAAGGCGGGCCGGCGGGAAGCGGCTGAATCCCTGTGGCGTAAACCAGCGTTGGCGATCGTGCCAGAGCAGCTTAAAGCTGTAGCGGCGACGCGGCTGGCCGCGACTCAGGTCGATGACCGCGCGCCATGCGGTGACGCCGGGATGTGGCTGGCTGCGTAGTTTGTGCATTGCCAGCGACGTTTCTTCGTTGTCATTTTCCGCGCGCAGCGTCACGCGTTGAGGCAGGTTTTCCCCCGCCAGCCAAAGCGTAATGCTCAGTTGCGCTTTGTTTTGCTTAACAAATGGGGCAACCGGAAGGTGCCAGGCGTTCAACATCACGTATCCCCTTTGATGAAAATGCGCTCACCTTGCCACAGCAATTTACAGGATAACTCATCATCTGCAGGTTTATTGGGGGAGGAGTGTGGGGGAGGATATTTTGGCGGCATTGCCGGGTGGCGACGCTGACGCGTCTTATCCGGCCTGCGAGCATTCGCAGACCGGACACACACCGTTACTGCGCCATCAGACGATCGCGACGGCGTTTGAACATCCAGCCAATCAGCAGCAGGACAATCCACGCAAAACCAACGTACAGCGAGATGCGGGTATCCGGGTGATAGCCAATCAGCCCAATGATAAAGACGAGAAAGATCAGCCCGGCGATAGTGGTCGCCACACCGCCTGGCACTTTAAATTTCAGCGCGTTGACCTCGTCGGGCGGCAGACGGCGACGGAAGGCAATCTGCGACAGCAGGATCATAATCCACACCCACACCGTGGCGAAGGTCGCCAGCGAAGCGATAACCAGGAAGACGTTTTCCGGCATGATATAGTTCAGATAAACCGCAAACAGCAGCGCAACGGTCATCACCATCACGGTCACCCACGGAATGCCGCGGCGCGAAGTCCTGGCAAACACTTTCGGCGCGCTGCCCTGCTCCGCCATGCCGTGCAGCATACGACCCACGCCAAAGACGTCAGAGTTAATCGCCGACAGCGAGGCGGTAAGCACCACGAAGTTCAAAATGCTGGCGGCAAACGTTATTCCCAAATGCTGGAAGGTCAGTACAAACGGGCTACCATTGGTTCCCACCTGGTTCCACGGGTAGATCGACATAATGACAAACAGCGTTCCCACGTAGAACACCAGAATACGCATCGGCACTGAGTTAATCGCGCGCGGGATCGATTTCTCCGGGTCTTTCGCCTCCCCGGCGGTGATACCGATGATCTCAATCCCGCCGTAGGCGAACATCACCATCTGGAGAGACATCACCATGCCCAGCCAGCCGTTGCTGAAAAAGCCGCCATTGCTCCACAGGTTATGAATACCGGTCGGCTGACCGCCGTTGCCAATCCCCCAGATGATAATGCCGAAACCGGCGGCAATCATGATGATAATGGTGGCGACTTTAAAGAAGGAGAACCAGAACTCCAGTTCGCCGAAAACCTTCACGCTCATCAGGTTGATGGCGCAAATCAGCAGCACCACGCTAAGCACCCAGATCCAATGCGGCACCGCCGGGAACCAGACGCCCATATAGATACCGAACGCGGTCACGTCGGCGATGGCGACGATCAGTATTTCAAAACAGTAGGTCCAGCCGGTGATGTAGCCCGCCAGCGGGCCGAGGTTTTCTTGCGCATAGCGCGAAAAGGAACTGGCTGCGGGGTTGTGAACGGACATTTCGCCCAATGCGCGCATAATGATATACGCGGCAACCCCGCCAATAATGTACGCCAGCAGTACGCTTGGCCCCGCCATTTTGATGGCGTCCGCCGAGCCGTAGAATAGCCCGGTGCCAATTGCTGAACCCAGTGCCATAAAGCGAATGTGCCGGGTGCTTAGCCCACGCTTTAGCTTGTTATTACTTTCCATCAATTCCTGACCCATCTACACAATAAAAAACCACGGGGTTAAGCAAGATAACCCCGTGGTCAAAACATACTGTCAGCAATCTTAGTGGGCGCTGGAGGTCACCTGCCGACCCGCTGCGCGATCCCAGATAATTGCCAGGACCACTATCACGACGGTGGGCATTAACCACGCCAGTCCCTGTTCCGCCAGCGGTAAACGCTGGGTCCAGGCCGGTAACACGTCGCCGATTGCCGATGCTTTAATCCCGTCAAGGATACCAAAAAGCAGGCTGATAAACATCGCCGGTGCAATAACGCGGGACGAATTATGCCACCATGAGCGGGTAAAACTTAATACAACCAGTGCGATACACGGCGGATAGATCGCCGTCAGCACCGGAATGGAGATCTGAATCAGGTGGCTCAGCCCCAGGTTGGAGACCACCATCGAGAAGCCGCCGAGGATAAACACCAGCGTGCGATACGAAAGCGGGACGTACTGCGCGAAGAACTCCGCGCAGGCGCAAGTCAGGCCAACCGCGGTGACCAGACAGGCGATGAAGATCAGGGCCGCCAGCAGCAAGCTCCCCGCGCCGCCGAAGGTATGCTGAACGTATGCATGCAGGATCGCCGCGCCGTTAACGGACTGATCGACCAGCGTCGCGCTGTCTGACCCCAGACGGAACAGCGCCAGATACAACAGCGTCAGACCAATGCCCGCCATCAGGCCAGCCCAAACGGTATAGCGGGTCAGCAGACGCGCTTCGGTCACGCCGCGCGAGCGCGCCGCGTTCACAATCACGATACCAAATACCATCGCGCCCAGCGTATCCATGGTCAGATAGCCGTTCACAAAACCGTTAGAGAACGCCGCGTTTTCATAAGCGTCCATGGCAGTGCTGATAGGGCCAGCCGGCCAGATAATTGCCGCAACGGACAGGACGATCAGCGCGATAATTTTCAGCGGCGCCAGGAAATTCCCTACCGTATCCAGCAGTTTGCCAGGATAGAGCGACACCAGAATAACGAGGGCGAAATAGACCACGCTATAGATAAACAGCGGCATCGCCGAGTCGCCGGTCAGCGGCGCGATGCCCACTTCAAACGACACGGTCGCGGTGCGCGGGGTCGCAAACAGTGGTCCAACCGCCAGGTAACAGACGGTTGCCAGCAGGACGCCCGCCACTTTACCGATTGGGGTGCTCAGGCTGTCCACGCCGCCACCCACTTTCGCCAGCGCGATCACGGTCAACACCGGCAGACCCACGGCGGTAATCAGAAAGCCGAAAGCCGCAGTCCAGACGTGCTCGCCCGCCTGCAGACCAACCATTGGTGGAAAGATAATATTTCCTGCGCCGACGAACAGCGCAAAAGTCATAAAGCCAAGGGCGATAATATCGCGCGATTTTAACTGATGGGTCATAAAGCTTACGGCCTGTGGATGTGGTGTTGATTAAATTAAAATTTTTTACCTTTCCCTACGGGAAGATACAGCGGATTTTTTAAGCAATTCCAGCGGGATATGCTCCTGGGCTGGCGCGGTGAAGAATAGTTTTTCGAATTACCGCCTGAATGCAGTCAGACCGCCAGCATCTGGGGCGCAATTTAAACGCTTATAACGTTTTAAAGCAAGGAGGGATCTAAAAACCGGAACATTATCGCGATATCGAATTCAGAGTTGGCATAAAACACCATTCTTAAGAAAAAGTCATGGCTTATCATGCGAACAAAAAACGACCAGACGTTGCGAAATTTAGTGGACTGTTCTTAACCGCAAACAAAATAAGCCAGCATTCGCTGGCTTATGGAAAGATAGCCTTACGATCGGGCATTAAGCCGATTTTTTGGCAATTAAACGTTCCGGCAGCACAAAACTAAAGCGCGTGCCTTTGCCCAGTTCACTGTCAATCGATAAGCGGCTTTCATGATGATTCACCGCATGTTTAACGATGGCCAGCCCGAGCCCACTGCCGCCGGTTTGCCGCGAACGGGCCTTGTCGACGCGGTAAAAACGCTCGGTCAGACGCGGCAAGTGTTCCGGCGCGATCCCCGGACCATTATCCTCCACGCTGAACGCCGCACCGTGCGGCACAGCGTGCCAACGTACAGTGATGTGGGTTCCTTCCGGCGTATGGTTTACCGCGTTATACACCAGGTTAGAAATCGCGCTACGCAACTGTTCTTCATTCCCCAGCACCTTAAGCTGATTATCGACCTCAAAGCTGAAGGTGTGCTTATTCTGGCTCAGCGTTTGCGCTTCGCGTTCCACCATGCGCAGCATCATCGGCACATCGACCTGCTCATTGAGCAACAGCGTCGGCGAGGCTTCAATCTTCGACAGCGTCAGCAATTGTTTCACCAGTCCTTCCATCCGGAAAGTCTGTTCGCGCATCGTCAGCAACGCTTTCTCGCGCGTGGCCCCTTCCAGCGGCTGTTCGTGCATCATTTCCAGATACCCCTGCAGCACAGTGAGCGGCGTGCGTAGCTCGTGGCTGACGTTGGCAAAGAAGTTGCGTCGCGCCCCTTCAAGCTGGTGCATCTGGGTCACGTCCCGGGCGACCATCAGCAACTGCTTGTCGGTATAAGGCATCACGCGAATCTCCAGATGCCGTCCGGTATTGAGCACCAGATTCAGCGGCCGGGTGAAATCACGCGTTTTGAGATAGTGAGTGAACTCAGGATAACGCAGCAAGTTCAGGATATTCTGCCCGTTATCGTCGGGCCAGCGTAGCCCCAGCACCTGTTGCGCCAGGCCGTTACACCAAAAAATTCCGCCCTCTTCGGTGGTTAATACCACCGCATCCGGTAGCGACTCCGCCCCGCTGCGAAAGCGTTTGATCAGGTTTCCCAGTTCACGCCGACGTTTTTTGTTACGCAGCTGCATCTGATGCAGCCCGTACAGCAGCGGCTCCCAGCTTCCGCTGCCCGGCGGCGGCGTCATGCTGCGGTCAACCCACAGCCACCATGACAGGCGTAACAAATTCCAGAAATGCCAGATGAGCAGTCCCGTTACCGACGCCAACAAAAACCACGGCAGGTAACCAAAAATAGCGCTGAGGATAAAGGCCGGGATACAGCAAAGTATCAGTTCCAGCACCAGCCTTTTCCATGACAGTCTTTCCAGCACGCGTCATACTCCGTTCTGAGCCAGGCCTGCGCCTGGCGCTTGTTTTACCCTTCAGAAGCGGGTTGAAAAACGATACCCTGTCCCACGTACCGTCTGAACCATCCGGTCATGACCGCTGGTTTCCAGCGCCTTGCGCAGACGTCGAATATGCACATCGACCGTGCGATCCTCAACGTAAACGTTAGTGCCCCAGACGTGGTTCAACAACTGTTCACGGCTGTAAACGCGTTCCGGGTGAGTCATAAAGAAGTGCAGTAACTTGAATTCCGTCGGCCCCATATCGAGAGGGTTTTCGCCGGTCATGACGCGGTGGGAGGTCGGGTCCAGGCTCAGCCCCTGCATCTCGATCACCTCTTCCACTGCCATAGGCGAAATGCGGCGCATAACGGCTTTGATACGCGCCACCAGTTCTTTCGGGGAAAACGGCTTGGTTATGTAGTCGTCTGCGCCGGTTTCCAGGCCGCGCACGCGGTCTTCTTCTTCGCCTCTGGCGGTGAGCATCATCACCGGAATATCCCGGGTCATCGCTTCGCGTTTGAGGTGTTTAATAAACTGGAGACCAGAACCGCCAGGCAACATCCAGTCAAGGAGGATCAGATCCGGCCAGGGTTCGTTAAGTTGGTTCACCGCACTGTCATAATCTTCGGCTTCGACAGGCTGAAAGCCATTTTGCTCGAGCACGAAGCAGACCATTTCGCGAATTGGAGCTTCATCTTCTACGACCAGAATACGTCTCGCCATGATTTGCCCTGTTTTAGATAAATTGCTAATCATCAATGCGGCGTCATTATGCGTCACTTTTATGACAGATTTATGAAAAAGATAGCGCAGGCTGATGACAGGTTGTTGATTTATTACAAGCCATACAGGAGATATTACCGTCCGTGAAAAGGTATAATCCCCGCCACGCTTTTTTGCCATGGAACCGTTATGCGCATCTTACACACCTCTGACTGGCATCTGGGACAGAATTTTTACAGCAAAAGCCGCGCCGCTGAGCACCAGGCCTTTCTCGACTGGCTGCTGGCAACGGCGACCGAGCAGCAGGTGGATGCCATTATTGTCGCAGGTGACATTTTTGATACCGGCTCGCCGCCAAGCTACGCCCGCGAACTGTACAACCGTTTTGTCGTCAATTTACAGCAAACTGGCTGTCATCTGGTGGTGCTGGCGGGCAACCATGACTCCGTCGCCACGCTCAACGAGTCCCGCGAAATCCTCGCCTTTCTGAATACCACCGTTGTCGCCAGCGCCGGACACGGTCCACAGCTTCTGCATCGCCGCGACGGAACGCCCGGCGCGGTACTGTGCCCAATTCCCTTTTTACGCCCGCGCGACATCGTTACCAGCCAGGCCGGATTGAGTGGTCTGGAAAAACAGCAGCACCTGCTGAGCGCCATCACCGACTACTATCAGCAACAGTATCAGGCCGCCTGCGCCCTGCGCGGCGAACACACGCTGCCGATTATCGCCACCGGTCACCTGACTACCGTCGGCGCGAGTAAAAGTGACGCGGTGCGTGACATTTATATTGGCACCCTCGATGCGTTTCCCGCGCAAAATTTCCCTCCCGCCGATTATATCGCGCTGGGTCATATCCACCGTGCGCAGCAGATTGGCGGTACCGGGCACATCCGTTACTGCGGCTCCCCCATCGCCCTGAGCTTTGACGAGTGCGGTAAACATAAATGCGTCCATCTGGTGAGCTTTGAAAACGGCAAACTGGCGAGCGTCGACAACCTTACTGTGCCGGTCACACAGCCGCTGGCGGTACTGAAAGGCGATTTCGCCGCTATCACTGAGCAGCTTGAACAGTGGCGTGACGCGCCGCAAACGCCGCCGGTCTGGCTGGATATTGAGATCACCACCGACGAATACCTGCATGATATGCAGCGCAAGATCCAGGCGCTGACCGAAACGTTGCCCGTGGAAGTGCTGCTGGTGCGCCGCAGTCGCGAACAGCGCGAACGTATGCTAAGCAACGAACGACGGGAGACGCTGAGCGAGCTGAGCGTTGACGAGGTGTTTACCCGCCGTCTGGCCCTTGAGGCACTCGACGATCCTCAGCGCCAGCGCCTGATCTCGCTGTTTCACACCACCTTACAGACGCTGTCCGGGGAGGATGACGCATGAAGATTCTCAGCCTGCGCCTGAAAAATCTCAACTCGCTGAAAGGGGAATGGAAGGTAGATTTTACTGCTGAACCCTTCGCCAGTAACGGTTTGTTCGCCATCACCGGCCCCACGGGCGCCGGAAAAACGACGCTGCTGGACGCCGTCTGTCTGGCGCTCTACCACGAGACGCCGCGTCTGAATACTGTTTCACAGTCGCAAAACGATCTGATGACCCGCGACACCGCTGAATGTCTGGCGGAAGTGGAATTTGAGGTAAAAGGCGAAGCCTACCGCGCATTCTGGAGCCAGAATCGCGCCCGCAACCAGCCTGACGGCAATTTACAAGCGCCGCGCGTGGAGCTGGCGCGCTGCGCCGACGGGAAAATTCTTGCCGATAAGGTGAAAGATAAGCTTGAGATGACCGCCGAACTGACCGGTCTGGACTACGGACGCTTTACCCGCTCAATGCTGCTCTCTCAGGGACAATTCGCCGCCTTCCTCAATGCTAAACCGAAGGAGCGCGCAGAACTGCTGGAGGAGCTGACCGGGACGGAAATCTACGGACAAATTTCGGCGAAGGTATTTGATCAACACAAAACCGCGCGGGCCGATCTGGAGAAACTTCAGGCGCAGGCCAGCGGCGTCGCGCTGTTAGCGCCTGAGGCGCGACAGGCGCTGAATGAACGTTTGCAGGCGCTCACTGACGAAGAACAACAGCTTGCCGCGCGGCAGTCAACCCTGCAACAGCACCTGAACTGGCTGACGCGGCAGCACGAACTGCACGCGGAAACACAGCGTCGGCAGCAGGCGCTGGAAACAGCGCAAGCGGCATTACAGCAGGCCCAGCCGCAGCTTGCGCCGCTGAACCTGGCGCAGCCGGCCAGAGCGTTACGCCCACACTGGGAACGTATTCAGGAACAATCCGCTATCCTTTCCCGCACCCGCCAGCAGATTCAAGAAGTAAATGCTCGCTTACAAAGTACGCTTAGGCTGCGCAGCCGTATTCGCCGCTATGCGCAACAGCAGTCCGCGACGCTGGTAAACGCTCAGCAAACGCTGACGGCCTGGCTTAGCGAACACGATCGCTTCCGCATGTGGAGCAACGAGCTGGGCGGCTGGCGGGCGCTGTTTGCCCAGCAGGCCAGCGACGCCGTCCAGCGGGAGAAATGGCGGCAACAGCTGGCGTCAGATACCCGCAAGCGGGAAGCATTGCCGACGCTGACCCTCTCCCTCACGCCAGATGAGGTTACCGCAGCGCTGGCCCAACATGCGCGACAGCGCCCGACTCGCCAGCGCCTGCTGGCGCTGCATGGCCAGCTCGCCCCCAACATTAAGCGTCTGGAGCAGCTTAAAACGCTGATTGCGCAGAATACGCGCACGCTGGCGGAGCAAACCGCGCAACTGGACGCCAGGCGCCAGCAGTATAAAGAGAAAAACCAGCATTACCTCGACGTCAAAACCCTCTGTGAACAGGAATCGCGAATTAAAGATCTCGAAAGCCAGCGCGCGCTGTTGCAGTCCGGACAGCCCTGTCCGCTTTGCGGCTCGACCACGCATCCGGCGGTAGCGGCCTATCAGGCGCTCGAACTCAGCGTCAATCAGGCGCGACGTGACGCGCTGGAAAAAGAGGTCAACGCGCTGGCGGAACAAGGCGCCACGCTGCGCGGGCAGTGCGACGCCCTGAAGCAACAGGTGCAGCGCGACGAGAACGAAGCGCAGGCGCTGGCGAAAGATGAGCAAGCGCTCACTGTTGAATGGCAGGCATTAATTCGCGATCTCAATATCACGCTGCAGCCACAGGATGATATTCAACCCTGGCTAACGGCGCAGGACGATCATGAAAAACAGCTTTACCAGCTCAGCCAACGCCATGATCTGGACGCGCAACTCGTCGCGCATCAACAGCAGATCACGCAGTTTAGTCAGCAGATTAACCAGCGTCAGGCGATGCTGACCGCGCAGCTCAGTCGCTACGCACTCTCCCTGCCGGACGAGGGGCACGAAGAGGCGTGGCTACACGCACGCGCCGCGGAGGCGCAGACGTGGCAACAAAAGCAGACCGAGCTTAACGAACTGCAGGCGCGTATCGCGCAGTTGACCCCACTACTCGAGACCCTGCCCCCAGCCGAGGCGGATTCAGAAGATCCTGCGCCGGTTTCGCTGGACCACTGGCGTCAGGTGCACGACGACTGTCTGTCGCTGCAAAGCCAGTTGCAAACATTAGAGCAACAGGCGGTGAACGAGAATCAGCGCGCCAGCGAAGCCCAAACGCAGTTTACGGCGGCGCTGGAAAGCAGCATGTTTGCCGACCAGGCGGCGTTTCTCGCCGCGTTGCTGGATGAGGAGACCCTTGCGCGCCTTGAGCAACTCAGGCAGTCGCTGGAAAACCAGTTGCAGCAGGCCCGCACGTTAGCGGCACAGTCCACGCAGGCACTGGCGACGCATCAGCAACAGCCGCCTGCCGGTCTGGATCCCACCTTATCGATTGCGCAGATCCAGGCGGATGCCGCGCAGCTCAACGGCCAGCTACGTGAAAACGCCACCCGGCAGGGAGAGATTCGCCAGCAGCTGAAGCAGGACGCCGACAATCGACAACAACAGCAAAGCCTGATGCAGGCGATCGCCAGCGCCAGCCAGCAGGTTGAGGACTGGGGCTATCTGAACGCGCTTATTGGCTCAAAAGAGGGTGATAAGTTCCGTAAATTCGCTCAGGGCCTGACGCTGGATAATCTGGTCTCGCTGGCGAATAACCAGCTCACGCGTTTGCATGGTCGCTATTTGCTTACGCGAAAAGCCAGCGACGCGCTGGAGCTGGAGGTGGTGGATACCTGGCAGGCGGACGCCGTGCGGGATACCCGCACCCTTTCCGGCGGCGAGAGTTTCCTCGTCAGCCTCGCGCTGGCACTGGCGCTTTCGGATCTAGTGAGCCACAAAACGCGCATTGATTCGCTGTTTCTCGATGAAGGTTTCGGCACCCTTGATAGCGAAACGCTGGACACCGCGCTGGATGCGCTGGATGCGCTGAACGCCAGCGGCAAGACCATCGGCGTGATTAGCCATGTGGAGGCGATGAAAGAGCGGATCCCGGTGCAAATTAAGGTGAAGAAAATCAACGGGCTCGGTTATAGCAAACTTGCCCCCCTGTTTGCGGTGACGAAGTGAATGGCATGCCGGGTGGCGTTTCGCTTATCCGGCCTGCTCAACAGACACGCCGCCATTCGGCAAAGACCGATGCGTTAGCACGATCGTCAATACTCAGAGACGAATAAGGAATGGCATTCCGCCCGACTTAGCCGCAAGCTATGACGCGATTGGCTGCGGCAATGCGCAGCCGCTGCGCTTAACCCGCGCACAATAATGGCAGGTGGTATGAACAAGGTTATTTTTTCTTTAGCGCTCGGGACGTTTGGGCTGGGCATGGCCGAATTCGGCATCATGGGGGTATTAACGGAATTAGCCCGCGACGTTGGCATTTCGATTCCCGCCGCCGGACATATGATCTCGTACTACGCGTTTGGCGTGGTGCTGGGCGCCCCCATTATCGCCCTTTTTTCCAGTCGCTTTTCGCTCAAGCATATTCTGCTGTTTCTGGTGACCCTGTGCGTCATCGGCAACGCGATATTTACCCTCTCCTCTTCTTACGCCATGCTGGCGGTCGGCAGGCTGGTCTCCGGCTTTCCGCACGGCGCTTTCTTTGGCGTGGGCGCGATAATTCTGTCTAAACTCGTCCGGCCGGGAAAAGTCACCGCCGCCGTGGCGGGGATGGTGGCCGGAATGACCGTCGCAAATCTGGTTGGCATCCCGCTCGGGACGTTTCTCAGCCATGAATTCAGCTGGCGCTATACCTTTTTGCTGATCGCCGTGTTTAACGTTGCGGTGATGGTCTCGATCGGTTTCTGGGTGCCTGATCTGCATGATGAAGCGAAAGGAAAGCTGCGTGAACAGTTTCATTTCCTGAAAAGCCCCGCGCCATGGCTGATATTTTCCGCCACCCTGTTCGGCAATGCCGGGGTTTTCGCCTGGTTCAGCTATATCAAACCGTACATGATTTACGTTTCCGGCTTCAGCGAGACGGTCATGACTTTCATCATGATGCTGGTCGGGCTGGGGATGGTACTGGGCAACCTGCTTAGCGGACGGTTATCGGGTCGCTTTTCTCCGCTTCGGATCGCGGCGACAACCGACTTTGTCATCGTCCTGTGTCTGCTGCTGCTCTTTTATGTGGGCGGGATAAAAGTCGCGTCGCTGACGTTTGCGTTTATCTGCTGCGCCGGACTGTTTGCCCTTTCCGCGCCGCTGCAGATCCTGCTGCTGGAAAATGCCAAAGGCGGCGAACTGCTGGGCGCGGCAGGGGGGCAAATCGCCTTTAATCTCGGGAGCGCTATTGGCGCATACTGCGGCGGAATGATGCTGACGCTGGGTTTTGCCTATCACTATGTGGCGCTGCCCGCCGCCCTGCTGTCGTTTACGGCAATGGCGTCATTGTTGATGTATGGACGCGTTAAGCGCCGACAGCACCCGGTGTCACCGGTGGCCGGAGGGCGCTGACGCGCGTCCGGCCTATACGTACTGCCCGCAGGAATATTACCCTTGCGGCCACAGCCACGCGGCGCCGCGCACGCCGCTGGAGTCGCCGTGTAGCGCTTTACGGATTGGCGTTTCACACTCACCGCCAAAGACAAACTGTTTGATAAGCGTCGGAACGGTTTTATACAAACGATCGACATTGCTCATCCCGCCGCCCAGCACGATCGCATCCGGATCGAGTATGTTCACTATATGGGCAAGCGATTTCGCCAGCCGCAGCTCGTAGCGGCTTAACGCCAGCTCGGCCACCGGATCCTGCGCCGCCACACGCTGCATGATGTCGCTGCCCTGCAGCGGATGCCCGCTCAGGCGGTGGTAATCGGTCGCGAAGCCGGTGCCGGAGATAAACGTTTCAATACACCCCTGTTTGCCACAATAGCAGGGCACCTCCTCGCGATAGCGAAGCTCATCTTCATCCATCCACGGCAATGGATTATGCCCCCACTCGCCCGCCGTACCGTTCCCTCCGATGTGCGCCCGTCCGTTCAGCGCAACGCCTGCGCCGCAGCCGGTACCAATAATCACCGCAAACACCGTTTGCGCTCCGGCAGCCGCGCCGTCGACCGCTTCAGAAACCGCCAGACAGTTTGCGTCATTCGCCAGGCGCACCTCACGCTGCAAACGCGCGCACAGATCGCGGTCGAATGGCTGTCCGTTAAGCCAGGTCGAATTGGCGTTTTTCACCACGCCGGTGTAGGGCGACAGGGAACCGGGAATGCCTATTCCGACCGTTCCCGTCTGCCCGGTAGCGCGTTCGGCCATGGCGACCAACGTCGCAATAGTCTCAATAGTTTGCTGATAATCCTCACGCGGCGTCGGCAGGCGATGGCGGAACAATTGCTCCCCCGCCTCGCCGAGCGCAATCACTTCCGTTTTGGTACCGCCAAGGTCAATACCTATACGCACAGGCCACTCCTTATTTTTTTCGGCAATATCAATAGCGTAGAGTCGGGCTTTCGCTTAAGCAATGCAAGGCCGCCGACAATTCGCTACTATACGCGCTGGATTTAACGACAAGGCCGTGGAAATTATCATGCTGTGGTTCAAAAATTTAATGGTTTACCGTCTTAGCCGCGATATTTCGTTGCGCGCTGAAGAGATGGAAAAACAGCTAGCCTCAATGACGTTTACCCCTTGCGGTAGCCAGGATATGGCCAAAATGGGCTGGGTGCCGCCAATGGGATCGCACAGCGATGCACTGACGCATGCCCACAACGGCCAGATCCTGATTTGCGCGCGTAAAGAAGAGAAGATCCTGCCTTCGCCGGTCATCAAACAGGCGCTGGAAGCGAAGATCGCCAAGCTGGAAGCCGAGCAAGCGCGTAAGCTGAAAAAAACGGAAAAAGATTCGCTGAAGGATGAAGTGCTGCATTCTCTGTTGCCGCGCGCCTTCAGTCGCTTCAGCCAGACAATGATGTGGATCGACACGGTTAACGGGCTGATCATGGTGGACTGCGCCAGCGCCAAAAAAGCGGAAGATACGCTGGCGCTGCTGCGTAAATGCCTCGGTTCGCTGCCGGTGGTTCCGCTGGCGCTGGAAAATCCGATCGAATTGACGCTCACTGAATGGGTGCGTTCCGGCACCGTGGCTCAGGGCTTCCAGTTGCTGGACGAAGCCGAACTGAAAGCGATGCTGGAAGATGGCGGCGTGATCCGGGCGAAAAAACAGGATCTGGTGAGCGACGAAATCGCGGTGCACATTGAAGCCGGTAAAGTGGTGACCAAGCTGGCCCTCGACTGGCAGCAGCGCATTCAGTTTATGGTTTGCGATGACGGTTCGATTAAGCGTCTGAAATTCAGCGACGAACTGCGCGATCAAAACGAAGATATCGATCGGGAAGATTTCGCCCAGCGTTTCGACGCTGACTTTATCCTGATGACCGGAGAGCTGGCGGCGTTGATCCAGAATCTGGTGGAAGGCCTGGGTGGAGAAGCCCAGCGCTAAAGCGCGGTTGCTGCGCAAGGAAAGGCCGGACAAGACGCTTTTGTGTCGCTATCCGGCCTTTCTCGTTTACAGATAGCGGCAAAGGTAGGAGGTCGGCTCCGCCACCTGCAAATGGAACTCACTGTGGCCAGGGACGTTAAATACCTCGCCGGCGGCATACACTTTCCATTCGGTTGCGCCCGGCAAAAGGACATTCAACGCGCCGCTCACTACCGTCATTTCTTCCGGCTCTGCGGTACCAAACGTGTATTCCCCTTCCAGCATCACGCCAACGCTGGCGCGGCCAGTGCTGCTGCTGGTAAAGCCGATCGATTTCACTTTGCCGGAAAAGTATTCGTTACTTTGAAGCATAAACTGACCCTGTCTGGTGATTAAATTCACTCCCAATATAGGGTCCTGACCTTTCGCCTGTCACGCAAAATTAAACCAGCAATTCAGAAGCCAGCCGTGCAATCAATACATTAGAGAGCAAAACCGGCACATCCAACGACTTTTGCAGCACATCGCGGTGACGCTGATGAAATCCCAGGCAGTCCAGCATAATCACATCCGCGCCCTGCTCAAGCAGCGCTTTGCCGGCGTCGATCAACTGCTGGACGCTGCCATGCACCGGATTCGCCAGTGAATAAACCGGCGGCGACGCCAGCACCTGCCACTTTTCCGCCTGGGCAGACATAAGCTCCTCGACCGGCACGATACCGCCCACCTGATGTCCGTCAACGATAGAGGCCACCAGCGGCGGGATAATACGTCGCGGCTCCAGCAGAATACTGTTACGGGCGGTCATACTTCTGATGCTCGCGGTGCTCATCAAAAGAATAATGTCGTAACCCTGGTTATCCAGCACCTCAATAACGCTTTGCAGATCGCGTTCGACTTTTTGTTTAGAGACATGGGCCGGTTGATTATCGCTAAGCAGGGTTAAGAGCGGTGCTTCTCCTGCGTCAATTTTATATTCCGTGAGCACATCTTCACGGTTCATTTTTCCAAGCAGGCTGTGATGGGTAATGTGCTGTTCGTCGATGTACTCCGTCAGGAGCGGCAGGATTTCGCTCGTGGGTACAACGCCGATAGTGAGAATTGCCAACGACGCGCTCATTTTTGCCACCTTTTTATATTTCGTCGTTTATTTGCGAACAAATGCTCTACGCCACTGCCGACATTTGCCTGATGCAAATTTAAATGCAAAAAAGCGTAGCAGGAGATGGGCAAAGTATTATGTAAAGATTCCAGATGATTCCAGTAAAATATTGTTATCGTTTAATGTTCTTTTTTTGAAACAAAATGTCATCTGCGAAATATGTGATGCAGCTTCGGTTTAGGGATAACTCAGAATCCATTCCGAGTCGCTTGTGGCGTCAGCTTTTTTCAGGATCTTCGTAACGCTTTTTCGCATCCATCGCTTCTTGCGCCGTCGGATGCTCGCTGATTAACGAGTCGGGTTTCGGGTGATCGGCACGCAACTGATACCAGGTCACGGTCTGACCCGGTGCGCCTTTCTCAATGGTGACAATATACGCTTCCCGTGGATAAGGAGGTCTGGTCGGCATGGCTCTTCCTTTTTGTCAGAATGAACCTTAAGTATAGACGCCGCCTTGTTTACGCTGCGTAACCTGCGCCAGCGCGCCCCGAATTTCAGAAATCACCTGGTCGGGCGCGTTTGACGCATCAATGATGAAATGGGCCGCCTGGCGATACAATATGTCGCGCTGGGCAAGCACCTCTCGCACCTCTTCACTGAGCGGTTTGCCGGTTAGCGCCGGGCGCAGTTCTTCTTCAGGCGACGCTTCCAGGCGTCCCACCAGCGTGGACACCGGCGCGCTTAAATAAACGACAATGCCGTTTTCGCGCATGAAGTGACGATTGTATTCCGTCAGAATAATGCCGCCGCCCGTAGCCACGACCGTCGCAGGGGCAGTGACCGCTTCCAGCGCGGCGGTTTCCCGGGCGCGAAACCCAGGCCAGCCTTCCCGTTCAACGATCTCCGCCACTGTCATTTGCATCTGCGACTGTAGCCATTGGTCGGTATCGACAAAGCGGCAGTTAATTGCCGACGCCAGCGCCATGCCAACCGTTGTCTTTCCACATCCACGCGGACCCACAAGATAAAGCGGTTGCGTCATACCGGGAATTCCCCAAAAAGCCGCGACGTTGCGGAATAAAATGTCGTGAAAGTAATAATCATACCACCCAATGCATAGATAACCCAAAGTGTAAACATTAATTTCCACTTCAGACTAAAAGTAACAATATATCCCTACTATAACAAGAAACAGTGCTGAGAAAACTGTAAAAAATAAATTACATCATCCTTTTCAGCGCTGAGCTTCCCGCCACCACTTCTCCAGCTCAGCCGCGAAGTGCTGGCGGTCACGCGGCGAGAGGCTGTCCGGCCCGCCGGTCTGGATGCCGCTGGCGCGGAGGGTATCCATAAAGTCGCGCATGGTCAGACGCTCGCGGATCGTCGACTCGGTGTAACGCTCCCCGCGCGGGTTGAGCGCTGCGGCGCCTTTCGCCAGCACTTCCGATGCCAGCGGAATATCCGCGGTGATCACCAGATCGCCTGCTGCGCACTGGCGCACGATTTCGTTATCCGCCACATCAAAACCGGCGGGCACGCGCAGCGTGCGGATAAACGGCGACGGTGGAACGCGCAGGGTCTGGTTCGCCACCAGGATCAACGTCTGTTGCATTCGCCCGGCGGCGCGAAAAAGGATCTCTTTAATTACGTTCGGACACGCATCCGCATCAACCCAAATCGTCATACTGTTTCCCGTTAAGAGGCAATTTTCTATTGTCGCGTGCTTTTGCCCTGCGGCAAAGTGCTGTTTGCCCTTCATGGCTCTTTCATAACGCGTTAAGCTAGGCTTTATCAGTCAAAACAACAATTATCACGCATAGGGAGTGACGAGATGGATAAGAAAATCGGTTTTATCGGCTGCGGTAATATGGGTAAAGCGATCCTCGGCGGCCTGATTGCCAGCGGTCAGGTGCTCCCCGGCCAAATTTGGGTTTACACGCCGTCCCCTGAAAAAGTCGCCGCGCTGCGCGACCAGTACGGCATTAACGCTGCGCAATCCGCCCAGGAAGTGGCGCAGATCGCTGATATTGTTTTTGGCGCCGTGAAGCCCGGCATCATGATCAAAGTGCTGAGCGATATCACCTCCAGCCTGAATAAAGAATCGCTGGTGGTGTCGATTGCCGCGGGCGTTACGCTGGACCAGTTGGCTCGCGCGCTGGGGCATGACCGTAAAATCGTTCGTGCGATGCCAAACACGCCGTCGCTGGTCAATGCCGGGATGACCTCCATTACGCCAAATGCGCTGGTGACGCCTGAAGATACTGCTGACGTACTGAACATTTTCCGCTGCTTTGGCGAAGCGGAGGTCATTGCTGAGTCGATGATTCATCCGGTTGTCGGGGTCAGCGGATCCGCGCCTGCCTATGTCTTTATGTTTATCGAAGCGATGGCCGATGCCGCCGTGCTGGGTGGAATGCCGCGCGCCCAGGCCTATAAATTTGCCGCCCAGGCGGTGATGGGCTCCGCAAAGATGGTACTGGAAACCGGTGAGCATCCGGGGGCGTTGAAAGATATGGTCTGCTCGCCGGGCGGTACCACCATCGAAGCGGTACGCGTCCTCGAAGAGCGCGGGTTCCGGGCTGCGGTGATCGAAGCGATGGCGAAGTGTATGGAAAAATCAGAGAAGCTCAGCAAGTCCTGAGCAGACAACCGGACGTTACGCCGCCACTTCGGTGCGGTTACGTCCGGCGTGCTTTGCTTTATAGAGCGCCAGATCGGCGGACTTCAGCCATTCGCGATAATGGCTAAACTGCGGTGTCAGCGGAGCAACGCCAACGCTGATATGCACTATCACCTGCGGAGCGCAGGGCAGACGTAATGCGCGAAGTCCTTCGTGAACCCGCGACATCGCCGCAATGGCATTGCCGGCTGGCGTCCCATGCATAATGACCGCAAACTCATCGCCGCCAAAGCGGCCTATCAGGTCGCTGCTACGCAGGGTCATCCGTAGCTGTCGGGTCAGCGCCTGAATGGCCTCATCGCCGACGTCGTGTCCCCAGGTGTCATTAATTCCCTTGAAATGGTCGATATCAATGATCAGGAGCGTGCAGTCGCAATGCTGCCGGCGACAGCGTTCAAACTCCGCGCGCAGTAGCATCTCCCAGTGGCGCCGGTTAAAGACCCCTGTCATCCCGTCATGGGTGCTCATGATCTTTAGTCTTCGCTTATGCTCCGCCAGCGTTGTCGCGGTCTGGTAACTTACCCAGGCAAATAAAAGCGGATAGAGGATGATAATGGGCAGCGTCAGTCCCCCTTCAAGCGGCGTGCTGGAAAACGACACCACGCCGCCGGTCAGTTGCAGTGTCAGCAAGGTGGCTAATGTCATCAGCACCGTTCCGGCGAAAAACAACCGCGAACCGCCCGCGCCCATCAGATTCATCCCCATCATCATCAACAGCGCGCAGGAAGGCAGCGCGTTAACGCCAGTCAGCCCAATCCACACGCCAGCGAAGATCGCATCTATTTTGAAATTGCTGAACTCGCGATGCAGCGGATCGCTTGCCCTGCTGGCAATCTGCCAGGCCAGATGCGGCCAGACGAACGCCCAGCCAACCAGCGCTAACCACCAGCCCCCTGCTACCGGCTGGCTGACCAGGGTTGCCGCAAGGGGGAAGAACATTCCGCCCAGCGCCACCGCGCGCGGCAGCCTGACGCGCCGGGCGAATCGCAGTCCGGAGCGCTGAAGATCGTGCTGCAAAGAGATGTAACCACCCTCATCCGGCGCGATGTGATTTTTGTAAAAATTATCGTCATTCATTATTTTTTGGGAACATTTAGAAATAATTTCCCAAATTATAGAGACGAGCGTGGCGGGGAAAGTATGAGATTTCGGGTGAGCGATGCCCTCGGCTCACCCGTTAGCACTACGCGCTTAGGCCGCTTTCTTCAGGCAGGCGCTCATAAACTTACTGCGATCGTCACCTTTCAGCGACTGCTGTGTCGCCTGAGAATTGCACTCACGCATTTTCTGCTGCTGCGGCGTCAGGCTTTTCTCATTAGGATCGGATTGACTGTTTTTAAGGCAATTACTCATGTACGTCTTGCGGGCATCCCCTTTTAGCGCCTGCGCTGTCGCCTGCTGATTACAGGTGGTCATACGCTGTTGTTGTGGGGTGAGTGTTTTCTCGGCAGCACCGACTGTCGTTAAAAAGACCAGACCAAATAATAGCGTTACCAGTAATGTTATTTTCATAGCACCATCCTTTTTTGAACCAGGACACAGTCGAGCGTTTCGCGAAATGCGTTGCCATGCCGGATGGCGACGATCCGCGAACCTGATTTCGTACTGATGTCATTAAGTCTGGTCGCTAACCTCAAAAAAGCCACCCGACAGCAAAAGTAATCCTGCCGGGTGATGGACGACGTCAGACCCGGCGCCGCTTTCCAGCGCACCGGCATATTTCCCTCAGAGAACATCCCCGGCAGCAGTTATTTCGAAATGACGCCATAGCGTCATGACGGGAATTTCTACGCGTCCGGCTGGAATGAACATCAGCGGTAACAAGCAAGGGTTTTACCGCTTCGCTTCATTTAATATTCTCCATGTAAAATACTCACTTACCCTAAATAACAGACCTTGCAGGAAAGCGACAAATGAATGAATCCCGCTGAGCGTAGAAAACGCATTGAGTTATATGCGCCAACGCTACAACACTCTTTTAACGGATGTCTTCAGGGTAAAATAATAAAAACAAAGCGACTATAACGTTATGTCGTGACAGGTTTATGACAATGTGTTCTTGCTTATAGCCAAAACACATTCGCGTTGCCGGACAGGACAAAAGCGCCCTGGTCAATTTCCGCCAACGCGTCTGTCACGAAGAATAACGTTAGTAACGAGGGTGTTTCAGGAGTTTTTGGACATACTGGCGCAGCAGTTCTTTATCGTCATCAGAAATGCTGGCATCCGGCTTTACCCCGTCAAGAGCCCCTTCCACCTGTTGAATCAGGATATCCTGCTCTTTTTTCGCCATATTACGCAGCATCGCCGTGACGATAATCTCTAACGCCTCTACCTGAGCAACCAGTTCCTTCGATTCTTCTTCTTTCTGGGCAAGCTTAAGCAACAACTCAGCAATGAGATTTTTCATGACTGTATTCCCTTAACTAAAGAAGCCTGACGTTATCATTGTGAACTCATGCTGCCTAGAGGTGAAGCGTAGTATTTTTAAAAGAAAGAAATGACTTTGCGTAAATAATCACAAATTAACGATAGCGAAACGTTTCTCGCCAGCAGTGAGGAAGACTGAAATTAAAGAAAGCAAATAAATAATCACCTCCAGCCATAATCTAAAGTTATGATAAAAATGCATGGATTTAACTTAAGTCACTTTCTTTTATTAATTCAACCCGTTGTACGACCTTTTTCCCGCTGGCGTAACGTCAGCATTAACTGAACAATGTTGATTAGCACAATGACCGCGGTGGCAATAAATACCCAGCGGAAACCGGCCATTGCCGAGACCGTCGCGCCCATTAACGGCCCCGCAACGTTGCCAAGATACATAAACGACTGATTATAACCAAAAATACGTCCAGTAATTTGCTCACTGGAGTATTTCACCAGCAGCGTTTGCACCGCAGGCAGCATCGCGCCATCGGCAAACCCGAGCAGAAAACGCAGTACGCCAAGCTGAAAAGGCGTAGTGACCCATGACATAGCGAAAAACAACACCACCGCACAGATAAGCGTCGCCATTAAAATGCGCTCCGTGCCGATCCGATCGCCCAGCTTTCCCAGTCGCGGCGCAGAGATGAGTGCGGAAATACCTGGCACCGAGGCAATGAATCCGCTCAGAAAAGCGATGTTATTGCTGTCCGGCGCCATCGACTTAATAAACAACGCCAGAATCGGACTAATGGAGCCATTGCACAGTTGAATGACCAGCGTGGTGAAAAACAGGCTAATAACTAACGCCGGGTACGGGAGCGAAGCAAAAACCGCCCTGCCGCTCAGACGTTCACTCTTTTTCAGTGTCGGACGCACGCCTTCTTTGATCAAAAAGAAGGTCACCAGAAAGCTCACCATCAACAGCATTGCGGTAATAAAAAAGACGGGTCGTAGCCCGACATGGTCGGCAATAAAGCCGCCCATCAGCGGGCCGCCAATCACGCCGCTGATTTGTGCGGTCGCCAGCGTACTGAGCGCCCATCCGCTTCGTTCGCGCGGAACCTGCGACGCGACCAGCGCCATCGCATTAGGAATATAGCCGGAGGTGAGACCCATAATGCCGCGCAGCAAAAACAGCTGCCAGACGTTTGTGGCAAATGCCTGTAGCAGAATCGCTATCGCCATGCCTAAGGAGGCGCGCAGCAGCATCAGCTTACGGCCCTTGCGATCGGCGAGACTGCCCCAGAGGGGCGAGACAATGGCGGAGATAAGAAAGGTGATACTGAAAGTCAGACCAGACCACATCGAGAGCGCTTTGTGGGAGGAAACCCCTAACTGTGAAATATATAACGGCAAGAACGGCAGGATTTGACTGATTGCCAGACCGGTGAAAAAGCAGCCGAACCAGACGGAAATGAGGTTAACTTTCCAGGATTCCATAAATACTCGTTGTGATAACGTACTGAAAACGCGGCACAGTTTAGCAATAATGCAGCCGCGGAATGGTTCAAGAGATGCGATGGGTTTGAGTTTGCTATTTTATCTTCCCGTTCATCAGATTTGTGAAACAAATCACATAAATGCCCCCCACATGCAGCGCGTTATGCTTAACGACAAAGGCCGTATCCGCGCATGCCGAGGTGAAAATGGTTAGCGTGCGCGGCGTTATACTCCGGACCCAACCCGTTACCAAAGTACTGACAGCTCGCGCTGAGCATCGCGCGCAGCCAGGGGGCGCTTTCATCCTGCTTCCAGCCGCGCAGCACGCTTATGTTTCGCCCGTCGGCAAGGCGAAAGCCGCTGATATCCAGCGCCTGCGCGCTGGCGTGTTCGCTTCGGCGCGCGTCGGGACGGTGGTAGATATTGCGGCAGGCGAAGCTGCCCAGGTGATCGATACGCGTCAGCCTGCTGGCCATAAACTGCTCGGTTAACGGCCGCGCCTGCTGTTCAACAAACAGCGCTGCGCTGAGCGCCAGCGGGCAGGAAGCGAGAAAGCTGCTGCTCAGTTTGACCGCGCCGAAATCCCTGACGCGCACCACGTCGGTTAACGGACAGTCGCCCGCACTGTCGGCCACCGGCTGCGAGGAGATCAGCTTTCGCTGGTTCGCCTGTTGCAGCAAAGCCTGACATTGATCTTTCGTCAGCCGCTGAAGCTTGAATTTGGTCAGCCAGTTGGGCGGATCGGTCAGCCCGAGCGGCGTAAAGGGATTGTAATATGGCGGCAGATACCGGTACCCCACGCCCCCCGCCACGCCCAAGAGAATAATAAACAGCCAGCCTTTACCTTTCACGCCCCCTCCTTTGCGTTTCTGCTTAACATTATGGCAGAAGCCCGCGAATCCCTCGTTTTGTCGTGGTAATGTATACGCTTTGCGTTCGATGGAATGGGTTTTAAGATGGCAAAATTGCGGGTAGGAATCGTATTTGGTGGGAAATCAGCGGAACATGAAGTGTCATTGCAATCGGCAAAAAATATTGTCGATGCCATCGACAAGACCCACTTTGACGTTGTGCTTTTAGGCATTGATAAACAAGGGCAGTGGCACGTCAGCGATGCCGAAAATTACCTGCTCAACGCCGACAATCCGGCGCGCATTGCGCTGCGCCCTTCCACTACCAGCCTCGCGCAGGTGCCGGGTAAACATGAGCAGCAGCTGATTGACGCGCAAACCGCGCAGCCGTTGCCGACAGTTGACGTAATTTTCCCGATCGTTCACGGCACGCTGGGCGAAGACGGCTCATTGCAGGGCATGCTGCGGGTGGCGAATTTGCCGTTTGTCGGTTCCGACGTGCTGGGCTCCGCGGCATGTATGGATAAAGACGTCACCAAGCGTCTGCTGCGTGATGCCGGGCTGAATATCGCGCCCTTTATCACCCTCACCCGTGCCAACCGTCACGCTATCAGCTTTGCCGACGTAGAAGCGCGTCTTGGTCTGCCGCTTTTCGTGAAGCCTGCCAACCAGGGCTCATCCGTGGGCGTCAGTAAAGTCACCAGTGAAGCGCAGTATGCGCAGGCGATCGAACTGGCGTTTGGATTCGATCACAAAGTGGTGGTGGAACAGGGGATCAAGGGTCGCGAGATCGAATGCGCGGTCCTCGGCAACGATCATCCGCAAGCGAGCACCTGCGGCGAGATCGTGCTGAACAGCGATTTCTATGCCTACGACACCAAATACATTGACGACAACGGCGCGAAGGTTGTGGTGCCTGCGGCGATCGCGCCTGAGGTTAACGACAAGATCCGTGATATCGCGATCCAGGCTTACCAGACGCTGGGCTGCGCCGGTATGGCGCGGGTGGATGTCTTTTTAACGGCGGATAACGAGGTGGTGATCAATGAGATCAACACCCTGCCGGGATTCACCAATATCAGTATGTATCCGAAACTGTGGCAGGCCAGTGGGTTAGGCTACACCGACCTGATCACCCGGTTAATCGAGCTGGCGCTGGAGCGTCACGTGGCGGATAATGCCCTGAAAACGACCATGTAATCTGCACTTTTGATTGCCCGGTAGCGTCAGGCTTACCGGGCGCTCAAATGCGCATTATTTGACTGACGCAGCGTCGTCATCTTCCACCCGACGACGAATGATCAGCCCCGCCAGCCAGAAGCTCATCACCCAGGTGACTGTGCCCACGGCATAGGTTTGCCAGCCTTTAGCTTCAAATCCCAGCAACCCGACGACACCGTTAAGAATAAAAATAAGCCCGATGGCGAAGGCATAGTAATGCCAGTCGCGGCGGATTTTTACAGGCAAATTCATAGCGTCTCCCGCACGAAAAAAAACATAGTGGCATAGTACTGGAAACCCGTCTGTGCCGTATGCGGAATTTCTTAAATGTTGCAAAATTTAAATTAAGGTAATGTATTTGTGACAAGCGGCAAAAATCTGCATTCCAGGACTCATCCCAGGCTTAATTTACCATCATTCTGATATTGACAAACGCGATGACCTGTCAGACTCACACTACGTTCCTGGCAGATGTCAGGCAGAAAGCAGAAATTCCCGCGGAGGTCATTTATGGCTGATTTCACTCTCTCAAAATCCCTGTTTAATGGGAAACATCGAGAAACCTCCTCTACCCCTGGCAACATCGCGTATGCGGTGTTTGTGCTGTTTTGTTTCTGGGCTGGCGCGCAGATCCTGAACCTGTTGGTTCACGCGCCGGGTGTATATGAGCATCTGATGCAGGTTCAAGAGACGGGACGTCCGCGCGTCGAAATCGGGCTGGGCGTCGGTACAATATTTGGCCTGGTGCCGTTTCTGGTCGGCAGTCTGATTTTCGGCGTGATTGCCGCCTTCCTGCACTGGCGGCATCGCCATCACTGATCTTTCCTGTCGGGTGGGATTCCCTCACCCGACCCGCTACAGCTTCATACATCTCGCCCGTCGATCGTCTACCCGTTTTGCGAACCACGCCGTCGTCAGATTACGGGTAATCTTGGGACTTTCCAGTTGAATACCCGGCAGCATCTCTCGCGGTAATGCTTTACCCGTTTTCTTCTCGGCGAGAGCGTAGACCCCTTTGTACAGATCCGTCTCTTCGAACGCCAGGCTGTCGCCTTTTTCCAGCTGTCGACGGATAGCGCTTTCACTGAGATCCAGTTTGTTCGCCAGCTTACGCACCGCCAGCTCGGTTTTGCCCGCCGCCTTGCTGCCATACGCGATCAAATCGCCGTCCAGCGCCAGTTTTACGCCGCTGGCTTTGCTGACGGCATTCTGGAAAGCGGCATTGCGGCTGGCATACCATCCGGCATTAAAGTCGGCAAAGCGGAAAATTGGCGCGCTGTAGTTCGCCGGATAATTGAGCAGATGGTAGGTCCCAAACCACAGTCCGCCGCGACGGGTGAAGACTTCCTGACGCACCGTTCCGTCCATCGTCCACGGGTAACCGTTGGCGTGCTGCTCGGCGAAAGCGATGCTGACCTGCATCGGACCGCCCGTATGAACCGGATTCAGCGAGCCAAACAGCGTCTGCCCCATCGGCACCATATTGATGAAATCATCAAAAATCGCGCTAAGTTGTTTTTCGGTTTTTACCGTATCAAGGCGATCGCTGTAGCTCTTGCCATTCGGGGAGTTGATTTTAAGCGCGGTATGCACCAGAAAAAGCGGAATATGCATGCGCCCGGCGCGGCGGTCAATCTCCTGCCAGGCGATTTTGCTCAGCCCCGGCACGGTGGGATCGGCTGTATAGTTAGACTCCTGCTGTGCGACCGCCAGCACCGAACAGACGTTTTCCTCCGTCGGGGCGATCTTCTGGCTCTCAAAGGTTTTCGCCAGGTCTTTGGCCCAGCTATCGCGGTCTTTGACGCTGGCTGGCATTTTCTGGCGCACCACGCTCGCGACGTCGACGGCTTTCTCACCTTTTTTTAGCGGCTGCGCCGTCTGGGTACTGCATCCAACAAGGACCAGCCCGGCCAGTAATGACAAAGGGGAAAAACGAGACGCCGCCGACATAATGCTTCCTTATATTAACCAAGAGTGTGGGTGACAGCCTGAATATCGTTGTCGTCCAGTTCGCGCTCAAAGCTACGCAGACGTTTGTAGATAGACATCAGCTCCACCAGCGTGGTCCATGAGTTTATCAGATACTGAAAAGCCCCACGTACCTGGCTAAACACATTGGTGATTTGCGTCATCAGGCCGAGCGTAATCGTACCGGCAACGATCGACGGAAACAGCAGGAACAAGCCGAAAACGTTATCCACCTGCAGGTACAAAATGCGGGCGATATTAAAATACATGTAGTGGAAATAGAGACGGAAATAGTTCTGGCGCACCGCGTTGAACAATTCACGAACCGTTGGCGGCGTGGCGCGGTTGGCGTCGTCTTCGCCATACACCAGCTCTTTACGATAAGCCGCTTCGACGCGCTGATTTTTGAACTCCAGCCCCGGCAGCTTGATCCCAACCACCGCCAGCAAACCGGTGCCCATCAGCGACCAGATAATCGCGGCAATCACCAGACCGTAAGGCACATGGCCGACAATCGGCAGTTCCGGTACGTGTGGAGAAAGCGCAATCAGCACCGGCAGAAAAGCGATTAAGGTCATAATCGCCTTAATAAAGCTCACGCCCATGCTTTCCAGCGTGGAGGCAAAACGCATGGTATCTTCCTGCACACGCTGGGCGGCGCCTTCGATATGACGCAAATGCTGCCACTGCGCCATGTAGTATTCATTCATCGCCGTACGCCAACGGAACACATAGTGGCTGACGAAAAAATTGTTCAACACGCTTATCACCACGGCAATCAGCGCAATCCCCAGAAAGATACCTAACTCATTGTAGAATTGCGCCATTGTGACAGTATGAGGAGCGCTAAGCGCTTTCTGAATCAGATCGTAAAAGGGCGCATACCAGGCATTGACGGCCACCCCAACTTCAACCAGAAACCAGGTCACAAAGACAATCAGCGACGTGCCGAGAATCGACCAGTACTGCCAGCGGTGCGGGCTGTAGATAAACCAGAACAGGGCAAATACCCCCACGCAAAGCACGTAATAAGCATAAAAGATCAGGTAGTTCAAAGACCAGAAACGCGCGGCGCTAATGGGCACGTCGTCCGTTGCGCCGGTGAAATGCGCAACCCAGTCTCCCCCACCCGCCTGCCAGAAAATGACGGCAGCGACTGCCCAAATAAACGCCGAGAGAAAAAAGGGTCCCGGCTTCGGGAAAAATGACTTGAACATAATGCTCTCCTGCTAACTTCTTATCGTTATGACAACGGCTGTGCTGAAGAAAGTAAAAACGTCACACCAGCGAAACCGCCATTGTGACCAGAACGGCGGCGCTTAGTTCGCCTGCCATTGCTGAAATATTGTTTCGACGGATTACAGCCTCCCGCACAAAAACGACGGCTACTATACGCTCAGGATCACAAAAGCGAACTTTCTTTCGCCGCAAAAAACGTGGATTTACTCGTCGTTACGTTTTTATAACTATCCTTGCTTTAATTAGCGCTTTGAAAAAGAACGCGCCGTAGTATAAATACGAACTGTCTTCTTCCTTTTATTCATGCATGGACACCACCGTTGAAACGTAGTCTGCTTTTTTCTGCCGCGCTGTGTGCGGCGTCATTGACCTCAGTCCAGGCGGCGCAGCCTATCGCTGAACCGGTTTTCGCATCTGATATCGTTGAACGTTACGCCAATCATATTTTTTATGGCAGCGGCGCAACGGGGATGGCGCTGGTTGTGATCGACGGCAACCAGCGGGTCTTTCGCAGCTTCGGCGAAACCCGCCCAGGTAATAATGTGCGCCCACAGCTGGACTCGGTTATCCGTATTGCCTCGATAACCAAGCTAATGACCAGTGAAATGCTGGTGAAGCTGCTCGACCAGGGCACAGTCAGGCTGGACGATCCGCTGAGTAAATACGCTCCTCCAGGCGCATATGTTCCGTCGTATCAGGGCAAACCGATCACCCTGGTGAACCTGGCGACGCACACCAGCGCCCTGCCTCGCGAACAGCCTGGCGGCGCGGCGAAACGTCCGGTTTTTGTCTGGCCGACGCGTGAGCAGCGCTGGCACTATCTTTCTAACGCCACGCTAAAAGCCGCGCCGGGTTCGCAGGCGTCATATTCCAACCTGGCGTATGACCTGCTGGCGGATGCGTTGGCTACCGCCGCCGGTAAGCCTTACTCCCAACTCTTTGAAGAAAAGATCACCCGGCCTTTGGGCATGAAAGACACGACCTATACGCCGTCCCCCGACCAGTGCAAGCGTCTGATGGTGGCGGAAAAAGGCGCCAGTCCTTGCAATAACACCCTTGCAGCGATTGGCAGCGGCGGCGTCTATTCAACGCCGGGCGATATCATGCGCTGGATGCAGCAGTATCTGTCCTCTGACTTTTACCATCGCAGTCGTCAGGCCGACAGGATGCAGACGCTGATCTATCAGCGTGCGCAACTCACCCGCGTGACGGGCATGGATGTGCCGGGTAAAGCAGATGCGCTTGGCTTAGGCTGGGTATATATGGCGCCGAAAGAGGGCCGTCCGGGCATTATTCAAAAAACCGGCGGCGGTGGTGGATTCATTACCTATATGGCGATGATTCCTCAGCAAAACGTCGGGGCGTTTGTGGTCGTGACGCGCTCACCGCTGACGCGTTTCAAAAATATGAGTGACGGTATTAACGATCTGGTCGTCGAACTGAGCGAAAATAAACCGTTAGTGGTTCCGGCATCCTGATCAGTATTCTGAAGGCAGACGGTTAATTCCCACCAGTTTGCCTTTATTCATTTCGATATAGCCGCCCTTACGTAATGCCGCCAACACTTCCGCTACCACCGAGCGGGATATACGCGTGCGCTGGTGTATATAATTCATGACGCCCACCCGTGCGCGTAATCCTTCCTCCCATTCATTCATTGAAAACAGGGTCGAACGAATTTGTTCATAGGAGTTGTTGCCGATCAGTTGCAGATCGCGCAGTTCAAGAATGCGGTTCAGCCACGCCAGCCAGCAAAATGCATCACGCCACAGCTGGCACTCTTCGATAAGAGTCACGGTTTGCGATGAAGGCAGAAAATAACCGGAACAGGTTCCATCAGAGATCAGCTCATACGGCACGTTGTTTTCCATCACGCCGTTAGCAAGGCCCATGATAAAAGGCGCCTGCCCTATGCCGACCAAAATGTGTTCCTGCCGTCTTAATGAAATGATGCCATCAAGGATAACTACGGTGTTATCACGATTCACATCACTGGAATAAAGAGTCTGTTTCTCATTACGGGAAAACTCAAAACGCGTTCCATATTTTGATAAACATGCGTCGAGCCGAGCGAATTCGGTTAATGGTTTACTGACAGGCAACATATTAGCGTTCCTTGCATTAATGCCCGACAAATCCTTGACGGGCATTGTTTACCAATTTAAATACGCTTACATCTGTTCCACTCGGGAACGATTACCAGGTGTATTTAACGCCGACGTTAGCAGACCAGTCCTGGTCGACATCGCCGCCACCGAGGTAGTTAGCATCGGTGTATGCGCTGAAGTTTTTGGTGAAGCTGAACTGTGTACCCAGGCCCACGCGAACGGCGGAACCTTCAGTGCCGTTATCGATGGAGTCACCGTTTACGTCAGCATCGTTATTGGCATCGTCATAGACATAGACCAGTTTGAAGTATGGCGTCAGCGCCTGATCTTCGCTGTAAGCGAAGGTATAACCTGCGTCAACACCCAGTTCATAACGCATGCTGTCGTAAGACTGACCGTCAACCTGCAGATTGTTGCTCAGCTGGTAGTCGTCGCCAGACTGGAACAGGCCAGACACGCTGCCGTACGGCGTCAGGTAACCCGCATCGCCCAGTTTCCAGTCATAACCCAGTTTCAGACCGAAGCCCCAGGCATCCGTAGACGCGCTGCCATCAACATACTGTCCATTACTCATGTTGGCGGACAGATCGTTGTTGAAGTGCGAGTAGCTCATGTTGCCATCAACAAAGATGTTGTTTGCAAAACGCGCGGAAGAGTAGATGTACGCGGACTGGCTGTCCTGATCCACCTGACCGGTATGGTCGCTCATGTCGCCTTTGCCGAAGCCTGCCGCGGCACCGACGATCCATTTCGCGTTGTTACCATCAATTTTGGTATCAACACCGACCATGATGCCGTTAACATCCTGATCGTAGTTAATGGTGCCGTTGTCGCCGCTGAAGCTGCCGCCGAAGTAGCTCACCCATGCGCCGCCGTTATCGGCCAGACCGTGACGCGCGTTGGTCAGGCGAGTCCCTACGGTGTCCTGCTCCAGATTCCAGATATTATTGTTAGCAGACGGGATGCTCAGCGCCATGTTCGCATAGTCTGTCAGCTCCATCTGCCGCAGAACAACGGTATTGCCTTCCTGCTGAGCCTGATAGGTGTAGGCACCCAGATCCGCTTTGTTAGCGGCGGAGAAGGTGGCAGTGCTGTTCTTATCGTTTACGTAGATCAGCTCTTTGCCCTGATAATCCGCAACAGCGCCTTCGCCCGTCGCGTTGTCGATACGCACTTTGTAGTTGCCGGTTGCAGCCGCAACGCCATCACCCGCATTATCAACTTCAGCCAGGTCCGCGCTATACGCATCGCCGTTACCGTTAATGGTCAGGTGACCATCAGAGTTCATGGCGATAACGCCGTAGCCGTAGTTAGACTGGCTGTTGTCCCAGGTACGATCGTTAGTCAGATCGGCGTCCAGCACAAAACTGTTGCTGTGAACATCAAAGACACCGGCGTGTACGTTGCCGTTGGCGTCGGTATAACTGGTCAGGTTCAGGGTATCCGCTTGCAGTGCATACGCGGTGCTATTGCCCACGTCCAGTACGCCGTCGTTGGTCACCGTGATCGAGTTGGCATACAGTGCCGCATCATTAGTGCCCCAGCCCGCAGAAACATCATCAGCAATGGTCACGGTACTGTTGTCGATGGTCAGCGCATCGGTCGCAACATGACCATCTTCATTGATATTCAGCGCCGCGCCGCCGGTCAGTGCGATGGTGTCAGAAACCAGTGAAGAATCTGCAACATTCACGACAGAACCGCTGTTGATGTTCAGGGTATCGATCAGAGAGGACTTCGTCGTATCCCACTGAGAACCATTATTCAGCGTGACGTTGAATAAACCGCTTTGATATACGTTGTTGCCAATGACGTGACCATCTTCACCGTAGGCAGTGTCGCTGTTATCCACGCCATAGGTTGACCACGGCCACAGGCTGTTAGCGGCGATATCAATCAGCGTAGAGGTTTTGTCAGTACCTGCAGCAACGCTGTCGTAAATACCGTCGCCATCGGTATCCGTCTGATGAACAGACATCGCCGCGCCAACCCACTTAGTGCCGTTGTCCAGCGTCAGGTCCAGGCGATCGGTGCCATCCCAGCCGTTAGTGTCCACGTGGTCGTCAGTATCGCGATAGCTGTCCGCACCGTTCGGGAAGAAGTTCTCGTCAAAGTTGCTGGAGAAGACCACATCCCCCATCAGCGAGGAATTGCTCAGATACGCAGTGGTTTGCATTGCATTATCGGCTGCCGGCGTGGCAACCACGGCTAAGGCGACGTCATCCGCACTGTATTCGCCACTGTAATCGCTGGCATTGTTATTGTTGCCAAACCAACCTGACGTGCCTTCGTCGGAGAGAGACCCTGAGGTCACAGTAGAATCGGTAACGGTAATTGTGTTGTTGAAAATTTCGCCGCTGTTAACGCCAGTGCTGACCGTATTGTCGTCAACATCTTGCCACTCGTATCCCTGAGTCAGCGTAATACCCGCTACGTGAGAATTATTGGCGATAGTCAGATCAACTTCCTGATCCAGGGTAATCGCGGTGCCCATATTATACACGTCGACAACATGGGTATCCGCTGTGCCGTCGGTATAGGTGCCGTTGTAGGTATAGTGTTCGTAGTTATCGTCGATGGTCGAGTTATCAACGGTGAGCGTCAGGCGGTCGTAAACATACCCCGTGGTGTCACGGCCCACACAATCGGTGGTCATGCATTCCGAGGTGATCATACCGTGAACGGTACTGTTTTTGATCGTCAGGCTGTTGTCATTGGTGTTGGTGCTCAGACCATCATCCAGGTAATACGTTGAAATGACGCCATTAACGGTTGCATTCTTGATTACCGGGTAAATATCTCCGTTGTATACGCTGTCCGTAGCGTAGTTATTCCAGCCGACATAACCTTCAAAATAGACGCCGTCAGCGTAAGAGGAATTATCATAATGCACAAACGTATTATACGTTGTGCCGGAGATATCCGTTGAAGCATTCGCCTGAGAAGTGATTGCCAGAGTGCAAGCCAATGCTAATTGTGAGACTACAAGTTTCTTTTTCCAGGAGTGCATTTGTCATCCCTCCTCAGGGACGTAATAGTGTTGATCCATCAATTATTAATGCATAGAAAACAATTTTGTTTTGCGAGGAGGATTATGCGATGCCTTTACGGAAAGGTTCAATTAAACTTTGTTTTCCGTCCGGAATCGGACATTAATAATAACATTAAAAATGCATTAACAGCACCAAATAAAAAGAATCACAAAAACAATCAATTACAATATGAGCAACTCTAAAGGCATACAGAAAATAAATGCAATACAGCATTATCAATACGATACTGAATGAATAATCCTGCAGTCACCTCAGACCGCTAAAAAATAAAATCAATTAGTATTCAAAATACAGCCACAAGAATTAATTTCATTCTCGTATATGAATAATGAGCTATGCATAACAATTTATTGTTCAGATATTTCTTTAAATTGACGTACAAGCCGCGCATAGCGCCAACTTTCGTAAAACACGGATGACCAGATTCATGTATACTAGCGACTTCGTTTTCACAAACATCAGGCATCCCATGACAGACTTAATCCACCGCCCTCGCCGCCTGCGCAAATCCGCTGCGCTGCGCGCCATGTTTGAAGAGACAACACTGAGCTTAAACGACCTGGTGTTGCCGATCTTTGTTGAAGAAGAACTCGACGACTACAAGGCTATTGAGGCCATGCCCGGCGTTATGCGCATTCCGGAAAAGCATCTGGCGCGCGAGATCGAACGCATCGCGAACGCGGGCATCCGTTCCATCATGACCTTTGGTATCTCTCACCATACCGATGACACCGGCAGCGATGCATGGAAAGAAGACGGTCTGGTGGCGCGCATGTCACGCATCTGCAAGCAGACTGTGCCTGACATGATCGTGATGTCAGACACCTGCTTCTGCGAGTACACCTCCCACGGCCACTGCGGCGTACTGTGTGAGCACGGCGTGGATAACGACGCGACGCTGGCGAACCTCGGCAAGCAGGCGGTTGTTGCCGCAGCCGCGGGCGCTGACTTCATCGCGCCGTCCGCGGCAATGGATGGACAAGTACAGGCCATTCGCCAGGCGCTGGACGCCGCGGGTTTTACGGACACCGCGATCATGTCCTACTCCACCAAGTTCGCGTCATCGTTCTACGGCCCGTTCCGTGAAGCGGCAGGTACCGCGCTTAAAGGCGATCGTAAAACGTATCAGATGAACCCGATGAACCGCCGAGAAGCGATCCGTGAATCCCTGCTCGACGAAGCCCAGGGCGCGGACTGCCTGATGGTGAAACCCGCTGGCGCGTACCTTGACGTATTGCGCGATATCCGTGAACGCACCGAATTACCGCTCGGCGCGTATCAGGTCAGCGGCGAGTACGCGATGATCAAATTTGCCGCCATGGCGGGCGCGATCGATGAAGAAAAAGTGGTGCTGGAAAGCTTAGGCGCGATCAAACGCGCGGGCGCGGACCTGATCTTCAGCTACTTCGCGCTGGACCTGGCGGAGAAAAACATCCTCCGCTAAGGTTCCTGCTTTTTGCCGGATGGCGTGCCCATCCGGCCTTTCCCCAAAACGTCACCCGATCGTCATACAAGCGACACTTACGCCTTCTACTGTCTGCTCAGGACAGATGGAGGGGATGCTATGTTTAGTCTCGAGAACGTACTCAACGACCTTTGGCCCGAGGCGAGGACCACGCCGTGGCAGAAGTCATTATTACAGCGTCTGCTCTATGAAAAAGAGTTTCAGCAGTTTGCGACACGCCATCCCCATCTCAAAGGGGTGGATATGGTCGAACAGGTCCTTGAACATCTGGAGATTCGCTGCGAGATCCCCGAACATCACATTGAAAATATTCCCGAATCGGGTCCCCTGGTGGTGATTGCCAACCATCCCACCGGCACGCTGGACGGACTGGCGCTGATCTATGCCCTCTCCCGCGCCCGACGTGATATCAAAGTCGTGACGAATCGACTGCTTTCGCACCTTACCCCGCTCCGCTCGTTGTTCATCCCGGTAGACAATATTCATGGCCGTACGCCGAAATCCTCGTTGCAGCAAATGGATGCGCATCTGCAGGCGGGTGGCGCACTGGTGTTCTTTCCCGCCGGAGAAGTTTCCCGCCTGACCCTGAAGGGGATAGCGGAGCGGCACTGGCATTCCGGGTTCATCAGAATGGCGGAGAAGTACCGCGCGCCGCTGCTGCCCGTTTACATTCACGCACGTAACAGCCCGTTGTTCTATGCCTGCGGCCTTATCTCCGCGCAGGCCTCGCTGCTGCTGTTAATGCAGCAAATGTTTCGTCGCCGTGGCAGCACCCTGCCCGTGCGTATCGGACAGCAGATTGCCTGGACGCAGTGGTCCGCCCCCCAACGCACCGTTCGCGAGTTGGCCGGGAAGTGCCGTGAGCACGTCATTGCGCTGGGCCAGAACCGGGCCAGCGTGTTTCGCACCGAAAGCACCATCGCGCCGCCAGAGAACAGAGCGCGGTTGAAACGCCAACTGGCAAACGCGGAGTGTCTGGGCCGTACAGCAGATGGCAAAATCATCTATCTCTGGCAACGTAACGGGCAAGAAGACGCGACCATCCTGCGCGAGCTGGGACGGTTACGGGAAATCGCTTTTCGCGCGGTCGGTGAAGGCAGTGGTAAACGCCGCGACATCGACCGTTACGACGATGAATACCTGCACCTGATTTTATGGGATGAAGACGATCTGGAGATTGTTGGCGCGTACCGCTTTGCCCCCTGCGCTTTGGTGCAACAAAAACAGGGGCTTGACGGTCTGTATAGCCACAGCCTGTTCGACTACGATGCGCGCATGGCGGACATTATGCAGCAAGGTATTGAACTGGGGCGCAGCTTTATCCAGCCGCGCTACTGGGGACGACGGGGGCTGGACTATCTGTGGTCCGGCATCGGCGCCTGGCTCGCGCGCAATCCGCAGTACCGTTACCTGTTCGGACCGGTGTCGATCTCCGGCGGACTGCCTCCCGATGCCCGGGATCTGCTGGTGGCGTTCTATCGTCTGTGGTTCCCGCCCACGCATCCGCTGGCCGTCTCCCGCCAACCCTGTCCGGCATCGCTTCCCGATGTGCTGGCGCAGTTTACCGGCAACGATTACGCCGAAGATCTCACCCGTCTGAAATCGCTGTTGGGCAATCTCGGCTGCGGGATCCCGCCGCTGTATAAGCAATATTCCGAGCTGTGCGAACCGGGCGGCGTGCAGTTTATCGATTTTGGCCGTGACCCGGATTTCAACAACTGCGTGGACGGGTTGGTCCTGGTGGATTTAACCCGACTGAAGGCTAACCGCTACGCGCGTTATATCGGCGCGCATACGTAGCGCTTTAATTTAACCTGCCCGGAAGAACGGCTTATCCCCGAGAACAGTGGCCCGGTGCATAATTCGTCGCTGCGGCAGGTAATCGGCGTTGGCGTAATGCTGCGTCACCCGGTTATCCCAAATCGCCACATCATTCGGCTGCCAGCGCCAGCGCACCTGGAACTCCGGTTTCGTCATGTGGGCGAACAGGAAACCGAGCAGCGCCTCGCTCTCTTTCTCTGTGACATCGACAATTCGCGTGGTGAATCCCTCGTTGACGAACAGCGCTTGTTTACCGCTTACCGGATGGGTGCGAATCACCGGATGCAGCAGCGGCGGATGTTTCGCCACGGCTTCCCGCCAGCGCTGATGCTCCTCCTCCGTCCGGCGGTATTTATACTCAGGGAAAGATTTGCGAAAGTCGTGCTCCGCCCGTAGCCCGCGCAATAACAGTCGAAATGGTTCAGAAAGCGCGTCATAGGCGGCAATACCGCTGCTCCACACCGTATCGCCGCCGGTATCGGGTAACGTTTTGGCAGCAAGTATCGCCCCGGCTGGCGGCGTCTCAATAAAGGTAACGTCAGTGTGCCAGTTGTCGTTATCCGGTGGATTATCGTTGTGCGTATCCAGCACGATAATCTCATCCACCCCGTCGGCATGGGGATAAACAGGATGAATATGCAGATCGCCAAACCGCAGAGCCAACGCGCGCTGCTGCCGGGGCGTAATGGCCTGCCCGCGCAAAAACACCACCTGATGGCGCAGTACCGCATGGTAAAGCTGCTCGAACTGATTATCGCTTAGCGGACGGGTCAAATCCGCGCCGGAAATCTGTGCGCCAATAAACGGCCCCAGCGGGGTAATTGCTAAACATTCACTCATTGGACTTCTCCATACCAGGGCGTCAGGCGGCGCTGAAGCGCGCGCAAACCCAGTTCTAAAATAAAAGCGATAACCGCAATGACCGCGATCCCTGCCAACACGACGTCGGTCGCGAGAAATTCCCCTGCCGACTGCACCATAAATCCTAAGCCCCGCGTCGCGGCGATCAGCTCCGCCGCCACCAGCGTCGACCAGCCGACGCCAAGTCCGATACGCAAGCCGGTCAGGATCTCCGGCAATGCTCCCGGCAGGATCACGAACCAAAGTACCTGAAGCCGGCTGGCGCCCAACGACTGCGCCGCGCGAATGCGCACCTGCTGTACGCTTTTTACGCCGGCCATTGCCGACATCGTCACTGGCGCAAAAATCGCGAGATAGATCAGTAAGATCTTCGAGGTTTCGCCGATGCCAAACCAGATCACCATAAGCGGCAGATACGCCAGCGGCGGCACGGGCCGATACAGCTCAATGATCGGATCGAGCATGCCGCGCACCGTCGGGCTAAGCCCCATCGCGATCCCCACCGGAATACCGACAGCGACTGCCGCCAGCAGCGCCAGCGCGATGCGGCTCAGACTGGCTGCCAGATGCTGCCACAGCGTGGCATCCATAAACCCCTGCGGCCCGGCAATAGCAATCAGCTTTTTCAGTACCTGCTCCGGCGGCGGCAGGAACAAAGGACTCACCAGTTGCATCGCCGCCACTGCCCACCACGCGAGAAGGATCGCCGCCAGCGTAGCAATGCTCAGCGTGAACTGGCGGGAGAATGGCCTGCGCCATTTCAGCGCGCGCGGGCGCGGTTTATCGTTAATCAACACGCTCATGAAAAGGCCTCCCGCTCGGCGAAAACGCGCTGCAAAACATACTCGCGGGTGTCGATAAACTGTGGGTCGGACTTGATACTACGCCCGCTTTCCCCCGCGACAACGCGCCGGGAAAAGTCGAGCGGCAGCCGTTCCAGCACCCGCCCAGGTCCGGGAGAGAGCAACAGCAGTTCGGTGGCCATAAATACTGCTTCTTCAATATCATGGGTAATGAGCAGCACCTGTTTTCCCGTCTCGTGCCAGAGCTTAAGCAGCAGGATTTGCATCTGCTCGCGGGTAAACGCATCCAGCGCGCCAAAAGGTTCGTCGAGCAGCAACAGTTGCGGGTTTGCCGCCAGCGCGCGGGCAATACCCACGCGCTGGCGTTGCCCGCCGGAAAGCTGCCAAATGTAACGCTGCCCGGCCCCGTCCAATCCGACCTTCCTCAACATCGCCTGCGCAATGTCATCACGCTGCGCTTTTTTCACGCCCGCCAGTTGCAGACCCAACGCGACGTTGTCCTGCACGTTGCGCCACGGCAGCAGTCCTTCCTGTTGAAACACCACGCCTCGCTCCGCCCCCGGTCCGTCAACACGCTTCCCTGCCAGTTGTATCGTCCCGCGCTGATACGGCATAAACCCGGCGATCAGATTCAGTAGCGTGGTTTTACCGCAGCCGGACGGGCCCAGCACGACCAGCAGTTCGCGGCTGTCCAGCGTCAGACTGATATCTTCCAGCGCGGGCTTTCCGCCGTAATCGGCGTATAAATGAGAGATTTGCAGCATCCTCGCCTCCTTTACGGTATAAAGCGATCGGTAACGAACTGGCTGTAGTCGCTTGCCACGGCGGGAACTTTGCCCTGCGCTTTCAGGAACTGCGCCGTGTCGATAATCGCTTTATTCACCGGCCCATTCAGTTCCGCTATCTGCTGCTGCGCCGTCAGGTAAGAATTACCCTTCACCAGACCCGGCACATCGGCTTCTGGCACGCCGCTTAGGCGCGACAGCTTGCGGAGGTTCTCCGACTGCTTCAGCCACGCGTCCGGATCTGCAATATAAGGCTGCTGCGCGTCGAGCGCGCTTTTGGCGAAGGCTTTCACGACTTCCGGATGAGAATCGGCAAAATCTTTCCGCACCACCCAGACATCAAGCGTCGGCGCGCCCCATTCCCCAACCTGAGCGGAGTCGGTCAGTATCTTGCCCTCTTTTTCCAGCGTATTAACCGCGGGCGCCCAGACATACGCGCCGTCAATATCCCCACGCTGCCAGGCGGCAATAATTGCCGGTGGCTGCAGGTTTATAATCTGTACCTGATCAGGCTTTATTCCCCAGTGCTTCAGCGCCGCCAACAGGCTGTAATGGGTGGTGGAGATAAACGGTACCGCAATACGTTTGCCGATCAGATCCGTGGGCGTGTGGATATTCTTCTTCACCACCAGCGCTTCGGAACTGCCGAGTTTAGAAGCGAGCAGGAAAACTTCGACAGGCACCTGCTGGCTGGCTGCGACCGCCAGCGGGCTGGAACCGAGATTACCAATCTGAACGTCGCCCGAGGCCAACGCGCGTACGATGCTCGCCCCGCTGTCGAACTTGCGCCAGTCGACGGTTGCACCGCTCGCATTCTCAAACGTGCTGTCCGCCTGGGCGACTTTTGCCGGTTCAGCGGAGGTCTGATACGCGACGGTGACGTTAACCGCCTGCGCCTGAAACGCGATGAATGCCAGAACGGCAAGAAGTGAATAATGCGATGAACGTGCCATAGGTCTGCTCCCTTGTCTTGTTATAGAGGCAGTATTTCGTCGCAAAAGAAATTGATAAAGGAATTAAAAAGTCTTGCTAATAGCAAAGCGTTTTTAGAAAAAAATCGGCAATAGTTAGTGATTTCGCGCATTACCCCAAACGACGTCGCTGTCAGGTTGCATGACGTTTTTGTTACATCCATTCCATAACTACGCCTGATTGATTGCCAGCGCAGCGGCGGCAGGCATCATAGCGATATGATCCGGCAAGAGAGCAAAAAGATGATACGTGTGGTGCTGGTGGACGACCATGTGGTGGTGCGATCCGGTTTTGCGCAGCTACTGAGTCTTGAAGACGATCTGGACGTCGCGGGCCAGTACAGCAGCGCGGCAGAAGCGTGGCCTACGCTGCTGCGCGAGGAGGTCAACGTGGCGGTGATGGATATCGCCATGCCGGATGAAAACGGCCTGAGCCTGCTGAAGCGACTGCGGGCGCAAAAACCGCAGTTCCGCGCCATTATTCTCAGTATTTATGACTCGCCGACCTTTGTGCAAAGCGCGTTGGATGCAGGCGCCAGCGGCTATCTCACCAAGCGTTGTGGACCGGAGGAACTGGTTCAGGCCGTACGTTCCGTCGGCATGGGCGGGCACTATCTCTGCGCCGATGCGCTACGCGCGCTGCGCGGCGGGAAACAGTCGTCACCGGTCCTGGAAGCGCTTACGCCACGCGAGCGCGAGGTATTCGACCTGCTGGTGAAGGGCGATAGCGTGAAAGCGATCGCCTTTAAGCTCGACCTGAGCCATAAAACAGTACATGTGCATCGCGCCAACGTGCTCGGCAAGCTGAACTGTCACAGCACCATTGAGCTGGTGCATTTTGCGCTCGACCACCAACTGCTGGCGGGGCACTGATGTCGCGCGGCGTTCGCCACATCGTCATTTCGCTGTTTATCCTGCTGGCCTGGGGAACGGGCTGGCTGATGCTGTGGACGCTCAGTTTTTACCTGACCCACAACGGTCAACAAGCGGCGCTGTTTTTACCGCACGGCGTTTATCTGGCGCTGCTGATCCTGCTTTCGCGTCGTTACTGGCCCGCGCTGGTCTTACCGCCCATAGCGATGCTCTTCTGGCTGCACAGCGAACACTTACTGAATGGCTATCTGCTGACAACCGCACCGTTGATCGGCCTGCTTCCCGCCAGCCTCGCACAGCAGTACTGGCGCCGTTTCCCACTTTACTGGCAGCGGCTCACCCTGCTGCTGGCGACGGTCACCGTCGCTTCTCTTCTGAATACTGTCCTGCTCTCTCCGTTTGTGAAAAGCCCGGCATTACTGCTCGGGCTGGCCTCATTTACTGGCGGCGTACTGCTGACGCCGTTTGTTTATCTGATTTTTGAATTTCTTCGCCAGCAGCACCGTTATCATCTGCTGGGGCTGGACACCACTAATCCACCGCTGCGCACCTCGCTGATTATCTGGTGCAGCCTGTTTTTTATCATTGGCATCGGTACCCAGATGGTGCTTTCGCCGGAAATTGAACGGCTGCTGCTGATTGTGGTCTTTCTCCCCAATGTCGTGATGGCATGGAAATTCGGCTGGCAGGGCGGCGTGCTCTCTGGCCTGCTCGGCAGCATGATGATCACCCTCGCCCGTCAGGTTGGGGTTGGATTCAGTAACCTGATTGAGCTGGAGATCTTCCTCGCCACCCAGTCGCTGCTGGGCATCGGGCTGGGGATCGCCATCAGCCGTCAGCAGCATCTGGCGCAAAACCTGCACCATTACCGGCAACGGCTGGAGGCCGAACTGGCGGCGCGACGGGCGCTGACTGAAAAGCTGATCCATACAGAGGAAGACACGCGTAAAAGTCTGGCGCGCGAGCTGCACGATGAAATCGGCCAGAACATTACCGCCATACAGATCCAGTCACAATTAGTAAAACGGGCGCGCGATCCGGCGCAAACCCAGGCCGCCGCCAGCCAGATTAACGAACTGGCCCGGCGCATTCACCACTCTACCCGTCAGCTTCTGCGCCAGCTTCGACCGCCCGCGCTGGATGAACTGTCATTCAAAGAGGCGCTGCATCATTTGCTCAACGAGTTTGCTTTTCAGGAGCGCGGTATCCGCTGCCGGTTTGACTATCAGTTGCCCTCCACGCCCGAAAGCGAAACGGTGCGCTTTACCCTCTACCGTCTGTTGCAGGAACTGTTGAACAACGTCTGTAAGCACGCCGCCGCCAGTGAGGTCTCGATTGTTTTGCGCCAGCGCGGTGAGACGGTGTATCTGGACGTAAAAGACAACGGCGTGGGCATCGACGTGGCGCGCATGTCTGGCTTCGGTATTCAGGGAATGCGCGAACGCGTCAGCGCGCTCGGCGGTGAACTGACCCTGGAGTCCCGGGACGGCACGCGGGTGAGTGTTAACTTGCCCACAAATTTGCAACAAATCGCCTTTTAACCAGGAAAAAGTCTTAGTCACTCCGGACTTTCTCTCATCCCCTTTCGGTTTCAATTTTTTATAGTCAGAAAAACGGAGACGGTATGCACGCACGCCCAGTGACTGACATTGAACAACGTTACCGGACGCTGCGCCCGAGATTACTGCTGTGCATGGTGATTGGCTACGCGGCGTTCTACCTGACGCGCAAAAGCGTGAACTATGTGTTACCTGCGTTACAAACCGATCTGGGGCTGGATAAAGGCGATATCGGTCTCCTGGGATCGCTGTTTTACCTCAGCTACGGGCTGTCGAAATTCACCGCCGGACTGTGGCACGACAGCCACGGACAGCGTGGATTTATGGGCGTGGGACTTTTCGCTACCGGCGTGCTGAACGTCGCGTTCGCGTTTGGCGAGTCACTGACGCTTCTTCTTGCTGTCTGGACGCTGAACGGATTTTTTCAGGGCTGGGGCTGGCCGCCGTGCGCCCGTCTGCTGACCCATTGGTATTCACGCAATGAACGCGGTTTCTGGTGGGGCTGCTGGAACATGTCGATCAACATCGGCGGGGCGATTATCCCGCTGATTAGCGCCTTTGCCGCCCACTGGTGGGGCTGGCAGGCGGCGATGCTGACGCCGGGGATCATCAGCATGGCGCTGGGTATCTGGTTAACACTGCAACTGGCGGGAACGCCCCGCGAAGAGGGATTACCGTCAGTCGGCGCCTGGCGTAACGACCCGCTGGAACTGCGCCAGGAGCAGTTAAGCCCGCCGATGGGGCTGTGGCAGATGCTGCGAACCACCATGTTGAAAAACCCGATGATTTGGTTGTTAGGCGTGTCGTATGTGCTGGTGTATCTCATCCGCATCGCCCTGAACGACTGGGGCAACATCTGGTTGACCGAGAGCCACGGCGTCAATCTGCTGAGCGCCAACGCCACGGTTATGCTGTTTGAAGTGGGCGGACTGCTCGGCGCGCTGTTTGCTGGCTGGGGGTCAGATTTACTGTTCAGCGGCCAGCGGGCGCCGATGATTTTGCTGTTCACGCTGGGGCTGATGGTGGCCGTCGCCGCGCTGTGGCTGGCGCCAGTGCATCATTACGCGCTGCTGGCGGTCTGTTTCTTTACGGTGGGTTTCTTTGTCTTTGGCCCACAAATGCTGATCGGTCTTGCTGCGGTGGAGTGCGGACACAAAGCAGCGGCCGGGTCGATCACCGGGTTTCTCGGCCTGTTCGCCTATCTGGGAGCAGCGCTGGCGGGCTGGCCTCTGTCGCTGGTCATAGAACGCTACGGCTGGTCGGGGATGTTCAGTTTGCTCTCGATCGCCGCGGTATTAATGGGTTTACTGCTGATGCCCCTGCTGATGTCGGGCATCACCACCCCACTCAGTCAAAGGATAAAACAATGAAAATGACCTTTACCTCTACCCTTATTGCCTCTGCCGTGGCGCTGGCAACACTTTCCGGCGCGGCGCAGGCGAAAGGCCGTCTGGTGGTCTATTGCAGCGCTACCAATGAAATGTGCGAAGCAGAAACCAAAGCTTTTGGGGAAAAGTACGACGTGAAAACGTCATTCATCCGCAACGGCTCGGGCAGCACGCTGGCGAAAGTCGATGCCGAAAAGAAAAACCCGCAGGCTGACGTCTGGTACGGCGGTACGCTTGATCCGCAGTCTCAGGCTGGGGAAATGGGTCTGCTGCAACCGTATAAATCGCCCAACCTTGAGCAGGTCATGACACAGTTCCGCGACCCTGCCAAACTGAAAGGAAATTATTCGTCGGCGGTGTATGTGGGCATTCTCGGCTTTGGCGTTAACACCGAACGCCTGAAAGAGAAAAACCTGCCGGTGCCAAAATGCTGGAAGGATCTGACTAAACCAGAATACAAAGGCGAAATTCAAATTGCCGACCCGCAAAGTTCCGGAACGGCGTACACCGCACTGGCGACTTTTGCGCAACTGTGGGGGGAAGATCAGGCCTTTGATTACCTGAAACAGCTAAACAGCAACGTTTCTCAGTACACCAAGTCCGGTATCGCCCCGGCGCGAAACGCCGCGCGCGGTGAAACGGCGATCGGTATCGGCTTCCTGCACGACTACTCGCTGGAAAAAGAGCAAGGCGCACCGCTGGAGCTGATCTCCCCGTGTGAAGGCACCGGCTACGAAATCGGCGGCGTCAGCATTCTGAAAGGCGCGCGCAATCTCGACAACGCCAAACTGTTCGTCGACTGGGTGCTGTCGAAAGAGGCGCAGGAACTGGCATGGAAGAAAGGTAAGTCTTATCAGATCCTGACCAATACCACTGCGGAAACGTCACCTAACTCACTGAAACTCGACGGCCTGAAGCTGATCAATTACGACATGGATAAATATGGCTCAACGGATGTTCGCAAAGCGCTCATCAATAAATGGGTCAGCGAAGTGAAAATGGGTAAATAAGCCCACTTTTGCGGTCATGCCGGGTGGCGGCTACGCCTACCCGGCCAGGATCTTCCTCAACACCGGAACCGCTATGTCACACACACTTGCACGCCATTCCGTGAAAAAACGGGATGCGGTATTCCTTTGGGTATTGCTGAGCTGGCTGGCATTTGCGCTGCTGCCGAGCTGGAGCCTGGATTATGGCCTGCTGGAGTCGACGCGCGATGAGATTGTCGACGCCTACGGCTGGTCGCAGGTTAATGTTAGCTGGCTGTGGTATCTGCTGCCAGGCCTGCTGCTGATACGTCCTTTTCAGGAAGCCACGCGGGAGCAGCGCAACCGCCATTACCTCGACGCAGGCTGGTCGTTATTCTGTATGGCGTTTGTTGTCATCAGCGCCACTGTGGAAGGTCGCGGCTTAGGCTACGCGACCCTCGTACTGTTTGTGGCGCTGGGCGCGATGATGACCCTGGCGCTGACCCGTCTGGAATGGCTGGGCGGCGACCGTTTCGTCATCGGCTCGCTGGTCGCCATCGTGGCGTTGATTGGCGTGTTTATCGTCTGGCCAAGCATCGCTATTTTTATTCCGATGTTCACCGGCGATACCGGAGAATTCGCGCCGCTGGCGTTTATGACCGTGCTGTCACAGGCACACATCATCCAGGTCATTATCAACTCTATCGCGCTGTCGATAGCGGTGGGCGTCGGCTGCACGTTTTTTGGTCTGGTGTTGGCGATTTACACCACCCGTATCGCCCGCCGCAGCGCCATTATTGGCCGTATTTTTTCAATATTGCCGATCGTCACCCCGCCGTTCGTCGTGGGGCTGGGGGTGACGCTGATGATGGGCCGCTCCGGCTATGTCACTGAATGGATGGTCGACTGGTTCGGGCTGACCAATACCAACTGGCTGTACGGTTTTACCGGCATCTGGCTGGCGCAGGTGCTGGCGTTTACCCCAATGGCGTTTATGATCCTCGATGGCGCGATCAAAACCATTCATCCATCGCTGGAAGAGGCTTCCTATACCCTGCGCGCCAGCCGCTGGCAGACGTTTAACGGCGTGTTTGTGCCGCTGCTCAAACCGGCGCTGGCGAACGCGTTTCTGATCGTCATTGTGCAGTCATTGGCTGACTTCAGTAACCCGCTGGTTCTCGGCGGTAACTTCGACGTTCTGGCCACGCAAATCTACTTTTACATTACCGGTTCACAACTGGATTATCAGGCCGCCAGCACCCTCGGCGCGTTCTTGCTGCTCTTTTCGCTGCTGGTGTTCTGCGTCCAGTACATGTGGATCGGTAAGCGCTCCTACGTCACCGTGTCCGGTAAATCGTATCGCGGTGATGTGCAGCCGCTGCCGGTGACGCTCGTGTGGAGCGTGGTGGTGATCCTGGCGGTGTGGGTGGCCTTTAACGCCCTGCTTTACGGCAGCATTTTCTACGGCAGCTTTACCGTTAACTGGGGCGTGGACTACACCCTGACGCTGGATAACTTTATTAAGCTGTTCGGCCAGGGCATGAGTGACGGCGCATGGCCTTCGCTACTGGATACCCTGCTTTACGCCGGGATTGCCGCGCCAATCACCGCCGCCTTCGGGTTGCTTATCGCATGGATCGTGGTGCGCCAGCAGTTCAAAGGCAAGAAGACCATCGAGTTCACCACCATGCTGTGCTTTGCCGTACCCGGCACCGTGGCGGGCGTGTCGTACATTCTCGCCTTTAACAGCGCGCCAGTGTATCTCACCGGTACGGCGGCGATTGTCATTATCTCAATGGTGATGCGGAATGTGCCGGTAGGGATTCGCGCCGGAATTGCGGGCTTAGGACAAATCGATAAATCGCTGGATGAAGCTTCACTCAGTCTGCGCGCCGGGAGTTTACGCACCATTACCCACATTCTGCTGCCGCTGCTGCGCCCGGCGATCCTCTCAGCGCTGATCTACAGCTTTGTGCGCGCCATTACCACCGTCAGCGCCATTGTGTTCCTCGTGACGCCGGACACCCGGGTGGCGACGGCCTACATTTTAAACCGCGTAGAAGACGGCGAATACGGGGTGGCGATTGCCTACGGTTCGATTCTGATCGTGGTGATGCTGGCAATCATTTTCATCTTTGACTGGCTGATCGGGGAAGCGCGTATCTCCCGTTCGAAAGCGAAAAATCAGGCGTAATGGAGCGCACTATGAGTCAGAAAAATTTTGTTGAACTGCGCAACGTCACCAAACGATTCGGCAGCAACACGGTGATCGACAATATCACTCTCACGATTCCGCAGGGACAAATGGTGACGCTGCTCGGTCCCTCCGGCTGCGGTAAAACCACTATTCTGCGTCTGGTCGCCGGGCTGGAAAAACCGAGTGAAGGGCAGATTTTTATCGATGGCGAAGATGTTACCCACCGTTCCATTCAGCAGCGCGATATCTGTATGGTATTCCAGTCCTACGCTCTGTTCCCGCATATGTCGCTGGGAGAAAATGTCGGCTACGGCCTGAAGATGCTCGGCGTCTCACGACAGGAAGTCAACGCCCGGGTGAAAGAGGCGCTGGCGATGGTCGATCTTGACGGCTTTGAAGCGCGCTATGTCGATCAGATCTCCGGCGGCCAACAGCAGCGCGTGGCGCTGGCGCGCGCCTTGATCCTCAAACCAAAGGTGTTGTTGTTCGATGAGCCGCTGAGTAACCTCGACGCTAACCTCCGGCGCAGCATGCGTGACAAGATCCGCGAACTGCAAAAGCAGTTTGATATTACCTCACTGTACGTCACCCACGATCAAAGCGAAGCCTTTGCCGTTTCCGACACCGTGCTGGTGATGAACAAAGGACATATCATGCAGATCGGTTCGCCGCAGGAACTCTACCGCCAGCCCGCGTCACGTTTTATGGCGAGCTTTATGGGCGATGCCAACCTGTTCCCGGCCACCTTCACCCCGGAAGCGGTGAATATTTACGGTTATCGCCTGCCGCGCCCCGCGCACTTTGTGGCTGAAGGCGCCGGGACCGTGGGCGTGCGTCCGGAAGCGATCACCTTAAGCGATCGTGGGGAAGAGAGTCAGCGTTGCGCCATCCGGCACGTGGCCTATATGGGGCCACAGTATGAAGTAACGGTGGAGTGGCACGGGCAGGAGATTTTATTACAGGTCAACGCTACGCGCTTACAGCCGGACGTCGGCGAGCAGTACTACCTCGAAATCCACCCGTACGGCATGTTTATGTTAGCGGACGCGGCGTGATCGTTGCCGGGTGGCGCGACGCCACCCGGCGCACCCTCAGCGCCGGGCGTTTAACTCGGCAATATCCTTTGGCGTCGTCCGGCAGCAGCCGCCTATCAGCTTCGCCCCCGCCGCTAACCACTGCGGCAAATAATCCGCCAGCGTCTCGCACACTTCACCATGATGATGCCAGGTTTTGCTCACCGCATCGTAATGCTCACCCGAATTCGGGTAAATCACCAGCGGCAGCGCCGTTACGCCGCGCAAATGCTGTAACGCGGCGGTGGTGTTTTCCAGCGCGATGCAGTTAATGCCAATCGCGACCACCTGCGGATAATGATTAAGCCACTCGGCCACCTCCTGCAACGGCGTGCCGTCGCTCAGATGTTCACTGTCGCGTAGGGTGAAAGAGAACCATGCGCGGGCGCGCGGGTAGTCGGTCAACAGCGCCGCCAGCGCCTGAATCTCAACAAAGTTAGGCAGCGTTTCACAGGCCAGCAGATCGGCGCCAGCATCCAGTAGCGCCTCAACGCGCGGACGGTGGAAGGCCTGAAATTGCTCGGGGGTGCACACGTAGTCACCGCGATATTCCGACCCGTCCGCCAGGAACGCGCCATACGGGCCGACCGATCCCGCCACCAGCAGCGTGCCCGCCTGCGGATTTTCCGCCAGCCAGGCTTCGCGAGCTTTACGCGCCAGCTCCACGCTTTTGCCGATCAGCGCTTTGGCCTGCGCTTCATCCAGTCCGCGCGCCGCAAACCCTTCCGGCGTGGCCTGGTAGCTGGCGGTAATCGCGCACTGGGCCCCGGCGCGAAAATAGTCCAGATGAACTTCGCGGATCAGCTCCGGGTTTTCTACCAGCACCCTGGCTGACCACAAACTGTCGGTAAGATCGCACCCCCGCGCTTCCAGCTCCGTCGCCATTGCCCCGTCCAGCAACAGAAAATCGTGCTTTTCGAGAATGGCGCTTAACGGATTATTCTGCGACATGTTCAGACTCCTGTTGTTTATCTCGCGATTGAGTAAGGAAATAAACACCATAACACAGCGCCACAAACGGTAAACCGCACCACAGCGCAATTCTCTGACTCGGATCGAAAGCCAGCCCGACACAGGCCACCAGGCAAAGGACGAACCCGGACACGGGCACCAACGGATACCAGGGGGCGCGATACTGTAGCGCATCAAGCGTTTTGCCCTGCTGAAGGTGACGACGACGAAAAACAAAATGTGACGCGCAGATACTCAGCCACACCGCCACCACAGCAAAGCCGGAAATCGCCGACAGCGCGACATAGACCGTATCCGGCGCGATCACGCTGGAAAACAGCGCCAGCACGCCGCCGAGCATACTCACCGACAGCGCGGTAAGCGGCACGCCATTGCGGGTCACCCGCGCAAAACAGGCGGGCAGCGTGCGCTCGTTAGACAGCGACCACAGCATCCGCCCGGACGCGTACAGCCCGGAGTTTGCCGCCGACAGAATCGCAGTCAGGATCACGAAGTTAACAATATCCGCCGCGTAAGGAATGCCCACCTTCTCAAATACCAGCACAAACGGGCTTTTTTCAACCCCCGCCTGCTGCATTGGGATCAGCGCCGCCAGCACGAACACGGTGCCGATAAAGAAAATGATCAGCCGGGCAATGGTGGTACGAATCGCCACCGGGATGACTTTTTGCGGGTTTTCCGTTTCACCGGCGGCAATGCCGATAAGCTCCGTGCCGGAAAAGGCGAAATTCACCGCCACCATGGTCATCAGAATCGGCAGGCCGCCGTGTGGAAACCAGCCTTCGGCGGTAATATTGCTTAACCCCGGCGCGGGTGAACCGTCCTGCATCGGAATGATACCGAAAATCGCCGCCCCGCCAAGGATGATAAAGGCAATAATGGTGATCACTTTGACCAGCGAAAACCAGAACTCGCCTTCGGCAAAAAAGCGGGTGGACACCACGTTCAGACCAAATATCACCAGACAGAAAATGACACACCAGATCCAGACGGGCACCTGCGGGAACCAGTACTGCATGCAAAATCCGGCGGCGGTAAAGCTGGAGCCGAGCGCCACAGTCCAGGTCAACCAGTAAAGCCATGCCACGGTGTATCCCGTCGCCGGACCGAGGTAGCGCGCGGCATAGACGTGAAACGCCCCGGTTTCCGGCATCGCGACCGACAGCTCGCCGAGGCACTGCATCACCAGCCAGACCACCAGCGCGCCAATCAGATAAGCCAGCAGCGTCCCTGCCGCCCCGGTGGTCGAAATAATGTATCCGGTATTAAAAAATAAGCCGGTACCGATTACGCCCCCCAGAGACAGCATAATCAGATGGCGGGTTTTCATGGTGCGCTTCAGTGGCGCATGTTGTTGTGTTGTTTGCATATAACCTTCTAAACGTATGGACATCTAAACATCCAAAGAAGGTTTGTTATACCGTGTTTACGGGCGGAATGCAAAACTCAGCCAGCCGCCAGGCGGCGCGATGTCCGGCTCATCAGTACAAACACCGCCAGTCCCGCCAGCAGGATCCCTGGCGCTGACGCCGCCATCACGCCGACGGTACCGGTGCCGAGCGCCAGCATTTTCCCGGCCAGCAGCGGCCCGCTCATCGCTCCGAGGCGCCCGACCGCCACGGCGGTGCCGACCCCTGTCGCCCGAATGTCGGTACTGTAGAACAGCGGCGCCAGCGCGTAGAGCACGCTTTGCCCGCCGGTGGCGAACAGCCCGGCGATGAATCCGGCCATCAGCATACCGCTGAAGGAAGAGACGGTGCCCAGCGCCAGCAGCGAGGCCAGCATCCCGCTATAGATCAGAAGCGACATGGTCAGCGGCCGCAGCTTGTCCATCAACGCCCCGAGGATCAGCGTGCCTGCCGCCGCGCCGATTTGCAGGGAAAACATCACCCGCGCCGCCTGCGAAGGCTGGAATCCCTGTTCCACCAACAGCATCGGCAGCCAGTTGATCAGCATGTAGACCACCAGCAGGGTGAAGAAATAGCACAGCCAGAGCAGCAGCGTGGCGCTGGCCGTCGCCGGGGCAAACAGCGCGCGCAACGGTGGCGCGCCCGGGGTTTGACCGGCAAATACTGCCGACTCGGGCAGCCAGCGCATCAGCAACGGCACCAGCAGCAGCGGAATCACGCCGCCCACCCAGAAGACGGTCTGCCAGGCCGTTGCGACACCAGCAAAACCGAGCATTGCCGCCAGCGCGGCGCCAATAGGCACCCCGCAGTACATCAGGCTGACCGCCGTGCCGCGAAAGCGTGGCCCCGCGGCTTCGGAGGTGAGCGCAATCAGATTCGGCAGCGCGGCGCCCAGGCCCACGCCGGTCATCAGGCGGGCAAACACCAGCGTGAAGAAACTCCACGACAGGGCGGTCGCCAGCGAAAACACGCCGAACAGCGCCACGGAGGCGATCAGGACGCGCTTGCGTCCATAGCGATCCGCCAGCATGCCACCGACCAGCGCGCCGGGTAACAGGCCGAGGATCCCGGCGCTGAAGATCCAGCCCATTTGCATGCTATCCAGCGAGAATGCCCGGGCGATGCCCACGGCGGCGATACCGGCGGCCTGGAGATCGAGCCCTTCCATCAGGGCGACCAGAAAACACAGCCCGATGGTCAGCATCAGGCGCGATGTAGCGTAGGGACGAGGATGCATAAGATCTCCCTCTGAGTTCACGGGGCAGGTGAATGGCGGCTGATACGTTGCCAGCCGCATCATTCTTATTTATTGACTGTTGCGCAGATCCAGCGCCACATCGACGATCATGTCTTCCTGGCCGCCCACCATCCGGCGTTTCCCCAGTTCGACGAGGATGTCGACCGCGCTCAGGCCGTAGCGTGCCGCCGCCACTTCGCAGTGACGCAGGAAGCTGGAGTACACGCCGGCATAGCCCAGCGCGAGGGTTTCGCGATCCACGCGCACCGGGCGGTCCTGTAACGGGCGCACCAGATCGTCGGCGGCGTCCATCAGCGCATACAGATCGGCGCCGTGCTGCCAGCCGAGCTTATCGGCCGCGGCAATAAAGACCTCCAGCGGCGCGTTGCCCGCTCCGGCTCCCATTCCCGCCAGGCTGGCGTCAATGCGGTCACAGCCCTCTTCCACGGCGGCGATCGAGTTCGCCACCCCAAGACTCAGGTTGTGATGCGCGTGCATGCCGGTTTCTGTTTCCGGCTTCAGCACCGCTTTCAGGGCGCGGAAGCGATCGCGAATGTCCGTCATGTTCATTGCGCCGCCGGAGTCGACCACATAGATGCAGGTCGCGCCGTAGCCTTCCATCAGCTTCGCCTGCCTGGCCAGATTTTCCGGCGTGGTCATATGGCTCATCATCAGGAAACCGACGGTGTCCATTCCCAGCTCACGGGCAGAGTGAATATGCTGAGCGGAGACGTCCGCCTCGGTGCAGTGGGTCGCCACGCGCACCACCCGCGCCCCGGCCTGATACGCATTTTTCAGGTCGTGAATCGTGCCGATCCCCGGCAACAGCAGCGTGGCGATTTTGGCATGTTTCACCACCTCCGCCGCCGCTTCAATCCACTGCAAATCACTGTGCGCGCCAAAGCCGTAGTTGAAGCTGGAGCCTTGCAGGCCGTCGCCGTGGGCGACCTCAATCGAATCCACCCGCGCGTCGTCGAGCGCTTTCGCAATCTGGCGCACGTTTTCCAGTGAATACTGATGACGAATGGCGTGCATGCCGTCGCGCAGGGTCACGTCCGAGATGTAGAGTTTTTTACCGTTCATGCTGCTTCTCCTGCCCGACGCGTCAGCGACTGCGCCATCTTTTCAGCGGTCGCCAGCGCGCTGGAGGTCATAATATCGAGATTGCCCGCATACGCTGGCAGGTAGTGCGCCGCCCCTTCCACTTCCAGATACACCGCGGTTTTCAGCCCACAGAACTGTCCGATGCCCGGCAAATTCACTGGTTTATCCTCAGGAATGACCTCAAACTGCACGCGCTGCTTCAGGCGATAGCCCGGCACGTAAGCCTGCACTGCGGCCGCCATCTCGTTGATGGACGCTTCCACTTCCGCCTGCGAGGCGGCGTCACTCAGCACATAGACGGTGTCGCGCATCATCAGCGGCGGTTCGGCCGGGTTAAGCACGATAATCGCTTTTCCCTTCGCCGCACCGCCCACCGCCTCAATGGCTTTCGCGGTGGTTTCGGTGAACTCGTCAATGTTTGCCCGCGTTCCCGGTCCGGCGGATTTACTGGCGATCGAGGCGATAATCTCGGCGTAATGCACCCGCGCCACGCGGGAGACCGCCGCCACCATCGGGATGGTCGCCTGCCCGCCGCAGGTGACCATGTTGACGTTCTGCTGGTCGACATTGACCGCGAGATTGACCACCGGCACGCAGTACGGGCCAATGGCCGCAGGTGTCAGGTCAATCAGGCGAATGCCCGGCTTCGCTTCGCGCAGGGCGGCGTCGTTTTGGACATGCGCCCCCGCGCTGGTGGCATCGAACACAATATCAATGTCGGCAAATTCCGCCATCGCCATCAGCCCTCGTACCCCGTCGTGGGTGGTGGCGACGCCCATGCGGCGGGCGCGGGCCAGTCCGTCCGATTCAGGGTCGATACCGACCATCACCGCCATCTCCAGATGCTGACCGTGACGCAAAATTTTAATCATCAAATCGGTGCCGATATTGCCGGAACCGATAATGGCAACCTTACACTTACTCATGACTGACTTCCTTCTGTGGTCGCCGCGGAAAACGTGACGGCAACCGAACCAATACCTGCAATATGGGCGGCAAAGGTGTCGCCCGCGTTGACCGCGACCATCGGCCCCAGCGCCCCGGTCAGAATAATGTCGCCGGCGCGCAGCGGCTCGCCGAGGCTGGCCATTTTGCGCGCCAGCCAGACGGCGGCGTTCAGCGGATGCCCCAGACATTCGCTGCCGCGCCCGCTGGACACCTCTTCGTTATTGCGCGTCATGTGCATGGCGCAGTTTTTCAGATCGACTCCGGCCAGACGCTGCGCCGGGCCGCCGAGCACATACACGCCGCAGGAGGCGTTGTCCGCCACGGTGTCGACAAACTGAATCGACCAGTCGCGGATGCGGCTGCCCACCACTTCCAGCGCGGGCAGCACCCATTCAACGGCGCCAGCCAGTTCATCAAAGGTGGTGTCAACGTGCGGCAGATCCCGGTTAAGCACCAGCGCGATTTCCGCTTCGATGCGCGGTTGCAGCACGCGGGAAAACGGGATGGTCTCGTTGTCGCCGTAGCACATGTCGGCGAACAGGGTGCCGAAGTCCGGCTGACTCACCCCCAGCTGCTCCTGGACTTTCGGATGCGTCAAGCCGACTTTGCGTCCGACTACCCGGCGCCCCTGCGCCACGGCGTGTTCAACATTGATGCGCTGAATGGCATAGGCGGCTTCCGCACTCTCCACGCCCGGCCATTCACGCACCGGCGCAATGGCTTCGCCCTGCTCTTCTGCAAGCCGCAACGCTGCGGCGATTGGTTCAAGGATAGTGTTCGACATAACCGTTCCTTATGGGCGCGCGAGGAAATTGAGCACCAGTTGGTTAAAGGCGTCCGCATGTTCCCACTGCGCCCAGTGGCCGCAGTCGCGATAGATATGCAGTTCGGCACCGGCAATCCCGGCGAGCAGGCGCAGACCGGCGTCCATCGGCACAAAGCGGTCGTTGCGCCCCCAGACAATCAGGGTCCGGGCGGTGATTTCGCTCAGGCGCGGCGAGAAGTCGGGGAATTGCTTCGGGTTCGCCTCCAGACTCTTAATAAAGTTGTCCAGATGATCGCGGCGCGACAGCATATTGTTCAGCCGCGCTTCAAACAGCGCGTCGGTCAGGTCGCGGGGGTCATGGACGAAGATGTTCATCATCTGTTTCAGATTGTCGATGGTCGGCTCGCGGTAAAGCTGATTCAGCCGCTTAATGCCTTCCGTCGGCATTGGCGTGAACAGGCTCATGCCGCCGGTTCCCCCGCCCATCAGCACCAGCCTGCCGACGCGCTCCGGCCAGCTCAGGGTGAAGGCGACGGCGCTGTGGCCGCCCATTGAGTTGCCCAGCAGGTGGACGTTCTGAATGTCCAGTTGGTCGACCACGCTTTTCAGAATGCGGGCATTGAGATCGGATCGTGACCCGGTATTGACGATCGAATCGCTCTTGCCCCAGCCCGGGCAGTCGAGCAGGATCACGCGATAGCCCGCTTCCACCAGCGGATCGATATTGCGGCTGAAGTTGGCCCAGCCCGTGGCCCCCGGGCCGGAACCGTGCAGCAGAACGACGGTTTCGTCGCCTGCGCCGCAGTCGTTGTAATGGATGCGTAGCGTTTTACCGGCTTCCTCAACGTTGAGAAAACGGCTGGTCGCGGCTTCGGTTTGCGGTTGATAACTCATGATGTTCTCCTGCCTTTCAGTTCAGTGTTCTGGCGCTCAGCGAGCCAAATCCGGCGATCCACTCCGGGATCGGGCGATAGTAACGACCTTCGCTTCGCCAGGCGCCAAAGGCGGAAATGGCGGCGAAAGCGGCAACCCAGGTTTTGATTTCGTGGGTGGATTTGCCCGCGATCGCCGACAGCTCTTCATTGCTGACGGCATCCAGTTCGGCAATACGACCCTGTTCGAGCAGCGACATAAACCGGTTGTCCCAGATGGGGTTCAGCGGGTGCAGCGTTTTCTGATCTGCAACAAACTTCTCGGCGGCGCCGATCACCCGCTGCTGACGCAGCTCACGCTCCCCGGCAGGCAACTGTTTGCCACTGCCCAGCAGGCGATCGCGCATATGGGCGTCGGCTTTCGCCAGCTCCGGCACCGGCGGCTGGTGCGACAACCCGCCGGACCCTAAAAACAGCACCCGCTTATTAAGCGTGCTGGTGAAACGACCAATCGCTTCCCCCAGCATCCGGGTACGCTGAAAGCCCGGCAACGGCGCGGCGACGCCGTTGATAAACACCGGCAGCACCGGCACGTTGTCCAGCCCGCCGAGCAAAAACTCCAGCGGCTGGGCAAAGCCGTGATCGACCTGCATACAATACGAGACGGCGAGATCGATGCCGTTTTTCATCACCGCGTGGGCGCAGGCTTCGGCCAGTTCAGTCGGTACCGGCAGTTCCCCCGCCGCGCTGCCAAAATCGCCAATCGCCGTCGCGCCGACGCCTAAACAAAACGGCGGCATGACGTCATAGAAAAACCCGTTGTAGTGATCCGGAGCGAACAGCACCACCAGTTCGGGATCAAACGCGGCGATCCGCGCGCGGGCACTGGCGATAACGCCGTTGACCTCGTCCAGCACGGCCTGCGCCGGGTCGACATAGCCCACCAGCGGCGAGTGGGAAAGACAGTGAAGATAAGCGTGCATATCAGGCCACCTTTTCGACAGGAAGATTGGCATCCGCGCGGGTCAGCGTCATCACTGACGCCAGGGTATTGAGCGTGGCGCCGAGGGTTTGAGGAATGGCGACGGCGGCGACAAAGCGGTCCGGGCGCATCACCACCAGCGAGACGTTATGCCGTGCGAACCACTCGCGCAGACGCCCCTGCGCGTCGCCGATACGGATCACCCCGTCATGGCGGTCTTGCGGGGTGCCAATCTGCACCTCCGGCACCACCTGAATAAAGCGCGTGCCGGTGGCGCGCCACTGCCGAATCTGCGCTTCGCTCATCCCCCACAGCGGGTTACAGCCCCAGCCGATCACCGCGAAGTTCGCGCCGATGACGTTATCCAGCAGCGTCACCTCTCCCGTCTCCAGCGTGATCTTCGGCTGAATAAACATCTTGCCGACGGGGGACGTTGCGGCCTCGCCTTCACGCACCAGCGCGCCGTCGTGATACTGCGGCATCGGCTTGAAGCGCATTTCGAGAAAGTAGCGTTTCACCGGCGGCAGGTAGTTCAGCAGCCAGGAGGCGCCGTCACGCACCGTGCCATGCCAGCGCTTCGGCGGCGCCAACACGTTGCCGGCGGTCACTGAGAGGTCAATCATCGCTTTTGCGTGATCGCGGCGTTCCTGCTGGTAGGTATCGAGCAGCGCGTCACTCGCTTTGCCGTCGATCACCAGCGCCAGCTTCCAGGCGAGGTTAAAGGCGTCGCGCATGCCGCTGTTATAGCCCTGCCCCTGCCAGACCGGCATGATGTGCGCCGCGTCGCCGGCCAGCAGCACGCGATCGACGCGGAAGCGATCGGCAAGACGGGCGTTATGGGTGTAGACGCGCTGACGGATCAGCTCGACGTTGTCCGGGTTCGGCAGCACCTTGCTTAACAGCTGACGCATGTTTTGCGGCTCGCTGAGCTGCGCCTCGGTCTCCCCTGGCATCACCATAAATTCAAAACGCCGCACCGCGTGGGGTAGTGCGGCGGAAACGTAAGGCCGCACCGGATCGCAGCACAGATAGACATGCGGCGTGCTGAGCGGATCGTTGGCAATATCGACCACAATCCACTGGTTCGGCGCGGTTTTCCCTTCGAACGGCACGTTCAGCGTGCGGCGCACCAGGCTCGCTCCACCATCGCAGGCCACCAGCCACTGTGCTTTGACCGTTTCCCGTTGCCCCTGCGCCGTTTTCAGGTTGAGCGTCACCTCGCCATCCTGCTGGCTGAAGGCTTCCAGCTCGCGAGAGAACAGACAGCGCACATTGGGAAAGCGCGACAGCCCCTCAAGCAACACCGCATCCACCTGCGGCTGGATAAACGCGTTGCGCCGCGACCAGCCGAACTCATCGGTCATCGGCTGAATATCAGCAAAGCAGCGGCCTTTTGGCGTAAGAAAGCGCATCGCGTGGTGTGGCGTGGTATGTGGCAACACCTTCTCCACCAGCCCGACGGACTGCATGGTGCGCAGCGCCTCATCGTCAATGCCGATGGCGCGGGGATAGTCGATGAGCTTATCAAGCTTTTCCACCACCAGCACCTCGATGCCCATCTGACCAAGATAGTTGGCCATCATCAGTCCGACCGGCCCCGCACCGGCTATGGCGACCTGAACGGTATGGTTGACGGCGGGTTGAATATCAGGGGTTGTTGACATGTTGTACCTCACGATTCGGACAAAACGGCGGGGCTGAGTCGGTTAGCCGCCGCACCTTTTTGTTAAAAATATGTGAATACTTTTTTATAGTGTTGTCAGTATAAGAAGGGCTTTTTGCGCTACAATCAAAACATGTCAGAACGTGCACCAGGTGCACTCCGTTGTTTTAACTATAAATATGTCAATAAACATGAAGAATGATGAGCAGACGGAATACAAAACCGTTCGCGGTTTAACGCGCGGATTAATGTTATTAAATATGTTAAATAAACTCGATGGCGGGGCCAGCGTCAGCCTGCTGGCGGAGCTGAGCGGCCTGCATCGCACCACGGTGCGCAGGCTGCTGGAGACATTACAGGATGAGGGATACGTCCGGCGCAGCCGGTCTGACGACAGCTTCCGCTTAACCATTAAAGTGCGCCAGTTGAGCGAAGGATTTCGTGACGAACAGTGGATTTCTGCACTGGCGGCGCCGCTGCTGGGCGATCTCCTGCGCGAAGTGGTCTGGCCGACCGACGTGTCGACGCTGGACGTTGACGCGATGGTGGTACGGGAAACCACCCACCGCTTTAGCCGGCTGTCGTTTCACCGCGCGATGGTCGGGCGGCGCCTACCGCTGCTGAAAACCGCTTCTGGCCTGACCTGGCTGGCGTTTTGCCCGGAAAACGAGCGTCAGGCGCTGATAGCGATGCTGGCGGCGCGTCCGGGCGAAGAGTACCAACTGGCACGCGAACCCCGCAGGCTGGACGCCATTCTTGCACGCACCCGCCAGGCGGGCTACGGGCAAAATCATCGCGGCTGGGATGAAGAGGAGAAAATCGCCTCTATCGCCGTACCGCTGCGCAGCGAGCAGCGGGTGATTGGCTGTCTGAACCTGGTGTATATGGCCAGCGCGATGAGTATTGAGCAGGCGGCAGAGCGGCATCTTGCGGCGTTACAACAGGTGGCGCGACAAATTGAGGAAGCCGTAGAGTCGCAGGCGATTCTGGTGGCCGGACGGTGAAGCGGGTCACATTTTTACCTCGTCCCTGCGCCTGTTGACCGGAACGCGCGCGCGCTCATCCAGTAGGTCATCTGGCCCAATCTCATCGCTATTCGCCCATTTGCCCACATTTTTTCCTCGCGCCCTCTATTACGCTGTCTCCACTGACCCTCACCTGGAGTACCGATGATGAACATTACGCAAATTCGCAACGCCACCCAGTTGATTACGTTTGGCGGCAAAACATTTCTCATTGACCCGATGCTGGCGCCGAAAGGCGCGTGGCCGGGCTTTCCCGGCACCGCCCGCGCCGATATTCGCAACCCCACCGTGGAGCTTCCCTGCGATATCGACACGCTGTTACAGGCCGACGTGCTGATCGTCACCCATCTGCATGAAGACCATTGGGACGACGCCGCGTCCGCATGCGTGCCGAAGGATAAGCCGATTTATGTGCAAAACGAGCAGGATGCGCAGACGCTGCGCGAACAGGGTTTTACCGCGCTGACGGTGCTGAAGGAAGAGACCATTCTCGGGGAGATCACGCTGCGTAAAACCGGCGGCCAGCACGGCTCCGATCGTCTGTATGCCATTCCCGAAATGGCGGCCCGGCTGGGCGAAGCCTGCGGGCTCATCTTGACCCATCCGCAGGAAAAAACGCTGTATCTGGTGGGCGATACCGTCTGGCGCGACGAGGTCGAAGCCAACATGATCCGCTATCAGCCTGATGTGGTGGTATTGAACGCCGGTTTCGCGCACGTCATCGGTTTTGGCCCGATCATCATGGGCGCGGAAGATGTGCTAAAAACCCATTTCACCCTACCGGACGCGCAGATCGTGGCAACGCATATGGAAGCCATCAATCACTGTCTGTTAACGCGCGCGGCGCTCAAAGACTACGCACGTGACAACCAGATTGCAGAATATGTGCATGTGCCGGAAGATGGGGAAACCCTGACGTTTTAACCGCCATCGAGGAAAACTATGCGCCCCGTTACCGTCGCCATTGTCGCCGTGGACGATTTCAGCCCATTTCACTTTTCTGTGCCCTGCATTCTGTTCGGGGAAAAGGTGGCAACGCAGAAGCGCTTTACGGTGAAGATCTGCGCCGAAACGCCGGGTACGGTCAACTCGCAGGACGGGTTTTCGTTGCACGCCGCCTACGGTTATGAGGCGCTCATCGACGCGGATATTGTGATGATCCCCTACTGGGGCGCCACCGCCCAGCGTCCTCCCCAGACGCTACTGGATACGCTGGTGCAGGCCCGGCAAAACGGCGCGCAAATTGTGGGCCTTTGTCTGGGGGCATTTGTTCTGGGCTATGCAGGCCTTCTGGACGGCAAACGCGCCGCCACGCACTGGGAATTTGAGCAGGATTTTCAGGCGCGTTTTCCGGCGGTGACACTTGATATCAATGCTTTGTATGTTGATGACGACGGGATCATCACCTCTGCGGGCACGGCGGCGGCTCTCGACTGCTGCCTGTATGTGATTCGCCAGCGCTTTGGCAGCGTAGTGGCGAACCAAATCGCCCGGCGGATGATTGTTCCGCCACACCGTGAAGGCGGCCAGGCGCAATTTATCGCCCAGCCGGTGCCCAAAACCACGCGCGATGCGCGCATTAACGGACTGCTGGACTATTTGCGCCAGACAATCCGCGACCCCCATGACCTTGATTCGCTCGCCAGTCGGGTCATGATGAGCCGTCGCACGCTCACCCGTCATTTTATGAAGGCGACAGGGTGTAGCGTCGCCGAATGGCTGATCCGTGAACGTCTGCGCCTCAGCCAGACGCTGCTGGAATCCAGCCAATTGCCCATCGAGCGCATCGCCAGTGAAGTGGGTTTTCAGTCTGCTGTGACCTGGCGTCAGCATTTTAAATCCCACTTCGGCGTCAGCCCGGCTGAATGGCGAAAAACATTTCGCGGTATGGCATGATAGCGCGCGGAAAACGTGGAAATCAGGGTGATGAATGTGAAACCGGTAACGCTTTACGATGTGGCAGACTATGCTGGCGTCTCTTATCAGACCGTCTCGCGGGTGGTGAATCAGGCCAGTCACGTCTCGGCGAGAACCCGCGAAAAAGTGGAAGCCGCCATGGCGGAGCTGAACTACATTCCTAACCGTGTCGCCCAACAGTTAGCCGGCAAACAGACGCAGCTGATTGGCGTTGCCACCGCCAATCTGGCGCTGCACGCACCGTCGCAGATTGTCGCCGCCATTAAATCCCGCGCCGACCAGTCCGGGGCCAGCGTGGTAATTTCCATGGTAGAGCGCAGCGGCGTCGACGCCTGTAAAGCGGCAGTGCATAACCTGCTTGCGCAGCGGGTAAGTGGGCTTATCATCAACTATCCCCTCGACGAAGACGACGCCATTGCCGTTGCCGCCGCCTGTGGCAACGTGCCGGTACTGTTCCTTGACGTGTCGGACCAGTCGCCCATCAACAGCATTATTTTTTCCCACGACGACGGCGCGCGCCTCGGCGTGGAGCACCTGGTTCAGCACGGCCACCAGCGCATCGCCCTGCTGGCCGGACCGCAAACGTCGGTTTCCGCGCGCCTGCGTCTGGCGGGCTGGCATAAGCACCTCGCGCGTTATCAACTCCAGCCGGTGGCGCAACAGGAAGGCGACTGGAGCGCGATGTCCGGTTATCTTCAGACCCAACGGATGCTTAACGCGGGGACGATCCCCGGCGCGATGCTGGTCGCCAACGACCAGATGGCGTTAGGCGCAATGCGCGCCATAAGCGAGTTCGGTCTGCGCGTGGCGACCGATATTTCCGTAATCGGCTATGACGATACCGAAGACAGCGCCTGCTACATTCCCCCCCTTACGACCATCAGGCAGGATTTCGCGCTGCTTGGACAAACCAGCGTCGACCGCCTGATCCAGCTTTCTCGCGGGGCATCAACCGGGGGCAATCAGTTGCTGCCGGTCACGTTGGTGGAGCGCAAAACCGTACAGCCACCTGGGACACAGGCCGCCTCTCCACAAGCGCTGGCCGACTCGCTCATGCAGCTGGCGCGTCAGGTCGCCCTGTTAACACGCTAAATCCTGCACACGAAAATGTGTGAGACAGTTCACTCATTAGCTTCAACAGACTTTACAGTTTTCTGGCTCTGCCCGTATGTTGTCTAAAATTGTGAGCGGATAACAATTCACGACAGGACATAGCCATGACATTGACCACGGATTCACTCGCCGCCGTACTGGCGCGCCGCGACTGGGAAAATCCCGGCGTAACCCAGCTTAACCGTCTGGAAGCCCACCCGCCATTTTCCAGCTGGCGCAGCGCCGAAGACGCCCGGGATAATACCCGTTCTCCCCAATTGCGCAGCCTCAACGGCGACTGGAAATTTGCCTGGTTCGCCTCGCCGGAGGCGGTGCCGGAAAGCTGGCGGCTAAACGATCCGGAAAATGCCGACACTATCCCCGTACCGTCAAACTGGCAAATGTACGGCTACGACGCACCGATTTATACCAACGTCACCTACCCAATTCCGGTCAATCCGCCCTACGTACCCGCAGAGAACGCCACAGGATGTTACTCGCTCACATTCGATATTGACGAGGCAGCACTCCACGACAGCCAGACGCGGATCATTTTCGACGGCGTCAATTCGGCCTTTCATCTCTGGTGCAATGGACGCTGGGTCGGCTACGGCCAGGACAGCCGTCTGCCTTCGGAGTTCGATCTCAGCGATTTTCTGCGCGGCGGCGAGAACCGTCTGGCGGTGATGGTGCTGCGCTGGAGCGACGGCACATACCTGGAAGATCAGGACATGTGGCGCATGAGCGGTATCTTCCGCGACGTCAGCCTGCTAACCAAGCCCGCTACGCAAATCAGCGATCTGCGGATTTCCACCCGCTTTAATGATGATTTCAGCCGCGCCGAACTGGCCGCCGAAATCAGAATGCACGGTGAACTGCGCGACGATCTGCGCGTCACCGTGCAGTTGTGGGATGGCGACGTCCTGGTCGGTGAACGGACTGCCCCCTTTGGCGGCGAAATTGTTGACGAGCGCGGCGCGTATCATGACCGCGCCACCCTGCGCCTGAAAGTCGATAACCCGTCGCTGTGGAGCGCCGAAACGCCGCATCTGTACCGCGCGGTTGCGCAGTTGCATACCGCTGACGGCGAACTGATTGAAGCCGAAGCCTGTGACGTCGGCTTTCGCCAGATCAGCATTGAAAACGGCCTGCTGTTGCTGAACGGCAAGCCGCTGCTGATTCGCGGGACAAATCGCCACGAACATCACCCGAAGCACGGTCAGGTAATGGACGAAGCGACGATGGTACAGGACATCATCCTGATGAAGCAGAACAATTTTAACGCCGTGCGCTGCTCCCATTACCCAAACCATCCGCTGTGGTACACGCTGTGCGACCGTTATGGGCTGTACGTCGTGGATGAGGCCAACATCGAAACCCACGGCATGGTACCGATGAACCGCCTGACCGATGACCCAACCTGGCTTCCCGCCATGAGCCAGCGGGTGACGCGCATGGTACAACGCGACCGCAATCACCCGAGCATTATTATCTGGTCGCTGGGCAATGAGTCCGGGCATGGCGTCAACCACGACGCGCTGTACCGCTGGTTGAAATCGGAAGATCCGTCGCGCCCGGTGCAATATGAGGGCGGCGGCGCAGACAGCGCGGCGACGGATATTATCTGTCCGATGTATGCCCGCGTCGATCAGGATCAGCCGTTCCCGGCGGTGCCGAAATGGTCAATCAAAAAATGGCTGTCAATGCCGGGCGAGCAGCGTCCGCTGATCCTCTGCGAATACGCGCACGCAATGGGCAACAGCCTCGGCGGTTTCACCAAATACTGGCAGGCGTTTCGGCAGTATCCGCGCCTGCAGGGGGGCTTTGTCTGGGACTGGGTCGATCAGTCGCTGATTAAATATGATGATGAAGGTAGCCCATGGTCGGCCTACGGCGGCGACTTTGGCGACACGCCGAATGACCGCCAGTTCTGCATGGACGGTCTGGTGTTTGCCGACCGTACGCCGCATCCGTCGCTGTACGAAGCCAAACACGCGCAGCAGTTTTTCCAGTTTACCCTGCTGCCCGGCGCGGAACGTAACATCGAGGTGACCAGCGAATATCTGTTCCGCCATAGCGACAATGAGATCCTGCACTGGTCCCTTGCCCTGGACGGTAATCCCATTGCAGCGGGGAACGTCGTGCTGGACATCGCCCCGCAGGGACGCCAGGTCATTACCCTTCCCGACGTTGCTGTCCCCGATGCAGCAGGCCAGCTATGGCTGACGGTGCGCGTTGAGCAGCCGCAGGCCACCGCGTGGGCGCCAGCCGGACACATCAGCGCCTGGCAGCAGTGGCCACTGGCGGAAAAACTGAGCGTGGCGATCTCCTCGCCTGTCGGTTGTGCGCCACGGCTTGAGGCGGGAGAGACGCATTATCTGGTCACGGTGAATCAACAACGCTGGCAGTTCTGCCGCCAGCAGGGTGTATTGACGCAGTACTGGATCGGCGAGGACGCGCAGCTGCTGACCCCGCTTCGCGACCAGTTTACCCGCGCGCCGCTTGATAACGATATCGGCGTCAGCGAAGCCACGCGTATTGACCCGAACGCCTGGGTTGAACGCTGGAAAGCCGCCGGGCATTACCGCGCAGAAGCGATGCTGTTGCAGTGCGAAGCACAGACGCTCACCGACGCGGTGATCATCACTACCGCCCACGCCTGGCAGACCCAGGGGGAAACGCTGTTTATCAGCCGTAAAACCTGGCGCATTGACGGAGATGGCGAACTGACGATCACGGTGGATGTGGATGTCGCCCACGGCACGCCACACCCGGCGCGCATCGGACTGACCTGCCAACTGGCCCAGGTGGCGGAACGCGTGAACTGGCTGGGATTAGGTCCGCATGAAAACTACCCGGACCGCCTCTCTGCCGCCTGCTTTGATCGCTGGGACCTGTCGCTCGACGACATGTATACGCCGTACGTTTTTCCGAGCGAAAACGGGCTGCGCTGCCACACCCGCGAACTGCGCTATGGCGCCCACTGCTGGCGCGGAGACTTCCAGTTCAATATCAGCCGCTACAGCCAGCAACAACTGATGAAGACCAGCCATCGCCATCTGTTGCAGGAAGAGGCCGGTACATGGCTGAACCTTGACGGCTTCCACATGGGCGTGGGCGGCGACGACTCCTGGAGCCCGTCGGTGTCGCCGGAATACCAGCTCAGCGCAGGTCGCTATCACTACCAGATCGTCTGGTGCCTGAAATAACAAAAAACGGGCAGGTTAACGCCTGCCCGATATTCGCATAAGGACGTTCACATGCATTATTTGAAAAATACTAACTTCTGGATGTTCGGCTTTTTCTTCTTCTTTTATTTTTTCATTATGGGTGCTTACTTCCCCTTTTTCCCGATCTGGTTACATGATATCAACCATATCAGCAAAGGCGATACCGGTATTATCTTCGCCTGCATCTCGCTATTTTCACTCTTGTTCCAGCCCATTTTCGGCCTGCTCTCTGACAAGCTCGGCCTGCGCAAGCATCTGTTGTGGGTCATTACCGGTATGCTGGTGATGTTCGCGCCGTTCTTTATTTACGTTTTCGGCCCGCTATTGCAGGTCAATATTTTGCTCGGTTCGATTGTCGGCGGGATCTATCTGGGGTTTATTTATAACGCCGGCGCGCCCGCCATTGAGGCCTACATAGAAAAAGCCAGTCGCCGCAGTCATTTTGAATTTGGCCGCGCGCGGATGTTCGGTTGCGTCGGCTGGGCGCTGTGCGCGTCGATTGCCGGCATTATGTTTACCATTAATAACCAGTTTGTCTTCTGGCTGGGCTCCGGCTGCGCGGTGATCCTGGCATTGCTGCTGTTCTTCTCGAAAACGGAAGCGCCCTCATCGGCAAAAGTGGCCGATGCGGTTGGCGCGAATCACTCGGCATTTAGCCTGAAACTGGCGCTGGAATTATTTAAACAGCCGAAGCTGTGGTTTCTGTCGCTGTATGTTGTCGGCGTGTCCTGTACCTACGATGTGTTTGACCAGCAGTTCGCTAACTTCTTTACCTCATTCTTTGCCACTGGCGAACAGGGTACCCGCGTGTTTGGCTACGTTACCACCATGGGTGAACTTCTGAACGCCAGTATTATGTTCTTTGCGCCGCTGATCGTGAACCGCATTGGCGGTAAAAACGCCCTGCTGCTGGCGGGCGCGATTATGTCGGTGCGGATCATCGGCTCGTCGTTTGCCTCTTCGGCGCTGGAAGTGGTGATCCTGAAAACCTTGCATATGTTTGAGATACCGTTCCTGATTGTCGGTTGTTTTAAATACATCACCAGTCAGTTTGAGGTACGCTTCTCTGCCACGATTTACCTGGTGTGCTTCTGCTTCTTTAAGCAACTGGCGATGATTTTCATGTCGGTTTTCGCCGGCAATATGTATGAAAGCATCGGTTTTCAGGGAGCATATCTGGTGCTCGGGCTGATCGCGCTGAGCTTTACGTTGATTTCGGTATTTACCTTAAGTGGACCGGGGCCGTTTACCCGCCATGTCAAACCTGTCTGTAAACAAGCATAAAACCCACCACAAGGATGAAATTTCACACATGACTATGCCAATGAGAGAAAGAATAAAAGCAGGCCAACTGTTTACAGATATGTGCGAAGGTTTGCCGGAAGAGAGATTGCGCGGAAAGGAATTGATGTATGAGTATAACCATTCACGTCCGTCAGAAGTTGAAAAAAGGAAAAGCTTGATTAAATCCATGTTTGGCTCAACGGGAGAAAATGCATGGATAGAGCCGCCCATTTATTTTTCCTACGGTACCAACATCCATATCGGTGACAACTTTTATGCTAATTTCAATTTTACCATCGTAGACGACTATACCGTCACGATTGGCGATAACGTTCTGATTGCGCCAAATGTCACCCTCTCCGTGACCGGGCATCCTGTTCATCATGAATTGAGGCAAGCGGGAGAGATGTATTCCTTTCCGATCACAATTGGCAATAACGTCTGGATCGGCAGTAACGTGGTTATCAATCCAGGTATCACGATAGGAAATAACACCGTGATTGGCGCAGGTAGCGTGGTCACAAAAGACATTCCTTCAAATGTCGTTGCCGCGGGCGTTCCCTGTCGGGTTATCCGTGAAATAAACGACAGAGATAAAGAATATTATTATAAAGACCGCAAAGTAGAGCGTTTCCTTTGCCACCAGGCATGACGCCGGGCGCTCTACAACAATGCAGACCGTAGGCCCGGTCAGCTTGCGCCACCGGGCGCTACCGCTACTCCTCAATGATCTGGCGGATTTGCTGCAACGCGGCGGGATCGTCGAGGGTGGTGAGATCGCCGGGATCGCGACCTTCGCAGATGGCCTGGATCGTCCGGCGCAACATCTTGCCGGATCGCGTTTTCGGCAACTGCGAGACAAACCAGACGTGGGCGGGACGGCCAAAATTGCCAATCTGGCTGTCCACCAGCGCCATAATCGCTTTTTCTTCCGCCTGCGCCACATCACGATCTTCCAGGCTGTCGCTCTGTTTCGGGATAACAAACGCCACCGCCACCTGCCCTTTTAGCGCGTCTTTTACCCCCACGACCGCCACCTCGGCGACGTTAGGATAGCTGGAAATGCTCTCCTCTATCTCGCGGGTGCCAAGACGGTGGCCGGCAACATTTATCACGTCGTCGGTACGTCCGAGGATAAAGTAATAGCCGTCGGCGTCGCGAATGCCCCAGTCGAAGGTGGCATACACCTGACGGCTGAACAGCGACCAGTAGGTGTTAACAAACCGTTCATCGTCTCCCCAGATAGTCTGGATACAGCCCGGCGGCAGCGGCCCCTCAATCACCACCATCCCCTTTTCGTTCACGCCGCAGGGTTCGCCGGTCACTTCATTGAGTAACTGCACGTTATAACCGTACATCGGTACGCCCGGGCTACCGAGCCGCGACGGTCTGTCGTCAAGCTGACGGGCAAGCGCCATAATCGGCCAGCCGGACTCCGTCTGCCAGTAATTATCGATAACCGGCACCTCCAGCGTCTGGGTGACCCACGCGGCGGTGGGTTCATCCAGCGGTTCTCCGGCCAGATACAGCACCTCCAGCGAGGAGAGATCGTGATTGCGGATCTGGGCGGTTGGAAATTTCTTCAGTACGCGAATGGCGGTCGGCGCGGAAAACATCCTGTTCACCCGGTACTTCTCGACAATTTTCCACCACACCCCGCAGTCCGGGTACGTTGGCAGCCCTTCATAGACAATCGTCGCCATCCCCGCCAGCAGCGGCGCGTAAACGATATAAGAGTGACCGACAACCCAGCCGATATCCGACGCGCAAAAAAAGACGCCGCCCGCTTTGCCGCCAAAAATGGTGTCCATTGAGGTTGCCAGCGCCACCGCGTAGCCGCCGACGTCGCGCTGCACGCCTTTGGGTTTTCCCGTGGTGCCGGACGTGTAAAGAATGCAGGAGGTCTCGTTAGATTCCAGCCACGCTACCGGCACCCGCGCGCCTGCGTGTTGCTGACGCAGGGCGGCATAATCAAGATCGCGTCCGGCCACCCGCGCCATTTTCGCCAGCCCACGGTCCACCAACAACACGTGCTTCGGCTGATGCTGCGCCTGCGCGATGGCGTCGTCGAGCAGCTTTTTATACGGCAGGATCTTTCCTCCGCGCGCCCCGGCATCCGCCGAGACGATCAGCACCGGTCTGGCATCGTCAATTCTCGCCGCCACACTGTGTGAGGCAAAACCGCCGAATACGACCGAATGAATCGCCCCAATGCGTGCGCAGGCCAGCAGCGTCACGTGCGCCTCGGCAATCATCGGCATATACACCAGCACCCGATCGCCGCGCCGGACGCCCAGCGACAGCAGCATCGACGCCACTACGTTCACCTCGTCATACAACTGGCTGAAGGTGTAGGTGCGCTCCTCTTCGGTTTCGGAAGAGACGGCGATCAGCGCCAGCGCGTCCGGCTGTTTGTCCAGCCAGCGGTCGATGGCGTTATAACACAGATTGGTGGTGCCGCCGCAGAACCAGCGGGCAAACGGCGGGCGGCTATGATCCAGCGTCCGGGTAAACGGCGTCTGCCAGTCGATGCGCTTTGCCTGCTCTGCCCAGAACAATTCCGGTTGCGTAATCGAACGCTGATAAAATTCGCGAAAAGACATGAGGCTCTCCTGTTGAACTTATGCCCTATTGCTATCTGTTTCAGATAACGAACAAGTCGAGGTACTCGTTAACCGGCATCTGCTCCAGACGGGTTCGGTCCAGGGAGGCTTCCAGAATGCGCTGCTGCTGGCGGGCCGGGAACTGACGCGCCAGGTTGATTTTGAATTTTTCGATAAGCTTTGGAATGCCGTCGGCGCGACGGCGGGCGTGGCCGATAGGGTAATCCACCACCACTTCATCAAACGCCGTACCGTCGGTGAACGCCACGGTGATGGCATTGGCGATGGCGCGTTTTTCCGGATCGTGATAGTCGGCGGTAAACTGCGGGTCTTCAAAACAGCTTATCTTCTCACGCAGAGCGTCGATGCGTTTATCCTGCGCCACGCCATCTTCATAATCCGCCGCCGTTAAACGTCCGAACAACAGTGGGATGGCAACCATGTACTGAATGCAGTGGTCGCGATCCGCCGGGTTATTCAGCGGGCCTTTCTTGTCGATGATGCGAATGCAGGCTTCGTGAGTGCGAATGGTCACCTTCTCAATATCCGCCGCAGTTTTACCCACCGCCTGCATCTGCGCATGCAGGGTCATCGCCGCTTCTACCGCGGTCTGCGAATGGAACTCCGCCGGGAAGGAGATTTTAAACAGCACATTTTCCATCACGTAAGAGCCATAGGGGCGCTGGAAGCGGAATGTTTCGCCTTTGAACGAGACGTCGTAGAACCCCCAGGTTTTCGCCGTCAGCGCTGACGGATACCCCATCTCGCCGGTTTTTGCCATCAGCGCCAGGCGTACCGCGCGGGAAGTGGCGTCGCCTGCCGCCCAGGACTTCCGCGTGCCGGTGTTCGGCGCATGGCGATAAGTTCGCAGCGACTGGCCGTCGACCCACGCCAGCGATACCGCGTTCAGGATTTCGTCCCGGGTCAGCCCCAGCATTTCCGCCACCACGGCGGTGGACGCCACTTTCACCAGCAGCACGTGATCCAGGCCGACGCGGTTAAAGGCGTTCTCCAGCGCGATGCAGCCCTGAATCTCGTGAGCTTTGATCATCCCGCTCAGCACCTGCTTCATGGTCAGCGGCGCTTTGCCTGCCGCCACCGCGTTACGTGACAGCCAGTCCGCCGTCGCCAGGATGCCGCCGAGGTTATCAGAAGGGTGCCCCCATTCGGCGGCAAGCCAGGTATCGTTAAAGTCGAGCCAGCGGATCATCGCGCCGATGTTAAACGCCGCCTGAACCGGATCGAGCTGAAACTGCGTGCCCGGCACGCGCACGCCGTTTGGCACGAGAGTACCGGGGACAATCGGCCCCATAAGTTTTTTGCACGCCGGATAGTCCAGCGCTTCGAGACCACAGCCGAGCGTATCCAGCAGGCAGTAATGCGCGGTGTCATACGCTACTGTTGAGGTGATGTCATAATTCATCACGTAATCGACGATATCAACGATTTCGCGGTCAAATTCCGGGCGGACGTTTAGTTCTTGTACGGACATAAAAGCGTTCCTGCATGTTAGGGTCAGAGGGAGTGAATCAGCAACGTTGGTCTAACGAGACGAACGGACGATCTTCCGGTCCGGTATAGTTGGCGGAAGGTCGGATAATTTTGTTGTCCTGACGCTGTTCGATGATGTGCGCCGCCCAGCCGGTGACGCGGGCGATAACGAACAGCGGAGTGAACATTTCGGTGGGAACGCCCATCATGTTGTAAGACACCGCCGAGAACCAGTCGAGGTTGGGGAACATTTTTTTGGTTTCCCACATCACCGTTTCCAGACGATCGGCGATGTTGTACATCTTCAGCGAGCCGCCTTCTTCAGAAAGCTGCTTCGCCACCTGCTTAATGACCTGATGACGCGGGTCGGCCAGGGTATAAACCGGGTGCCCAAAGCCAATCACCACCTCTTTGTTTTCCACACGTTTGCGAATATCGGCTTCCGCTTCGTCCGGCGTTTCGTAGCGCTGCTGGATCTCGAGCGACACTTCGTTTGCTCCGCCGTGCTTCGGCCCGCGCAGTGCGCCTATCGCGCCGATAATGGCCGAATAGACGTCCGACCCGGTGCCCGCAATGACCCGGCTGGTGAAGGTGGAGGCGTTGAATTCGTGCTCGGCGTAAAGCACCAGCGAAATGTGCATCGCTTTTTCCCAGCTTTTTGACGGTTTCTCGCCGTGTAGCAGATGCAAAAAGTGGCCGCCGATGGAGTCGTCGTCGGTTTCTGGTTGGATGCGCTCACCGTTGTGGCTGTAGTGGTACCAGTAGAGAAGAACAGAGCTGAGCGACGCTAACAGCTTGTCGGCGATATCCCGCGCCCCGGAGACGGTGTGGCCCTCTTTTTCTGGCAGGGTGCAGCCCAACGCCGAGACGCCGGTGCGCATGACATCCATCGGATGCGACGCGGCGGGCAGCGCTTCCAGTACGGTGCGCACGTTGGCCGGTAATCCCCGCAGCGCTTTCAGTTTGATTTTATACGCGTGAAGCTCGTCGCGGGTCGGTAATTTGCCGTGGATCAGCAGATGGGCGACCTCTTCGAATTCGCAGTGCCGGGCGAGGTCCAGTATGTCGTAACCGCGATAATGAAGATCGTTGCCGCTTTTGCCGACGGTGCACAGCGCGGTATTGCCTGCCGGTACGCCGGACAGCGCAACGGATTTTTTCGGCTTAATGACATGTGTGTTGTTTTGCAGGATCGTCGAGTCTGTCATGTTGTCCTCGTCATTATTGTAATGTGCAGGATAGTGAGGTCTGGGCGAAGCGTTACTTCCGGTTCAGCGCGTCCAGCGCCTCCTCGTACTGGTAGTAATTGATGCTCTCGTACAGCTCGTTGCGGGTTTGCATCATGTCGATGACGCTTTTTTGCGTCCCTTCCTGACGCAGCACGTTATAGACCTGTTCCGCCGCGCGGTTCATCGCGCGAAACGCCGACAGCGGGTACAGCGCCATCGCCACGTGGGCGCTGCGCAGTTCATCGGTGGTAAACAACGGCGTCGCGCCGAATTCGGTGATGTTGGCGAGGATCGGCACATTGACCGCGTCGGCAAACTGTCGGTACATGGCAAGCTCGGTGATCGCCTCCGGAAACAGCATGTCGGCCCCCGCGTCGACGTAGGCCTGCGCGCGATCTATCGCCGCGTCCAGGCCTTCTACCGCCAGGGCGTCGGTGCGCGCCATGATCACAAAGTCGGGATCGGTTCGGGCATCCACCGCCGCGCGAATGCGATCCACCATCTCCTCTTTCGAGACGATCGCTTTGTTCGGTCGGTGACCACAGCGCTTAGCGCCGATCTGATCTTCAATGTGTAACGCCGCCGCGCCGGCTTTGATCATTGACCTTACGGTGCGGGCCACGTTAAAAGCCGACGCGCCAAAACCGATGTCGGCATCCACCAGCAGCGGCAGCGGGCAGACGTCGGTGATGCGACGAATGTCGGTCAGCACGTCATCAAGCGTTGAGATCCCGAGATCCGGCAACCCCAGCGATCCTGCCGCCACGCCGCCGCCGGAAAGGTAAATCGCCTGGTAGCCTGCGCGCTGTGCCAGCAGAGCGTGGTTGGCGTTAATGGTGCCGACTATCTGAAGCGGGTTTTCTTGCGTAAGGGCCGCGCGAAATGCCTGACCCGGCGAGTGTCGTGACATATTTTATCCTTTGTTATCAAGTTGTGAACGTCGTTACTCTCCATAAAGCAAAGGCTATGCCAGGTGCCGCACCCGATTAAGAAAAATAAAAAATACTGATATGACAATACGATAGATAAATCCCGCTGGCAGATAGCGAAAAAAAGCGTGTCAGCTAACGTTTCATAAAATGTTCCGCGTTGTTTCATTGCAACATAATTGAAACACGGCTAAACCCATTATTCGGTCTCTTCACGTTTAGGTTTGCTATGACAGCTTCGCCTCTTCCTCCACGGATCAATGACGACAAACCGGTCATCTGGACCGTCTCGGTGACGCGGCTGTTCGACCTGTTTCGCGACATCAGCCTCGAGTTCGATCATCTGGCGACCATCACCCCTATTCAGCTTGGCTTTGAAAAAGCGGTAACCTACATTCGCAAAAAGCTGGCGACCGAACGCTGCGACGCCATCATCGCCGCAGGCTCTAACGGCGCGTACCTGAAAAGCCGTCTCTCTGTTCCAGTGATCCTGATTAAACCGAGCGGTTTTGACGTACTGCATGCGCTGGCGAAAGCGGGAAAACTGACCGCCTCGATCGGTGTGGTGACGTATCAGGAGACGCTGCCGGCGCTTATCGCCTTTCAGAAAACATTTGGTCTGCAACTGGAACAGCGCAGCTATGTCACCGAAGAGGACGCGCGCGGGCAGATAAACGAACTCAAGGCTAACGGCATTGAGGCGGTGGTCGGCGCGGGGCTCATTACCGATCTCGCCGAGGAAGCCGGTATGACGGCGATTTTTATCTATTCTGCGGCCACAGTGCGCCAGGGATTCAGCGATGCGCTGGATCTGACGCGAATGACCGCCCGCGTAACGGCCTCTTACGCGTCCGATCGGGCGCTGCGTACCCGCTATGCCCTGGAGGATATCCGTGGCGCGTCCGGACATATGGAACAGGTGCGTCAGACCATCATGCTCTACGCCCGCTCCCGCGCCGCGGTGCTGATTCAGGGCGAAACCGGCACCGGCAAAGAGCTGGCCGCACAGGCCATTCATCGCGAAAGCGGCGTACACGCGGGGTCTCGCAGCGACATCGCCTCCCGTCCGTTTGTCGCTGTGAACTGCGGTGCGATTACGGAATCGTTGCTGGAAGCAGAACTGTTCGGCTATGAGGAGGGCGCTTTTACCGGCTCCCGACGCGGGGGGCGCGCCGGACTGTTCGAAATCGCCCACGGCGGAACGCTGTTTCTGGACGAGATAGGCGAGATGCCATTGCCTCTGCAAACCCGTCTGCTGCGCGTACTGGAAGAAAAAGAGGTGACCCGGGTGGGCGGTCATCATCCTCTCCCCATCGATGTGCGGGTGATCAGCGCCACCCACTGCAATCTGGAAGAGGCAATGAAACACGGTCAGTTCCGCCGCGATCTCTTTTACCGCCTGAGCATTCTGCGCCTCGCTCTGCCTGCGCTGCGCGATCGCCCTGGCGATATCGCGGCGTTGGCTGAGGGGTTTTTAAAACAGTCGCTGGCAGCCCTGAACGTCCCGTTTACCGATACCGTCCGCAGCGGTCTGGCGCAAAGCGCAGCCGTTCTGGTGACCTACCCGTGGCCGGGGAATATCCGCGAGCTGCGCAATATGATGGAGCGTCTGGCGCTGTTTTTAAGCGTCGACCCCATGCCGACGCTGGATGCGGATTTATTACAGCGGCTGCTGCCGGAACTGTCAGAACGTGACGAAGCCGTGTCTCCATCCACACGACTGACGGCCAGAGAAGCGCTCGACCGCTTCAATGGCGATAAATCCGCCGCGGCTCAGTTTCTTGGTATAAGCCGCACGACATTCTGGCGGCGGTTAAAACAGTAATCCCCCGTTTCAGAATGTTCACTTTTATCGGAACTGACGTCTTTATTGATAACCAACGGATGCCAAAATATATTCTTACATCCGTCATCAGATTATTCAGCAAGCAAAAAACATTTAATTGATAATAATCCTAAAAGCACAAACAAATTTCTCAAATATATCAATGATTAAAAATTGATATTTATCAAGCAATATTTAAAAAGCGCGCTTACAAAGCGTAAAATTAATGATGCCACTACGTGATTACACAAGGGTCAAATGATGAATATTTTAATGTTATCCAACTACCTTTGAGTAATTTCGCTTACCGCAACCCTGTATCATCCCTTTGTTTTACCTTGTTTTCCAGCATAGTAAACACATCCCCGGCATGAAGGGAAACATTAAGCATCATAACGAAACACGGTGGAAATGCGGTTCCCGGTACTGTCTGTATGACGCAATTAATTGTTTAAATCTATCAATGTTAAGCGAGAGTAATAAATAAACGATTGAAACTTTTTGACTGACAGCGAATAGTTAAAAGGCAGGAACGCAAACATATAAGCAATCTATTAATGCCCGTTATTACAGACAGGCATTGTTGCTTATCACTTCTTTTATTTTAAAACTTACGGACGAGTGATCATGAAAAAACACGCGTTATATTTTCGTTCTTCTTTGTTATCCCTCGCAATTTCAGCGGCGCTAGCCTCAACCGCAGCGGCAAATACTATCAATGCGCTGACCTTTCCCCCCCCTTCCGACGCTAATGCCATTATTACGATTAATAACGATAATAATGTCTTACTCTCGGCATCTGAAAATACAGACCCGGCCTGGGATCGCTTTGGCTCCCTGCGGGTGGGTGAAAATAGCGACGGCTCGCTGATCATTGACAATCGGGCGATTACCACCGACGCCGGGATGATTGGCAACAATGCAACGGGCAGCGTCACACTCCAGAGCGGCGCTACCTGGACACTGAAAGGGCTAAATCTGGTGCTGGGAACCCACGACGGTTCCGGTACGCTTGTGGTTAACAGCGGCAGCCGCGTCAGCGGGATTAACGAACTGCGGATCGGCGAATACGCCGCACAGGCCTCTGGAGAAGTGAACATCGACGGAGCCGGTTCGTCTGTATCGTCCAACTGGGCGGTGGTGGGCGATCAGGGAAAAGGCAAACTGACTATCACCAACGGTGGCTCGCTTACCCTCAGTGAACACATGAACATTGGCTATGTGGGCAATACCCTGAACTCAAACCGCGAAGGCGCTGGCGAAACGCGGGTCGACGGCGCAAATTCACAGCTGAATGTCGCCCAGGGCATCTATCTTGGCGGGGTTACCACTACGCCTAATGACGCCACCGGCAGTCTGACCGTCGGCAATGGCGCGACGATCAACTCCGGCACGCTTATCTGGTTGGCGGTGGGCGAAGGCAGCACCGGTATCCTGAACATTGGCGGCGCGCAGGGAGAAACCGAACAGGCGGCAGGTTCAATTAACGTTCCACGAATTCATCTTGGGAATACCGACGGCGTCAGCACGGCGGTGCTCAACCTTAACCATAACAGCGATGATTTCGTGCTTGGCGCCAACATTACCGGCACCGGCGAGGTGAATCATCTCGGTTCGGGAACGTCCACCCTGACCGGTGCGAGCAATTACCGGGGCAACACCCACGTCGCCAGTGGGACACTGCGTGCCGGAGCGGTTAACACGCTGAGCGCGAACTCGGACTACCTTGTCGACAGCGGCGCCAGTCTCGATCTGAATGGTTACTCTCAAACGGTCAACTCGCTGGTGCTTGACGGAAACGCGACGCTGTCGGCTGACACACCGTCTGACGGTACGTTTACGCCCACCACGTTGACCATTAATGGCGATTACGCCAGCAACAACGGGCTACTGTCCCTCCGTACCGCATTGGGTGATGATCTTTCCGCGACCGACAAACTGGTGGTGAAAGGCGATACCTCAGGCACGACGCGCGTGAGCATCGTTAACGCAGGCGGCAGCGGCGCGCAAACAGTTGAAGGCATCCAGGTCGTCAATGTTGAAGGCGCGTCGGCCGGCAGCTTTGTGAAAGAAGGCCGTATTGTCGCGGGCGCGTATGATTATGATCTGACGAAACGGGATAACCAGAACTGGTATTTGACCAGCCTGGCCTCCGTGGCGCCACAACCCCCCGTCCCACCGGTGGACCCTGAAGAACCTGAACAGCCGGAAGAACCCGATGTTCCGGTGCCACCTGCGCCGGAAGGCACGCATCAGTATCGCCCGGAAACGGGTAGCTATCTGGCGAACGCACTTGCCGCCAATACGCTGTTTAACACTCGCCTGCACGATCGTTTGGGCGAGACGCAATACACCGATCTGTTAACCGGTGAAAAGAAAGTGACCAGCCTGTGGATGCGACACGTTGGCGGTCATCAGCGCTTTAAAGACAGCTCCGGCCAGATCAGCACCCAAAGTAACCGCTACGTGATCCAGCTTGGCGGCGACATTGCCCAATGGAGCAGTGACGGCCAGGATCGCTGGCACCTGGGCCTGATGGGCGGTTACGCGAACAGTAAGAGCCGCAGTCACGCCAGTCTCACAGGCTACACGTCACGCGGCGAGATCAGCGGATATAGCGCTGGCGTTTATGGCACATGGTACGCCAATGACGCCGACAAAACTGGCGCCTATCTGGACGCATGGGTGCTCTATAACTGGTTTGAAAATACCGTATCCGGACAGGGACTGGCGTCAGAGAAATATGATTCCGACGGGATCACCGCTTCGCTGGAAACAGGCTATACCTTCAGCCTTGGCGCCAGTCGCGATGGGCGTACCCGTTACTGGTTGCAGCCAAAAGCCCAGCTTACCTGGATGGATGTGCAGGCGGACAATCACACCGAGAAAAACGGGACCCGGGTGGTCAATGAAACGGATGGCAACCTGCAAACGCGCCTGGGCATTAAAGCTTTTATGCAGGGCCATAATGCCATCGATGACGGTAAAACGCGCACCTTCCAGCCGTTTGTCGAAGCGAACTGGATCTACAACAGCCAGAACTATGGCGTGAAGATGGACGATATTCGCAGTGAAGTGAAAGGCACGCGCAATATCGGCGAGCTGAAAGTGGGTGTGGAAGGGCAACTCAACGCTCGCCTGCAACTGTGGGGTAACGTCGCTCAGCAGGTAGGCGACAAGGGTTACAGCGATACGCAAGGCATGTTGGGGTTGAAATATACATTCTGACAGACGCGCCACCCGCGGCAACGCGGGTGGTTTTTCTCTTCCCTTCTCTCTTTGTGATCCCCCTCGCATCGCCATCCGTCGGTGAAAAATAGGATGACATCAGATCGTTCATTTGACAGAAGCGTGGTGTATGGACCCTTTACATGCCGTATTTCTTACCGTCAGCCTGTTTGTCCTGACCTTTTTTAATCCCGGCGCGAATCTCTTTGTCGTGGTGCAGACCAGCCTCGCCTCCGGACGGCGCGCCGGAGTGCTTACCGGACTTGGCGTCGCCGCTGGCGATGCGCTTTATTCGGGGCTGGGACTGTTTGGCATGGCAACATTAATCACGCAATGCGAGGCGCTGTTTTCGCTGATAAAAATTGGCGGCGGCGCCTATCTCCTGTGGTTTGCATGGAACAGCCTGCGCCGCCAGGACACACCGCAAATGAGCCCGCTCGCGCAGCCGGTGGCGGCGCCGTGGACGGTCTTTTTCCGTCGCGGTTTGCTGACCGATTTATCAAATCCGCAGACGGTGTTGTTTTTTATCAGTATTTTCTCCGTCACGCTCAGCGCGGATACGCCGACATGGGCGCGGATGATGGCCTGGGCGGGCATCGTGCTTTCTTCCATTATCTGGCGCGTCTTCCTCAGCCAGGCCTTTTCGTTACCCGCGGTCCGTCGCGCGTATGGGCGGATCCAGCGCGTCGCCAGCAAAATTATCGGCGCAATTATCGGTTTGTTTGCCCTGCGCTTGATTTACGAAGGCATAACCCATCGCTAATCTTTTGTGCTCAGGAACGAAAGCCCGCAGAGGTCATCAGCACTCTGAACAGCGCGCCGACCGCCGCCAGCAGCAGAACGCTGGCGCACCAGATGGCGATCAGCCATACCACGCGGTGGGACCATTTTTTGATTTTCGCCATCAGTGATATCCCTCTCCGTGGCGGATTTTTCCGCGGAACACGTAGTAGCTCCAGAAGGTGTACGCCAGGATCACCGGGATGATGATCAGCGCACCTACCAGCATAAAGCCCTGGCTTTGCGGCGGCGCGGCAGCTTCATGCAGGGTGATCCCCGGTGGAATAATATACGGCCAGATGCTGATCCCGAGCCCGCTGAAACCGAGGAAAATCAGCCCCAGGGTCAGCAGAAACGCGCGGGCATGAAAGTCCGGTCGATACAGACTGCGCCACAGCCACAGGCTGAAGACGATGACCAGCAGCGGAACCGGCAGGAAATAGTACAGATTCGGCAGCGAGAACCAGCGTTCGGCAATCGCGCTCTGCGTCAGCGGCGTCCACAGGCTGACCACCGCCATCACCAGCAACAGGACGATCAACAGCGGACGGGCCAACTGCCGCATCCGGCTTTGCAGCGGATCTTCGCTTTTCATGATAAGCCAGGTCGCGCCCAGTAATGCATAAGTGATGACCAGGCCGAGGCCGCAGAACAGGTTAAACGGCGTCAACCAGTCCAGTTGCGAGCCGCTGAAGGCGCGTCCACTGACCTGAAAACCGCTGACCACCGCGCCGACCACGATCCCCTGGCAGAAGGTCGCCAGTATCGATCCGACAATAAACGATTTATCCCAGAAGGCGCGGTGTGATTCCGTGGCCTTGAAGCGGAACTCAAAGGCCACGCCACGGAAAATCAGCCCGAGCAGCATCAGCAGCAACGGAATAGTGAGCGCATCGGCAATCACCGCGTAGGCCAGCGGGAACGCGCCGAACAGTCCCGCGCCGCCCATCACCAGCCAGGTTTCGTTACCGTCCCAGACCGGCGCGACCGAGTTTACCATCACGTCGCGGTCATGCTTATCGCGAATAAATGGAAACAGAATGCCAATCCCGAGGTCGAAGCCGTCCATGACGATATACATCAGGGTGGCGAAGACGATGATGGCAAACCAGATTACAGACAGATCGAGCGTCATCAGCGTTTCTCCTGATCGAGCGGTTCACCCACCGCGGAAATGGGACGTGCCGGGCGGCCATCGGTTTCAGAGGTCGGTTCCTCCAGCGGTTGCGGTCCCTTTTGGATCAGGCGGATCATATAGAGATAGCCGACGCCAAACACCAGCGAGTAAACCACAAAGAACGCCAACAGGCTGATGCTCATCTGTAGCGTACTGTGCGCCGATACCGCGTCACGGGTACGCAACAGGCCGTAAACCACCCACGGCTGTCGCCCAACTTCGGTGGTCACCCAGCCCGCGAGGATCGCGATCAGCCCTGATGGCCCCATCCACAGCGCGAAATGCATAAAAGGGCGGGAGTGATATAACCGGTTTTTGTAGCGCAGCCACAGGCTGGCGAGTCCCAGCAAAATCATCAGCACCCCCATCCCCACCATCAGACGAAACGACCAGAACACGATGGTTGAGTTGGGGCGCTCATCTTTTGGATAATCCTTCAGGGCGGGTACCTGCTTGTCGAGACTGTGGGTCAGAATCAGGCTGCCTAACGCGGGGATTTCCAGCGCATAGCGGGTTTCTTCCGCGTCCATATCCGGCCAGCCCACCAGCGTCAGCGGCGTGGGTTCGCCCGGCGTGTTTTCCCAGTGTCCTTCAATGGCGGCGATTTTCACCGGCTGATGCTCAAGGGTATTCAGACCATGCATATCGCCAATCAGCGCCTGCACCGGCGCCACCAGCATCGCCATCCACAGCGCCATGGAAAACATTTTGCGGATTGCGGGTGTATCGTTGCCCTTCAGCAGATGCCAGGCCGCCGAAGCGCCGACAAACATTGCGCTACTCAGAAACGCCGCCACCGACATGTGCAGCAGGCGGTAAGGGAATGACGGGTTAAAGATAACGGCGAACCAGTCCACCGGCACCACCTGACCGTTAATGACCTCGAAACCCTGCGGCGTGTGCATCCAACTGTTGGACGCGAGGATCCAGAAGGTGGACATCAACGTGCCCAGCGCCACCATGCAGGTGGAGAAAAAGTGCAGGCCCGGCCCGACTTTGTTCCAGCCGAAGAGCATCACCCCCAGAAAACCGGCTTCCAGGAAGAAAGCCGTCAGCACTTCGTAGGTCAGCAATGGGCCGGTAATACTGCCGGCAAACTGCGAAAAACCACTCCAGTTGGTACCGAACTGGTAAGCCATCACCAGACCGGAAACCACCCCCATGCCGAAATTCACCGCAAAGACTTTAACCCAGAACTGATATAACGAACGCCAGACCGGATTATTTGTTTTTAACCAAAGTCCTTCCAGTACAGCCAGATAGCTGGCTAAGCCAATAGTGATAGCCGGGAAAATAATATGAAACGAAACGGTAAAGGCAAACTGGATTCTTGCCAGCAAAAACGCATCAATATCCATATTTTCTCCCGTTTATATGACGATACCTGCGCATAGAGACAACGACATCCAATAATTAAACGTTAAGCGAAGCGTAAAAATACTCCCCCACGTTAAAACAGGGGGGAGAAATTCACCCGGTCAGGATTTTTTCTTTGGCGTGCTGTCTGGCTTATCGCCGGATTCCGGGGCTTCGGAAGGATCATCTTTTTCGACAGAGAAACGGTTAAGGTGATAAAGCATAGTGCCTCCTTCGGTTATTTTCGCGCGATGCAAATATCACCAATCGTTACCGTTTAAATAGACTTCGGCAACGCTCTGGATAATTTCCTCGCGCCATCATTTATTGCCTGTTAACAAGCCTGTCTGACCATTAAGAATAGACGCTAAGCCCCGATATTCAAGGCAAGAAAATAGCGAAGCGAGGGAAAGGAAATAGTGTCAGTGGGAATTTGAGATTTTCGGATAAAAGCCGGATGGCGGCGGTGAACTGCGCCTCATCCGGCTTACATGATTGTTTACAGGCCCGGTCGCGCAGCGCCACCGGGCCGTTCCGTTAAAACGACGCTTTAATGCCGAGCATCGCCGAGGTGTCGCTGTAGCCTTTATCGCCGACCTGCTGGCCGACGTTGCCCCACAGGGAGACGTTCTTCGTCAGCTGGCCTTCCACACCGGCCTTCAGCTCGCCGATATTGCGGGTGCCGTCCAGATCCACGTTGTCACCGTTCATCGACACGCCGAACTCCTTGCTGTTGTGGATCCAGTTCGCTTCGACAAACGGCTGGAAGGTGCGGTCTTTGCCGTCATCCAGTTTGTTGTGGCCCTTGCCGAACAGACGCACGCCGACGCGGGTCTGCACGTTGCCGTCGCCGTGGCCTTCCACGCGGGTGCCGTTGGCTTCGCGGTGTTCGTCCGCCTTCACGCCCATCCAGGTGACCTGCGCTTTCGGCTGGATGTACAGCGCGTTACGCTCGCTGATGTCCGCCAGTTTCCAGGTGTAGCCGGATTCCACCGACGCGGTGAAGCCTTTTGAGTCGTACTCTTCGGATTCGACGCCGCGACCGGAAACGGTGTTGTCAAACCAGCTGTACTGCGCCCAGGTATCGACATACGCGCCTTCGTGGGTTTCGTTATCCTGCAGCCAGGTGCCGTACAGACCGACGCTGTAACCGCTGATGCGGCTGTCGGCGCGGTTGCCGTTACGCTGGTTTTCCGCCCGTGCCTTCTGGTTGGCGTAGCCCGCCATCAGACCAAGGTGGAAACGGTCGGTGTTGTCGGAAGACCACTGGGCGATGTCGCCGCCAAGCTGCATCACATAGCGGTTGGCCTGCATCTCCAGCTGGCCGCTGCTGTCTTTCTGCCGGGTGTGGCCACCGACGTTGCGCAGCCACAGGCTGGTCACCGCTTTCTCGCCTGTCAGGGCGTCGACGTAATGGGTTTCGCCCAGACGGTCGTGCAGACGGGTGTTAAACATCGTGTTCGCCGCCTGCAGGTTCATGCCGTACAAACCCGCTTCCGGACGCACCGCGTGCTCGCGCGGCGTCTGCGGCTCAGGTTGCGTCGGCGCTTGCGGAGTCAGCGGATCTACCGGGTCCACTGGCTCAGTCGGATCAACCGGTTCCGGCTGTGGTTCCGGCGTCAGCGCGCTGGTCAGATACCAGTTTTTCTCATTCTGCCCTTCCCCACGTTGCAGGGTGTAGTCATACGCCCCCGCCACGATACGCCCGTTCTGGGTAAACACACCGTCAGAATTTCCCGCCACGCTAATAAGCTCAATACCATCGGTGGTCAGCCCGCCTGCACCGCCCGCGTTCAGCACCGTCACGTTCGTGTTACCGGAGGTGTTGCCCTGCACAACCAGCTTATCGGTTGCAGAGGTATCATCGCCCAGTTGGGTATTCATCACGAGATTACCGTTGACGCCAGTGTAGTCGCCGTTCACCGTCAGGGTTTTAAACGTCGCCGCGTCGCGGGTCAGCGAATGGGTCGTCGCGCTGGACGGCATAAAGGTCAGCGTCGAATCGTTCAGCGACAGGTTGGTCAGCTGCGAGTCTTTGGTCATATTCCAGACCGATTGCTCCGCCAGCGACAGGTTGCTCACCGCATCGTCAGTGGTTGCTGCGCCGCCATCAAAACGGGACTGGTTAATCGCGGTGATATCAATCGTCGCAGCATCTTTTGCCTCCAGCGTCCCCACAATATGGACTTTCTGCGGATTGATGGTCACGCGGGAGTCGGCATTTTCAGCCAGGATCGCGACAGCATCCGGGTCGTTGTAATTCACCCCCATCCGCACCTCGCCATTCAGGGTGATTTCGCCGCCCTTATCCGCATGGAGATAATTCCAGCTCCCGCTGCGGGTGGCGTCGACAACGTCAATATCCAGACTGCCGTTAACGGCGATTTTCCCTGCGGCTAACGCCTGATCCATCGAGGCATACAGCCCGGTGCCCGTTGTCTGCTGATGCCCTTTCGCATCAAAAGTGATACTCAGATCGTTGCCGGTATAGACCGTCGAGCCCATTGAGTCGACGCCATCAAGCACCGTCTGATCCGCGCCTGCGTTAAGTCGCATCGTGGTGGTGCCGACGGTAGTGACAGCGGCATCCACATCGACGCCCGGAAAACCGTCTGACAGCCAGATACCGGACGCCACGCCGCCGACGGCGTTGACGGTGACGTCAAGGACTGTATCGCCAAGCGCTTCAACTTTGCCGCCGTTAGCGCTAATCCCGTCAGCAAACTGATCGGCTACCGAGGTCACGGTCGCATTCTGATAGCGAATAAGCGAACGGGCACTCTCTTCCATCGCTTCGGAAATGATCCCGCCAGCATACCCCGTCCCCTTACTGTTGAGGATAACGTTCTCAGCTTCAATGCGGGTGCCATATTTTGCATACACGCCGAAAGCATTGCTGTTTGCCCCGGTCACCGTGGTATTCACAGTGGTATTACCGCTTAAGAGAATGGAACCATTGTTTTTCGCGCCATAAATCCCGGCGATCCCTTTATCATCACGCTTATGGCTCATGTTAACCGTTAAATCATCAGCAACGATCTGCGCCTGTTGCGCATTCAGGGGGGCGCTGATGTTTTCTTCAGTCATAATCGTGACTGCAGACATAAAATCATAATCAGCGTCAAGCGGCAGATCCGGTCTGCCGGGTACGGTTCCGGGAATATAATCACCAATAATATGATTCACGGTAGAGCCGGAACCTAAGTTGATAGTGCCGCTGTTAACCAGCAGGATCGTCCCGCTGGCCAGCATGAAATCACCCGTTTCAAACTCCCCACGGCCATCCACAGTCCTCGTACCGCCAGGGTTGTTAACAGTCACGCTGCCGTTATTGGCCACGGAGATAGTGTTATGTTCACCCGAAGTACTGATGATGTTATATGTTCCACCGTCAGCAAGCTCCCCGCTTCCGGTAATCACGCCATCTCTGTCATAAAGCTCAGCATGGGCATAGTTTGTCATCAACAGGCTGCTGACAAGGAGCGCTGTTGTGGTTAATTTAAATTGTTTCATATCGGTATCCGTAACAGACATCGCGGCGCTAAGACGTATTGCGTGCAATAACGCCATGGCCGATGTGCAATTCCTGGGTTAAACAAAAGTGAAAAAACGCCGGTTATTCCGGGAGTGGTCTTTGCTGGTGCTCACGGTGGCTTCTGTCCGCCATTTTCCACCTGCACAGCAACAGGACAAATGAAATGACCTTAGCTAAAAAATTAAATTTATTATCTAAATATAAAAACAATACCTGTTTAATATATAAGTATTTTATTTATTAGCAGTGTTTTATTCTTTTAAAATCAGGGCAGGAAAATCTTAAGATCATCCCGTTAAGCAATACCCACTTTTTAAGAGTGGGTATTTCCGCAGTGTAAGTATCACCGGTAAATGTCGGATAAGGCGCAACGCGCCTTTTCCGAGGTGACTTATCAGAACGACGCTTTAATGCCAATCATCGCCGAGGTGTCGCTGTAGCCTTTATCGCCAGTCTGCTGGCCGACGTTGCCCCACAGGGAGACGTTCTTCGTCAGTTGGCCTTCCACACCGGCCTTCAGCTCGCCGATATTGCGGGCGCCGTCCAGATCCACGTTGTCACCGTTCATCGACACGCCGAACTCCTTGCTGTTGTGGATCCAGTTCGCTTCGACAAACGGCTGGAAGGTGCGGTCTTTACCGTCATCCAGTTTGTTGTGGCCCTTGCCGAACAGACGCACGCCGACGCGGGTCTGCACGTTACCGTCACCGTGACCGGTTACGCGGGTGCCGTTGGCTTCGCGGTGTTCGTCCGCCTTCACGCCCATCCAGGTGACCTGCGCTTTCGGCTGGATGTACAGCGCGTTACGCTCGCTGATGTCCGCCAGCTTCCAGGTGTAGCCGGATTCCACCGACGCGGTGAAGCCTTTTGAGTCGTACTCTTCGGATTCGACGCCGCGACCGGAAACGGTGTTGTCAAACCAGCTGTACTGCGCCCAGGTATCGACATACGCGCCTTCGTGGGTGGCGTTATCCTGTAACCAGGTGCCGTACAGACCGACACTGTAACCGCTGATGCGGCTGTCGGCGCGGTTGCCGTTACGCTGGTTTTCCGCCCGTGCCTTCTGGTTGGCGTAGCCCGCCATCAGACCAAGGTGGAAACGGTCGGTGTTGTCGGAAGACCACTGGGCGATGTCGCCGCCAAGCTGCATCACATAGCGGTTGGCCTGCATATCCAGCTGGCCGCTGCTGTCCTGCTGGCGGGTGTGTCCACCGACGTTGCGCAGCCACAGGCTGGTCACCGCTTTCTCACCGGTCAGGGCGTCGACGTAGTGGGTTTCGCCCAGACGGTCGTGCAGACGGGTGTTAAACATCGTGTTCGCCGCCTGCAGGTTCATACCGTACAAACCGGCTTCCGGACGCACCGCGTTTTCGCGCGGGGCCGGTGCTGGCCTCTGCGGTTCCGGTTGTGCTGGTGGCGCCACCGGATCGACAGGGTCCAGAGGGTCTACAGGGTCTATGGGGTCTACCGGATCGACAGGGTCTACGGGATCAACCGGATCCGGATCGGGTTCCGGCTGCGGGTCCGGCGTCAGGCCGCTGGTCAGATACCAGTTCTTGTCGTTCTGGCCTTCACCGCGCGCCAGAGTGTAGTCATACGCCCCCGCCACGATACGTCCGCTTTGTTTGAACTCGCCGTCAGAATTTCCGGCCACGCTGATAAGCTCAATACCGTCGGTGGTCAGCCCACCTGCGCCGCCTGCGTTCACCACCGTCACATTGGTGGCGCCGGAAGTGTTGCCGTTAACGATCATCCGGTCAGTCTGAGAACTGTCGTCGCCCAACTGCGTGCGCATGATGATAGTGCCATTATTGCCCGCGTAATCGCCGTCTACCGTCAGGGTTTTAAACGGCACCGTTTCGCGCGTCAGATTACGGCTACTCGCCATAGCCGGAGCAAAGTTCAGCGTCGCGTCATTCAGCGTCAGGTTAGTGACGCTGGAAGAGTCGGTCATATCCCAGCGGCTGCTGCTGCCGTTAAACGCCAGATCGATCACCCCGTCAGAGACTTTCTTCGTGTTGCCGTAGAGATACGAGTTGTCGCCGGTTTTAATGTTAACGACATGTCCGCGTTCGGAGTGAATGTCGCCCCACGCCATAAACTTATTGTTGTTGCTGATATCGACAGAACCGTAAATGGCGAGCAGATCGCCTTTCGCGCTCGCCAGCCCTTGCTGGCTGCCCAGCGTAACGTCGCCGAGAATGCGCGCGTTGGCGCTGCGTAACAGTTCAACCCGATCCCCGCCCTGCGTCTGTACGTTTAGCGTGTTGAGCACAATGTCCTTCGCGTTCACGCCCTGGAGGCCGTACATATTGGTGCTTTCACCGCCGGTGAGCGAAATATCCACGTCGTTTATTCTCACGCTGGACTCTTCGCTGCCGTGAAACAGGGCGCCAATCACGCTGGCGTTGCCGGGCGCCGTTGCCTTGATAGTCAGATTATTCATCGTCAAATCAGAGACTTCGCCGAGGAATGAAAGGCCGGTATTTAAGCCAAATTTATATTCGTCTACCGTATTGGTGACGTTAATATTCACGTCATTAAAATTGATCTTATTTTCTCTGCCGGGTCTGGCCGTGGTCTCATAGTGATCTTCGAGAACCAACCCTTTCACCCCATCAACGGCCGCGTTGGTGTTGATACGGATGTTGGTGTCGCCTTCAAAATCACCATGGCTGCCCACGTTCATCCCTTCCAGATAGACTGCGGAAGTGGACTGCAAATCGACGTTGACATCGCCGGTAACCTTCGTGCTCAGGCCGCGGAACTCCAGCGCTTCAACGGTCGTGGTACCCACTTCGCTGGGGGACTTGCTGTCAGCATAGTTGACGGTCAGGTTGTCCAGCGCGATGGTTGAATCCCGATATGACGTGATGGCGGAGGCCATAATGCTTGACGATACCGTCACCGGGTCGGTAATCGTCATATCAATACGGGTGTCGCCAGTAAGAACCACATTCCCGCTGTTGTCGGCAGAAATGCCAATCGTCGGAACGCCGGTCTGGGTGATAGAGAGATCTTCGGCTTTAAAAGTGCCGCCATAGACCCGAACCGCATCAGCGACGGAGCTGGAGAGCGTCTTATAGCCAATAGTGGAGCCTTTACCGAAATCCAGCATACCACCGCTGACATACACGCTGGCGCCGGTGTTGCCTTCCGGACTGACCATATCAATTTTACCGTTAACCGTAACGCTGGCGTCACTTGCCGATACGCCGATATATTCCATGGCGGCGCCATCGGCAATAGTTAACGTGCGATCAGCTACAGGCGTGCGGCTATCAATAACGATGCGTTCGCCTTCAGCGTAAACCGGAAGCGAAGCGGCAGACAAAATCGAACTTAATAATAAGGCGATTTTACTGGGTTTAAATAAATAAAAAGACATCACAGGTTTCATAATTAAAAAGTACTCCGTTACCTGACGAGCCATATTTTCCAGGCAAATATTCCCATTTGCCTGTACGACATAAATACGTGAGGGATAGTGACTTAAAAGATGGTTGCCAGCAGCAACCGTTTCGATAGGGCTATTTTCGCGGCTGAATGAGGGGATCTCAAATGAAATAACCTTAACTCCACCTCAGACAGTAAATCTGAAATCAAAAATATCATCAGAACTAAATTCTTTAAATAATCTTAAATTAAGAATTAAAAACCAGAAAAGTAAGAAAAGATCATTTCTTAAATCTCAAAGAAGAAATAACGCTTCTGCCCCTCCTCCCTTTAAGACTTTTCGTTATATGGCGATAAACTGCGGAAGATGCTTTTTTATTTATGGCAAAAATAAACCGGCGCCTTTAGCACCGGTTTGAAAATAAAGGTTTTATTGTTATTCAGGCATGCGTTATCGGTTTTTGCTCCGTCTTCTGCTGAGCATTTTCCAGCATCCGGCGTACCGGTACAATCAACACTATTAATACGGCGGCGCAAATCAACAAGGCGATGGAACAACGGGCGAAGAGGTCCGGCAACATATCCAGTTGGTCGGCTTTTACATGACCGCCGATCAGTCCCGCCGCCAGGTTACCCAGCGCGCTGGCGCAGAACCACAGTCCCATCATCTGTCCGCGCATTCTTTCCGGCGCCAGCAGCGTCATGGTCGCCAGACCGATCGGACTCAGGCACAGCTCGCCCAGGGTCAGCATCAGTATGCTGCCCACCAGCCAGAACGGCGACACGCCCGCCCCACCGTTGTTCAGCACGTTTTGCGCCGCCATCATCATCAGGCCAAAGCCCGCTGCCGCGCAGAGAATACCAATCACAAACTTGGTGATACTGCCCGGACGTACATTTTTACGCGCCAGCGCAGGCCACGCCCAGCTGAATACCGGCGCCAGCAGGATGATAAACAGGGCGTTGATCGACTGGAACCAGACAGCCGGGATCTCAAAATCGCCCACCATGCGGTTGGTGTAGTCGTTAGCAAACAGGTTAAACGAGGTTGGTTTTTGCTCAAACGCCGACCAGAAGAAAGCGGCGGAAACCAGCAAAATAAAGCAGACCAGCAGTCTCGCGCGTTCTTTGCGAGTCAGTCCGGCAAAGACAAACAGATAAATAAAGTACAGCGCCACGGAGGCGGCAATGACGTACACCAGCATGCTGGCGACCGCCACCGGATTGATAACGATCACCCCTTGCGCGATCAGCGTCACAATAATGGCGACGCCCACCGCCAGTGCGATCAGCCACGCGCCCACGCCGTTTTTCTTCGCCACCGGACTGTTCCAGGTGGAGTCCAGGCCAACTTCCCTGTCATAGCGTTTCATGGCCGGAACGGCAAACACGCGGAAGATGATCAGCGCCACCAGCATCCCGATCCCGCCGATGCCAAAGCCCCAGTGCCAGCCGTGGGTTTTAATCAGCCAGCCGGAGATCAGCGGGGCGATAAACGACCCCATGTTGATGCCCATGTAGAACAGCGAAAAGCCACCGTCACGCCGCGCATCACCTTTTTTGTACAGGGTTCCGACCATCACTGAGATACAGGTCTTGAACAGGCCAGAGCCCAACACGATAAACATCAGACCGATAAAGAACAGGTTATCGCCCATCCAGGCGGAGAGCGCGATAGACAGATGACCCAGCGCGATCAGAATCGAGCCATACCATACCGCCCGCTGCTGGCCGAGCCAGTTGTCCGCCAGCCAGCCGCCCGGTAACGCGGCCAGATACATCGTCCCGGCAAAAATCCCAACGATAGCGGAGGCATTTTCGCGCGCCAGTCCCATGCCGCCTTCGTAAACCGTCGCCGCCATAAACAGAATTAATAATGGACGAATGCCGTAAAAGGAAAAACGTTCCCACATTTCAGTGAAGAACAAGGCGCCCAACGGATAAGGATGGCCGAAGAACGTTCGGCTTTCGTTTTTATTAACAGAGGAATGCATAATTTCTCCCGAAAGGGTGTGTCGTTTTGCTTGTAGACACTGAATTGCCGCCGGTCCTGAGAATATCAGGCCGATCATTACATTCAGCGAAATATTATTTAACCATTTGATAACCATGCGGCAGTTTTGTCTAGTGCCGAAGGGGGGACTTTAAGGCAAAAACTCGACAATCGTCTAGTTTTATAGATTTTCTGTTGGCATAAACGGAAATGTGATTGACTTCCCTTTATCGCTCCTCGCTGCGTGGCTCCCCTCTCTGTTTTAAGACTAATCCCAGCGCCAGTGCCGACTATGCTTAATGTTTAAAAAACGTCCTTAGCGATTCAAACACGTTTTTCATTTTCCTTTTTTACCGACCGGAGGCCTGGCATGAGCAACCTAGGCAATAACCAGGGTGAGAATCATCTGCCCGTAACGCCGCCACCTGAAATCGTCCCCATCACCCTGAATGTCAACGGCAAGCCGCAGCAGTTGCACGTGGATACCCGCACCACCCTGCTGGATGCGCTGCGTGAGCATCTGCATCTGACCGGCAGCAAAAAAGGCTGCGATCATGGGCAGTGCGGCGCCTGTACCGTGCTGCTGAACGGTCGTCGCATCAACGCCTGTCTGACTCTGGCGGTGATGCACCAGGACGCCGCAATCACCACCATTGAAGGGTTGGGCACGCCCGACGCGCTGCATCCTGTGCAGGCCGCTTTTGTGCGACATGACGGCTACCAGTGCGGCTACTGTACGCCGGGTCAGATTTGCTCTTCCGTCGCGATGTTGCAGGAGATCGAAGAGGGGATCCCCAGCCACGTTACGCTGGATCTGGTCTCGCCGCCGGAAATGACCGCGAACGAAATTCGTGAACGGATGAGCGGCAATATCTGCCGCTGCGGGGCATACAGCAATATCCTTGCCGCCATAGAAGATGCCGCCGGGGAACTGAAACCATGAAAGCCTTTACCTACGAGAAAGCGGCAACGCCCGCAGACGCGGCCTCCAGCGCCCGCCGTCATGGCAATGCGAAATTCATTGCGGGCGGCACGAATCTGCTCGATCTGATGAAGCTGGAAATTGAAACGCCCACCCACCTGATCGATGTGAACGGTCTGGATCTGGATCAGATTGAGGCCAGCGCCGACGGCGGCCTGCGGATTGGCGCGCTGGTGCGCAATACCGACCTGGCGGCCGACGAGCGTATTCGCCGTGATTACGCGGTGCTTTCCCGCGCCCTGCTGGCTGGCGCGTCGGGTCAGTTGCGTAATCAGGCCACGACGGCGGGAAACCTGCTGCAACGCACGCGATGCCCCTATTTTTATGATACCCACCAGCCCTGCAATAAACGCTCGCCGGGCAGTGGATGCGCCGCGCTTGGCGGATTCAGCCGTCAGCATGCCGTGGTTGGCGTCAGCGACGCCTGCATCGCCACCCACCCCAGCGATATGGCCGTGGCGATGCGCCTGCTTGACGCGGTTGTCGAGACGGTGAACCCGGACGGCAACGAGCGCCGTATTCCCGTCGCTGATTTTTATCGCGCCCCGGGCGACACGCCGCATCTCGAAAATGTCTTACAGCCAGGCGAGTTTATCGTTGCCGTTACCCTTCCCCCTCCCGTGGGTGGGACGCATATTTATCGTAAGGTGCGCGATCGCGCCTCATATGCGTTCGCGCTGGTCTCGGTTGCCGCCATTGTGCAGCCAGACGGCACCGGACGCGTGGCGCTCGGCGGCGTCGCGCACAAGCCCTGGCGAAAGGCGGAAGCCGACGCACAACTGCCGCACGGCGCGCAGGCGGTGTATGACGCGCTGTTTGCCGACGCGCATCCCACGGCGGAAAACGCATTCAAGCTGATCCTGGCGAAGCGGACGCTCGCCTCAGTGCTGACAGAAGCGGGGGCATAAGCGATGAAATTTGAAAAACCAGCAGGAACCAATCCTGTCGATCGGATGCGCGTAGTGGGTCAACCGCACGATCGTATTGATGGCCCCAAAAAAACCACCGGTACCGCCCCTTACGCCTATGAATGGCATGATATCGCACCGGATGTGGCGTACGGCTATATCGTTGACGCCGCGATCGCGAAAGGCCGTATTATTTCGATGAATACCCAGCCCGCGCTGAACGCGCCGGGGGTGTTCGCGGTGGTGACCGCAGAAAACGCCGGTCCACTCGGCAAGGGCGAGCGTAACGCCGCCTCGCTACTGGGCGGACCGGACATTGAGCATTACCAGCAGGCGGTAGCGCTGATCGTGGCGGAGACCTTCGAGCAGGCGCGCGCGGCGGCCTCTCTGGTCCAGGTTGAGTACCAGCGCGAGCCGGGCGCATACGATCTGGCAAAAGAGAAGCCGTCGGTCACCACCCCGCCGGAGGATCAGCCCGATCAGGACGTCGGCGATTTCGCAACCGCATGGGCAACAGCGGCGGTGAAGCTGGACGCGATCTATACCACGCCTGACCAGAGCCATATGGCGATGGAGCCTCACGCCTCGATGGCCGTCTGGGAAGGCGACAAACTGACCCTCTGGACGTCAAACCAAATGATTAACTGGGCGCATACCGATCTGGCCGAAACGCTGAACATCCCGCAGGAAAATATCCGCGTGATCTCGCCTTATATTGGCGGTGGCTTTGGCGGCAAGCTGTTCCTGCGCAGCGATGCCCTGCTGGCGGCGCTGGGGGCGCGAGCGGTGAAGCGCCCGGTCAAAGTCATGCTGCCCCGCCCGCTGATCCCGAACAACACCACCCACCGTCCGGCAACCATCCAGCATATTCGCATCGGCACCGATCGCGACGGTAAAATCAGCGCTATCGCCCATGACAGCTGGTCCGGCAACCTGCCCGACGGCACACCGGAAACGGCCGTTAATCAGACCCGGTTTCTCTATGCAGGCGCGCATCGTCATACCGGTTTGCGCCTCGCCAGGCTCGATCTGCCGGAAGGCAACGCCATGCGCGCGCCCGGAGAAACGCCGGGGTTGATGGCGCTGGAGATCGCGATCGACGAGATGGCGACCAAGGCCGGCATGGATCCGGTTGAATTTCGCATTCTTAACGACACGCAGGTGGATCCGGCCAACCCGGATCGCCCTTTCTCGCGCCGTCAGTTGATCGCCTGTTTGCGCACCGGCGCTGAGCGCTTCGGCTGGCAACAACGTCACGCCACGCCGGGAGAAGTCCGCGAAGGCAACTGGCTGATCGGCATGGGCATGGCGGCGGGTTTTCGCGATAACCTTGTCGCCCCTTCCGGCGCGCGGGTGGCGCTGGACGCCAGCGGTACGCTGACCGTTGAAACAGACATGACTGACATCGGCACCGGCAGCTACACCATCATCGCCCAGACGGCGGCGGAGATGCTCGGCCTGCCGCTGGAAAGCGTCGACGTCAGGCTGGGCGACTCCGCCTTCCCCATTTCCGCCGGTTCCGGTGGACAGTGGGGCGCCAATACCTCCACCGCAGGCGTATACGCCGCCTGCGTCAAGCTACGGGAATCCATCGCCAAAAAACTGGGCTTCAACCCCGAGACGGCGGTATTTGAAGCAGGAGAAATCTGCGGCGACGGACGCCGGGTTTCGCTTCGCGAGGCGACAGCAGACGGTGCGCTGAGTGCGGAAGATAAGATCGAGTTTGGCGATTTAGCGGAGAAATACCAGCAGTCCACCTTTGCAGGCCACTTTGTGGAAGTCGGCGTTGACGCCGCGACCGGCGAGATCCGGGTACGCCGGATGCTGGCGGTGTGCGCCGCGGGCCGCATTCTGAATCCGAAGACCGCCCGCAGCCAGGTGATTGGCGCCATGACCATGGGGATTGGCGCCGCGCTGATGGAAGAGCTGGCGGTGGACACGCGGCAGGGTTATTTCGTTAACCACGATCTGGCGGCGTACGAAGTGCCGGTACATGCTGATATCCCTGAGCAGGAGGTGATTTTCCTGGATGACACCGACCCGATCTCCTCGCCAATGAAAGCGAAAGGCGTCGGCGAGCTGGGGCTTTGCGGCGTCAGCGCGGCTATCGCTAACGCGGTCTATAACGCCACGGGCGTACGGGTGCGGGATTATCCGGTCAGACTGGATTCGTTGCTCAGTGAGCTGCCGGATGTGGTGTAAGGAGAGTGTATGCAGCAATCGCTTATCGGCCTGACGGACGCGCCGGGCAGGACGCCCCAGGCTGCCTTTCTGACCGATGATAGCCGGGATATTTTACGCTTTGCGCTGGAGGCGTTAGCGAACGGTATGAGGGCGGCGCTGGTGACGCTGGTCGACATCCGCGGCGGCGCGGCGCGTCCGCTGGGGGCGCAGATGACCGTACGCGAGGACGGACAGTATTGCGGCTTTGTTTCCGGTGGGTGTGTGGAAGGGGCAGTCGCCTTTGAAGCGATGGAGGCGATCCGCTGCGCTCAGGATCGCACTGTGCGCTACGGTGAAGGCTCGCCGTGGTTCGACATTGTGCTTCCCTGCGGCGGAGGGATTACCCTCAACATTCATACGCTGCGCTCGGCACAGCCGCTGCACGAAGTCTTGCATCAGCTTGAACGCCGCCAGCCCGTGACGTTGCACTACTGCCCGACCTCACAAACGTTAGCCGTTCAGCCTGGTTACAGCAAAACACGCTGGCGCAACGGCGAATTTGCGCTGGGCTTTCGCCCCTGCGTGCGGGTCATGATATTTGGTCGCTCCGTGGAGGCGCAGACCACCGCGCTGCTCGCCGAAGCGGCGGGCTACGATGTGCAACTTTGCGCCGACGCCACGCTTTTCCCGCCACCGGATGCCGATACGGCGGTACTTTTGCTCTGGCACGATCTTGACCGCGAATTTCCCGTTTTGCAGGCGGCGCTGGCGGCAAAGCCGTTTTATATTGGCGCGCTGGGCAGTTACCGCACGCACCAGAAACGGGTTGCCCGACTTTGCGAACACGGCTGGCGACAGAAGGATATCGCCCGCATCAACGCGCCTGTGGGCATTTTTCCCAAAGCGCGCGATGCCCGCTCGCTGGCGCTGTCAGTGCTGGCGGATGTGGCGGCGACGCGGCTGAAAAGCGAAGCATCCTGATGCCGTCGCCGGTGGTGATTGTTCTGGCGGGCGGAAAAGGCGAACGCTTTACCAGGGCTGGCGCCTCCGGGCATAAGCTGGATGCGCGGATTGGCGCGGATTCAGTGCTCGGGCATGTGCTCCGGGCGGTTGACGATGCCGGGTTGCGCTGGCACCTTGTCCGGCCCGCTGGCGGAACAAGCGGCATGGGGGTATCCATTACGCAGGGGGTTCACGCGACGGCTGAGGCGAGTGGATGGTTGCTCCTGCCTGCGGATTTACCGTTGATTCGTCCTGCGTCGCTGCAAGCTGTCGCGGCGGGGTTAGCGCAATGGTCGGTGGTCGTGCCCTGGTATCGTCAGCAGCATGGGCATCCGGTCGGGTTTGGACGTCGTTGGCTACCGCAGCTGCTGGCGCTGTCTGGCGACACGGGCGCGAAGGCCATCGTGCATACTGCGCGTACGGAAAACGAGGTCTACGATCTGGCGCTGGACGATGCGGGCATCACGTTTGATATCGACACCCCCGACGATTTGCGGGCGGCCCGCCTGCACAGTCATACAGAACGGCGGTAACAGGGAACGCGCGCATCCTGCGTCGGGCCGTTATAGTCCGGCTGTTACATGGCCTGACCTTCACGCTGGATGATCACAATACCCCTGTGACCTTATCTTTTATTTTCCTTGCCTGCCACACGGTATGCCGGAATAAGCCGCAACGAATTAACCCGGTCGCATAGCAATGCTGCACTACGGCCTGGATGTTTTATTCGTTGTTTAAAAATAAACAATCTTTCTCTATAGCATTCGTAGCCAGTCTGGATAATTGCGTTGACTTTCTTGCCAGGCCAACAGAGATGAAAAGATTATCCCGAAATGTATTGTTTATGACGTTATTTACGCTCACCGCCTGCAGCGCGACGGGAGCAGATAAGATTGAACCAATCCGACAGATGCAAATTCCGCTTGTGCAACCGAACGATAGCGCGGCGAAAATACCTTTATCGCAGCTTGCTTCGTTGTACCAGTACAATCATCAGCATATCTCTACGCTGTCGGCGTCGATAAAAACGCGTTATTTGCAGGAAGTGAAGCCGAAAGAGGTATTTGAACACGATAATGACGTGCAGCGCGTTTACGCAGCGTTATCGAAACTGGAAGAGTTGCAGATGATGAATGAACATTACTTTACGGAGAGAAATGAGACGGGGTTACGCAAAATTGAAAACGCCCTGTCTCCGCTTATTCGTGGATAAAAAAAACCGACACGTCGTGTGTCGGTTTTTTTCATTTACGTGTCGCTGATTTCCACGACCACCCGGCGGTCCGGTGACAGACAGTTAATCAGTGTCTGCCCTTGCTGGCCGTCACACTGTGCGCCAGTGACAGATTCGCTTTCGCCACGACCCTCGGCACGAATATTTTGCGCCGGGATCCCCAGCGTCATCAGCGCGTCGGCCACCGTCTGCGCGCGGCGGGCGGAGAGTTCCTGATTATACCCCTCGCTGCCAGTACGATCGCTGTACCCTACTACTACGGTGGATTTATCTTTCGCGGGCTGCAGACCCGGGCTGTTATAAAGCTGACGAATGGCTGACTGGCCTTCCGCGGTCAACGTTGCCGAGTTGTAGTCAAACATCACGTCAGATTTCAGGTTGAAATGCCGCGGTTCCGGAGCGGGTGCGGGCGCGACAACCGGGACCGCCACGGCAGGCGCATCATCGTGTTGACCAAAGCGGTAGGTTACGCCGGCTGTCACGGAACTGACGTCACTGCTTACGCCAATCTGGTTGGCGTTGCCGACGTTGCTGACCCACTGGTATTCGACACGGCCAGCCCAGTTTTTATTGAAGGCGTATTCCGTACCGACGGCCGCCAGTGGACGCACGCCAGTTTCAAAACGGTTATGCCCGCTGACGTCAGACTCCGCGCGATAGCCCATCGCCCCTGCACGGCCATAGACATCCCAGTTATTCGTGACGGCATAGCTGGCTTTCAGAGACATTTGCAGACCCTGCGCCTTCAGTTTTGCCCCCGAGCCACCGTGCTGACCGGCGATCTGCATATTGCCTAAGTAGTCGTAACCGCCTTCCACCGCCAGCCACGGGGTGATTTGATAGCCGGTGTAAATCCCTCCACCGACGTTATCACGATCGATATTAAAATGATTCGATTCATTATTATTTTCGACCGCTTTGGCACCGGTTTTCGCATCAAAATAATGTGACCAGCCAAATTTTGCACCGCCGTACCAGGTGCCCGCGTCCGCTGCCGCGAAGGCAGATGTAGCGCTGAACGCATTCGCGATAATTAAAGCTATTACTGTCTTTTTCATGTATTTCCCGTTTACCTGAACCTGAGTTAGATTCGTTTGCAAAGTGACTCAGTGGGCAAACGATATAACGAAAGTCGCAACGGGTTAATTCGTTTTCTGTTTAATTTTAAATTTTAAAAACTCTCGGGAAGATGACCCAGTTCAAGCAGATACCCCCCGCGCTTGAAGGTGATATATTTCCCCTGTTTGAGCGCAGAGAGGACGTTCAGTATACTGCTGCGCGATAAAAGCGTACGATCCTGAATATAGTCGAGAATGGTGGTACGCATACGCGTTTCTTCAGGCAATAATATCATTTCATGCAGATGGTTACGTATTACCGAATAGGTACGTTGCTGCACGATCTGCGCATCGCGATATATCAGATATGCCGTATGGTAAGAGAGCAACGCCGCCACATCTTCCCAGACGCCCTCCTGACGAAAGCGCGCCGCCGCCAATTGCGCATCAACACGCAGTACCGTAGAGGCTGATTCTGTCCGCAATATATGACCTTGTGTCGGCTGTATCATTTCTGCGATTCCGAACAGGTGCGGTTCGTAAACCGTAACGATCAAAAGACCATCCGAAGCGCGAAGAATGGACAGTTCGCCCTCCAGCAGTAAATACATCTGCTGGCGGCCTTTATAAGTCCAGGTCATCCGTTTTCGCGGTGCGACGGTCAGTTTTTCTGCGACCGGCTCAATGATCGCCGTCAGGCGGGCGATGGATTCCTCGGGGCGAACGGGAGGTAAAACAAGCATGACGGATCCTTATCACTGAAAAGTGATGTCAGTATAGTCCAGTCGGGACGCGCAATAAGATAGTCAAAAACGTATTCATGCTTCGTTGTAAAAAGTCAGGGGAAAGAAATGACTGCCGGGATGACTGCCCTGCGTGATTATCTAACCCTACAGGAATTTATTTTCCTGATGAGCATAAATGTTGTTTATTTTTAAATTTCGGACGCGTTACGCCGGGTAAATTGCTGTTCGATGATACGGTTTCCCCACTGGTCGCCCCGCCACTCTTTTTCAAGCCTGAAGCCAAACGATTCATACAGCCGACGCGCCGCCGTCAGCTTATTAAAGGTCCATAAATGTACCGTATGGAAGCCTTTCTCATCACAAAACCGCATGGCTTCAGCTAACAGTCTTCGCCCGATGCCATGCCCCCGGCAGCCATCATCCAGAATGAACCAGCGCAGGTGCGCCTCTGTTTCAAGAAGAGTATGCACTGCCGAGGGCGAATAGTCGGTGGCCGCCAGCGTATTGGCCATAACTCCTAACTCACGAACCATCAGGCGAGAGGAAACGCGAATGTCTCTGACAACAGGTGAATCAATGTTCATTGAGTGCTCTCCGAAATTTAGTTGTGCTATACAACTATGTAGAGTGCGGTTGTCAACGAAGCTGTGATTGTGACCAGCCCCCAGTCTTAGATGCGGCCGTCAGTGAGTGATGTCGTTTTGCGTTGATGACGCGATAGGCTGAAACAGGCGACATATCCTTCTGAGTTAGCCGCCATTCCGCCAGAAAGAGCAGACTAACTCAATATCGGCCCGGCACTTAGCTGCTACCTTAAGTAAGCATCATGCAAATGAGAGCAGTGGATATAAATCTCGCCTATCCGTGACGATCGCCTCAATTTTTTTAATAAAGAATACTGGTAATAATAAATACTTTTAGGCGAGCAATTAAGAATGGGTGCGATATTTCTTACGGACATACCGGAGAGGCGTTTACGTAACACGAATATTTCTTTCTCTGTTATCGGTACGACATCTTTCAGTACCACGCTTTGTCCATAAGACAGGCTATCCAGAGCAGAGACAAACGTCTTTATATCCTTGTCCTCAACCGACAGCAAGATCATATCTTTTTGTTTATTATGCCAATATTTCGCCAGTGAAGACATGAAAAGATCAATAACCAGCACAACCTTTAGGCCTGTCTTGTGCAGGTTTTCAAGCCAATCATCATGAATAAAGAAAATAACATTATCGATGCAAAAATTGACGAACAGGAATTCTTCTACTCGATTTATCACGTTTGTTTCGGTAATCAGATGGGCAAGAGAATAAGTGAACAGTGGATTATTATCTGGCCACACATTGAGGGTTATTGCCTCATGAGATTGTGTTTTAAAATGTGTATCCATACCTTGTAACAACATACCCACCGGTAATATAAGATATTTTCCCCGGCATACCAGAAATCATCATAATGGCCTTCATAAATTGAAATGCCATTCCTTTATAACATTTATGAATCAGAGCAGACAGCAACCGTCAATGTTGATATCTGCTCTCTATTCATCAATGAAATATATTAAATTATGGACAACGGTACACCGCTCCGCTTAGCGTCACATTGGTTTGCTGACTTGAACCACTGCCATTGTAGGAACTGCCGGTTTGCCCTGCGCGTTGCGTTAGCAGCACAACAACATTTCCGCCCATTTTCCAGGCCTGATTTTTCATATCATTCCGCGCGCCTGTTTCGAGGTTACTGTTCGAGGTCCAGCCTCCGGTAAAAAAGTTGCCCTGGCTGCCAGTGATGTCGCCTAACCACGAACACTCTTTTCCAGGCTCGTTATGAGTCATACGAACCCGCTCCGCCCCCGAATGTAATGAGTTAGCGCTACAGGCGGTTAAAAACAACGTAAAAAGAGCTGGTAATATATATTTCATGGATAAACCTTAATTTCTTTAATATGATTTTACTTATCCCCACTCCCTGGGAGTACCATTTTTAAAAGCGATAGCCAACGCTTACGCCAAACGTATTGGCATCGACAGAAAAGAATTTTGACGCTTCCCAGGAAAGATCAAGCGATAGGTTGGTTAACGGATTAAATATTACCCCAGCCCCGTATGCAAAAGAATCATCCGTTGATTCGTGTGAGTGAGTATTTTTCATTTTCATTCTCGCCATACCTGCGTTGCCATACAGGCTGATGTAATCATTAAAGCGATAAGTTGGGCCAAACATTACCGAACTATAATCAATGGTATCGGTACCCTCTTTTTTTAACTTTGCTGATTGCCAGCTATAGTGCTCAATTTCGTGGCGAGTCGCCGTTAATGCACCAATAAAGCCCCAGCGTTCATCAAACTCGTAGCGATATTTTATATTAAAGCCATGAAGATCTTTGCTGTTCGAGCTTTTTAATGCGCTCAGATGTGTTTGAGCATACCCCATTGATACCGTATGTGTTCCACTAGCCATACTCTGAAATGAGGCTAACAGACCAAAACAAATAATTACAGCGCCACAAAGTCGCGTAGACATGGATAAATACCCCCTCTTTATCTTATTGAAAAAAGCATTAATTAAGGCCACTGAAACGACTTCTGATGTCCGTTTGCAGCAGCGAAAATATAGCTAATCAGAGCTGATAAAGTCTGGAAGAAGATCTTACAAAAATCATAATCACACACTGCTGCTTTTGAACAGAATCAGAATGATTGATTTTAAAGACATACATTTCAATAAGTAACAAAAGATGTGTCACCTTACTGCTTGTCACTCTCTTATCATACTGATACCGAGATGCCCAAGGGATTCCTGAGCAAATCAACTCGCTGTACATACGTTATAAATCTGACGATTAAGCGAAAAAAGATAGGTTTTCTCGCCAATGCGTTGAATTCGTAATTCGTTGAGGGCCCCCGGATGGAGCAGGCGAAAATAGGCGAACAAATTTCCGACATTGTCATCAGGAAATATTTTTACAGAATCGATCTCAAACGTAAAAAGATCGTCAGTGATGCGGCGAAGATTTTTCATGTAAACATCCCGATATAACAGGCTATGCTCATTATTTTCCTGTTTAACATCATGCTGTAACGTAATACGTTGCGTTTTGAAGTCGATGACAATATCCCCCGCAACGGTTATCCCCTTCGCCTGTATGTTGCTTATCGTTTTGGTGGCACAGAAAAAATCGCCCGTAGAGGGATGACTGACAGCGTGTTTCTTTATTACCTGTATCCATAACATCCCGGAGACGAGAATAAAGAATACTGTTAATATTCTTAATAACGTTCTTTTAGGGTAATGCATTTTGGCTCCGCTACGGTGAGTGGATTGAGGCACTGGACGAAGATATGAGTATCCGGCACTCTGATGTAGTAAATATGACGCCCATTCTGCTTAACCACCGGAATAGTTAATTCTGAAAAAGCCGCAGCCACATCCCCGAAGGTCGTTTTATCGTTATTTACTTTATAAAAATAGTAACCATCATGGGTAACGGGCGCTGAAAAGTAGGGATGGCTCTCCCACAGGCTGGCACCAAAACTCGCTATCATCAAAAACGCGGCCAGCGCCAGAAAAAGCCATTCTCTCCGGCCAGCTATAGATGATTTGTTGTGCTCATACGATGTCGGCGTTTCGTCGAAGGTTTCGGCTGAATGTTCCGCCGGTTCAGCGGGAGTTTGTCGGGAGGCCCCAGGCTTCATGAGCGTGATGGATAAAACCAGCTCAACGCCGACTTTAGGCCGCGTCACCACAGATGAGGACGGTAGGCCTATTTTGTCGAAAGTATTACGTAACTGATTGATGAGCTTATAATAGCTGGCATCAGATACTACAACGCCCTTACGCCCCCAGACCCAGCCGATTAAATCATCCTTTTTGAATAATCCCTTATAGAAAGCAAGCAGCAAATTCGTTTCGGATTCTGAAATGCTCACCGTTTTGTCTGAGTGAGTCAATGACATACGCTCAGAATCAAATATCACGCGATTGTCGATAAGATACTTTCGCTCGCTCATGGCTTCTTCTGCAATTTATTCATTGAGTATCCGATTTTGCCGTTGTACAGCCTTGCCAGGCACTGAGTTAAAAGCCTTACGGAACCTTCAGCGTTCATATTAACACAGGCCAGCTCCAGACGAAATTGGACATGTAATAGTCCCTTCCGTTATCAACACCCGCCACAATGCCCGTACAGACCGGCCATTACACAGCTATTAGTGCGTATTCACCGCGTTGGTGCTGGTCGTACAAACATTGTATAAATATCTGTTCAAAGAATACAGATATGCATTCTGACCGATTTGGACAATATTCAACTCATTCACCGTACCGGGTTGAAGGAGACGTAGCCAGGAAAACATATCACCGGTTGAATCAGCAGAAAATTTATTTACTGAGCTGACTTTAAATGTGAACGTTCTGACACCTGTTCGGAGTAATTTACTGATATGAACATCCTGGAATAAAAGTTTTTCCTTATGATCCGCCTGTTCAACTTCATAATGAATGGCGATTCGGTCTGACTCAAGATCCAGCACAAACGTACCACGCAGTTTCATCTTCATGGGTTCAATATAAACTATTGATTTAGATGTACAAATAAAATTATCCACATTTATAACATTTCGCTGAACATTCCACCCGTTTCTGCCAAATATCACGATCAGCACCAGCGCAATGACCGTCATCGTAATCAGTACTGTTCTTTTATGGTTAAACATTTTGGCACCACGTTTTCAATCGGATTTAAACACTGAAATAAAAGATTGATATCAGGCTCCCTGATGTAATAAAGATAATGACCATTTTGCGGGCCAGGTTTTAATGTCATCGATGTATATGCGGCGATGACTTGCTTGAATGTCACTTTATCCGTCTTCATTTTAAAGAAAATATAACCATCAAACTCGCCAAGCGGGGTGAATGCCTTATCAGATTTATTCCGCGTTGTATCGCTGGGAAAACTAAAAATGAGGATAATACCTATCAGCAATACCACACCGCTGGTGCAACAAAGTGCTCGCATGTTTTTACATTTAACCATAAACCGGTGCGACAAAAGGGCACGGAATTTTATTTTCTGCGCCCCATTATCGTTTTGTCGCTGAAGGTCGCACATTTCATCAGCGGAAGTCAGCGTTATCGATAACGATATTCCCACCCGGGGATGTGTAACAATATCAGATGCGTGAAGCCCCACCCGATTGAAGTTATTTCGCAGTTGATTGATAAGTTTGTAATAGCTCGATTCAGAAACGCATCCGCTGCGATTTTTCCAGACATAATTGATTATCTCTTCTTTTTTATACAATCCAAGCCAAAAAGCCAGCAGTAAATGGCACTCTGACTCGGAGAGCCTGACTATTTTCTCTTGTCGACTTAATGTCATTCTGGCGCTATCAAATAGCACTCTGCCGTCTAACAAAAATTTGGTAGCGTTCATTATCACTCTACTTTAACGATAGGGTTCCTTCGTTATCTCTATGAATAACCTCTCTCTGCTAATGATCGGCCCGGCGCGCTGAAGTGTATGACAATAATAAAATAAGATATTCCGTCACTGTACTGAATTTTTATTATTGATCAATCAAACAGCATTGTCCTCTCATTCAAATGCACCCTACGTTCAGTCTAAAAAGAAGTCAAACAAGTAAGAAAAAAGTAAGATTTATTCAGCTTGCAGTAAGCACTTTTCAGATCTTTTTCCATATACTTTTCCTTAGCACAAAGACCTTGTTAATACGTTGCCAGACAAGGATAACAGCTCAAAGCATACAGAACCGGCAGCATTGTCAGGTCTGACTCGTCTGTCACTTTGCCTCAACGGGGCAATCCATATTATTCGCCGAGCTTTTTATGAAAGTAAGTAAATTATTCATCGCTATTGTCACATCAATGTGTGCAACCGGTGCCCCAGCTGCAACCATTAATGATAACCAAGCGTTAAAGATAGATTCATTATGGGAAGAGCCGTGGATATTTATTGGTGATGAGACTGACGGCACCCTTAATATTTCTAATGGTGGTGATGTTCAGGCTGAGCTTTTCCAAATAGGGATACACGGTTCAACAGGCACCGTCAATATAACGGATGGCGGCAGACTGAACATTATCAAATCTACTTACAGCGATCCTTTACTGGTTGGCGGTAAGTCAGATTCAAAAAATCCTGATGGTTATGGGGTACTGAATATTAGCGGACCAGGAAGTATAGTTACGATTGACAAAAAAAATCGTTCTTTACAGGTTGGTAAGGGAAACGGAAGCGGCGTGCTAAATATTACTCAGGGAGGAAAGTTATTTCATCACGGTTCGGACAATACCTGGAGCGGGATATGGATAGGTAGCCGAAGAACGCCGCAATCTACGACATCAGGACGTATCTATGTTGATGGTCCGGGAAGTGAGTTAGCAACCGCAAGCAGAATTATAGTCGGGACCTATGGGTCAGGCACGCTGATAACCACTAATGGCGGTAAGACGCATGCTGACGCGAATATTCAGGTCGGGAATGAGCTGGAAACTGCCGGCTATGATAATCTGCTTCAGGTAGCCGGGGCCGGCTCTGTCATCTCGACGGACGCGACGCTGATTGTAGGTTTGGATGGAACAGCCACAGCGATCGCCTCCGATAATGGTCTGCTAAGCGCCAGAGAAATTATCATTTCCAAAGGAGGCAGGAAAGGAGAGCTTGCCGTTGGAGCAAGGGCCGGCGAGCAGGCTGTCGCCGCCGGAAATATTAATACCAAAGAGATTATTTTCGGCTTCAGGGAAGGCGTTCTGACACTTAATCATGCCAGCGCTTTATTTTCTCTGTCGGCGAATTTGAGTGGCAAGGGCCGCGTCAATATGTTGAACGGCCTATCCGCGCTTGCCGGTGATAACTCGAATTTTCATGGCTATTTTTCTATCGACTCTCCGGCCCGCCTCTTAATAACGGACCCAAAAAATATTGGCGCCAACACGGTATTGCTTAACGGCGGCACGCTGTCCATAGAGACATCTCAGCGCTGGCGTTTTCTGAACAAATTAACCGGAGACGGCGTGCTTTCCGTTAACACAAACGGCAACGATTTTGTTTTTGACTCATCTCGTTTGACCGATAACTTCCGGGGAACGGTGGCGCTTCAGGATACGGCTTTTTCGCTGGCCGAAACGAATGCGGCAGCGTTAAAAGACCTGTCGATGAAAATGGGATCGGGAAGTTTGGTGAAGGTTGGCGAGGGTCGGCAAACCCTGGGCGGGCTCACGTTTGAGGGGGGAACATTGCTTGTTGGTGAAGTTAACCCGGGTCAAAAAACCTCCCCTGCTACGGTACATACCACCGGCCAGCTGGATATTTCGGGTCAGGGAACCGTACAGGTAACGAGAGGAACCACCTTCAGTAATGACAGGCCAATGCCTGATACCCTCATTCCCTTACTGAAACAGGATGAGAGTAATATTCTTGTGCGACTGGTATCCAGTGACGGCGGCGTTATCGGTCACGGTGGTAACTTAACGTTAACTGACCAGAACGCCCATGCGATCAGTGATACCGCTGAAGCCGACATTACCCAGCATGGCGCCGTGGTTGCGAATGCAACTTACGACTATCGTCTTACCCGCGGTGACCGTGATGACGGACTGTACGTCAACTATGCTCTGACCAATGTCGATTTGATGGGTGAAGAAGCTGATGCGCTTATCCTCAATGCGAACGGAAAAGGCGGTAATGCGGCCGATCTCAGCGCAACACTCACCGGCGACGGCGATCTGGCGATTGACAGCCAGAAAGGCCAGACGGTAACGCTGTCGAATCTGAATAATGACTATCGCGGCGTCACCAACGTGCGCAGCGGTAATCTGGCGATGCTGAACGATAACGTGCTCGGGAATACCCGCGAGCTGAAGCTGGCTGGCGACACCGGGTTTGATATGCGCGGCCATTCGCAAACCATCGCCACGCTCACGGCAGAAAACGGCTCTCTAACCCATTTGAATGGCGGCCAACTCACGTTGACCAACGGCGGTAAGGCATCAGGCGTACTGGCGGGTAACGGGCAGCTCAACGTTGCGGGCGGAACCTTATCTATCTCTGGTTACAATCCCGAGCTGCAAGCAACGACCGCGATAATGCAGGGCGCGAAGGTAGTACTGGATCATACACTGGGGGCGGGTACAGGCAATATCGTGGCCGCGGGAACGCTGTCCGTCAGCTATGCCGCAGGCCGTCTCTACAATAGCCTTAGCGATGCCGGACAGGTTGAGTTAATCGACAGCGATGTCGTGCTGGCAGGGACTAATCGGGCATTCTCGGGGCAGTTCACCGTTAATACGGGTTCACAAATGACGGCGTTAACGGCTGACAGCCTCGGCGCGGCGGAAGTTCATAACAGCGGATCTCTGGTGCTGAACGGCGACAACAACTGGCGACTGGATAATACCGTTTATGGTTCCGGTCGCGTAATCAAGCTGGGGACCGGGACGATCGCGCTGGGCGACAACGCCGCCTGGACGGGCCAGACGGACATCAAGCAAGGTGGCCTGTTGCTGGGTAACAACGCGTCACCGGCGACGCTTGCCAGCTCGCAGGTGGATATCGCTAAGCCGGGAATGCTCGCCGGTATTGGCGGTGTAGCTGGCAATATCAATAATGCCGGGACGCTACAGGTGGGTGCCCACCATGAGGAGAATCATCGGTTTACGGTGGGCGGAGACCTTATCAACAGCGGTTTGCTGGCCACCGGGTTCAAAGGTCATCAGGCCGGTAACCAACTGGTTATTAATGGTAATTATACCGGCAGCAAGGGGTATCTCACGATAAATACCGCACTGGGTGATGACCATTCCGTTACCGATGAACTGGTGGTAAAAGGGGATACCCATGGTGAAACCACTGTGAGCGTAGTCAATGCGGGCGGCACAGGTGCGCAAACGCTGAACGGCATTGAAGTGATCCATGTTGATGGGCACTCTGACGGCGAATTTATCCAGGCTGGCCGTATTGTGGCAGGCGCTTACGATTACAGCCTTGGCCGCGGTCATGGGGAGAACAGCGGCAACTGGTATCTGACCAGTGGTAAGACTAATCCAGACCCGGCCCCTACTCCAGACAGGCATGACGATCTGCGTCCGGAAGCGGGAAGCTACATCGCAAACCTTGCGGCGGCAAACACGCTGTTTGTGACTCGCTTACGCGATCGCCAGGGCGAAACACACTATATCGACGCGCTGACGGGCAAGGAAGCCATTACCAGCCTTTGGCTGCGTAATGCAGGCGGTCACACCCGTCAGCAAGACAGCAGCGGCCTGTTGGGAATGCAGGCTAACCGTTATGTGATGCAGCTCGGCGGCGACATTTTTGAGTGGTCATCTGACAGCGCAGATCGTTTCCGTCTCGGTCTGATGGCAGGCTATGCCAACCAGAAAACTCGGGCCGAAAACCAGCGTAACGGCTACCGCGCCGACAGCCGCATCAGCGGTTACAGCGTTGGCCTGTACGGCACCTGGCTGCAAACGCCAGAAGGCGCCTATGTCGATACCTGGGCGCAGTACAGCTGGTTTGACAACACCGTCTCCGGTCACGGCGTTAGCGTGGAGGCGTATGAATCAAAGGGCTTCACTGCATCACTGGAATCCGGCTACACCTGGAAACTGGCGCAGATCGGCGAGCGTAATGCGCTGTACATCCAACCGCAAGCGCAAATCACGTGGATGGGCGTCAGGGCCGACGATCATCAGGAAGCTAATGGTACCCGAGTGAAAGGCCGGGGCGAGGGCAACGTGCAGACCCGCGTCGGCGTGCGTCTGTTCGGCAAGGGTCATAGCCAGCTTGACGATGGTAAGGCTCGTACCTTCCAACCATTTATTGAAGCGAACTGGCTTCACAACAGCAAAGAGTTTGGCGTATCGATGAACGGTGACAATATCAATCTGGCGGGCACCCGCGACGTGGGCGAGCTAAAAGCGGGCGTTGAAGGCCAACTGTCGAAGTATGTCTCCCTGTGGGGCACCCTCGGTCAGCAGGTTGGTGATAAGGGTTACAGTGATACAACTGCCGTGCTGGGGATAAGGGTGACTTTTTGACTGTCTGGCAAGGGACGTTTGATTGGTAACGTCGCCGCGTATTAAACGCGGAGGCACAAATCTGTCCCACAGGGGGCATTAAGGGAAATATGATAGATGGATAAGTCATTGATTTAATGGTGCCGATAATAGGAGTCGAACCTACGACCTTCGCATTACGAATGCGCTGCTCTACCAACTGAGCTATATCGGCCCTGAAAGGACGTGTCCACGAGCGTGAACACGGGGTAGAAGGTTAAAACTAACCGGGCGATGCGTCAATGGCCTTGCGATTCAAATGCCTATTTTTGCATCATCCGGTTGGTTTTACGCACGAATCGTATCGTCGCCGATGCCGATCCACTTGTATGTGGTCAGCGCCTCGAGCCCCATCGGGCCGCGGGCGTGAAGTTTCTGCGTGCTTACCGCCACTTCCGCGCCCAGGCCGAACTGACCGCCATCGGTAAAGCGCGTAGAGGCGTTGACGTAAACAGCGGAAGAATCCACTTCATTCACAAAGCGGTTTGCGTTGTGAATCGTACGCGTCAGGATAGCGTCTGAATGTTGGGTACCGTGTTCGCGGATATGCGCGATAGCATCATCAAGATCGGCAACGATTTTTACGTTCAGATCCAGCGACAAGAACTCATCGTCGTACTCTTCCGCTTTCACTGCTACAACGTGTGCCGGACCCGCGCTCAACGGCGCAAGCGCGTTAGCATCCGCATGCAGCGTTACGCCGCTTTCAGCCATCTGCTGACTCAGCGCGGGCAGGAAACGTTCGGAAATGCCCTGATGCACCAGCAGGGTTTCCACGGTATTACAGGTGCTTGGACGCTGGGTCTTGGCGTTGACGATGATATTCAGCGCCGGTTTAATGTCGGCGCTGTCATCAACAAAAATATGACACACGCCGATCCCGCCGGTGATGACCGGGATAGTCGACTGCTCGCGGCACAGCTTGTGCAGCCCGGCGCCGCCGCGTGGAATCAGCATATCGATGTATTTGTCCATCCGCAGCATCTCGTTCACCAGCGCGCGGTCAGGGCTGTCAATCGCCTGAACAGCGGCTTCCGGTAAACCGCAGGCGTTAAGCGCCTGCTGGATAACGCCTACGGTTACCGCGTTGGTCCGATACGTCTCTTTACCGCCGCGCAGAATGGCGGCGTTGCCGGTTTTCAGACACAGCGAGGCGACATCCACGGTAACGTTAGGCCGCGCTTCATAAATCACGCCAATCACTCCCAACGGAACCCGGCGACGCTCCAGACGCAGTCCGCTGTCCAGCAGCCTGCCATCCATCACCTCCCCGACTGGATCGGCCAGATGGCATACCTTACGCACATCGTCGGCAATCGCCTTCAGACGCGCAGGGGTGAGCGCCAGACGATCGAGCATCGCTTCGCTCAGGCCGTTCTCACGCGCTCTCGCCACGTCCTCGGCGTTGGCGCTGAGGATGATTTCCCTTTGCGCTTCCAGCTCGTCGGCGATTTTTTCCAGCACGCGATTTTTTTCACGGCTGGAGAGCAGCGCCAGTTGGTACGACGCAGCTTTTGCCGCCTTGCCCATGTGTTCCAGCATCTGTCTGCTCCTTAGCGGGTAATCATATCATCACGATGAACGGCGACCGGGCCGTATTCGTAGCCCAGAATCGCATCAATCTGTTGTGAGTGGTGTCCGGCAATGCGGCGCAGCGCGTCGCTGTTGTAGCGGCTTACGCCGTGGGCGATGTCGCGCCCTTCCAGATTACAGATGCGGATCACTTCACCACGCGAGAAATTGCCTGTCACGCTTTTAATGCCTTTTGGCAGCAATGAGCTGCCGCGCTCCAGAATGGCGGCGGTCGCCCCTTCATCGACGCTAATTTCCCCGGCAGGCGGCGCGCCGAAGATCCAGCGCTTGCGGTTTTCCAGCGGTGAGGCCTGGGCGTGAAAACGGGTACCCACGGAGAGACCTTCCATTACGTCACCAATCACGCCCGGCTTGCTGCCTGCGGCGATAATAGTGTCGATACCGGCGCGGCAGGCGACGTCGGCGGCCTGCAGTTTGGTGCTCATGCCGCCCGTTCCCAGACCAGAAACGCTGTCGCCGGCAATCGCGCGCAGCGCGTCATCAATACCATAAACGTCTTTGATCAGTTCTGCCTGCGGATCAGTGCGCGGGTCTGCGGTGAACAGCCCCTGCTGGTCGGTCAGCAGCAACAGTTTATCCGCGCCCGCCAGGATAGCCGCCAGCGCCGAAAGATTGTCGTTATCGCCCACTTTGATTTCAGCGGTCGCCACCGCGTCGTTCTCGTTGATCACCGGAACGATATTGTTATCAAGCAGCGCGCGTAGCGTGTCGCGGGCGTTAAGGAAGCGTTCACGGTCTTCCATATCCGCGCGGGTCAGCAGCATCTGTCCGACGTGAATGCCGTAAATCGAAAACAGCTGTTCCCACAGTTGAATCAGACGACTCTGCCCTACCGCGGCCAACAGTTGCTTGGTGGCGATGGTGGCGGGCAGTTCCGGGTAGCCCAGATGTTCGCGCCCGGCGGCAATCGCGCCAGAGGTAACGATAACAATACGATGTCCTGCGGCGTGCAGCTGCGCGCACTGACGAACAAGTTCTACGATGTGGGCACGGTTCAGGCGGCGCGATCCGCCCGTTAGCACACTGGTGCCGAGTTTTACCACCAGCGTCTGGCTGTCACTCATGATTCTCTGCCGTTCAAAATAGGGAAAATGATATCAAACGAACGTTTTAGCAGGACTGGCCCCGGTTGCCAACAAGCAGCGCACAAAGCATGAAATTTTGTTGCGCAGGATCAGCAAGCGTAGCGGCAAAGTTTGACGGTTTTATTACCGTGATAAATAAAACCTCTTTTTTAAAATTATTCTGACTTTGTCATAAAACTTTCATTGCAGAACGATAAAAACCATCCTGTTTTTTTCACGGGGACACTCCCAATGAATAGTTGCGCGTTAGATAAATCAGGACTGAAAATGAAAAAGAGCACTCTGGCATTAGTGGTGATGGGAATTGTTGCATCGGCATCCGTGCAGGCAGCAGAAGTGTATAACAAGAACGGTAATAAACTGGATGTGTATGGCAAAGTGAAAGCGATGCACTATTTCAGCGATGATAATGCAAAAGACGGCGACCAGACCTATATCCGTTTTGGCTTTAAAGGCGAAACGCAGATCAACGATCAGTTGACCGGTTACGGTCGCTGGGAAGCTGAATTCGCCGGCAATAAAACCGAAAGTGAGAGCGGTCAAAAGACGCGTCTGGCATTTGCCGGTCTTAAATTTGGTGAGTATGGCTCGTTTGACTACGGTCGTAACCTCGGCGCGCTGTATGACGTCGCCGCCTGGACCGACATGTTCCCGGAATTCGGCGGTGACGGCCTGGCGCAAACCGATAACTTCATGACCAAGCGCGCCAGCGGCCTGGCCACTTACCGCAACACCGACTTCTTCGGGATGATCGACGGCCTGAATATGACCCTGCAATATCAGGGCAAAAACGAAAATCGCGACGTGAAGAAACAGAACGGTGACGGCTTCGGCACTTCACTGAGCTATGACTTCGGCGGCAGCGACTTCGCGATTATCGGCGCATACGCCAACTCTGACCGTACCAATGAGCAGAATCAGCAGGCGCGCGGCCAGGGGCAAAATGCAGAAGGCTGGGCGACCGGTCTGAAATATGATGGTAACGATATTTACCTGGCCACTATTTATTCTGAAACCCGCAACATGGCGCCAATCTCCGGCGGTTTTGCCAATAAAGCGCAGAACTTCGAAGCCGTTGCGCAGTATCAGTTCGACTTTGGTCTGCGTCCGTCTCTGGGCTACGTGCAGTCCAAAGGCAAAGATATTGAAGGCGTTGGTGATGAAGATATCGTGAAATATATCGATGTCGGCATGACGTACTATTTCAATAAAAACATGTCCGCCTTTGTTGATTACAAAATCAACCAGATCGATGACGACAATAAGCTGGGCGTGAGCAGCGATGACATCGTTGCGCTGGGTATGACTTATCAGTTCTGATGATACATTGCCGGATGGCGTTTCGCGCATCCGGCATTTTTCGCTTTATGCGCTTAACTTCACCGGTTCATCGGCGAAATCGTCAGCAGGTTCCAGCGAAAGCTGTAGTGAGTTCAATAACTCACGCAGCTTCTCGTGAAATTCTCGCAGGGTATATTCCAGTCGCTCAACCACTTCGGTATCCTTAATCGGAACCGCCTTCCAGTCCCCCGCTTTGTCAAACAGACCAAACTGGTAACTGTAAGTGAAGCGATTTTCCTGTGCTTCCAGTTCCATCCACCAGCCCCAGAATTCGCGCAGCTCAGGCGCAGGCTTCACGTTGACGCAAACTGCCAGGCAATCGAAAAAGAATCGATTATCTTCGCACTTGCCTTCACGGATGTAAGGGCCTAGCGCGGTAAACTTCTTAATCAACCTGCTCTTCGGGTGTCCACTCGGTAACGTCATTGCGATCTCCTGTTATGAAGCAACTGTTTTACCAAAACAGTAGAATTTAGCAAATTATTAACACAATCTCTTTTCAATCCAGTGCGTGATTTCCTGGAGCGCTTTGTCAAAATTGCGATACACCGGGTTAAACGGTATCTCTAAAAGTTTACCATCGGCGGATGAAGAGGTGATTAAACGCGACTCTTCCTCCGGACTGAACGGATCGTTCTTCCAGAAGCCCGACAGCATGGGCGTCGGGCAGCGTCTGCCGAGCAGTCCCTGCACCTTCAGCGAGTAGCGATTAAGCTCAACGCACAGCGCGTCGTCGGAGGCGTCGTGCATCCCCAGCCGGCTCGCCAGCACGTCAAGATACATTTCCGGTACGGCGCGCTGGCGTTGCACGTCGCTAAGCAACGCGTGTACAACCGGGCCGAGACAGGCTACCGCTTTCAGACGCGGCGACTCAAGATAAGCGAGGCGCACCGCCACGTTCGCGCCAAAGCGGAAACCAAACGCCGCCACGCGGGTGTGGTCCACCCACGGTATGTTAGGCAACGCTTTCAGCACATGCTGATGTAACAGGCTGGAATCCTGAGTGAGTTTCCACTTCGACGAGAACCCTACCGACGGCATATCCAGCGTCAGCATGGCGATGCCGCGCGGGGCGAAGTAACGCTCATACAAGGTGTAATAATCAGTTTGCATGGCGTCGAGGCCGCCGCACATCAGTACGGTCGGGAACGGCCCGTCGCCTTTCGGCATATGTAAAAAGCCGGTCACGGGCGAACCGCCGGGAATAGCGAACTCCATTTCACGCAGCGTACCGGGCAACCGCTGCGCCGCCTCTTCATAAGCCCGGTTAGCCAACGCCTGCGCCTGCTCAGCCAGCTCGTCGCCTTTCAGATGTGGGTAGGCGGCAATATTATACAGCGTGGACGCATGCAGCCAGTGGCGACCGCTGCGTTCAGCATCCTGCTCCTGACAGGCTTTCTGCTGCCAGTCCATCGCCTGTTTCGACCATTCATAAATCCAGTTGCCGCCGCGGTAGCCAACCACCGTATCGTACAGTTCAGCGTCGGTGCGCTCGGCTTCGCTCATGACGATGCGCGCCTGCACGTCGAGGATTTCCCACGGGTCCACGCCGCGCCAGATCCACATCAGGCGGTTAATCATACGGTACCAGTGGGGAACGTTTTTACCGTCCAGCGTGGATTGCACCGGCGACTGCGTACCGGCATTGAACCGACGAACCAGGGTCGACGTTTCAGGATGTTTAAAGCGGGGTTTGAACAGGGTTTCACTGAGGTTAGCCTGTGACATGCGTGCAGCCTCCTTAAATACTTACTGAGGCTTATTGTAACCTGTCATGGCGTAAAGAGAACAACGCCCGGCATTGCCAGGCGTTGAAACGTGCGGAGATTAGCGACCAGAAATCGGCGGAACGAAGACCACGCCCATGTCCCATGGCTGCTCAATCCAGGTATCCTGCGGGATATCAATAACATAGTCGTCCACCAACGGACGGCCTGCCGGTTTGGCAAAGATCGTGACGAAGTGGGCTTTCGGATACATTTCGCGGATAGCCACCGCGGTTCCACCGGTATCGACCAGATCGTCGATGACGATAAAGCCTTCACCGTCGCCTTCCGCGCGCTTGAGCACTTTCAGTTCGCGCTGGTTGTCGTGATCGTAGCTGGAGATGCAAACGGTATCGACATGACGAATACCCAATTCACGCGCCAGTAATGCGCCCGGTACCAGACCACCACGGCTAACGGCAATAATGCCTTTCCACTGTTCTGAAGGCATCAGGCGAGCTGCCAGTTTGCGTGCGTGAATCTGCAACATGTCCCAGGTGACGACGTATTTTTCGCTCATGTGAAGTGTCCCAGCCTGTTTATCTACGGCTTAAAAAGTGTTCGAGGGGGAAATAGGTTGCGCGAGATTATAGAGATCTGACGCAGCAAAAACCAGTGTTTCGCGGTATCCGCCCCTCTTTTTACGTGCTTTATACTACCCGCCGACAAAGAAAGTGGTATTCTCAACCGCATTGCGCAAGCCTGACTTGTGGTAATGATTAACCTGCTAACCCTGTGTGCGACAAGCCTGTTTGCCGTACACCGATGAGGAGACTCAACGTGTCTGAACTGTCTCAGTTATCACCACAACCGCTGTGGGATATTTTTGCCAAAATCTGCTCCATTCCGCATCCGTCCTATCATGAAGAACAGCTCGCTGAGCACATTGTTGGCTGGGCGAAAGAGAAAGGTTTCCACGTAGAGCGCGACCAGGTCGGTAATATCCTGATTCGCAAGCCCGCGACCGCAGGCATGGAAAACCGCAAGCCGGTCGTGCTGCAGGCGCACCTCGACATGGTGCCGCAGAAAAATAACGACACCGTACACGATTTCACCAAAGATCCTATTCAGCCCTATATCGACGGCGAGTGGGTAAAAGCGCGCGGCACCACTCTGGGGGCAGACAACGGCATTGGTATGGCCTCTGCGCTGGCGGTTTTAGCCGATGACAGCGTAGTCCACGGACCGCTGGAAGTGCTGCTGACCATGACCGAAGAAGCCGGAATGGACGGCGCGTTTGGTCTGCAGGCCAACTGGCTGCAGGCGGACATTCTGATCAATACCGACTCTGAAGAAGAGGGTGAGATCTACATGGGCTGCGCAGGGGGGATTGATTTTACCTCTAACCTGAAGCTTGAGCGCGAAGCCGTTCCGGCGGGCTTCCAGTGCGTTAAGCTGACCCTGAAAGGGTTGAAGGGCGGCCACTCCGGCGGCGAAATCCACGTTGGCCTCGGTAACGCCAACAAGCTGCTGGTGCGCTTCCTCGCCGGTCATGCGCAAGAGCTGGATCTGCGTCTGGTCGACTTTAATGGCGGCACCCTGCGTAACGCGATTCCGCGCGAAGCGTTTGCCACCGTTGCGGTTGCGGCTGACAAGGTCGAGACGCTGAAAGCGCGGGTCAATACTTACCAGGCTATCCTGAAAAACGAACTGGCAGAGAAAGAGAAAAATCTCGTGGTTCTGCTGGAGACGACGACCAACGAGAAAGCGGCGCTGACCGCGCAGTCTCGCGACAGCTTTATTCGTCTGCTGAACGCGACCCCGAACGGCGTGATCCGCAATTCTGACGTCGCCAAAGGCGTGGTGGAAACGTCGTTAAACGTGGGCGTGGTCACCATGACTGACGACAACGTAGAAATTCACTGCCTGATCCGTTCGCTGATCGACAGCGGTAAAGACTACGTGGTGAGTATGCTGGATTCTCTCGGCAAGCTGGCAGGTGCGAAAACCGAAGCGAAAGGCGGCTACCCGGGCTGGCAACCGGATGCTAACTCGCCGGTGATGCACCTGGTGCGGGAAACCTATCAGCGTCTGTTCAACAAGACGCCGAACATTCAGATCATCCACGCAGGTCTGGAATGCGGTCTGTTCAAAAAACCGTACCCGGACATGGACATGGTTTCCATCGGGCCAACCATTACCGGTCCGCACTCGCCGGATGAGCAGGTTCATATCGAAAGCGTGGGTCATTACTGGACGCTGCTGACGGAACTGCTGAAAGCGATCCCGGCAAAATAAGTCGGTAATCCATACCGGATGGCGCTACGCCATCCGGTAGTCTATAACCCCAGCAGTAACTGCCGCTCCAGCTGCGGGTCAAGCAGCGTAACGTGTAATCCCACCAGGCGAACGCCTCGCCCTCCCCGTCTTTCGTCCCAGGTTTTACGCGCGGTAGAAAGTAAATCGTCTTTGTTCAACCGCGGCCAGACGTGTTCCTGGGTGGTTTGCTGAAAATCATTAAATTTTAATTTCACCCCCTGACGGGCGATTAATAAATCCGGTTTGACCTTTGCCAGACGGCGTTCAAGCTCGGGGTATAAGCGCTCGATGATCGCCTCGCATTCCGACCAGTGATGAATATCTTCCGCCATCGTCCGTTCGACACCCACGGATTTTCGCAGGCGTTCGCTGTTGACGTCCCGCTCGTCAATTCCCTGACTGCGCTCCCAGATAATGCGTCCGAATTTGCCAAAGCGTTTTAACAGCGTCGCCAGGTCAAAATGCTGAATATCGCCGCAGGTACGCAGTCCCATACTTTCCAGTTTTGCCGCAGAGACTTTTCCCACGCCGGGGATTTTTTCCAGCGGCAACGTTTCGAGAAACGCCGGAACGTCTGCTGGCGTGATCACGTACTGCCCGTTTGGTTTGTTCAGATCAGAAGCGATTTTTGCCAGAAATTTTACCGGTGCGACGCCCGCAGAGGCGGTCAACCGCAGTTCGTTAAAAATGGTCTGGCGAATTTCCTGAGCGATAAGCGTCGCGGAACCATGACAGTGGGTGCTGTCGGTGACGTCAAGATAGGCCTCGTCCAGCGAGAGGGGTTCAATGCGCGAGGTGTAGCGGGAGAAAATTTCGCGGATATGTTCTGACGCTTCTTTATACGCATCGAAACGACCGGGTAATAAGGTGAGGTGCGGGCATAACTTTAACGCCATTCCGGTGGGCATCGCGCTGCGCACGCCAAACTTTCGCGCCGGGTAATTGGCGGTGCTGATCACGCCACGCCGCTCCCGGCTGCCGCCAATGGCGATGGGAATATCGCGCAGCGCGGGGTTGTCGCGCATTTCAACCGCGGCGAAAAAACAGTCCATATCAACATGTATGATTTTACGCATCGCCCCCTCCCACACACTGTTTAAGTATACAGTATTTTTAGGGAATGAGAAGTCAATGAAGAACCCATAATGTGGTGTCAAAAGAGATGCAATTAAAGAAATGTCTTAATTCGTTTTAGCGTAAAGTGTAAACACAACACGCGGGGCTTGCGAAAAACTGCCGTGGTGCTAATGTGAGCGCTTAAAATCCAGATTCGTCCGATTTTGGGTACTGATATTTGCCGTTCTGGCATGTGTAACCGTTTTATCAAGGAACAAGCAGTATGCGTAAAATCGCATTGTTTATTGCGATGCTTTTGATCCCGTGCGTGTCATTCGCCGGTTTGCTGAGTAGCAATAGCTCCACGACGCCGATCAGCAAAGAGTATAAGCAGCAGTTGATGGGTTCGCCTGTCTATATTCAGATCTTTAAAGAAGAGCGCACGCTTGATCTCTACGTTAAGATGGGCGAACAGTACCAGTTGCTCGACAGCTATAAGATTTGTAATTACTCCGGCGGTTTAGGCCCTAAACAGCGCCAGGGAGATTTCAAAAGCCCGGAAGGTTTTTACAGCGTTCAGCGTAGCCAGCTCAAACCGGACAGCCGTTTCTATAAAGCCATTAACATTGGCTTTCCTAACGCCTATGACCGCGCACACGGTTATGAGGGCAAGTATCTGATGATTCACGGTGCCTGCGTGTCCGTTGGCTGTTACGCCATGACCGACAGCGGGATTGACGAGATTTTCCAGTTCGTCACCGGCGCGCTGGTGTTTGGCCAGCCGAGCGTTCAGGTCAGCATCTACCCGTTCCGCATGACCGACGCCAATATGCAGCGTCACAAGTACTCTTATTACAAGTCGTTCTGGGCGCAATTAAAGCCAGGCTACGACTACTTTGAGCAGACCCGCAAGCCACCGACCGTTTCCGTTGTCGATGGCCGCTATGTGGTCAGCAAGCCGTTGAGCCACGAGGTGGTTCACCCGCAGCTGGCGTCAAACTATACGCTCCCCGAGACAAAATAACGCCCACTCGCCTGGCATGATCTTTTGCCAGGTTTCATTGCCCGTCAGCGGTTGAGTGGCGATCACCGAGACCACATCGTTAGGTGTGGTCTGCGAGCTGAAGTCAATTTCCACATCCTGATCCAGCAGCGTAGCGACGCCAAACGGCGCCCGACGCGTGATCCAGTACAGATTCGTTGAGCAGAACGCCATCACATAGCGTCCGTCTGACAGCAGCATATTGAACACGCCTTTTTCCCGCAGCACCCCCGCCAGCGTCGCGATATATTTAAACACCGAGGCCATGTTGCCCGGCGTGCGTGGGTAACGCAGGGTGAGCTTATGCAGCATCCAGCAAAACGCCTTTTCACTGTCTGTTTCGCCAACCGGACGGAAGTTGCCGGTTTCGAGAGATTTATAACCGCTAAGCTGCCCGTTATGGGCATACGTCCAGTTACGCCCCCACAGCTCGCGGGTAAAAGGATGGGTGTTCTCCAGCGCCACTTCGCCGCGATTCGCCTGACGAATATGGGCTATCACCGAGCAGGATTTTATCGGATACTCCTGTACCAGTCTGGCGATGGGGGAGTTAAAGCTGGGCTGGGGATCTTTAAATGTGCGACAGCCTTTGCCTTCATAAAAGGTGATACCCCAGCCGTCTTTATGCGGTCCGGTGCCGCCCCCACGCTGTACCAGCCCGGTAAAACTAAAGCAAATGTCGGTGGGCACATTGGCGCTCATCCCGAGCAGTTCGCACATATATCACCTCCACAACAGCGGGGGACCAGTTTGCCCCCCAGCGAAGCCTTACTTAACCATCTCTTTTTCGATCAGTTGGATCAGGATATGGATCACTTTAATGTGGATTTCCTGAATACGATCGGCATAGCCAAAATGCGGCACGCGAATTTCGATATCGGCCGTTCCCGCCATTTTGCCGCCGTCTTTGCCAGTCAGGGTGATCACTTTCATGCCCTTTTCGCGCGCTGCGGCGATGGCTTTGATCACGTTGCCGGAATTGCCGGACGTGGAGATGCCTAACAGTACATCGCCTTCGCGCCCCACGGCTTCGACGTAACGAGAAAAGACGTAGTCGTAGCCAAAATCGTTGCTGACGCAGGAAATGTGGCTGACGTCAGAAATGGCAATCGCCGGATAGCCCGGACGGTTTTCACGGTAACGGCCGGTCAGTTCTTCCGCAAAGTGCATAGCGTCGCAGTGGGAGCCGCCGTTGCCGCAGGAAAGCACCTTACCACCCGCCTTAAAACTGTCTGCCAGCAGGACCGCCGCGCGCTGAATGGCGTGAATGTTGGCGTCATCTTTTAAAAAGTTAGCCAGCGTTTCCGCCGCTTCGTTCAGTTCGTTACGAATAAGATCCTGGTACATGAGGATATCCTTCAGCATGAATGTAAATGACAGAATGCAGTGTACCGGATAGCACCGGAAGCGAGAAGCACAAGCCTCGCTCATCCCCCGCCCTTTTGATTTTTCGTGCCGCGACAAACGGCAACAATGTGAGCTTTGTTGTAATTATTTTGTAAACACATTGCTAAAAGAATTTACATCCACTACAACCTAATCATCACAAGTGGTCAGACCTCCTACAAGCAAGGGAGCTTTTCGTTATGATGATTTTGAGTATTCTCGCTACGATTGTTTTGCTCGGCGCGCTGTTTTATCACCGCGTGAGCTTATTCCTTAGCAGCCTGATCCTGCTCGTATGGACGGCAGCACTCGGTGTGGCCGGACTGTGGAACATCTGGCTGTTGGTGCCTCTGGCCATTATTCTGGTGCCGTTTAACGTGACGCCAATGCGCAAGTCGATGATTTCCGCGCCGGTGTTCCGCGGCTTCCGTAAGGTCATGCCGCCAATGTCGCGCACCGAAAAAGAAGCCATCGATGCCGGGACCACCTGGTGGGAAGGCGATCTGTTCCAGGGGAAACCGGACTGGAAAAAACTGCACAATTACCCGCAGCCGCGCCTGACCGCAGAAGAACAAGCGTTTATTGACGGTCCGGTAGAAGAAGCGTGCCGCATGGCGAACGATTTCCAGATCACGCATGAGCTGGCGGATCTGCCGCCCGAATTATGGGCCTTCCTGAAAGAACATCGCTTCTTCGCGATGATCATCAAAAAAGAGTACGGCGGTCTGGAATTTTCTGCCTACGCCCAGTCGCGCGTGTTGCAAAAACTGTCCGGCGTTTCCGGGATTCTGGCGATTACCGTTGGCGTACCCAACTCATTAGGCCCCGGGGAACTGCTGCAACATTATGGTACCCAGGAGCAGAAAGACCACTATCTGCCTCGCCTGGCCCGCGGTCAGGAAATTCCCTGCTTTGCGCTGACCAGCCCGGAAGCGGGTTCCGATGCGGGAGCCATTCCGGACACCGGTATCGTCTGTATGGGTGAATGGCAGGGTCAGCAGGTGCTGGGGATGCGCCTGACCTGGAACAAGCGTTACATCACGCTCGCGCCGATCGCCACCGTACTGGGGCTGGCGTTTAAGCTGTCTGACCCGGAAAAACTGCTGGGTGGTGAAGAAGAGCTCGGCATTACCTGCGCGTTGATCCCCACCTCGACGCCTGGCGTAGAAATTGGTCGCCGCCACTTCCCGCTGAACGTGCCGTTCCAGAACGGTCCAACGCGCGGCAAAGATGTCTTTGTGCCGATCGATTACATCATTGGCGGGCCGAAAATGGCCGGTCAGGGTTGGCGTATGCTGGTCGAATGCCTCTCGGTCGGCCGTGGGATCACCCTGCCGTCAAACTCGACGGGAGGACTGAAGTCCGTTGCCATGGCGACCGGCGCTTATGCCCATATCCGTCGTCAGTTTAAAATCTCTATCGGTAAGATGGAGGGTATTGAAGAACCGTTAGCGCGCATTGCCGGTAACGCCTACGTGATGGACGCAGCGGCGTCGCTGATTACCTATGGCATTATGCTCGGTGAGAAACCGGCTGTCCTGTCGGCCATTGTGAAGTACCACTGTACGCATCGCGGTCAGCAGTCAATCATCGACGCGATGGATATTACTGGCGGTAAAGGCATTATGCTGGGCGAAGGCAACTTCCTTGCCCGCGCCTATCAGGGCGCGCCAATCGCGATTACCGTTGAAGGCGCGAATATCCTGACCCGCAGCATGATGATCTTTGGTCAGGGCGCGATACGCTGCCATCCGTATGTACTGGAGGAAATGGCCGCCGCGCAGAACAACGACGTTAACGCATTCGATAAGCTGTTGTTTAAACATATCGGTCACGTCGGCAGTAATAAAGTTCGCAGTTTCTGGCTGGGTCTGACGCGCGGCCTTACCAGCGCCTCGCCAACCAGCGACGCAACCAAACGTTACTACCAGCATCTTAACCGTCTGAGCGCAAACCTGGCGCTGCTGTCCGATGTTTCTATGGCGGTGCTGGGTGGTAGCCTGAAGCGTCGCGAGCGTATCTCCGCGCGTCTGGGGGATGTATTGAGCCAGCTGTATCTGGCCTCGGCGGTGCTGAAGCGGTATGACGATGAAGGCCGTCATGAGGCTGACCTGCCGCTGGTTCACTGGGGGGTTCAGGATGCGTTGTATCAGGCAGAGCAGGCCATTGACGATCTGTTGCAAAACTTCCCAAATCGTCTGGTTGCCGGTCTGCTGAACGTGGTGATCTTCCCGACCGGTCGTCACTATCTGGCGCCATCGGATAAGCTGGATCATAAAGTGGCGAAAATCCTCCAGGTGCCAAACGCGACGCGCGACCGTATTGGCCGCGGCCAGTACCTGACGCCGAGTGAGCATAATCCGGTAGGCCTGCTGGAAGCAGCATTGCGTGACATCATTGCCGCCGAACCAATCCACCAGCGGATCTGTAAAGAGATTGGCAAAAACCTGCCGTTTACCCGTCTGGACGAACTGGCGCAGAACGCGCTGGCGAAAGGCTTGATCGACAAAGATGAAGCCGCCATTCTGGTCAGAGCCGAAGAGAGCCGTCTGCGCAGCATCAACGTGGATGATTTCGATGCCGATGCGCTGGCGACACAGCCGGTAAAGCTGCCGGAGAAGACGCGTAAAGTCGAAGCGGCATAACGCTTTCGCCTCATCGTTTAGCCCTGCTCCGGCAGGGCTTTTTATTGCCCCCGTTTCCTGAAACCTCGTGCTACAGTGTTTGGATGCTGTTCAAAAAGGAGTATCGACCATGCCTGCCCTGAAAATTACGCTGCTGCAACAATCGCTGGTGTGGATGGATGGTCCCGCTAATTTACGTCATTTTGACCTGCAGCTTGAGCTTATGAGCGGACGCGATCTGATCGTTTTGCCGGAGATGTTTACCACAGGCTTTGCCATGGAGGCCGCCAGCAGCGCGCTTTCTCAGGAAGACGTGATTGACTGGATGCGAGGCAAGGCGCGACAAACAAATGCGATGATTGCCGGTAGCGTAGCCCTGCCAGGCGAGACAGGAGCGGTAAACCGCTTTTTGCTGGTTGAGCCCGAAGGAACGGTACACTTTTACGATAAGCGTCATTTGTTTCGCATGGCGGACGAGCATAAATATTATCAGCCGGGTGACACCCGAAAAGTGGTCGACTGGCGCGGCTGGCGGATCCTGCCGCTGATTTGCTATGACCTGCGCTTTCCGGTGTGGTCGCGTAACCGAAACGACTACGATCTGGCGCTGTACGTCGCCAACTGGCCCGCTCCCCGTTCGCTGCACTGGCAGACACTGCTGGCGGCGCGCGCTATCGAAAACCAGGCTTACGTGGCGGGATGTAATCGCGTCGGCACCGACGGCAATGGACATCACTACCGAGGCGACAGTCGGGTAATCAATCCTCAGGGCGAAATCATTGCGACCGCGGACACCCACCAGGCGACACGGATCGACGCAGACCTGTCGCTGAGCGCACTGAAGGAATATCGGGAAAAGTTTCCCGCCTGGCAGGACGCGGACGGGTTTACGTTATGGTAAGAGATGTTGAAGCCATGCAAAAACGACGAAAGCCTGAATCATTTCACGTCCGGCATCGCCTTCTGACGCATTTTATAAAGAAATGAATTACACCTACAAGCACTATTTTATCGATCCCCTGCGCAACTGGTGAAATCTTTATATTTGACCAATGCGTATGTTTGACCTCTTTGAATGTATATACAGAAAATATACATTGTCGTCATTCAATGACAAAGCATAAAAAAAGACATCACTACCAGCCTGTACAGCAGGATTAGGAAGGACGCATTTTTAGTAACCATATTAAGCATATTATTTCACACCAATAATCTAATAGTTTTTCAAATGGCCAGAACCTACTATATAGAGGCTGGAGTCCACCCCGAAAATAGAGTAATAAAATAACCTGAATCACTTACATGGCAGACGCCTTCATACTTAAACAACTTAGGGATAAAACGTAGTGAAATCATATACTCCCTGGCACTCAAACTAAAAAGTAAATATATCTACAGCCCGATGCATACCACAACAGCCTGGAAGAATCTAGCTTACACCAGGCAATTCAAAGATAGATACTGAAGATGCTTTTCATACAACTTTTAGATATATTCATCATTCTAATATTATCTATTATCAAAAAGCAAATAGTCTAATTATACAATTTATGAATTTATTACAACTAATAACCAAATGCAGGAGTTATGTAGTTACATACCGTTCAAGAACTGGTATTGTATCCCGGATTCGCTGATGAAATAAGGATAAAAAAATCTGTGGTAAGCAGATAAAAAGAAAAAAAGAATCCCATCGGTTTGTTGCACTTATGGGGCTGTACTATGGCAGTGACCAGCATGATGTAAAGTATGTACGATATAAACAACCATCTTATTACTATTTCATATTAAAAGAGAAAAACCTATAAATTTATCAAATAAAAAGCAAAGAGAATTTTATATGAATAAAAACATTCAAAGTGGAAATGATAAAGATAATGCTATAAGTGTCTTTATTAAATCACAAGGAGAGTATGAAGCTGAGGCTTTGAAAAAACTGACTATCACAGCTTCTGGTTTTATCAAACATGATAAAGTACGATATGATTTTGTGACAAATGTAGAAGCATTTATAGAAGCCCAACTCGAATGTATTAATGGCAATGGATCGCATGGAGAAAAAAATCTGGCTTTGAATTATTTGCAACAGGAACAAGAATATCTTGAGAAACAGATAATCTGGTTGCAATCTAAACAGGTAAAACCAGCAGCATTAGTTGAAGTAAGAATCATAAATGGCGTATTATCATATATCGTGAAAAGCATTGGTTTAATCGGTGGAATAATTCAGATGGTATCTGGAGGTTTCCTTATGCTTGCAGGTTCCCCAACAGTCGTCGGTTCAGCCGTCGGCGCTATGCTCTTTTTGCATGGAATTACCAATGTATGGGAAAATGGACGCAGTTTATTTTTTGGAGATAACAATGCAACAGGACCTATGACATATATATATGGTGAGGTCGCCAATATATTAGGTTTTGACAGAACTTATGGAAAGTTAGCCTTCGCTGGAATCGATCTAGGTTTATCCGCAGTTGCGTTATTCGGAACCAAGTTAGTACCAGACGCCTGTAGACTATTTCGTTATATCCCCTCAGATTATGAGATGGGTTTCCGAACGATGAGTGCTCTGGAATTGTCTGCTGAAATATTCCCTGATGCGGCAACATTATATTCCGGAACTCAAACCTATTTTTCTTTACCTGAGCCGATGCCTGAACCCCCTCCTCAACCGCTTATCCCTTTTAATGATTATTAGTTGTAATGACATGTAATCATAACATATTCTGACTTCTGTATAATGTTTTTGATATAGAGAAAATTAAAATGAATGAAGATGAATTAATCAAAATAATGTATGAAAATAATTTTTCAAAAAAACAAGTAAACAAATTAAAGAAACTCTCACAAAAATATTCAACCTCACTTTATGAGACAGTTTCTGAACTTGCACGTCGTTTCTTTCGCTCCTTATTCATGTATATTCTGACATTTATATTGGTTTTTCATTCATATATACGCCTCAGTGAAGAGCATGGACACACTTTACAAAATATCTTATTTTCCATTGGGGTCTTATGCTTGGCATATGTAATAATAGATTTATTTGCTCCATTATCTCAGGGATACAAGGCCAGAAAAGTCATACAACAAGCCCAAAGAAAAGAGAACTCTAAATGAGTATATGCCTAGCCAAACCAATGATAACACCTGCTAATTATGAGTATTAATAATGAAGAACGATGATCCGTCTTATCAATTTGAACAGTGCGCAGACAGGTATTTTTTGCTTGAATATTGTGCACATACATCCAAAAACAAACACAACGGACTTAAATAAAAAATCAATATATCTGGCCACTATAGCTGACATTAAAAATAACATTACGAAAAATACCAAGAGCCCTCGATATGTTATCTTTTCTGAAGTATGAAGGATTATATTATGTCGTTCCGACTTTAGGGTGAGATGTTGAAGCCATGCAAAAAACGACGAAAGCCTGAATCATTGCTGATTCAGGCTTTCTGAATAGTGGCGGAACGGACGGGACTCGAACCCGCGACCCCCTGCGTGACAGGCAGGTATTCTAACCAACTGAACTACCGCTCCGCGTTGTGTTCCACTTGGGAACGAAGCGCATATTACGGATTGGTATGCACCTCGTCAACGCTTTTTCTCATGTTTTTAATCGTTTGCTCTAAATTTCACCCGGACGGCGATTTTTACATCATTAACGGCCTGACTTACGCCCGCCAAAGGCAGCTTCCGCCCTTTTTCTCAACCAGGTCAAGACGCGATTCATGGGCGGCGACCTCCTCATCAGAGGCAAAAACAACCCGTAGTTTGCGAGCCTGACGCACAAGACGCTGGATTGTCTCTTCACCCTGTTGCTGCTGAGTTTCCCCTTCCATGGCAAAAGTCATCGACGTTTGTCCGCCCGTCATCGCCAGATAAACGTCGGCCAGGATCTGGGCATCGAGCAATGCGCCGTGAAGCGTACGTTTGCTGTTATCGATCTCATAACGCGAACATAACGCATCAAGGCTGTTGCGCTTGCCGGGGAACATCTTTCTTGCCAGCGCCAGACTGTCGGTAACTTTACAGAAGGTGTTGGTTTTAGGGATATCGCGATTGAGCTTCGCGAACTCGTAATCCATAAAGCCGATATCAAACGACGCGTTATGAATCACCAGCTCTGCGCCACGGATATAGTCGAGAAACTCATCGGCCACTTCGGCAAAGGTTGGCTTATCCAGCAGAAACTCATCCGCAATTCCGTGAACGCCGAACGCTTCCGGGTCCACCAGCCGGTCAGGCTTAAGATAGATATGAAAGTTATTGCCCGTCAGACGCCGGTTGATGACTTCCACCGCGCCGATCTCAATGATCTTGTGCCCCTCGTAGTGCGCGCCAATCTGGTTCATACCGGTGGTTTCGGTATCGAGGACGATCTGTCGTGTAATTGCAGTGCTCATAGCGGTCATTTATGTCAGACTTGTCGTTTTAGGGTTCGATTCAATTACAGGAAGTCTACCAGAGATGCTTAAACAGGTAGAAATTTTCACCGATGGCTCCTGCCTGGGTAATCCCGGTCCGGGAGGTTATGGGGCGATTTTACGCTATCGCGGACGCGAGAAAACCTTTAGTGAAGGTTATACCCTCACCACCAACAACCGCATGGAGCTCATGGCGGCGATCGTTGCGCTGGAGGCGCTCAAAGAACATTGTGAAGTCATTTTAAGCACCGACAGCCAGTACGTGCGCCAGGGGATTACTCAATGGATCCACAACTGGAAAAAACGCGGCTGGAAAACGGCAGAGAAAAAGCCGGTAAAAAATGTCGATTTGTGGAAACGGCTTGATGCAGCGCTCGGCCAGCATCAAATAAAATGGGAATGGGTAAAAGGCCACGCAGGCCATCCGGAAAACGAACGCTGCGACGAGCTGGCGCGCGCAGCAGCCATGAACCCAACCCGGGAAGATGTCGGTTATCAGACAGAAGAAGCTTAAGCGTCCGGTTTGCGAAATTGCCGGGTGGCGCCCACGGCCTGGGGAATTCGCGCTTTGGTTTTGCTCTGTTTCATTGGGTTAAGCGTAAGCGGAATCGTGCGCTTACGCGCCACAATCGTCTGCATACAGCCCAATGCAGGAAGATGCGCGCTCAGCATTTTTCCGCCGTTCTTTTTCCACGGCAGCACATGAAAGCGGCTGTAATACATCACCTCAAAATTCAACAAGGACAGCCAGTCCAACTGGCGCATCAGCGTAAACATTCGGCTATTGTAAGGAGGTGACTTACGCAGCACCGGCACCAGCTTACGCAGCCCCATCAGGCTCACCGGGTTAAAACCGCTGAGCACCAGCCAGCCATCATCAATCAGTACACGATCGGCTTCGCGCAGTAGACGGTGAGGATCGTCGCACCAGGGGAGCGCGTGCGCCAACAGGCAGACATCGACCGATTTCGGGGCGAAAGGAAGATGTAGCGGATCGGCCTGAACCTGGACAGGCGAGCCTTTGGTCGACACATTGACCTGATGAGACACCGCGCAGGCTTCTGTGTTGATTTCTGCGCTTAAATTGCCCACCTTAAGCAGGTGAAATCCATACATTTTAGCGAACCACGGATTAAGCTGTTGTTCCAGCGCCTCACGATAGTACTCGCCCCAGGGCAAATCGCCCCAGCGATCGGGTGCTACAACTGTCTGAGGGTTCCTTGCCGGTTTCATCACAACCATCCGTTACGCATAGAGAGGTAATAAATGAATCTTAACAGTATTCCGGCGTTTGAGGACAACTACATCTGGGTTCTGAGTGATGACGAAGGTCGTTGCCTGATTGTCGATCCGGGCGACGCCGCGCCAGTCCTGCACGCCATTGCCGAGAATCATTGGCAACCCGAAGCCATTTTATTGACGCATCACCATAACGATCACGTTGGCGGGGTAAAAGAACTGGCGCAAAACTTTCCACACCTGGTGGTATACGGACCGGCAGAAACACAAAATAAAGGCGCTACGCATATCGTCAAAGAGGGCGATTCCGTGCCCATTTTGGGACATGAATTTAGCGTATTCGCGACCCCGGGTCACACTTTAGGACATATCTGTTACTTTAGTCATCCTTACCTTTTTTGCGGCGACACGCTTTTCTCGGGCGGTTGCGGACGGCTATTTGAAGGGACTGCCAGCCAGATGTATCAATCCCTTAAAAAAATAACCGCACTTCCTGATGATACGCTTGTTTGCTGTGCTCATGAGTATACGTTAGCAAATCTTAAGTTTGCTTTAAGCATTCTTCCGCACGATTCGTTCATAAATGATTATTATCGTAAAGTTAATGAGTTACGGGTAAAAAAACAAATGACACTACCCGTAATTCTGAAAAATGAGCGGCTAAATAATATTTTTCTGCGAACAGAAGATCCTGATTTAATTAGTGAAATTAACAAAGAAACAATATTGCAACACCCTGAACAGCGTTTTGCATGGTTAAGGTCAAAGAAAGACACCTTCTGACAATTCCGGGTTGCCTTTTCAAAACTTCGCCGTTATGATCGGTCGTCTTTTAAGCAACTATTGACACACACATGAAGGCAAAAGCGATATTACTCGCCTCTGTCCTGCTCGTGGGTTGCCAGTCGTCTCAAAACGCAGGCAATGTCCAACAGCACGCACAGAGCCTTTCTGCAGCTGGTCAAGGGGAAGCAGGAAAGTTTACGAGTCAGGCGCGATGGATGGACGATGGGACGTCCCTCGCGCAGGATCAAGACTTGTGGGCTTTCATTGGCGACGAGCTAAAGATGGGAATTCCGGAGAATGACCGGATTCGCGAACAGAAACAAAAGTATTTACGCAATAAGAGCTATCTCCACGATGTAACTTTACGGGCAGAGCCGTATATGTACTGGATAGCCGGGCAGGTTAAGAAACGTAACATGCCGATGGAACTGGTACTACTACCCATAGTGGAGAGCGCTTTTGATCCTCACGCAACGTCTGGCGCCAATGCCGCAGGTATCTGGCAGATCATTCCGAGCACGGGACGCAATTACGGTTTAAAACAGACCCGCAATTATGATGCGCGTCGCGATCTTGTGGCCTCCACAACCGCAGCGCTCGACATGATGCAGCGTCTGAACAAGATGTTTGATGGCGACTGGTTACTGACCGTAGCGGCGTATAACAGCGGCGAAGGTCGGGTCATGAAGGCAATCAAAGCGAACAAGGCGCGTGGGAAATCCACCGACTTCTGGTCGTTGCCGTTGCCGCGTGAAACGAAGCTGTATGTGCCTAAGATGCTGGCCTTGAGCGATATTCTTAAGAACAGTAAACGTTACGGCGTGAGTCTGCCTACCCCGGACGAAAGCCGGGCATTGGCGCGTGTACGTTTGAGCAGTCCGGTTGAAATGGCGCAGGTTGCAGACATGGCGGGGATTTCCGTCAGCAAGCTGAAGACCTTTAACGCGGGAGTGAAAGGCTCCACGTTGGGCGTTAGCGGTCCACAGTATGTGATGGTGCCAAAGAAGCATGCAGAGCAACTGCGTGAGTCGCTGGCTTCCGGCGAGATTGCCGCCGTGCAGTCTACGTTGGTGGCCGATAACACGCCGCTGAACAGTCGTAGCTATACCGTTCGTTCAGGCGATACACTTTCCGGCATTGCTTCACGTCTCGGCGTGAGCACCAGAGATTTGCAGCAGTGGAATAAACTGCGCGGATCATCGTTGAAAGTGGGCCAAAGCCTGACGATCGGCGCTGGCAGCAGTGCACAGCGACTGGCCAATAACAGCGACAGCATTACCTATCGCGTGCGGAAAGGCGATTCGCTGTCGAGCATTGCCAAACGTCACGGCGTAAACATCAAAGATGTGATGCGCTGGAACAGCGATACGGCAAATCTGCAGCCGGGTGATCAGCTGACGTTGTTTGTGAAAAACAACGCTACGCCGGACTCCTGAAGGCGGTAATAAAAATAAAGGCACTGGATTCCCCCCAGTGCCTTTTTTATTTATGCCGCTTTGTGGGCTTCAACCATTATCGTGTCGCTGCAGAATGAACCGTCGCCCTGTAAGTCGAAGTAAGCTTTTACTTCTGCCGAGGCACTCTCCTGATAAATACGGATCGCCTCCACCAGCGCTGCGGGAGTTCGCATTCTCGTAACCCATGAATGGAATTCCAGCGACAGACGATCGGTCAATAACGAGTCGGCCACGAAACTCGCCTCGCTGATCAACGACAGCCACTCGCCAGCAGAATAATTACGCACGTGGGAGGTGTCCCGCAACGCTTCAACGGTCTGTAACCAGATATCCCGTACCGGATGTCCTGGGGACATAACATCCATCACGATCAATACCCCGCCCGGCTTCAGTACCCGATTCACTTCCCGCAACGCCCGTCCGACATCATGCCAGTGATGTGCGGAGTATCGGCTGATAACCACGTCAAAAACGCCGTCTTCAAATGGCAAGGTTTCGGCATAACCCTGACGGGTAGTGATATTGCTAAACCCCTTCTCGTTTGCGGCGTGAGCGACAACATCGAGCATCTGAGAGGATAAATCATACGCCACCACCTCTTTGACGTTCTGCGCCGCGACGAAGCTGGCATGGCCGGCGCCACACCCCATGTCCAGCAAGCGGGCCTGCGGCAAAGAGAACAAGCGTGCTGCCAGACGCTGTAAGTCGCGTCCGGAGGCATGTACCGCGCTGGTTAAATAAGCGCTGGCCTGAGAGCCAAACTGTTTTTCAACGTTATCGTGGTGGGAGTGGGATGTCATTGTGCTGTCCTTTCGTTGTTGACAAGATAAAGGGCAGCACCGCGACAGGTCTGCCCCAACGGCAGACCTGACTCACCTTATTGATCAGGTTTGCCGGGACTGAATTCGACGAGTAGCGGATTGTGATCGGAAGCGCGCGTCACCAGTACGGAAGCCTCGCTGACGTTCAGACCACGGTAAAAGACAAAATCGAGAGGACGACCAAACGCCCGACGGCGCTGATCGTCAGTAAAGCGAACCTGCCGCAGGGACATCTCACGCGCAAAGCGATACAGCGCATTCATACGACGTCGGCTCCAGGCGTTAAAATCACCGGCCATAATCACCGGACCACTGTGATGCGCTATCTGGTCGCCGATGGGAAGTAACTGCTTACTGTACACATCAACCCCCAGACTAAAGTTCACTGCGTGTATATTCACGACCATCAGCAGTCGCGTATCCGGTAACGGATAGACCGTGACCAGTGCAGACTTGGCGAGACGCAGTATCGGCTCACGCTCGCGAAGAGGACAACAATAAACCGGATGCGCGGCTGACAGCGTCATCACCCCGGACGGGTGCTGCGGCAACACAAACGCCGGAACCTGATCGGCCGCCAGATAGTTAGCGGTCGCAAACTGGACCAGCTCCGGCGTGGTCTGTGCTTCCTGTAATAACACCAAATGCGCGTCTTTACCGAAATTTTTCAGCACCGACAGCCATTCGGCCCGCTGCTGCTTGAATATGTTCCACACCAGGATGCGTATCCGATCTTCACTGCTTAACGGCGCCCCGGCGGGTAATGCCTGGCCGATGCTCGAAAACGACCCGGGCGGCAATATCCGCTCAGCGGGTTGTCCGGCAACGTAGCGCATGGCATAGGTGTTTTTTCGCACTTTTAACTTTCAAACCTCTGTAACGTCAACCAGTCCGGTGTCGGACTGGTTCTTCTGTTATAGGGATTTTAGCTCACACTTTCAACGACCAATTACTGTTTGTTTGTAAGTAAGCGCTGACTTAAGCCACTTACCCCAGTGCTACCACGCGTTGCGGCTTGTCCATTCGGCCACTGACGCCAAGCAATAAAAAAGCGCCCAAAACAATCAGCGCGCCGATCCACGGCGTCTGCGCCAGCCCAACATGCTCAACCGTCTGCCCGCCAATCACCGATCCCAGCGCAATGCCAATATTAAAGGCGGCAATATTCAGCCCCGACGCGACATCAACCGCATTTGGGGTAAACTGCTCAGCCTTTTGCACGACATAGACCTGCAGTCCCGGAACATTGCCAAACGCGAAAATCCCCATCACCAGTATCGTTGCCAGCGCAGCGTAGTGCAGGGTGGCCGTGAACTGAAACACCATCAGCAGGAGAAACAACGCCGCAAAGATAAATTTTAGCGCGGGTACCGCACCATGCTTATCTGCCAGTCTGCCGCCCCAGATATTCCCCACCGCCACGGATACGCCATATCCCAGTAAGATCCAGCTCACCGCTGAGGGTGAGAAACCCGCAAGCTCCTGCATCATCGGCGTGAGAAAAGTAAACGCGGTAAAGACGCCGCCATACCCGAGCGCGGTAATGGCATAAATAAGCAGCAAACGTGGATGCGTTAATACGCGCAGTTGATCGCGGAGGGATGCCGCGGCGCGTCCGGGTATGTTCGCCGGAATCAATAGCTGGCTGCCGATCAGTGCGATAACGCCTAACAGGGAAACCACCAGAAACGTTTCACGCCAGCCAACCTGTTGACCGATAAACGTCCCCAGCGGCACGCCAGTGACCAGAGCCACTGTCAGCCCACCAAACATAATGGCAATGGCGGATGCCGCTTTCTCTTTTGGCACCAGACTGGTCGCGATGGTGGAGCCAACGGAGAAAAATACCCCATGAGCCAATCCGGTAAGTAGCCGGGCAATAATAAGGGTCGTGTAACCCGGCGCCTGCCAGGCCAACAGATTACCCGCCGTGAACAATACCATCAGCGCGACCAGGAGCTGCTTACGCGGTAAGCGCCCTGTCAACGCGGTCAGCACTGGCGCGCCAATAGCAACACCCAGCGCATAGATAGAAACCAGCATCCCCGCCGAAGGAAGGGAGACAGATAACTGTTCGGCAATGGTCGGCACCAGCCCTACAATCACAAACTCGGTGGTACCAATAGCAAATGCGCTTATTGTTAGCGCGAATAACGCGAGAGGCATAAATTACTCCAGTTCATCACTATTCAGATGACACGCAGTATGCCGGGATGGTTTAATAACAAAAATATCCAAAATAACAATACAATTTTGCTTCAGAGGCAAAAATGAAAGCGACATCGGAAGAACTTGCTATCTTTGTATCAGTGGTGGAAAGCGGAAGCTTTAGCCGCGCAGCGGAACAACTTGGTCAGGCAAACTCAGCAGTCAGCCGGGCCGTTAAAAAACTGGAAATGAAGCTTGGCGTCAGTCTCCTTAACCGTACTACCCGTCAGCTCAGCCTGACGGAAGAAGGCGAACGTTACTTCCGGCGCGTACAGTCCGTACTGCAGGAGATGGCTGCGGCAGAGACCGAGATTATGGAGACGCGAACCACGCCGCGTGGCCTGCTGCGCATTGACGCGGCCACGCCAGTCGTTCTGCACTTTCTGATGCCGCTGATTAAACCGTTTCGTGAACGTTATCCAGAGATTACCCTTTCTCTGGTTTCTTCCGAGACCTTTATCAATCTTATTGAACGGAAAGTGGATGTGGCTATCCGCGCGGGCACATTGACGGATTCGAGCCTGCGCGCCCGACCATTGTTTACCAGCTACCGTAAAATTATTGCCTCGCCAGAGTATGTATCGCGTTTTGGTAAACCCGAGACGGTAGAAGAGTTGAAGCAGCACCTTTGCCTGGGCTTTAGCGAACCGGTCTCGCTTAATACCTGGCCCATCGCCTGTCGCGACGGTCAGCTTCACGAAATTATATGCGGTATTTCATCGAATAGCGGAGAGACGCTTAAACAGCTTTGCCTTAGCGGCAACGGCATTGCCTGTCTGTCAGATTATATGATTGATCGGGAGATCGAGCGGGGTGAGCTGATTGAGCTCATGGCCGATAAACGTTTGCCGGTAGAGATGCCATTCAGCGCGGTGTATTACAGCGATCGCGCGGTGAGTACTCGCATTCGGGCGTTCATCGACTTTCTGAGCGAACATATCAAAACAGCTCCCGAAGGAGCTGTCTGAAAGGGAGAAGGCACAGATCAGGAATTAATCCCACTGTGGCGCCAACCCCTCGGGACTGACCAGGCGATCGTTACAGTCCAGCGTGGCGATTGCGTGTTTATCTTCAGCATCCAGCTTCAGATTCAGCGCCTGAAGATTACTCGCGAGGTTTTCCCGTTTTGTGGAAGAGGGAATGACTGAAAAGCCTTCACCTATTGCCCACGCCAGGATCACCTGGGCTGGCGTTGCGCTATGCTTCGCTGCAATACGGGAAATCACTTCATCATTCAGAGCTTTACCATACGCCAGGGTCATGTAAGAGGTGATATGGATGCCGTGCTGTTTTGCCCACTCAACCACTTTACCGTTTTGCAGATAAGGCGACAGCTCAATCTGATTTGTCGCGATATTATCAACGCCTACGGCGGCAATGGCTTTTTCCATCAATGGGATAGTGAAGTTTGAGATACCGATTTCACGAGTGAGTCCTTGCTCTTTCGCTTCCAGCAATGCCTGCATAAATTCTGCAACCGGAACAGCATTATTAGGCGAAGGCCAGTGGATCAGCGTCAGATCGACATAATCGGTACGTAGCTTTTTAAGACTCTCTTTCAGGCTGGGAATGAGCTTGTCTTTGCTCAGATTTTCAGTCCAGATCTTGGTGGTGATGTATAACTCACCGCGTGGAATGCCGCTTTCTGCAATCGCCTGCCCTACTGCCGCTTCATTGTCATAAATTTGTGCCGTATCGACAGCACGATAGCCCAGCGCGAGAGCTGCTTTCACGGACGCAATAACCACGTCGTCCTTAAGACGAAAAGTACCTAAACCAAATGCCGGGATAGCCATAAAATTCCTCATTAATTCTGTATGTTTGTAAACTTAAAGGATTATGACTTTCTGGTGCAGTTGGAAAAAGAGCGTAAAGCGCAGAGGATTTTTGCGAATTTGGCAATAATGGAACGGCAGGCAAAGAAAAAGCCCTGAGTGTTAACTCAGGGCTCTTAATAAGTGGCGGAACGGACGGGACTCGAACCCGCGACCCCCTGCGTGACAGGCAGGTATTCTAACCAACTGAACTACCGCTCCACCGAATTTTTCTACAACCACTGATTTTTACATCAGTTTACTGCTTAATTTGATGCCTGGCAGTTCCCTACTCTCGCATGGGGAGACCCCACACTACCATCGGCGCTACGGCGTTTCACTTCTGAGTTCGGCATGGGGTCAGGTGGGACCACCGCGCTAAGGCCGCCAGGCAAATTCTTTGTGCTCTGTCCTGTGTCTTTTGTGCTGATACTGCGTTGACTGCGCCTGCGAACGTCAGTCACATACTTTTGTATGTTCCTTCCGTCGCTTCACTTGCCGCCTTGTCTCAGCGCAAAATCCTTCGGACTCTGAATCTAAGCTGAAAATCTCTCAATCCGCCAAAACATCTTCGGCGTTGTAAGGTTAAGCCTCACGGTTCATTAGTACCGGTTAGCTCAACGCATCGCTGCGCTTACACATCCGGCCTATCAACGTCGTCGTCTTCAACGTTCCTTCAGGAGACTTAAAGTCTCAGGGAGAACTCATCTCGGGGCAAGTTTCGTGCTTAGATGCTTTCAGCACTTATCTCTTCCGCATTTAGCTACCGGGCAGTGCCATTGGCATGACAACCCGAACACCAGTGATGCGTCCACTCCGG
>NZ_JAPPSU010000080.1:0-243 GCF_026719175.1 Citrobacter sp. R4
TTTTTACTCATATGAACTTTGGTGATTTTCATATGAAGTTAATTTTATGTCATTGATAATCATAAAGAATGCACATGCTCTTGGGCGTTCTTTAGTGATTTTTAAAATTGCCGCGTCACGCAATTAACATGTCGGGCGTTATTAACTAACTTACTGATTTCAATAATGCTCTGGCGGTGCTAGGTATGCTTTGGGGCATCTGTGGGGCAAAATCCGCGAGCCTCTGATTCAGCATTGCGATCT
>NZ_JAPPSU010000081.1:0-237 GCF_026719175.1 Citrobacter sp. R4
CCCCTAGGGGATTCGAACCCCTGTTACCGCCGTGAAAGGGCGGTGTCCTGGGCCTCTAGACGAAGGGGACACAAAGTCTCAATCGCAAGACGCCTTGCTTCTCTACATCTATCAGACAATCTGTGTGGACACTACAAAGGCAGGTTCTTTAAGGTAAGGAGGTGATCCAACCGCAGGTTCCCCTACGGTTACCTTGTTACGACTTCACCCCAGTCATGAATCACAAAGTGGTAAGCG
>NZ_JAPPSU010000082.1:0-237 GCF_026719175.1 Citrobacter sp. R4
AGCGAATTTGGTAGGCCTGAGTGGACTTGAACCACCGACCTCACCCTTATCAGGGGTGCGCTCTAACCACCTGAGCTACAAGCCTGTAGAGGTTTTACTGCTCGTTTTTCATCAGACAATCTGTGTGGACACTACAAAGGCAGGTTCTTTAAGGTAAGGAGGTGATCCAACCGCAGGTTCCCCTACGGTTACCTTGTTACGACTTCACCCCAGTCATGAATCACAAAGTGGTAAGCG
>NZ_JAPPSU010000083.1:0-226 GCF_026719175.1 Citrobacter sp. R4
GCCAGCTCTGCGGTTTGGGTTTCGATTCTGACCAGCGGCGTGAAGCTGCCCGGTGTGTAAATCGTCTGTACGCGCTGTGTGTCTGTTTCGGTGGTGGTCAGCCTGTCGCCGTCCCAGCCGTACCATGTCACTTCCGGGGTTTTATCCAGGTAAATATATTCCTCCCCGCTGAGACTCCCGCGCTCCCGCCGGCTTTTCCACACCCGTTTTCCGATGCGGCGGCCCG
>NZ_JAPPSU010000008.1:0-189280 GCF_026719175.1 Citrobacter sp. R4
GTCCGGAGGGGGAGGAAATCTTCTGCGACGAACATGGCCGGGTGCGGGTGAAGTTTAACTGGGACCGGTATAACCCGGCGAACCAGGACAGCTCGTGCTGGATACGGGTGGCGCAGGCGTGGGCGGGACCGGGGTTCGGCAACCTGGCGATACCGCGGGTGGGGCAGGAGGTGATAGTGGACTTCCTGAACGGGGACCCGGACCAGCCGATAATCATGGGGCGGACGTACCATGCGGATAACCCGCCGCCGGGCGGGCTGCCGGGGACGAAGACGCAGATGACGATACGGTCGAAGACGTACAAGGGCAGCGGATTTAATGAACTGAAATTCGATGATGCGACAGGGAAAGAGCAGGTCTATATCCATGCGCAGAAGAATATGAATACCGAGGTGCTGAACAACCGTACCACCGATGTGATGAATAACCATGCAGAGACCATCGGCAACAACCAGGCGATCACCGTTACCAATAACCAGATCCAGAACGTTGGCGTCAACCAGGTGGAGACCGTGGGCAGTAACCAGGTGATCAAGGTGGGGGCAAATCAGGTGGAAACGGTGGGGATTGTCCGTGCCCTGAATGTGGGACTGGCATATCAGACCACCGTAGGCGGCATCATGAATACTTCGGTGGCGTTGATGCAGTCTTCTGAGGTTGGGATATTCAAATCACTTAATGTGGGAATGAAATACAACGTTAATGTCGGGCGTAACGTCAGCGTTAACGTGGGGAACAGCAAAACCGAAAGCACTGGTAAAACCGCTGTGTATTCCGCTGGCGAGCATCTGGAGCTGGTGTGTGGTGAGGCCCGTCTGGTACTGACGAGTGATGGAGGAATTTTTCTGAATGGTAAACATCTTGAGTTGCAGGGCGTGGACAGCATAAACGGGGATTCAAAGCTGATCAGTTGGAACTGTGGAGTAAGTAAAAATCCGCCTGAAGCATCTGAACAACAGGATAGCCCCGATCCATCGGATCTGATCATGTACTGAATAACATGACGAATTCCGGGTGACAGCAAAAACCACCGATGCTGGTTTTCGTGCTCTCCCGATACTGTGTGATTAATTTTGTGTGGAATATCTGAGGGAATATCCCCTGAAAACTGATCCGCCAGTGAGATGGCGGGTACAGTTGAATACATATTAAAGGAAGGAATAAAGATGGGCGGAAAACAGGCAGCACGTCAGGGCGACATGACCATGGTAGGCGGTCCGATAGTCCAGGGTTCGGCGGGGGTACTGATAGGTGCTCCGACGGGTGTGGCGTGCTCGGTGTGCCCGACAGGGGAGGCCAGCCCAAAGTACGGTAACCCGGTGAACCCGCTGCTGGGTGCGAAGGTGCTACCGGGAGAGACCGATATCGCGCTGCCCGGCCCGCTGCCGTTCGTGCTTTCCCGCGCCTACAGCAGTTACCGGACCCGGACGCCAGCGCCGGTGGGGCTGTGCGGACCGGGCTGGAAGCTGCCGTCAGACCTGCGGTTACAGATACGCAGCGACGGGCTGATACTGAACGACAATGGTGGCCGGAGCGTGCATTTTGAGCCTATGGCACCGGGGGAGATACAGTACAGCCGCAGCGAGTCATTCTGGATGGCGCGGGGCGGGGCGGAGTCGCAGCACAACAGCCATCCACTGTCGGCCGTGTGGGGCACGCTGCCGGAGGCGGTGCGGCTGTGTCCGCATATCTATCTGACAACGAACAGCCCGCAGGGACCGTGGTGGGTGCTGGGATGGCCTGAGCGGGTGCCAGGTGCGGATGAGGTGCTGCCTGCGCCGCTGCCACCGTACAGAGTGCTGACGGGGGTGGTGGACGGTTACGGCCGCCGTCTGGTGTACCACCGTGACGGAACGTACGGCGGTGCGGTGACGGGGGTGACGGACGGCACCGGACGATGCTACCGGCTGGTGCTGACCACGCAGGCACAGCGCGCGGCGCAGGCGGCGTCAGCGTCTTCTTCTCCATTATCTCCTGCATTTTCTCAGCCACTTTCATCTTCCTTATCTTCTCTCCACTCACCTTCCTCTTGGCCGGAGACGCTGCCTGCAACGGCATATGGGGAGGACAGCGGCGTCAGGCTGTCGGCAGTGTGGCTGGTGGAAGACCCGGCATATCCGGATGACCTGCCGTCGCAGCCGCTGGTGCTTTACGGTTACACGGCGCGCGGTGAGCTGGAGGCGATGTATGACCGCAGCGGCGCGGAGGTGAGGCGCTTTGAATATGACGCCGGACATCCGGGGAGGATGATTGCACACCGTTACGCGGGAAGACCGGCTAGCCGCTACCGGTACGATGAAGCGGGGCGGGTGACGGAGCAGGTCAACCCGGAAGGGCTGGGTTATGCGTTCGCGTATGAGAAAAACAAAATAATGGTAACGGACAGCCTGGGGCGGCGTGAGGTGCTGCACACGGAGGGCGAGGGTGGCCTGAAACGGGTGGTGATGAAGGAGCAGGCGGACGGGAGCGTTATCCGCAGCGGGTATGACGGTTCAGGGCGACTGGAATGGAGGACGGACGCGGCGGGGAGGAAGACGATATACAGTCCGGACGTGGCGACAGGGAAGCTGACGGCGGTGACGGGGCCGGACGGGAGGAAGACGAAGTACGGTTATAACGACCAGCAGCAACTGATAACCACCGTCTATCCGGACGGACGGAGCAGCACGCGGGAATATGACCGGCAGGGCCGTTTGGTGAAAACGGTGTCGCGTGAAGGGAAAGCAACAGAGTATGCGTATGGCGGCGCCCATGACACCCAGCCGTCGGTGATAAAGGACAGCACAGGTAGCCGCCGGATAAGGCGGGGGCGTAACGGTGAGGTGGTGTCGCGAACGGACTGCTCGGGTTATGAGACGCGGTATGAGTATAACCGCTATGGGCAGCAGACGGCGGTGCATTATGAGGAAGGCCTAAGTGTTTACCGGCGTTACGACCGCCGGGGCAGGCTGTCGTTAGTGAAGGACAGACTGGGTCGGGAGACGAAGTACGACTATAACGATGCAGGCGACCTGACGGCGGTAACCCGTCCGAACGGTCAGCGGCGCGTTGCGGAATATGACGTGCGTGGGCGGCTCATCAGTCTCACGGAAGGGGGACGGACGCGGCGTGCCGGATATGATGCGGCGGGGCGAGTGGTGCGGCTGGAGAACGAGAACGGCGCGGAGATGCGCTTTGTCTATGATGCGCTGAACCGAGTGACGGAGCAGCGGGGCTTCGACGGCAGGACGCAGCGGTATGATTATGATCGGAGCGGGCGGTTGGAGCGCAGTGAGGACGAAGACCTTGTCACGCACTGGCGTTACGACGCATCAGATCGGTTAATGCAGCGCACCGTCAACGGTCAGGAAGCGGAACGGTGGCAGTATGACGAACGCGGGTGGCTGACGGCGCTGAGCCACATCAGTGAAGGGCTGCGTGTGACGGTGCATTACGGTTACGATAATAAAGGCCGTCTCACCGGCGAGCGGCAGATGATCCATAACCCGGAGACGGAAGAACTGCTGTGGGCGCACAGCGTGCGGCACGGTTATAATGACCAGGGGCAGGCGGTACGGGAGGAGTATGACGGCCTGCCAGTGGCGGAGTGGCTGACGTACGGGAGCGGGCACCTGGCGGGGCTGAAGCTGGGAAACCAGCCTCTGGTGGAGTACACGCGTGACAGGCTGCACCGTGAGACGGAGCGATTGTTCGGTGCGTGGCGGATGGATACGGGCTACACGGCGGGTGGGGAGGTGGCGTACCGGCACTTGCCGGAGATGGCGCTGAACCGGGAATACCGGCATGACGAATCGGGGTTCCTGACGGGGATCGACGGTGCGGGTGAAAGCTGGCGTTACGGTTATGACGGTGCGGGAAGGCTGTCGGTAGCGGGTCTGACGACCCGGGAGATAAGGGTGGACATCCCGTATGAGACCGACGGGGCGGGAAACCGGGTGGAAGCGGGGGCGGAACGCCGGGAGGCGAACGGACTGCTGGGTGTTTTTGCGGACAACCGGGTGACGGAGGACGGGCGGTACGTGTACCGTTACGATCGGTACGGCAACTTGGTGGAGAAGGGCGAGCGCGTTCCGGCGGGGATGGTGCTCAGCGGAGATGAGCGGACGCACCATTACAGTTATGATCGTCAGCACCGTCTGGTGAGCTACCGGTGCACGGAGGGCTACAGCGGGCGGAGCATCACGGAGAGCCGGTACGTGTATGATGTGACCGGGCGGCGGGTGAGCAAAAAGGTGTGGCAGCGCGAACGCTATGCGACCGGACGTTACCACGACTACACGGCGCTGCCGGAAAACCCGGAAGTGACGTGGTACGGGTGGAGCGGGGACAGACTGGTGACGTCAGAGACGGAACGGAGCCGCATCCAGACGGTGTATGAGGGAGGCGGGTTCATGCCGCTCATCAGGGTGGAGACGGCGACAGCGGCACTGACAACGGTCCGGAGCCGGAGGAGCCTGGCGGAGAAGCTCCAGGCGGAAGGGCGTGAGGACGGGGCGAGCGTGGTGTTCCCGGCAGCGTTGGTGAGGCGGCTGGACAGCCTGGAGGCAGAGCTGCGGGCGGGGAGAGTGAGCGGTGAGAGCCGGGCGTGGCTGTCGCAGTGCGGGCTGACGGCGGAGCAGATGGCGGGGCAGATGGAGCCACGGCATGAGCCGGAAAGGAAGATACATCTTTACCACTGTGATCACCGTGGTCTGCCGGTGGCACTGGTGGATGGGGAAGGGAAGACGGCGTGGCGTGCGGAATATGATGTATGGGGAAACCGGCAGAAGGAGGAGAATCCGCAACTGCTTGAGCAGTTACTGAGACTGCCGGGTCAGCAGTATGATGAGGAATCCGGGCTGCATTATAACCGACACCGGTACTACAATCCGGGGCAGGGGCGGTATATCACGCAGGACCCGATTGGGTTGCGGGGGGGATGGAACCTGTATAAGTATCCGTTAAATCCAGTACAGCGGATCGATCCATTAGGGTTGGAAGACGAAGGCGATATATTTTCTGAATTTAACGGTGATGAAGCGGCTGCTGATGGACTGGCAAGATATCTGGAAGATCATGGTGCATCATCTGAAGAGGTGGTGACTGCGGTGGATGCCCATACCCGTGGGGTAGGAGGTTGGAACCCAGGGGCTCAGTATGTAGAATTATTAGGTATAGGTACACCTGTTATTGCTGGAACAATACTTACCGGACCCGCATCCAGTTTAGCTGCATTAGCGGATGGCTCTCTTTCATTGGGAGAGATGGCAATTGGAGGCTTGAGTTCATGTGCAGCGGTTGCTACGACAGACTATATGGATGATGGTAAGACCCCGGATATATCCGAGTTGGCGCTATGTAGTTTTGGGGGGATTTTTGGTGCAGGAAAAGGCTTTTTGGAGAAAACCGCGATGAAAATGGGAGCATCATTTTTAAGCAAGGGAACGGATATACAGGCTGGTGTGAATGCCGCTGCCAGTACGGGGGCAGAGGAGATCGTTGGGGGGGCTGCGGGGAAACTTCCTTATACTCCCGATAATTCATACGGAGATTATGTTGGTGATATTTTTTCCAGTGGGTTTGTTAAATGGTTAGAAGATGATGATGAAAAATAACGGGAAAATATTTCTATGTGTCTTATCGGTATTTTTTTTGTGGGTGTTTTATTCTAATGATACATATGGGATGCAAAAAAAAACAACAGACCAGAATAATATTTCCTGCATAAAAAAACGGGCTGATAACGGAGAGGCTGTTGCACAATTTAAGCTTGCTGAGCGTTACAGGACGGGGACAGGGATTTCTCTGAGTTATAAAGATGCAGCATATTGGTACAGACTGGCTGCTAACCAGGGGGTGCCTGAAGCTGAATATAATCTTGGCATGTTATATGCCAGAGGGGTGGGTGTAGAGCAAAACTATGAAAAAGCTTTTGAATTGTATCAAAAAGCATCGCTAAAAGGCATGGCGGAAGCTCAGGGTAATTTAGGTGTGTTATATAGTAAAGGAAACGGTGTGGCTCAGGATTATAAAAAAGCATTTTTTTGGTTCACAAAAGCCGCGAATTCCGGAGTCACTTCTGCTCAAACTGATTTAGCTTTGTTATATGATGAAACCAATAATAAAGCACAGGCTGAAAAATGGTATCGCGTAGCGGCAGCAAAGGGCGAAAAAGTTGCTCAATATTATTTAGGGAAGATTTTTTATAAAAATAAAGATTACGATGATGCTGCTTTTTGGTATGGTAAGTCAGCAGGACAAAATTTCCCAAAAGCACAAGCGGATTTGGCATTTCTCTATTATGCAGGATTAGGTGGGCTCCCTGTGAATAAGTTAAAAGCAGTTGAATTATTGAAGCAATCATCTATTCAAGGATATGCTGTCGCACAATTTAACCTTGCTTATATTTACGCGAAGGGAGAGAAGGAACTTCCCCGTGATAATAAGCAAGCGTATGCCTGGTATTCTGTTTCATATCATAATGGGCTTAAAGAAAGTGGTGCTCTAAAAGATGAAATTGCAAATAAATTTACATCAAGCGAATTTGTTGAGGCTAGTATTTTATCAAGAGAGTATATTGCAAAATACAAAACTAAACAGATGCAATAGCAATTAAATTGGTTTGTACTGTAGCGTTGTTTCTAACTAATTGTTACTGAATTTGTAATGAGATGAGCTGTAAAATATAAATGAGTTTTTACTTTGCTACTTACTTTAAATGATGATGGTTAAATATAAAGTAATTAGCAAAATATAATGTGAAATTTAACCGTGACAAAATTATTAACGGCGACAGGTTGAATAACTGATCGATAAAAAAACAAAAAAAGAGATATAAAAATGGGTGGAAAACCAGCGGCGCGTCAGGATGACATGACCATGAAGGGCGGGAAATAGTGTAGGGATCGGCGGGATTTCTGATAGGCGCACCGACGGGCGTGGTGTGTTCGGTATGTCCTAACAGCCCGATAGAAGAGGTGGACGGTCATCCGGTGAACCCGCTGCTGGGGGCGAAGGTGCTGCCGGGTGAGACGGATTTTGCGCTGCCCGGTCCCCTGCCCTTTGTCCTCACCCGCGCTTACAGCAGCTACCTGACAAAAACGCCCGCACCGTCGGGTATCTTCGGCCCCGGCTGGAAGATGGCTGCTGACATGCGCTTACAGATTTGTGGGCGTGAACTGTAAATAGACCCGTTTTAGTTCCATGCATTTTTTGAGATCCCGGCCAGATTGACCCTGGTCCAAAATCAGTACAATGCTAAATCAGAGATCTTCATCTTTTTGGATACTTCGGAAAAATTCCGCCGGAGTCATGTCATTTAATGATGAGTGCGTTCTCTCATGATTGTATGCCCTGCGCCCGTTGTCGACCCCGGTCGGGGGTTCTCATCCCCCCGGAATGTGCAATATGCGAAAAAAAAGCCCATACTTTCGTATGGGCTCTTTCTCAAATATGGCGGTGAGGGGGGATTGACTCGCTTCGCTCGCCCTGCGGGCAGCCCGTTCGCTGCGCGTCCGGTCTGTCCAACGGGCTGCGCCCGTTGTCGACCCCGGTCGGGGGTTCTCATCCCCCCGGAATGTGCAATATGCGAAAAAAAAAGCCCATACTTTCGTACGGGCTCTTTCTCAAATATGGCGGTGAGGGGGGATTGACTCGCTTCGCTCGCCCTGCGGGCAGCCCGTTCGCTGCGCGTCCGGTCTGTCCAACGGGCTGCGCCCGTTGTCGACCCCGGTCGGGGGTTCTCATCCCCCCGGAATGTGCAATATGCGAAAAAAAAAGCCCATACTTTCGTACGGGCTCTTTCTCAAATATGGCGGTGAGGGGGGGATTCGAACCCCCGATACGTTGCCGTATACACACTTTCCAGGCGTGCTCCTTCAGCCACTCGGACACCTCACCAAATTGTCGCTCCGCGTTACCGGAACGGGCGCTAATTTAGGGAAATACCGCGCCTGCGTCAATCAACTTTTCGCAAAAACCGTGCGTTTACACAAACTTCCACCAACATGCAGCTTAATTGAGCGGAAACTGCTTTTTTTGCCAGCGTCCGGGAATTTGCTATGCTGAACATCCTTTTGAAAACGATGATAATAAGTGCGCCCGATGCCGCACAACAACCCGCAGGAGTCAGTATGGATATCATTTTTTATCACCCTACGTTTGATACCCCCTGGTGGATCACCGCACTGGAAAACGCTATCCCAAACGCAAAAGTGAGGGCGTGGAAACCGGGCGATAACGATCCGGCGGACTACGCCCTGGTCTGGCATCCGCCTGTCGAAATGCTTGAAGGTCGCAGACTGAAGGCGGTATTTGCACTCGGTGCGGGAGTGGACTCGATACTCAGCAAACTCAAAGCCCATCCCAACATGCTTGACACGGCAATCCCGCTATTTCGCCTGGAAGATACCGGAATGGGCCTGCAAATGCAGGAATATGCGGTCAGTCAGGTGCTGCACTGGTTCCGACGTTTTGACGATTACCAGGCGCTTAAAAATCAGCGCCAGTGGCAACCGCTACCGGAATACAGCCGTGAGGAATTTACCGTCGGCATCATGGGGGCGGGCGTGCTGGGGGCGAAAGTCGCCGAAAGCCTGCAGGTCTGGGGATTTCCGCTACGCTGCTGGAGCCGCAGCCGCAAATCCTGGCCAGGCGTGGAGAGCTTTGCCGGAACAGAAGAGCTTGGCGCGTTTCTCAGCCAGACGCGTGTGTTAATCAACCTGTTGCCCAATACCGCAGAAACGGTCGGCATTATTAATGGCGAACTGCTGGATCAATTGCAGGACGGCGCTTATGTACTTAACCTCGCGCGGGGCGTGCATGTCAATGAAGACGATTTGTTAGACGCGCTGAACCGCGAAAAATTGAAAGGCGCCATGCTCGATGTGTTCAGTCGTGAACCGCTCCCTGCCGACAGCCCGCTATGGGCGCATCCCCGGGTGGCAATGACGCCGCATGTGGCTGCAGTGACACGTCCGGCGGAAGCCGTCGCGTATATCTCGCGCACTATTCAGCAACTCGAAAATGGCGAAACGGTCAGCGGACAGGTCGATCGCACGCGAGGTTATTAACGCCAGCCCGGCTTGCGCCGGGTTAACGCTAATAAACGTGGGCGATTCCTGCTATCCTTGTCGAAAAATGACTACAGGAGAGAGACATGTATCCCGTTGACCTGCATATGCATACCGTTGCCAGCACCCATGCCTACAGTACCCTCAGTGATTATATCGCGCAGGCGAAACGCCAGGGGCTGAAGCTGTTTGCGATCACCGATCATGGCCCGGATATGGCGGATGCGCCGCACCACTGGCATTTTATCAACATGCGTATCTGGCCGCGGCTGGTGGATGGGGTAGGGATCCTGCGAGGCATTGAAGCGAATATCAAGAATGTCGACGGTGAAATTGACTGCACCGGCCCCATGCTCACTTCACTGGATCTGATCATCGCCGGGTTTCATGAGCCGGTGTTTGCGCCACATGATGAAGCCACGCATACCCAGGCAATGATCAACACCATGGCCAGCGGTGTGGTGCATATCATTAGTCACCCGGGTAACCCAAAATATCCGGTCGATATCACCGCCATCGCCGAAGCCGCGGCAAAGTATCAGGTGGCGCTGGAAATTAACAACTCCTCCTTCCTGCACTCCCGGAAGGGCAGCGAAGCCAACTGTCGCGCCGTGGCTGCTGCGGTACGCGATGCCGGAGGTTGGGTTGCGCTGGGGTCCGATTCCCATACCGCTTTTACCATGGGCGACTTCGGTGAGTGCCGTAAGATCCTGGATGATGTGGGCTTCCCTGAAGAACGCATTTTAAACGTGACGCCGAGACGGTTGCTGAATTTCCTTGAGACCCGCGGAATGGCGCCCATTCCAGAGTTTGCAGACCTTTAATTACCACTGACTGGACGATTTTGATGAACGAGTTTTCTATCCTGTGCCGCGTGCTGGGATCGTTGTATTACCGCCAACCCCAGGATCCGTTGCTGGTTCCGCTTTTTACCCTTATTCGCGAGGGCAAGCTGTCGGCTAACTGGCCGCTTGAGCAGGACGAACTGTTAAGCCGTTTGCAGAAGAGTTGCGACATGTCGCAGCTGGCGGCGGATTATAACGCGCTGTTTGTCGGCTCGGAGTGTTCGGTGCCGCCATACCGTAGCGCATGGGTGGAAGGGGCAACGGAAGCGGAAGTGCGCGCATTTTTGTCTGCGCGCGGGATGCCGCTTGCCGATACGCCCGCCGATCATATTGGAACTCTGCTGCTGGCGGCCTCATGGCTGGAAGATCAATCAGCGGAAGATGAAAGCGAAGCGCTGGAAACCTTGTTCGCTGATTACATCCTGCCGTGGTGCGGCACTTTTCTGGGGAAAGTGGAAGCCCATGCGGTTACCCCGTTTTGGCGGACAATGGCGCCCCTTACCCGTGACGCTATCGGTGCGATGTGGGATGAATTAGAGGAAGAGTCTGGCGAGTAATGTGATCTAAATCACTTTGGTTTTGTAACGTACGAATCTTGTTGCATGATTTGTGTGCGCGATCTCATTCATCATGTCGTTTTCTGCTATGATGCGCGGCATGAACATACTTCTCTGTATTGCAATTACGACGGGCATCCTCTCCGGGATTTGGGGATGGGTGGCCGTTTCTCTTGGTTTACTGAGCTGGGCCGGTTTTTTGGGCTGTACAGCCTATTTTGCCTGCCCGCAGGGCGGACTGAAAGGCCTCGTTATCTCGGCCTCAACGCTGTTAAGCGGGGTGGTGTGGGCGTTGGTCATCATTCACGGCAGCGCACTGACGCCGCATCTTGAGATCGTTGGCTACGTCATGACTGGCGTCGTGGCGTTTCTGATGTGCATCCAGGCGAGGCAGGTGCTGTTGTCGTTTGTGCCGGGAACCTTTATTGGCGCTTGCGCCACGTTTGCCGGACAGGGCGACTGGCGGCTGGTATTGCCCTCGCTGGCGGCGGGGCTGCTGTTTGGCTTCGCGATGAAAAACAGTGGATTGTGGCTGGCTTCGCGCCGCGAAAGGCAGAATGTGCAAACGGTCATCAGTAAATGAGCAGCGCCTGATGGCGCTGCGCTGTCATCCAACAATGAAATGTTCATCATGACTCTGGCGGTACCGACATATGTCGATATTTCACCAGAATATCATTCTGCCTCTCCGCTTTGTTCTGCAAATCCCAAAGCCCACGGTCGATGCCATCGTTTATCAGGAAAATGACGCCGGTCTCTATAGCTGACATAAGACACAGCATCACCGGTTCATTGGAGGTATAGCCGATTTCGCCCTCCAGCAACCGCTGATAGTCAATGAAGCGGAATACGCCCGCCTGGACTTCATAAGACAAAATCGTCTTGCTGGTATTAACAGAGGAGAGGATCTCGCCGGTGCTGACGTTAACCACCCGCAGATTCACGGCAATCTGATCCAACTGATACTGCGTATCGGCGCCAATACCAAAATAGCGCGCCCCCGCGCCGCCCGACTTCACGTTACTCTCATAGCCGATAATCGAACCTTCAACCATAATATTCGCGGCGGTTAACGACTGAAGCGGGATCCGGTTATTGATCGCGACGGTACCGTTTTCCTGTGCGGCGCGAATGATCTTGCGTTCGTTAAGCAGATTCTGCAGCCCCTGGCGCTCAAGCGGGATAAACCAGCGGGAATCTTTTAAGGCCGTTACCAGCATTGCAGTGGCGCTCTGGGGGACCGCGGTGGAAAAGTTACTGGCCGGGTAGGGTTTAAACTGACCGGTTTCATCCTGAATGTTATAGACCGAGACGTAAATTTTGCCGGTAGGCGCAGGTAAATGCGTTAAGTCCTTATAGCTCTGCGCACGGGGCATTAATGTCGGCTTCGCCGCTTCTTTGGGCGGCGCGGTTAAACACCCGCTGAGCAATGTCACGGCGATCAAAATTATTAAGCGCTGCATGATGAATTCCTTACGCGGCTAATGCCTAGAAGTCGGTGGATTGCGACTGTAAACCTGACACTTCGATGGTCGAGGTTTTGCCTGTTTTTCGGTCCGTGACGTTTAGCTGCAATTGCCCATCCCGGTTGGCGATATCCACAATAAAATCGTTGGTCACCATTCTTCCGGGCTTACCGGTATTGATATTGGTAAGTAAGCCACCTAAAATTTGCGACTGAATTGCCTGCGTGAAATTATCCAGCGCGGACGGCGTTTCTATTCCGAAATCATCATCATAACTTGGGTCTTTGTATGAATTCTGCGCCTGTGCGCTGTTCAGTAAAAAAGAACCGTTATTAGGGTTTCCACCAAAATTGGGATTGCGGAATTGAAATGTCATATTTCCGGCCCAACTTAAGGGTGAAAAAAGCATGAGTGCAACTACTGCATGTTTGACAGACATGACAGCCTCCGGACAAGAAAGTTATTTAGAATTCATCGTGTGTTAAATCGCTGGTGCTCAATAGCGTTTTATCTATTTGCCGACGGTTTAACGCTTCTTCCGTTTGCGCAAGGGCAAAGACCACCGTTTTTTCAAAATCTCTTTTCGTTGGAAACAAAAAAGTCTGAAAAATAACATCCTGATTAACCGTTATGGTGATCCAGCTTCCCCAGCGCGCGCTGGGACGCTCGTTAATGGTTAAATTGCCTGTATACTCGCTTTCCCATTTTTCGCTGAATGCGCGATAAAAATCGTGTCCGACAGACGAAACGGTATGGTCCGTGATCAGGCCGGGCACTTCCACTTCAACAGCCTGTAGGTTCGCGTTAGCAAGCAAAAGGTGTGCGATAATCAGCCAGGTTATTGCGCGTTTCATGGGCTAGCGCCTGAGGTTATCGTTTGCCCACGACACCGCCTGAGTCCGGTTTTTAACAGCTATCTTTTTGAAAAGATTATAAAGATGCGTTTTCACCGTGTTTTCACTGATGAACAATGAGCGGGCGATTTCGATATTAGAAGCGCCAATTCGTAGCTTGTTGAGGATCTCTTTTTCACGATGCGTTAGCAGCGTTGACTCGGTACCGTTATAGCGGTAATGACCGGAATGGGTAATGAGGTAACTGGCCAGTTTCTGCGAAAAATAGCATTCGCCCCGCAGAATACACTGCAGACCATGCACCACGCGTTCTTGATCGTCGGAGACGTAAAACACACCGTTAATATGCGGCCAGCTTTCGATATCCCGGAAAGGATATTCGTCAGGCGTGTTTAATAAGAGCGTTTTTATCGCGTTGTTTTTCCTGCTTAAATTATCCTGCCAATAGTGAATAAGCTTCTTATCCGCTTCCATCATATCCACTAACACAATACCGTTAGACGAAATATCTTCCAGAGAACGCTGTATATTATGCAGTTTCCCGTTTATCGCCAGCGACTGCTTTAAATGTTGCAATAAAGCTGTTGCCTGCAGGGACGGTTTGGTTATTAACAATAATGTAGGACTATGAATACTATGGACTTCATTAAACATGATGAAACCCCACTTTTATTAGTCGCACATCTGACAGCTGCCTGATAAAAATTGAAGGCACCAGAAGTACTGACAGATGTTGCACTGCTGTGTGTAGAAAAAGAGTAGAATCAGCCCGAATGGGACAAAATAGTAATACCAATGAATGACTGCTGGATTTCAATCTAGCTATTACAAATCTTAAAGCAAGTGTTAAACGTGTAACAAGATGTAAAATTATATATTAATTTATGATCTACTGCTGAATTATACGTTCAGAATTGAGAGGAAAGTTGTACAGGGGAAAATAATTGCACACATTTAAAAAATCATACAAATTAGCTTAATCCGTTGTTTTTTAATGATATGAACTCGGATATGACGGATTGTTTCTTTCTGCGTCAATTCCAATTTGACGATCGCGCTTGCCGATCAACGTAAACCACAGAAAAACGGCGGGCCTGTAACGACTTGTTCAGCTTTTTCTGTGCCTAACGGTTTACAACGCCAGTAATGGGATCACCAGAGCGATGAATGCCGGCACCATTCAGGGTGCCGAAATGAAGCAAAAAATAATCTACGGAGCAAAACACCTGACGCAATGCGAATTCATACTTTGGTGTGAGCGAGGATAACAAAATACAACTGGTGGGTGAGTTATTTAAAATGTTTCCCCGGACATACTCTTCATCGTAACGCGGCGTTAACAAATTAGGTCTGGCGTTAACAATAATCCCTGCGGGTATTATTGAATTGATATAACGCCAGGTCCAGGGTGATAACATGAAGAAGACAGTCTTATTTGCGATATTAACAATGCTGGGCGCGCCTGGGATTGCCACCGCGACCAGTTATGACTTAGCTGGTTCGGAATATAACTTTGCGGTGAATGAATTAAGCAAATCTTCATTTAATCAGGCTGCCATAATTGGTCAGGTCGGTACGGAGAACAATGCAAAGATACGCCAGCAGGGATCTAAACTTTTATCGGTTATTTCGCAAGAAGGCGGAAATAACCGCGCAAAGGTGGAACAGTCCGGAGTGTATAACATTGCTTATATCGATCAGACGGGACAGGGCAATGATGCCAGTATTTCGCAAAATCAATACGGCAATAGCGCGATGATTATCCAGAAAGGCTCGGGTAATAAAGCGAATATTACGCAATACGGTACGCAGAAATCAGCAGTTGTTGTGCAGAGACAGTCGCATATGGCTATTCGCGTGACTCAACGCTAATACCTGAGCGACAATTAAATCAATCCGATGGGGGTTTACCATGAAACTTGTACAAGTGGCAGCATTTGCAGCAATCGTCGTTTCTGGCAGTGCGCTGGCGGGTTCCGTTCCACAATGGGGTGGCGGCGGTAATCACGGCGGCGGCAACGGTAACAGCTCTGGCCCGGAATCGACCCTGAGCATCTATCAGTCCGGGGTGAATAACGCTGCGCTTGCTCTGCAAAGCGATGCGCGTAAATCGGATACCACCATTCATCAAAATGGCGTTGCTAACGGCGCCGACGTCGGCCAGGGGGCTGACAACAGCACCATCGATCTGACCCAGAGTGGATTCCGTAACAACGCGACCATCGATCAGTGGAACGCCAAAAACTCGGATATTACTGTCAGCCAGTATGGTGGGCAGAACGCTGCGCTGGTGAACCAGACGGCGTCTGATTCCAGCGTGCTGGTGTCACAGGCTGGCTTTGGCAACAACGCGACGGCCAACCAATACTGATTCAGCCAGTCGCTGAACAATAAACAGGGCGTAAGCCCTGTTTTTTTGCGAGGTCTCTATGCAAACGGTTCTTCTTCTGGCCGCCTTGTCCAGCCAGATCACCTTTTCCACCCATCAGCAAGGCGAGGTGTACACCATTATTCCGCAGGTCACATTGATGCAACCCTGTCTCTGCCAGATACAAATTTTGACCCTTCGGGAAGGCCTCGCCGGGCGAAGCCAGTCAACGCAAAAAAAGACGCTTTCTTTACCAGCTAATCAAGCCATTGATTTGACGAAACTGAGCTTAACTATTTCACCACAGGACACCGTTAAAATAGTTGTTACTGTTTCTGACGGACAGTCACTGCATTTATCACAACAATGGCCGCCCTCTGCGACATCGTCATAAATTGCTGATTATTTGTACATTTTTGAGTGGCGGAGGTGAGTTTGCTGGACTATGAATAGAGTAACGCAGATGGCGTTACTCCCGTACCCGGCAATCGCAGCAGTAAGGGAAAACATAACCCTCAAGGATGAATGATCATTGAGGAAATTACGATGCAGCTTTCTGTCACTGTACTAAAAACCGTTTTAACTCTTAGTCTCTTTTCTCTCTTTTCCGCCGTCGCGATAGCTGATGCAGACCACCAGGGGGGCGTCATACGTTTTACCGGTCAGATTGTCGAGCCGCCATGCGAGGTGGATCGCGTTCAACACCGCTTTGCGCTGTCCTGCAATCGAGGAGGGCAAATCCACACTCAGTACTATTCACCACAGGAATTGATCAACGCCCCTCACCATTTTAAACAGATCGCGTCTGTCAGCATGCAGTACATTGATAAAAACAAAACGCTCGCGGTGATGAACATCAATTACCGTTAACAATGACAACGGAATCTCTGCACGAAAAAGGCGATTTCACTGGGTAGCCTGCTGTACACTTGAAAAAGAACGTTCTGCAAGGAGAACCTATGGAATCGCGTATTCATGTTATTCACGGCGATATCACCACCGTCGCTGTTGATGTGATCGTTAACGCCGCTAACGCGTCGCTGATGGGCGGCGGCGGGGTTGATGGAGCCATTCACCGTGCAGCCGGTCCGGAACTGCTGGAGGCCTGCATGAAGGTCCGGCAACAGCAGGGCGATTGTCCAACCGGACACGCGGTCATTACCGCTGCAGGACGTCTATCGGCGAAGGCGGTGATACATACGGTCGGCCCGGTCTGGCGCGGCGGTGAGCATAATGAAGCGCAACTGCTGCATGACGCTTACTTCAACAGTCTGAATCTGGCGCTGGCGAATGGGTATCAGTCGATTGCCTTTCCGGCCATCAGCACTGGCGTCTATGGCTATCCGCGGGCGGCGGCGGCAGAAATTGCGGTGAACACAGTTTCAGACTTCATCACCCGTCGCGCTTCACCGGAGCAGATATACTTTGTCTGTTATGACGAAGAAACTACCCGACTTTACCAGCGTTTACTCACCCAACAAGGCGACGAATGAGTTGACCCGGCTCGCGCATGCCATTATCCCTGTATGTGAGCGTCATCCGGGGAAGTGCGGCATCCTGGCGCTGGACGACAGCCTTGATGCGTTTGCGGCCCGTTATCGGCTGGCCGAAATGGCGGAGCGCACGCTCGATATCCAGTATTACATCTGGGAAAATGATATGTCAGGGCGACTCCTGTTCGCAGTCCTGCTGGCGGCGGCGAGACGCGGGGTTCACGTCCGCCTGCTGCTGGACGATAACAACACGCCTGGCCTTGACGATACGCTGCAACTGCTTGACGGCCATCCGAATATTGAAGTCCGCCTGTTTAATCCTTTCTCCTTTCGCATGCTGCGGGCGCTGGGCTATCTGACCGATTTCGCCAGACTTAACCGCCGGATGCATAATAAAAGCTTCACCGTGGATGGCGTTGTGACGCTGGTCGGCGGGCGTAACGTTGGCGATGCCTATTTTGGCGCCGGGCAGGAACCGCTGTTTTCCGATCTCGACGTAATGGCTATTGGCCCGGTGGTGCAGGATGTTGCCGATGATTTCGAGCGCTACTGGCGCTGCGGATCGGTTTCGACGCTCAAGTCTGTGCTTTCGCTTTCCGAGCAAGAGATCACTGAACGGATAGAGCTTCCGGAATCCTGGTATAACGATGAGATCACGCGCCGTTATCTGCATAAGCTGGAAACCAGCCAGTTTATGTCGCAGCTTGAACACGCCTCTCTCCCCCTGATTTGGGCGAAAACCCGGCTGCTTAGCGATGATCCGGCAAAAGGAGAGGGAAAAGCGCAGCGTCACTCGCTGTTGCCGCAGCGATTATTCGACGTGATGGGATCGCCCGAGGAGCGGATTGACATTATATCCGCCTATTTTGTGCCGACCCGGGCGGGTGTCGCTCAACTGCTGCAACTGGTGAGAAAAGGCGTCAGGATAGCGATTCTGACGAACTCGCTGGCGGCCAATGATGTTGCCGTGGTCCATGCCGGTTACGCCCGCTGGCGGAAAAAACTGTTGCGCTATGGCGTCGAATTGTACGAACTCAAGCCTACCCGGGAGCACGAAACGGTGGTGCACGATCGGGGGTTGACCGGTAATTCCGGCTCCAGCCTGCACGCTAAAACCTTCAGTATTGACGGGCGCAACGTGTTCATCGGCTCTCTCAATTTTGACCCGCGCTCGACGCTGCTGAATACCGAGATGGGATTTGTTATCGAAAGCGAGTCGCTGGCGACCCTGATTCATAAGCGCTTTACTGAAAGCCAGCGCAACGCCGCCTGGCAGTTGCGCCTCGATCGCTGGGGGCGCATTAACTGGGTCGACCACCAGAACGACCGGGAAGTCGTGCTAAAAAAAGAACCCGCAACCGGGTTCTGGAAGCGGGTTCTGGTGCGACTGGCGACCATTTTGCCTGTCGAATGGCTGCTGTAACCGGGCGGGTTTTAATTCGCCACGCTGGCGTTTTTACTCTGTTTTACCGCAGGCTTACCCGAAAAAAGGAACTTCAGCAGCGGTATGCGTAAATGAATTTCGTAGAGCGCCAGCGCAATACCTATCACAAATACCAGACCGCAAAGGAACCCGAGCAGATTGGAGGTGATATGCGGGGTAATATACGCGCCAAAGAACAGGGTCAACGGATGATGCACCAGATAGATAAACAACGAAGCATTAACAAAGTAAGTCACACGGGCGGATTGAAAATTGAGTAAGCGATGCCCTAATGAAAACACCACGTTAACCATCCACAGTCCCATCACCATGGTGATCACGTACTCCGTTTCGTACATCCAGGCGTCGCCGCTGCCGTAGCGCTGGTTCAACAGATAGGCCGCGAAGGCGAAGGCTGCGCCCAGCGTGCAGCCCCGAGACGGCCTGGTGAACAGCGCTTTGAGTTCCGGCGAAATAAACGTCAGCGCGCCGAGGAGAAAGAAAGGCACATAAAATAGCGTTTGCATGACGACGAAATTGAACATGCCATCACTGAGAATCGACGGATAAACACTAAAAATCGTTCGTCTGATTGCCGCATAACCGACCCCGGTGAATAAAAAGATCAGCGTCAGTTTTGACATCGAAAGGGTGGTGAGGCGACTTTTATTCGCCGCTGTCCATTTATTGCGCAGCAGACTAAATAGCCACAGGCTTACGGTTGTTAATATTATCAGAACCAGTAAAAACCACAGGTGGGAAATTAACTCCCAGGCCAGCGTATTATATTTGTCATACAAAGAGAGCGAGTGCCAGTTTTCCGCTTTCCCTTTCACATATTGCAACATAATAAATTGCGGCAGCGTCAGCAACGGAATAGCGGTCAGCATGGGAATGCCGACCCGCTCAACGCGCACTTTCCACCAGCGTTTAAGCGGGTAACGCAAAAATAACATGTATGAAAAATACCCTGAAATAACGAAAAAAACCTGCATACGGAATGCATGGATAAAATCGTTAAACACGGTGAGCCACCATGACGAGTCGGCGCTGTTCACGTGCCAGGTGTGGCTGGAATAGATTAACGAGATATGGAAAGGGATACCCAACAACATCAGCCAGGCGCGGATGGAGTCAAGAAAATATTCACGCTGCGCGGGTACGGAATTCATAGAGGTTTCGTATTCTCAGATTCTCAGACTAATCGCCTTATCCCTAAGACGAATAATAGTTACATTCGGGGGCAACCCTACACGAAGGACAGCAGCCTGTCTCCAGGATAAGCACGCAAAGTGAAAAAGGCTCAGACGGATGCTTAAAGCATGAGCCAGCGTGCTGAACAATACAGGGATTCAGTTGTCCTAATGCCTGATTATCCATTAAAATAGATCGGATCGATATAAGCACACAAAGGGGGAAGTGCTTACTTATTATGAAACATAAACCACAAATGATGAAAATGCGTTGGTTGGGTGCAGCCGTCATGTTCGCGTTGTCCACCACGTCTGGTTGGGCTTTCACCATCGATGACGTCGCAAAACAAGCGCAATCCTTAGCCGGTAAAGGCTATGAGGCGCCAAAAAGCAACTTGCCCTCCGTTTTCCGCGATATGAAATACGCGGACTATCAGCAGATCCAGTTTAATCGCGATAAAGCCTACTGGAGCAATATCAAGACCCCATTCAAGCTCGAGTTCTACCACCAGGGTATGTACTTCGACACCCCTGTCAAAATCAACGAAGTGACCGCGACGACGGTTAAAAGAATCAAATACAGCCCGGATTACTTCAATTTTGGCAACGTACAGCATGACAAAGACACGGTAAAGGATCTCGGATTCGCCGGTTTTAAAGTGCTGTACCCGATCAACAGCAAAGACAAAAACGATGAAATCGTCAGCATGCTTGGCGCGAGCTATTTCCGCGTACTGGGCGCCGGACAGGTTTATGGCCTGTCTGCCCGTGGGCTGGCGATTGATACCGCGCTGCCTTCAGGCGAAGAATTTCCCCGTTTCCGTGAGTTCTGGATCGAACGTCCAAAACCGACGGACAAACGCCTGACCATTTACGCGCTGCTGGACTCCCCGCGTGCGACCGGCGCCTATCGTTTTGTCATCATTCCTGGGCGCGACACCGTGGTCGACGTCCAGTCAAAAGTATATCTGCGCGACAAAGTCGGCAAACTGGGCGTTGCGCCGTTAACCAGTATGTTCCTGTTTGGGCCGAACCAGCCGTCGCCGACCACCAACTACCGCCCGGAGCTGCATGATTCTAACGGATTGTCGATCCACGCGGGCAACGGCGAATGGATCTGGCGTCCGCTGAACAACCCTAAACATCTGGCGGTGAGCAGCTTCGCGATGGAGAACCCGCAGGGCTTTGGCCTGCTGCAGCGCGGTCGCCAGTTCTCCCGTTTTGAAGATCTCGACGACCGCTACGATCTGCGTCCGAGCGCCTGGATTACGCCGAAAGGCGAATGGGGCAAAGGGAAAATTGAGCTGGTTGAAATTCCGACCAACGATGAAACCAACGATAACATCGTGGCGTACTGGACTCCGGATCAACTGCCTGAAGCGGGCAAAGAGATGAACTTCAAATACACCCTGACGTTCAGCCGCGATGAAGACAAACTTCATGCGCCGGATAACGCGTGGGTGCAGCAGACGCGCCGTTCTACCGGCGACGTCAAACAGTCGAATCTCATTCGCCAGCCTGACGGCACCATCGCGTTTATCGTGGATTTTGCCGGCACCGACATGAAAAAGCTGCCGCAGGATACCCCGGTTACCGCGCAAACCAGCATCGGCGACAACGGCGAGATCGTAGAAACTACCGTGCGTTATAACCCGGTCACCAAGGGGTGGCGTCTGACGCTGCGCGTAAAAGTGAAAGACGCGAAGAAAACCACGGAAATGCGTGCGGCGTTGGTCAACGCCGACCAGACGCTGAGTGAAACCTGGAGCTACCAGTTACCTGCCAATGAATAAGACAACTGAGTACATTGATGCAATGCCGCTCTCGGACATCGAGAAAGCGGCGCTGCCGAACACTGACATCCGCGCAGTGCATGAAGCGCTGGATGCCGAGCATCGCCGTTACTCGCGAGAAGACGATTCACCGCAGGGGTCTGTGAAAGCGCGCCTGGAGCAGGCCTGGCCGAATTCGCTGCCGGAAGGGCAACTGATCAAAGACGATGAAGGACGCGATCAGCTCCAGGCCATGCCGAAAGCCAAACGTTCGTCTATGTTTCCCGACCCGTGGCGCACTAACCCGGTTGGACGCTTCTGGGATCGTCTGCGTGGCCGTGACGTCACGCCGCGCTACCTTTCTCGTCTGACCAAAGAGGAGCAGGAAAGCGAGCAGAAATGGCGTACCGTCGGTACGATTCGTCGCTACATTTTGCTACTGCTGACCCTGGCGCAGACCGTCGTCGCCACCTGGTATATGAAGACCATTCTTCCTTATCAGGGCTGGGCGCTGATCAATCCGATGGATATGGTCGGGCAGGACCTGTGGGTTTCCTTTATGCAGCTGCTGCCGTATGTGCTGCAAACCGGGATCCTGATCCTGTTTGCGGTGCTGTTCTGTTGGGTATCCGCGGGTTTCTGGACCGCGCTGATGGGGTTCCTGCAACTGTTAATTGGCCGCGATAAGTACAGTATTTCCGCGTCCACAGTTGGCGATGAGCCGCTGAACCCTGAACACCGTACCGCGCTGATTATGCCGATCTGTAACGAAGACGTGGACCGCGTCTTTGCCGGTCTGCGGGCGACGTGGGAGTCGGTAAAGGCGACCGGCAACGCGGCGCATTTCGACGTTTACATTCTGAGCGACAGCTACAACCCCGATATCTGCGTGGCAGAGCAAAAGGCGTGGATGGAGCTGATTGCCGAAGTGCAGGGCGAAGGGCAGATCTTCTATCGTCGCCGTCGTCGTCGTGTGAAGCGTAAAAGCGGTAACATTGACGACTTCTGCCGTCGCTGGGGAAGCCAGTACAGCTACATGGTGGTGCTGGATGCTGACTCGGTCATGACCGGGGAGTGTCTCAGCGGGCTGGTGCGTCTGATGGAAGCGAACCCGAACGCCGGGATCATCCAGTCATCGCCGAAAGCCTCCGGAATGGATACCCTGTACGCCCGCTGCCAGCAGTTTGCGACGCGCGTCTACGGACCGCTGTTTACCGCCGGTCTGCACTTCTGGCAACTGGGGGAATCGCACTACTGGGGCCACAATGCCATTATTCGCGTGAAGCCGTTTATCGAGCATTGCGCGCTGGCGCCGCTGCCGGGCGAAGGGTCGTTTGCGGGCTCCATTCTGTCTCACGACTTCGTGGAAGCGGCGCTGATGCGTCGTGCAGGCTGGGGCGTGTGGATCGCCTACGATTTACCCGGTTCGTATGAAGAGCTGCCGCCGAACCTGCTTGACGAACTGAAACGTGACCGCCGCTGGTGTCACGGCAACCTGATGAACTTCCGTCTGTTCCTGGTAAAAGGGATGCACCCGGTGCATCGCGCCGTGTTCCTGACCGGGGTGATGTCGTATCTGTCGGCGCCGCTGTGGTTTATGTTCCTGGCGCTGTCAACGGCCCTTCAGGTGGTGCACGCGTTGACGGAACCGCAATACTTCCTGCAACCGCGTCAGCTGTTCCCGGTGTGGCCGCAGTGGCGTCCGGAACTGGCGATTGCGCTGTTTGCCTCCACGATGGTGCTGCTGTTCTTACCGAAGCTGCTGAGTATTCTGCTTATCTGGTGCAAAGGCACCAAAGAATACGGTGGGTTTATTCGGGTCACGCTGTCGCTGCTGCTTGAGGTGCTGTTTTCGGTGCTGCTGGCGCCGGTGCGTATGCTGTTCCATACCGTGTTTGTGGTCAGCGCCTTCCTGGGATGGGAAGTGGTCTGGAACTCGCCGCAGCGTGATGATGACTCTACCCCGTGGGGCGAGGCGTTTATGCGCCACGGTTCGCAACTGCTGCTCGGTCTGGTCTGGGCGGTGGGCATGGCGTGGTTGGATCTGCGCTTCCTGTTCTGGCTGGCGCCGATTGTGTTCTCGCTGATCCTGTCGCCGTTCGTGTCGGTGATATCCAGCCGTTCGACGGTGGGTCTGCGCACCAAACGCTGGAAGCTGTTCCTGATCCCCGAGGAGTATTCACCGCCGCAGGTGCTGGTCGATACCGATAAGTACCTGGTGATGAACCGTAACCGTTCGCTGGATGATGGCTTTATGCATGCGGTGTTTAACCCGTCGTTTAACGCCCTCGCCACCGCTATGGCGACCGCGCGTCACCGCGCCAGCCAGGTGCTGGAGATCGCCCGTGACCGCCACGTTGAGCAGGCGCTGAACGAAACGCCGGAAAAACTCAACCGCGACCGCCGTCTGGTGCTGTTGAGCGATCCCGTGACAATGGCGCGCCTGCATTATCGGGTGTGGAATTCACCTGAGCGATATTCCTCCTGGGTAAATTATTATCAGGGGATTACGCTTAACCCGCAGGCGCTACGTAAACCGTAATGCGCTGTTGCCGGATGCTGCTTCGCGTATCCGGCATCATGCAGTGTTAAATACCGGCTTGCGCCGGTATTTTTTTCCACGAAGAATAAGGGTGGGGAGGGAGATTATGCGCGTCATTGCGGTGGCTATGATGGTGATGCTGTTGTCTGGATGCGGTAGCGTCATCAGCCGGACCATCCCCGGACAGGGGCACGGTAACCAGTACTATCCGGGTGTTCAATGGGACGTGCGGGATTCAGCCTGGCGCTACCTTACCATACTCGATCTGCCGTTCTCGCTGGTGTTTGACACCCTGCTGCTCCCGCTCGACATGCATCACGGTCCCTATGACTAATTAACGCGCGTCCCACTCATCGGCCGCAGCCTGACCTTCTTCGGTATCCAGCGGCGGCTCAAGCTGAAACTCACCCTCATCCCATTCGTGAAGCGTATTTTCTTCCAGCCATTCCTGACGGATTTCAATCTCATCATAATCGCCGTCAAAAACACTTTGCGCGGCTTCACCGCTGAGCAATGGCAGACATTCTCCTTCTTCGCCTTCGTCGGCAAAAAATTCAACCTGCCACATGATGTCGCCATCCTGAAGCACATATTTTTGCACGTTGAACTGTTGGATACTGGCGTCATCTTGTTCCAGGCCTGGATTGTCAGCCAGAAACTCTTCACGGGCGGCGTCAATGGCTTCTTCCAGCGTTGCGTACATAGTCATCATGTTTCTCCCTTTAATGCGATGAAGTATTCAGGGAAAGAATAGCTGATTCTGGGATTTTGCAAGGATGAATCCTGAAAAATCATCCAGTCACGCGCGACACGGCGCGACGGCGCAAACTGTACCAGGAATAAACGGCATTAAACAGCACCACGCCCGCCGTGACCAGAAAGACAGCGCGAAAACCGTAGCTGGCGGAGATCGCCGCGCCCATTAATGGCCCGGTCACATTACCGATATCACGAAATGACTGATTGTAGCTGAAGATGCGCCCGGCGATTTGATTGGTCGAATTATAGACAAGCAACGTTTGTACTGCGGGTAACAGCGCGCCGTCTGCGGCGCCGAGTAAAAAGCGCAGGATCGCTAACTGCCACGGCGTCTGTACGAAAGACATTGGGATCAGCAGCAAAACGGAGATAATTAACGCGACGATCAGGATTTTTTCCGGACCGATACGGTCGCCCAGTTTACCCAGGCGCGGAGCGCTGAGCAGAGCCGCAACGCCTGGCACCGAGGCGATCATCCCGCTGATAAACGCGATATTGCTGACGTTGCCCGCCAGTTCGCGTACGTATAGCGTCAGTATTGGCGCAATAGAGCCGGTCGCGACCTGAATAATCAGCGTGGTGACGAACAGGCTGAGCACCAGTCTGGGATTTTTCAGCGAGGCGACAACCTCACGAACGTGAAGCATCTCTTTCCTGCTGACGGGCGTGAAGTTTTCACGAATAAAAAACAGCGTCAGCAGAAAGCAGACCAGCAGGACGCTGGCGGTGATAAAAAACACCGGACGCAGGCCATACTGATCGGCAAGGAGACCGCCTGCCAGCGGGCCGAGCAGCGCGCCGCTGACGCCGCCGGTTGACAGCGTGCCCAGCGCCCAACCGCTTTTGTTGCGCGGCACCTGGGTGGCGATCAGCGCGTTGGCGTTAGGAATAAACCCGCCAAGCAGACCCAGAAGGGCGCGCAGTGCCAAAAACTGCCAGATATTTTGCGCCATGCCCATCAGCAGCATGACGATCGCCATGCCCAGTGCAGAACGCAGCAGCATCATCTTTCTGCCCTTGCGATCGGCGAGTCCTCCCCAGAACGGCGAGGCGATGGCGGAAAACAAAAAGGTGATGCTGAACACCAGGCCGGACCACATATTCAGCGCACTATGGCCCGTTACGCCGAGCTGTTCGACGTAGAGCGGCAGAAAGGGCATCACCAGGCTGAAGGCGGCGCCGGTCAGGAAGCAGCCGAGCCAGGCGACGGTGAGATTGCGTTTCCAGTTTATTGGTGTATCAGAGGGTGACATAGCGATCCGCAGTTTGTTGCGCGGCAGCGCAGGATGAAAAAACAATTTATTCTAACGTGACTTAAGTATGCTCCGGACCCGTGAACCCTGCAATGTGAGGCGCTTTTAAAGCTAAAAGAGGGGGAAAGGCAGCCCATAGCGGGCTGCGAAAAGAACACTCAATAACGGGAAGGAACACCTTCAGGGCGCGTTTTAAAGCGGCGATGCAGCCACATATATTGTTCAGGCGCCATCATGATGCACTTTTCCACAATTTTGTTCATCCAGGCGGCGGTGGTTTCCGCATCATCCAGCGGCGGCGAGCATTCCGGCGGCAGCATGATAAGCTGATACCCTTTACCGTCAGGTTTCCGTCGCGGCACAAACGGCACCAGGCAGGCGTTGGACATGCGCGAAAGCATCCAGGTGCCCGAAGTGGTGGCGGCCTGGTCGACGGCGAACAGCGGCACAAATACGCTGGCGCGCGGGCCGTAGTCGTGGTCCGGGGCGTACCAGACCACTTCTCCTTTCTTCAGCGCTTTGATCATGCCTTTCAGATCTTTGCGATCGAGCATAGATTTATTGGAGCGCATCCTGCCCCAGGTTTGCAGCCAGTCAATCAGCGGATTATCGTTTGGTCGGTAAACGCCAATCCCCGGCTCCTGTAGACCAAACTGCCGCGCGCCCAGTTCAAGCGTCAGAAAGTGCAGCCCCACCAGCAGAATGCCACGTTGCTGCGCCTGAACGTCGCGAATATGTTCCATACCGATCACTTCCGTCCAGCGAGATACGCGGCGATCGGGCCAGAACCACGCCATGCCGGTTTCCATCACACCCATGCCGACTGATTCAAAGTTTTTGACCACCATCTCGTGGCGTTCCTGCTCGTTCATCTGCGGAAAGCAGAGCTCAAGATTGCGATACGCAATTTTCGCACGGCGCTTCATCAGGCGAAGCGCCAGACGTCCCATCGCGTGTCCTGTACGATAGATCAGCGGGTAGGGCAACTGCACGACCAACCAAAGTGCGCCAATACCGAGCCAGGTTAACCAGTACCGTGGATGCAGTAATGCTGCGGAGAACTTAGGTAAATTCGTCATCTCATTCCTGTAGTGAACGTAAAACGGGCAATTATCTGTATTGTCGCACTTTTTCGCGTCCAGCAAAAATTTGCGTCCGGAGAGTGGTGACAAAAAGAACAAATGTTGTGAATTTTTTAGCGTGAAGCATGAAATGTAGCGCAAAATGTGTGGATGTAAATTGGCAGCGATTGCTATATGATGCCGCCCGATTTTGTTTTCCACCTATTGCAGGAACCGTACACCATGCCAGTGTTACACAACCGCATTTCCAATGATGTGCTCAGAGCCAGGATGCTGGCGGAAACTGAACCCCGCACGACGATCTCATTCTATAAATATTTTACCATTGAAAACCCCCAGGCCACCCGTGATGCGCTGTATCAAACCTTAACGTCGTTGAACGTTTTTGGTCGCGTCTATCTGGCGCACGAGGGGATCAATGCCCAGATCAGCGTGCCGCAAAGTCAGGTTGAGCGCTTCCGCCAGCAGTTGTACGCCTTCGATCCCGCGCTGGAGGGGCTGCGTCTGAACATCGCACTGGATGATGACGGCAAATCCTTTTGGGTCCTGCGCATGAAAGTGCGTGACCGCATTGTGGCTGATGGCATTGAGGATCCGGACTTTGACGCCAGCAACGTTGGAGACTACCTCAAGGCCGCCGAGGTGAACGCCATGCTTGACGATCCGGACGCTGTGTTTATCGACATGCGTAATCACTATGAGTACGAAGTGGGCCACTTTGAGAACGCACTGGAAATTCCGGCTGACACGTTCCGCGAGCAGTTGCCAAAAGCGGTTGAGATGATGCAGGGGCACAAAGATAAAAAGATTGTGATGTACTGCACCGGTGGTATTCGCTGTGAAAAGGCCAGCGCCTGGATGAAGCATAATGGCTTTAATAAGGTGTGGCACATTGAAGGCGGTATTATCGAATATGCGCGTAAAGCCCGCGAACAGGGGTTACCGGTGCGCTTTATCGGTAAAAACTTCGTGTTTGACGAGCGTATGGGTGAGCGTATTTCCGATGAGGTGATTGCGCACTGTCACCAGTGCGGTGCGCCGTGCGACAGCCACACCAACTGCAAAAACGACGGTTGTCATCTGTTGTTCATTCAGTGCCCGGATTGCGCAGAGAAGTTTAAGGGGTGCTGCAGCGAGCTGTGCTGTGAAGAGAGCGCATTGCCGGAAGACGAACAACGCCGCCGCCGCGCGGGGCGCGAAAATGGCAATAAGATTTTCAATAAGTCTCGTGGCCGTTTGAATACCGCTCTCGGTATTCCAGACCCTGCCGAATAACTCTGGCCGGATGGCGATGAAACGCCTCATCCGGCCAACCCTGGATTGCCATTTTTCAGGCCCGACAAGCGTAACCCCATCGGGCTTCTCGCCAGGTTTATTTTTGCTGCACGCCTTCCACGGAGATAATCAAATCTACCTCCTGTGATGCCGGACCCAAGTCCTTAGTAATATTGAAGTCTTTCAGCTTAATTTTGCCTTCCGCTTCAAAGCCTGCGCGTTTTCCCCCCCACGGGTCATCCCCCTGACCGATCAGCTTCGCTTCCAGGGTGACGGGTTTGGTAACGCCGTTTAAGGTCAGATTACCGGTGATATCCAGTTCATCGCCGTCTTTCTTCACGCTGGTGGAGGTAAAGGTGGCCTGCGGGAACTTCGCCACGTTCAGGAAATCAGCGCTGCGCAGGTGCTTATCACGCTCGGCGTGGTTGGTATCAACGCTATTGGTGTTAATGGTGACATTGACTTTATCCGCAGTAGGATCTTTCTCATCGAAGGTAAAGGTGCCGTCAAAGTCTTTAAACGTCCCGTACAACCAGCTGTAGCCTAAATGCTGAATACGGAAATTAACAAAGGCATGTTGTCCTTCTTTGTCAATCTTATAGTCGGCCGCCACGGCGGAACCGGTAGTAAACAGCAAAGAGGCGAGGGTTAAACCCAGCAGGCTTTTTTTCATTTTTGAGCTCCATAGTCAGATGACGATTTCCCCAACATGCGTTTCAGGGTGTCGTCTTTATCGATAAAGTGGTGTTTGAAGGCCATCAGGCCATGCAGAACGGAAAGAATGACAACCGTCCAGGCCAGCCAGAGATGTACGCTACCGGCGAGGTCAGCCTGGACGCCTGCGTCGGCGAAGGTCGCCGGAATCTCAAACCAGCCGAATACGCTGATCGGCTTGCCGTCAGCGGTTGAGATCAAATAACCGCTGATGACAATGGCAAACAGCAGCAGATACAGCGTGATATGACCCAGCGTTGCGCCAATACGGGTGAGAGTAGAGTAGCTTTTCAGCGCGGCAGGCGGCGGCGAGATAACACGCCACACGACGCGCACCAGCAGACCGAACATCAGCAAAATGCCGATACTTTTGTGCAGTTCCGGCCCCTGGTGATACCAGCTATCGTAATAACTGAGCGACACCATCCACAATCCAAGGCCAAACATCCCGTAGACCACCACGGCGGTGAGCCAGTGCAGCGCAACGGAGAGATAACCATAACGTTGAGGAGTATTTGATAACTGCATAAACACACCATTTAATATTTCGGGATTGAATGAAAATGGCGTGGAATAGACATTATTGCAACTAAAAAATAACAACCCTGGCGTTATTTTAAATTTAATCAATAATTTTGATTTAACTTTTATGAAACAATCAAGGAATTCGCGCAGAAAGCTTTTTTATAACCGCAGAGCTGCGTCAGGAGAGAAAGGATATCGTTCAAAAAATCCCAATGAGAATCCGCTTTACTTCAGCTTTTGTCAAAAATTGTCAAGCATCGCGCTTAGAAGAACAGGATATAAATAATATCCAGAACGAGCAGTAGCGACCACAAAATAACGTAGAGCACCAGATGTTCGCGAATATTGTTAGCAAGGTAATGAATCAGACGACGCATAATGTTGTTCACCACATAAAAATGGCCTCAGGGCGAGGCCATGGGGGAATTATGCCGTAAAGCGAGACAGCCGGAATGGCGTAAGGTCAAAACCGGATGGTTTGTCCTGCGCGAAATTGGCGGCGATCTCACCGAGGACCGGGGCAAATTTAAAACCATGTCCGCTAAGTCCGGTGACAATCAGCGTGTTGTCGTGACCAGGCAGGGTGTCGATGATGAAGTCTTCATCCGGCGAGTTGTCATAAGTACAGGCGGCGCCATGCAGACAACAACCAATGCCGGGCAGCACGTTACGCAGAAACGGAAACGCCTCTGCGCCATCGCTGGCGACGCTGGCAAACGGTGTACGCTCATCTTCTGACTGGATACGCTGACCACCGTTGTGCTTGCCGATCTTCAGCGCGTCGTTTTCTGCCGGGAAACCGTAATACTGGTCGCCGTTCGGCAGTTCCCCGGTAAACGCCGGAAAGTTGTTTTTACCGCTGTAGCGTCCGTCAGCCTGGTACCAGGCGAAGACTTTGCGCACCGGTTGGATCGGCAGTTCGGGGAGCAGCGAGCGCACCCAGGTGCCAGTGCTGACCAGCGCTTTTTTCGCGCGGTACTCGCCGTCGGCTGTTTCAACCGTGACGCCGCCGTCTTCGTCATGACGGATTGCCGTGACCGGGCAGTTGAACAGCTGTGCGCAGCCAGCTTCTTTCGCCAGGCGTATCCAGGTGGCGATAGCCAGCTCGCTACGGACAAATCCGGAGTCTGCTTCAAACAGACCAATATAGTCATCCGGAACGCGGATTTCGGGCCAGCGCGCCATGACAGCGGCAGCGTCCATATGCTCGACGTTAAGCTGCCACTGTTTCGCACTGTGGGCGACGTTTGCAAGAAATGGGGAATCGACCGGGCCAAGATTAATGACGCCGGAACGAACAAAGATCGGCTCGTCGCTATGGGTGGAAAGCGCATCCCAAAGCGCCTGGGCGCGCAGCACCAGCGGCACGTACTTCTCGCCTTCGCCGTAAGCGTGTCGGATCAGTCGCGTGTCGCCGTGGTGGCTGCCTTGCTGATGCGGCGGCATATGGGCATCCGTCATCAGCACGTTTAGCCCGGCGCGAGTGGCATAATAACCGGCGGCCGCACCGACGGAGCCGCTGCCAATGATGATTAAATCGTAATTCATGGGGTTCTCTCTGCTGTCGCGATAGGGGCAGGGTAATTAAGTGAACGCCGTTATACAACCCATGTGATACAAACCAGAAACGGCAAAGGCACCATGAAGGTGCCTTTTGTGAGTGGTCATCACCGTCTCGTTAATGACGACGGTACTCATTTTCCTGGTAATCGCCAGATTCTATTTTGGCGATACCCGCTTCTAAGATCGAAATGAATTGTCTGGCAACATCGGTGGTTAACCAGAGCGTTTGGCCTATTTCCGTTCCGTCCGTTTCAGGGCGATTTGGGGTCTGGTAGTGCAAACGCAGCATCAGCGCATCATAGCTATCCACGGTGCTGATGTCCCATCCCACAAGCGGATGAGTCTGAATGACTTCATTATTCTTTTCCATCATGCCCCCTAATTCGTGTTACAAGACAACGGTTTTCGAGGTTCAATGCGTTTTTATCTGAAGCAACTTCAGTATATCAATAAATAAGGGTATTCACGGTAAATTTAAAGGGGGAAAAGGATAAATTTCTCCTTTTTAGGAATATTGTGGGGAATTAATCACCTTCTTGTTCATTAATTTTAAGTAAGTTGTCCAATTATTTTGAGTATAGGTGAAATTATAACCGTTTATCGGTTCAGGAAAGATGGCGTGGTAAAAAAAGCCGGGGCGACCCGGCAAACACACAACAGCACAGCTTTTTTAGTCGGTAATAAACCAGTCGTCCGCGCTCTCCCAGGTTTCCTGGAGGATTTCGCTGATACGCTGTTTATCTTCTTTTGTCGCGCCAATCACGGACAAATTATTCGCGGCGGCATAACGCACGGTGACGTTTCCGTCGTTATCGGGAAAATGATGGGTGATACGGCGGGAGAGTTCGCCAGCCAGCGCGTCGATAGCGCCTGCTGGCAACGGAGAAGTTTTTGCAATAGTGACTTCAATACGCATAATGGCCCCCTGTTGAATATACTGGTTATTTATACAGTTAAAATAACTCACTGACAACAGGCGGCGCTGATTTTTTTATGCTTTAACGGACCAACGTACTGTTTCACCTCCGAGGAACGGCACCAGCGTGTCATCCGCAACATGGATGCTTTCCGGCACCTGCCGATCTTCGCGTACCAGTTCAACAAAAGTGTCGTTAACCGGCAGCCCGTAAAAGCGCGGTCCGTTCAGTGAACAAAATGCCTCAAAATGCGCTAACGCGTTCATCTCTTCAAAGACAGTGGCATAGCTCGCCAGCGCCGTCGGCGCGTTAAAGCAGCCTGCGCAGCCGCAGCTCGACTCTTTGCGGTGCCGTGCGTGGGGAGCGGAGTCGGTTCCAAGGAATGCGCGCGCAAAGCCGCTGGCAACCAGTTCACGCAGCGCCTGCTGATGAACGTTACGTTTCAGGATGGGCAGGCAGTACAGGTGAGGGCGAATCCCACCCACCAGCATATGATTGCGGTTGAACATCAGATGTTGGGGGGTAATTGTCGCCGCCAGCAGTTCGTTGCCCTCGCGGACATAGTCGGCGGCATCTTTGGTGGTGATATGTTCAAAGACTACCTTCAGCGCGGGCAGCCGCTGCCGCAGCGGTTCCATGACGGTCTCGATAAAACGCGCTTCGCGGTCGAAAATATCAATATCCGCGTGGGTGACTTCACCGTGGACCAGCAGCGGCATACCGAGTTTTTCCATCCGTTCCAGCACCGGCATAATGGCGTCGACGGAGGTCACCCCGTGGCTGGAGTTGGTGGTGGCATTCGCCGGATACAGTTTTGCCGCGGTGAACACCCCTTCGCGGAAGCCGCGTTCCAGCTCATCCGGATCCAGTGTGTCCGTTAAATAGCAGGTCATCAGCGGGGTAAATGAATGCCCGGCAGGCACCGCATCAAGAATGCGCTGACGGTAGGCGATAGCCGCATCCACCGTGGTGACCGGCGGCGCGAGATTCGGCATCACAATGGCGCGAGCATAAATTTCACTGGTGTACGGCACGACCGTTTTCAACATGTCGCCATCGCGAAGGTGAAGGTGCCAGTCGTCTGGGCGGCGGATTTTTAAAACCTGGGAGGGTGCTGTCATCAATATGCTCCGGCTGGGGAATGTCATTTTTGCCGGACACAAAGGATAAGCGGAAACGTTTTCGTTTGCACGTAAAAAAAGGCGCCGGAGCGCCCTTGTCATTTAGTCCGTGAACGGGATAATGATTTCGCCCGGTTTCACCTCAATGCCTTTGGCATATTTCTTCGCCATCGCCTCGCCTTTGCTGGCGTCTTCACGCAGTACGTAAGCCGGCTGCTGATTAAAATAGTTGCGCAGCGACTGATTCAGATAGGGCATCAACGTTTGCATGACGCTCTGCATTTTCTCCGGCGTGACGGTAGCATCCACCACTTCCATCTCCTGCAGGAAGATGGCGCCTTTATCCTTGTTGAATACCGGTAGCGCTTTCAGTTTCAACTTGATGGTCGCTTTCTGACTGCCAAACAGCGAATTCATGTCCAGGTTCGCATCGCCGGTGAGGGTAACTTTATTCGGTTCTTCGCGACCGATCTGGCTCGCCAGATTATTCAGCACGATATGGGCGTCGGCGACGCCAGGTAAGCCAATATCTTTAGAAAAATTGTTATGTTTTTCAAGTGCCTGATTAATTTCCTGTTCGCTTACCGTGTACTGCGTGAGCTGGTTACAGCCGACCAGCAGGCCGCCAACCATCAGCGCAGCGGCAAAAAAAATCGTCTTCATGAGGTTCCTCGACATGTTGCCATTGTCAAAATCCTGACCTGAGCAGCATGTGTTACCGGCACAAACCGCGCCAGTAGAAAAAACTGAAAATAGCGGCGACATGCGAAACGATGCCGCCGCCAGCGAAGGTTATATCGCCATGGATGATAACAGATTGACCTGTGTCTGTTTTGCCATATTGTCGCGATAGTCCGCCACACGCGTCGGCCAGTTCATGCCTGCCACCAGCGTCAGGTTGCGCAGCAGGGGAAAAAGCTGAATATCGTCTTCGGACAGTTCGCCGTTGACGGCGTTGGGCTGAACGATCAGCTTATCCAGCGCCCGGAGGTCGTCGCTGATTTTTTTCGTCAGCCCCGCAGAGTGAGCCAGATGGTCGGCAAAACTGCCGATCATTGCCTCTTTCTTTTGCGTAAAGTACTGACGGGCTGATGGCGTGGAAAATTCGTCAAAGGCTGATTTAGCAAAGCGCGGCAGGAGCAGATGGTTAGCGTAGCTGTTCACTTTACGCAGCCATTCGTCAATAGCCGGAACCTTCTTGCCGGTCAGCAGCGGCTTGCCATCAATGTTGTCGACGTAATGCACAATGTCCATGCTTTCCGCCATATAGCGGCTGTCGTCTTTTTGCAGAATCGGCACCATTTTCTGACCAACCATACGGGTCGGCGTGGCATCGTCATCGTTGGCCAGGACGTTCAGTTCGACGGGAATGTTTTTGAGGCCGAAAATCATGCGGGCTTTGACGCAGAAAGGGCAGTGATCGTAAATATAAAGCTTCACGTTTCTCCTCCATTTTACTGTCGGTTCTTTGTCAGTATGGAGGAGACGCGAGCAGGTATCAAATCAGGCGCCCGGTTCGAGCATACCTCGCGGTGTGCGTTTATGGCTGAACTGCCAGCCTAACGCGAGGAAGGTGATACCGCCAATAATGCCGAGCATCATCCACGGCAGCTCTGGCTGCTGGAGCAATTTTCCCATATCAAACAGCCAGCCGCCGCCGATATAGCCTATCGCGCCGCCAATGGCTAAACCAAGACGGCTAAAGCCCATGTAACTGCCGCGCGCCCGGGCATCCGCCAGCGACGCGCTCAGCGTTTCCCGCGCCGGTTCAGCGATTATCGAACCAATGTAAAAGGTGCAAATCAGGGTGAACAACTGCTGTAAATCGCTGACCAGGCCGACAGGCAGCATGCTGAGTGACATCAGCAGCAGCCCGGCCATCAACCGGTGCTCAAGACGAAAACGTTTTTCGCTCCAGCGGGCGATGGGGTAGAGCAACGTCAGCGACAGGCAGGCTTCAATGGCGTACATCCATTTTACCGCTGCCGGTGAACCGGCAATGTCATTGACCATTATCGGCAGCATGAGCATGACCTGAACCGCCAGCATATAATAGCCCGCCAGTGTGAGCACATAGGTGACAAAGCGCTTGTCATTAAGTACGCGGCGCATCCCTTCACGCACCGGAATACGCACAGTCGACAGCTTCCACGCGGGCAGCAGCCAGGCATTAAAGCCCGCGCATAAAACAAACAGCACCGCGCCTACCGCGCACACCAGACGAAAATCATACTGTAACAGCCAACTGCCTAACAGCGCGCCAATTACCGCGCCTGCGCTGTCCTGCATCATCAGCAGTGAAAAAAAACGACCGCGTTGCTGCGGGCGGATCAGTTTAACCACCAACGCAGAGCGGGGCGGATCGAAAAGTGTCCCGCCGAGACCGGAGAGAAAGCAGGAAAACCACAGCAGCCAGGGTTCATGGGCGATTCCCATAGTGGCGAACCCGGCGGCGCGCATCAGCATACCGGTGACGATCATGGGCTTGGCGCCAAAACGGTCGGCAATCGCGCCGCCAAAAATGCCCAGTCCCTGCTGAATGAACTGACGCAGACCCAGGGCAATCCCGACCATGACGGCGGCCCAGCCCATTTGGTCAACAAAGCGAATGGAGATCAGCGGGAACACGACGAAAAAGCCTAACACGACCAGCATGTTATCGATGAGCAGGAAATATTTACCCAGGTTCCTGGCCTGCGAGGTGCGCGACATTTTCCCCTCCCGGGAAAATACTCTCAATATTCCGAGTAGACAGAGCGAAGAGGATTCTATTCTGCGGCTTTGCTCTCTTTTTGCCCACCCCTGACCGGGACAATATTTTTTTATCAAAAGTCCGTCTTGATAGAGAGTTTTTATCAAAATGCAGGAATAATTCAAATAATGGCAAATCGTGCTTTTCACAGGGCGGTTTTGCACAGGTATAGTAAGTGAATCAGGGTGTCATGACGATTCGGGAAGGAGTTGAAATATCTATGTTTGGCTATCGCAGTAACGTGCCAAAAGTGCGCTTAACCACTGACCGTCTGGTCGTGCGTTTAGTGCATGAGCGTGATGCCTGGCGTCTGGCGGACTATTACGCGGAAAATCGTCATTTTTTAAAGCCCTGGGAACCGATTCGCGATGAAAGCCACTGCTATCCTTCCGGATGGCAGGCACGGCTGAGTATGATTAGCGAATTTCATAAGCAGGGCTCTGCCTTTTACTTTGCGCTGCTTGACCCGGAAGAAAAAGAGATCATCGGCGTGGCAAACTTTTCAAACGTGGTCCGCGGTTCATTTCATGCCTGTTATCTGGGCTATTCGATTGCGCAAAAATGGCAGGGACAAGGGCTGATGTTTGAAGCGCTTAGCGCCGCTATTCGCTATATGCAGCGCACGCAACATATTCATCGCATTATGGCAAACTACATGCCGCACAATAAACGCAGCGGTGATTTACTGGCGCGACTCGGCTTTGAGAAAGAGGGTTACGCCAAAGATTATCTGTTGATTGACGGGCAGTGGCGCGACCACGTGCTGACGGCGTTAACGACAACGGAATGGACCCCCGGACGGTGAGGAGAAAATAATGAAATACGAATTAACCGCCACGGAAGCCCGCGTGATTGGTTGCCTGCTGGAAAAACAGGTCACGACACCAGAACAGTATCCGCTTTCCGTGAACGGCGTGGTCACCGCCTGTAACCAGAAGACCAACCGCGAACCGGTGATGAACCTGTCGGAACACGAGGTGCAGGAACAGCTTGATAATCTGGTTAAACGTCACTTCCTGCGCACGGTGAGCGGTTTTGGCAATCGCGTCACCAAATATGAACAGCGCTTCTGTAATTCCGAATTCGGTAACCTGAAGCTGAGCCCGGCGGAAGTGGCGCTGGTCACGACGTTGCTGCTGCGCGGGGCGCAAACGCCAGGGGAATTGCGTAGCCGCGCCTCGCGGATGTATGAGTTTAGCGACATGGCTGAAGTTGACGCCACGCTGGAACAACTGGCGACGCGCGAGGATGGCCCTTACGTTGTTCGTCTGGCGCGTGAACCGGGTAAGCGCGAAAGCCGTTTCATGCATTTGTTTTGCGGCGAAGTGGATGAACTGGCATTGGCAAGCGACGCGGGCGTCTCCGCGGCGTCAGGCGATCTGCTGGCGCGGGTAGAGGCGCTGGAAAGTGAGGTTGCGGAGCTCAGGCAACGACTCGAGTCACTGTTGGCGCACCTGGGGGAGTAACGTGAAAAAATTACGCATCGGGGTGGTTGGATTGGGCGGTATCGCGCAAAAAGCCTGGTTGCCGGTTTTAGGCGCATCCGCAGACTGGACGCTCCAGGCTGCGTGGTCGCCATCGCGCGAAAAAGCAGAGAAAATCTGTGCAAGCTGGCGCATCCCTTACGCGGGCTCGCTGACCAGCCTGGCAAGCGACTGCGACGCGGTTTTCGTCCACTCAAGCACCGCAAGCCATTATGCGGTCGTCAGTGAATTGCTGAATGCGGGGGTGCATGTCTGTGTCGACAAGCCGCTGGCTGAGAACCTGCGTGATGCTGAACGGCTGGTGGCGCTGGCGGCGGAGAAAAAGCTCACGTTGATGGTTGGCTTTAACCGCCGCTTTGCACCGCTGTACCGCGAACTGAAAGCGGAGCTCGGCAACGCCGCTTCGCTGCGCATGGATAAACACCGTACCGACAGCGTGGGACCACACGACCTGCGGTTCACCCTGCTCGATGATTATCTGCACGTTGTCGACACCGCGCTGTGGCTGGCGGGCGGGACTGCCGCGCTCAGCAGCGGGAGTCTGCAAACCAACGACGCAGGCGAAATGCTGTATGCGGAACACCATTTCGCCACCAGCCGCCTCCACATCACCACCAGTATGCACCGTCGGGCGGGAAGCCAGCGGGAATGGGTGCAGGCGGTGACCGACGGCGGCCTGATTGATGTTACCGATATGCGCGAATGGCGCGAGGAGCGCGGGCAGGGGGTGGTGCATAAACCTATTCCCGGCTGGCAGAGCACCCTTGAACAGCGCGGTTTCGCCGGTTGCGCGCGTCATTTTATCGAATGCGTGCAGAATCAGACGGTTCCGGAAACCGCTGGCGAGCAGGCGATCCTGGCCCAGCGGGTAGTGGAAAAGCTCTGGCGCGAGGCGATGAGCGAATAATCATCTGTCACAACTGCCGGTAGTAATTCAGCATAATCACGGTAGACTAAGCGCCTCTTCCAACGCCTGCACTGCAGGCGTTTTGCCGTAGGGTGTGGAATAACAAGAAATGAACTTATTGAAATCGCTGGCGGCCGTCAGCTCAATGACCATGTTTTCGCGCGTGCTTGGCTTTGCGCGTGATGCGATTGTCGCCAGAATCTTTGGCGCAGGTATGGCGACCGACGCCTTTTTTGTGGCATTCAAATTACCTAATCTGTTACGCCGCATTTTTGCCGAAGGCGCATTTTCTCAGGCTTTTGTGCCGATTCTGGCGGAATACAAAAGTAAGCAGGGCGAAGATGCGACCCGGGTATTTGTCTCGTATGTGTCGGGACTGCTGACGCTGGCACTGGCGGTGGTGACAATCCTCGGGATGCTGGCCGCGCCGTGGGTGATCATGGTGACCGCGCCTGGCTTTGCCGATACTGCCGATAAATTCGCGCTGACCACCAAACTGCTGCAGATCACCTTTCCCTATATTTTGCTGATTTCACTGGCCTCGCTGGTGGGGGCGATCCTCAATACCTGGAACCGCTTCTCGATCCCGGCGTTTGCGCCGACCTTTCTGAACATCAGCATGATCGGCTTCGCACTGTTCGCGGCGCCTTATTTTAACCCACCGGTACTGGCGCTGGCGTGGGCGGTGACTGCAGGCGGGGTGCTGCAACTGGTGTACCAACTGCCTCACCTGAAGAAAATCGGCATGCTGGTACTGCCGCGCATTAATTTCCGCGATGCGGGGGCGATGCGGGTAGTCAAACAAATGGGGCCGGCGATCCTGGGGGTGTCGGTCAGCCAAATCTCTCTGATTATCAACACCATTTTCGCCTCGTTTCTGACGTCGGGATCGGTATCGTGGATGTACTACGCGGATCGCCTTATGGAGTTTCCGTCCGGCGTACTGGGCGTGGCGCTGGGGACCATCCTGCTGCCGTCGCTGTCGAAAAGTTTTGCCAGCGGCAATCATGACGAGTATTGCCGCCTGATGGACTGGGGGCTGCGTCTGTGCTTTCTGCTGGCGCTGCCAAGCGCGGTGGCCCTGGGGATCCTCTCCGGGCCGCTGACCGTCTCGCTGTTTCAGTACGGTAAATTTACCGCCTTTGACGCGCTGATGACGCAAAAAGCGTTGATAGCCTATTCGGTGGGGCTGATGGGATTAATCGTGGTAAAAGTGCTGGCGCCGGGCTTCTACTCTCGTCAGGACATCAAAACGCCGGTTAAAATCGCGATTGTGACGTTGATCATGACCCAGTTGATGAACCTGGCGTTTATTGGCCCGCTGAAGCACGCGGGGCTGTCTCTTTCGATCGGTCTTGCCGCCTGCCTCAATGCTTCCCTGCTGTACTGGCAGTTACGCAAGCAGGACATTTTTACGCCGCAGCCGGGCTGGCTGGGCTTTTTCTCGCGTCTGGTCATTGCGGTGCTGGTGATGTCCGCTGTGCTGGTGGGAATGCTGCACATCATGCCGGAATGGTCCCAGGGTACGATGCCGTGGCGTCTGCTACGCCTGATGGCGGTGGTGGTGGCTGGCGCTGCCGCTTACTTTGCCGCGCTGGCGGTGCTGGGCTTTGAAGTGAAAGAGTTTGCGCGCCGGACGGCGTAATGGTGGTCATTGCCGGAGGGCGGCGTTCCGCCTTTTCCGGCCTGTGTCGATCGTCATTGCGAATGCCTGAAACGCCGGGCGACATCGGGCAACGCTAAATAGAGAATTTTTTCCCACCGCGGTGGGCTGAGGCAGTTTGACCGTTCGCGCCGTAAAGCGTCGGTTCCTGATACGGTTTCAGCACGTCGAGCGCCTGTCGGTTGCGAACTATCTGATCCTCCAGCAGCCAGCCGTTATGCTGGTTCAGGTCGCGCAGATGCTGTGTTTTTTCGGTAATCGCCTGCCAGCGCGCGCTGACATCGTCATCGCCGCCATGCCCGGCATTCTGCTCAATGCGTCGCTGCTGTTCAAGGTAGTCAAGGGTCGCCAGCAGAGAACTTTTTTCTTCTGTAATCCGCTGCAGCTGGCTACCGTTAATATGGCCGACGGAAAGCTGTTGTTGTTCGGCATCCATTACCCTTTTCAGGTCATTGAGTACTGCCGTCATGTGGTCAAGTATTTCTGCCAGACGAGTCATACGTTTATTTACTCTGGAGATAGCTCTGCGCCTCGCGGATCAGCGCGTCGGCAATATTGCCAGTGTCCATTTTCAGCTCGCCGTTGCGAATCGCCGTTTTTAACGCTTCAACGCGCTCCATGTTGATATCGCTGGCGCCGGGCTGCATCAGTTTGGCCTGAGCATCGCTTAACGTCACGCTGGTGCTGTTTGCCGTCGAGGTTTTTTCCTGACGGGTCTTTTGTACCGGCGTATCGCTGGTTTCACGCGGTTGCACGGTGCTAACGGGTTTCAATGGTGAGGTACGGTCAATGCTCATTTTATCATCCTCATCGAGGGGCTACGCTGTCGCGGCCAGCTATCATCAAATGTTTCTTCACTATCGGCAGCCGCCACAAAATCTTTAACTGATTACAGGTTAATAAGAATATTCCCATCAGGACCAACGGTACCGCTGACGACCTGACCCGATAACATCCTCACTCGCGCATTCTGGGCTACCGCTGCGTTGTTCAGCGCCTGCCCTTCGGCATTAACGCTAAATCCCTCGCCGCTGGCAACCACCAGCACGCGCTGACCGGCCTTGATTCGCCAGGCCTGGCGCAGCATCGTAAGCTGAATCGGTTGTCCAGGCGCGAGATCGCGCAGGCTGACCGCGTCCTGAATCTGATTGATATCCAGCACGGTGCGCGGAGGCAACTGATCCAGCCGTCCACGCTTTAACGTGACGCTGGCAGGTCCGAGCTTGCCGCCACGCGCAACGGGCCCCGCGGCGACCACATAGTTTCCCGTCGCCTGCACATTGACTTGCAAATAACGCTTTTCGTTGGCGCAGCGCGTGAGCACGTTAACGTTTCCCCATAGCTTCGCGCTGCCGGTTACGCTAAAGGCGGGGGATTCACAACGTGGCAACAGATTCGGCGCGGTACGAAGTGTCACAACCACCTCATCGCTAAACCCGGCCAGCCGCCGGGTAAACCAGTCAGTCAACTGGGCGTTTAAATCCTGCGCCAGCGTCAGGGGACTGAACAACAGCGCCGCCAGGGCTATTCCACGCTTTAACGTTTGCATTGTCATCTCCCGCTGTTTCAGCAATGACAGGATTCTACCCGTGTGACGCAACCATCAACGCAATAAATAGCGACGCATTTTGCGTTTATTCCGGCGATAACGCGCGCGTAATGGGATTTAAGCTGTCGGCTGAATTTTGTCATCCGCGGGGGAGATATGCTCGATAAGCTCGATGCCGCTTTACGTTTTCAACAGGAAGCGCTGAATCTGCGCGCGCAGCGGCAGGAGGTACTGGCTGCCAACATCGCGAACGCGGACACGCCGGGTTACCAGGCGCGCGATATGGATTTTGCGAGTGAGTTAAAAAAAGTCATGGTACGGGGAAGGCCGGAAACCAGCGGTATTTCCCTGGCATTGACCTCTGCGCAGCACATTCCCGCCCAGACCTTCTCGTCACCGTCTACGGAATTGCTTTACCGCGTTCCCGACCAGCCGTCGCTGGATGGCAATACCGTTGATATGGACCGCGAGCGCACGCAGTTTGCAGATAACAGCCTGAAATACCAGATGAGCCTGACCGCATTGAGCGGACAGATTAAAGGCATGATGAACGTGCTACAGGGAGGGAACTAATCCGTGGCGCTGCTGAATATTTTTGATATCGCCGGTTCGGCCTTAACGGCGCAATCCCAGCGCCTCAACGTGGCGGCCAGTAATCTGGCGAACGCCGACAGCGTGACGGGACCGGATGGTCAGCCGTATCGCGCGAAGCAGGTGGTTTTTCAGGTGGATGCGGCACCCGGTGCGCCGACGGGCGGCGTGAAGGTGTCCAACGTGATTGAAAGCCAGGCGCCGGACAAGCTGGTCTATGAGCCGGGTAATCCTCTGGCGGACGCCAATGGCTACGTGAAAATGCCGAACGTGGATGTGGTGGGCGAAATGGTCAACACCATGTCCGCCTCCCGCAGCTATCAGGCAAACGTAGAAGTTCTCAACACCGTTAAAAGCATGATGCTTAAAACGCTGACACTTGGCCAGTAAAGGAGACGGCAATGTCTATCGCGGTAAACGTTAACGATCCGACTAACACCGGTGTGAAGAGTACCGGTAGCGGCAGCTCGCTGACCGGCAGCAACGCTTCCGATCTGCAAAGCAGCTTTCTGACGCTGCTGGTGGCGCAACTGAAAAACCAGGATCCCACCAATCCGATGCAGAACAACGAGCTGACCACTCAGCTTGCGCAGATCAGTACCGTCAGCGGTATCGAAAAGCTTAACACCACGCTGGGCGCTATTTCGGGCCAAATTGATAACAGCCAGTCGCTGCAGGCCAGCGCGCTGATTGGTCACGGGGTGATGATCCCCGGCACCACGATTCTGGCGGGCAAGGGAACGGAAGAGGGCGCGACCACCACGACCACGCCGTTTGGCGTTGAGCTACAGCAGCCCGCCGATAAAGTCACCGCCACGATCACCGATAAAGACGGCAAAGTGGTGCGCACTATTGAGATCGGCGCGCTGAAAGCGGGCGTTCATACCTTTACCTGGGACGGCACACTGACCGACGGCACCACGGCGCCAAACGGTTCGTATAACGTGGCGATCAACGCCAGCAACGGCGCGACGCAACTGGTGGCGCAGCCGTTGCAGTTTGCGCTGGTGCAAGGGGTGATCCGCAGTAACGGCGGCAATACGCTCGATCTCGGCACTTACGGAACCACCACCCTCGACGAAGTACGGCAGATCATTTAAGCCTTCTCACTTATCAGGAGTCAACATGGCCTTTTCACAAGCGGTTAGCGGTCTGAATGCCGCAGCCACCAACCTCGATGTCATTGGTAACAATATCGCTAACTCCGCCACGTACGGTTTTAAATCGGGTACCGCCTCGTTTGCGGATATGTTCGCCGGTTCCAAAGTCGGGCTGGGGGTAAAAGTGGCGGGTATCACCCAGGACTTTACCGACGGCACCACCACCAATACCGGACGCGGCCTTGATGTCGCCATCAGCCAGAACGGTTTTTTCCGTCTGGTGGACAGCAACGGCGCCGTTTTCTACAGCCGCAACGGCCAGTTCAAACTGGACGAAAACCGTAATCTGGTGAATATGCAGGGGATGCAACTGACAGGTTACCCGGCAGCCGGCACGCCGCCGACCATTCAGCAAGGGGCGAACCCGGGGCCGATTACTATCCCGAACACGCTGATGGGCGCGAAAAGTACCGATACCGCGGCGATGCAGATTAACCTCAACTCGTCAGATAAAGTGCCCGCTAACAAGCCGTTTTCACCGACCGATGCTGACAGCTATAACAAGCGCGCGCCGCTGACCGTGTTCGACAGCCAGGGCAACCAGCACGACATCAACGTGTTTTACGTGAAAACCGGCGATAACACCTGGGACGTCTGGACTCAGGATTCCAGCGTAGCCAACTCGCCGTTGGTGAAAGCCGCCCAGATGAAGTTCGACGAGAACGGCGCACTGGATAACGTAGAAGAATATACCCCAAACGCTGGCGTACCGGCCCAGGACTGGGTGCTGAGCGGCACGCCGAATGCCACGCCAACCTTCCGGATCACCTCCGGCACGGTAAACGGCGCGGAACCGGCGGAATTCACCTTAAGCCTGCAGAACTCCATGCAGCAGAACACCGGTGCGAACAACGTCATTGCCACCACCCAGAACGGCTACAAGCCGGGGGACCTGGTCAGCTACCAGATTAACGACGACGGTACCGTGGTGGGCAACTACTCCAACGAGCAAAAGCAGGTGCTGGGGCAGATCGTGCTCGCGAACTTCGCCAACAACGAAGGGCTGTCGTCACAGGGCGATAACGTTTGGGCGGCGACCCAGGCATCCGGCGTTGAGCTGCTGGGTACGGCGGGCACGGGTAACTTCGGCAAACTGACCAACGGTGCGCTGGAGTCCTCGAACGTGGATCTCAGTAAAGAACTGGTGAACATGATCGTCGCGCAACGTAACTATCAGTCGAACGCGCAGACCATCAAAACCCAGGATCAGATCCTCAATACGCTGGTTAACCTGCGCTAAGCGCCTGACGGGATAGCTTAATGGATCACGCAATCTATACCGCAATGGGGGCAGCGAGCCAGACCCTGAATCAGCAGGCGGTAACGGCCAGCAACCTGGCAAATGCCTCGACGCCGGGCTTCCGCGCCCAGCTTACCGCACTGCGAGCGGTTCCGGTTGAAGGGCTGTCGCTGCCCACCCGGACGCTGGTAACGGCCTCCACGCCGGGGGCAAACATGACGCCGGGCCAGATGGACTACACCTCGCGTCCGCTGGACGTGGCGCTGCAGCAGGACGGCTGGCTGGCGGTGCAAACCGCCGACGGCGGCGAAGGGTATACCCGCAACGGCAATATTCAGGTGGGCCCCACCGGTCAGTTGACTATTCAGGGGCATCCGGTAATTGGCGAAGCCGGGCCGATAGCGGTGCCTGAAGGGTCGGAGATAACCATTGCCGCCGACGGCACTATCTCGGCGCTGAATCCGGGCGATCCGGCGAACACGGTGGCCCCGGTAGGACGTCTGAAGCTGGTAAAGGCTGAAGGGAATGAAGTACAGCGCGGCGACGACGGAATGTTCCGTCTGACCGCCGCGACTCAGGCCGCCCGTGGTCCGGTATTGCAGGCTGACCCGACGATCCGCGTCATGTCAGGGGTACTGGAAGGCAGTAACGTCAATGCGGTGGCCGCGATGAGCGACATGATCGCCAACGCCAGACGTTTTGAAATGCAGATGAAGGTTATCACCAGCGTGGATGACAACGCCGGGCGCGCTAACCAACTGCTGTCGATGAGTTAATACAGGACATTTTATGATCAGTTCATTATGGATCGCCAAAACCGGCCTGGACGCGCAGCAAACCAATATGGATGTGATTGCCAACAACCTGGCAAACGTCAGCACGAATGGTTTTAAACGCCAGCGCGCGGTATTTGAAGATCTGCTCTACCAGACGATTCGCCAGCCTGGCGCACAGTCTTCCGAGCAGACTACCCTGCCTTCGGGTCTGCAAATCGGTACCGGCGTACGACCTGTCGCGACCGAACGCCTGCACAGCCAGGGCAACCTGTCGCAGACTAACAACAGTAAAGATGTGGCGATTAAAGGTCAGGGCTTCTTTCAGGTAATGCTGCCGGACGGCACGTCGGCGTACACCCGCGACGGTTCGTTCCAGGTTGACCAGAATGGTCAACTGGTGACGGCGGGCGGCTTCCAGGTTCAACCTGCGATCACCATTCCGGCAAACGCGCTGAGCATTACTATTGGCCGCGACGGCGTTGTCAGCGTGACCCAGCAGGGACAGGCAGCCCCGGTGCAGGTGGGGCAACTCAACCTGACCACCTTTATGAATGACACCGGCCTGGAGAGTATCGGCGAAAACCTGTACACCGAAACCCAGTCTTCCGGCGCGCCGAATGAGAGCACGCCGGGGCTGAACGGCGCGGGCTTGCTGTATCAGGGCTATGTCGAAACCTCAAACGTTAACGTCGCGGAAGAACTGGTCAACATGATCCAGGTTCAGCGCGCTTACGAAATCAACAGCAAAGCGGTCTCAACGACCGATCAGATGCTGCAAAAACTGACGCAACTCTAAGGTGATGCCCGGTGAGGCGAAAGCGTCACCGGCTCCCGGTTTCAGAAGATAAAGGCAATGCAAAAAAACGCTGCGCACGCTTACCCGATCATGGCCCTGCTGGTGGTTTCGCTGTCAGGATGCGCCTGGATCCCTTCCACGCCGCTGGTACAGGGCGCGACCTCGGCCCAGCCTGTTCCGGGACCGACGCCGGTGGCGAATGGTTCGATTTTTCAGTCCGCGCAGCCCATCAACTATGGCTATCAGCCACTGTTTGAAGACCGTCGCCCGCGTAATATTGGCGACACGCTGACCATCGTATTGCAGGAAAACGTCAGCGCCAGTAAAAGCTCGTCGGCGAACGCCAGCCGCGACGGCAAAACCAACTTTGGTTTTGATACCGTGCCGCGTTATCTGCAAGGACTGTTTGGCAATGCCCGTGCCGACGTAGAAGCGTCCGGCGGTAACACCTTTAACGGTAAAGGAGGGGCAAACGCCAGCAATACCTTCAGCGGCACGCTGACCGTGACCGTCGATCAGGTGCTGGTCAACGGTAATTTACATGTCGTGGGTGAAAAACAGATCGCCATCAATCAGGGGACTGAATTCATCCGCTTCTCCGGCGTGGTTAATCCACGCACCATTAGCGGCAGTAACTCCGTTCCGTCAACCCAGGTGGCGGATGCCCGTATCGAATATGTCGGAAACGGCTATATCAACGAAGCGCAAAATATGGGCTGGCTCCAGCGTTTCTTCCTTAACCTGTCCCCGATGTAAGCGAGGTCTTCCATGTTTAAATCTGTAGTTGGACTGGTCCTGGTTCTCGCCGCCACGCTGGCCCATGCCGATCGTATTCGCGATCTCACCAGCGTACAGGGCGTACGTGAAAACTCGCTCATTGGCTACGGGCTGGTGGTAGGGCTGGACGGTACCGGCGACCAGACCACCCAGACGCCGTTCACCACCCAAACGCTGAACAACATGCTTTCCCAGCTCGGCATCACGGTGCCAACCGGCACCAATATGCAACTGAAAAACGTGGCGGCAGTTATGGTGACCGCCACCTTCCCGGCGTTTGGTCGTCAGGGGCAAACCATCGACGTGGTGGTGTCTTCACTGGGTAACGCCAAAAGTCTGCGGGGCGGCACGCTGCTGATGACCCCCTTAAAAGGGGTCGACAGCCAGGTGTATGCGCTGGCGCAAGGGAACATTCTGGTCGGCGGCGCGGGCGCCTCTGCGGGTGGCAGCAGCGTGCAGGTGAACCAGCTTAACGGCGGGCGCATCACCAACGGGGCGATTATCGAGCGCGAGCTGCCCAGCCAGTTTGGGGCGGGTAATACCCTGAATCTGCAGCTTAATAATGAAGATTTCACCATGGCCCAGCAGATCGCGGACACCATCAACCGCGCCCGTGGCTTTGGCAGCGCCACCGCGCTGGATGCACGAACCATTCAGGTGCGGGTGCCGAGCGGCGGCAGTTCGCAGGTCCGCTTCCTCGCCGATATTCAGAACATGGAGGTCAACGTCACCCCGCAGGATGCGAAGGTGGTGATCAATTCACGTACCGGCTCGGTGGTGATGAATCGTGAAGTGACCCTCGACAGCTGCGCCGTGGCTCAGGGGAATCTCTCTGTAACGGTTAACCGTCAGGCGAACGTCAGCCAGCCGGATACACCGTTCGGCGGCGGGCAAACGGTGGTGACGCCACAAACGCAGATCGACCTGCGCCAGAGCGGCGGCTCCCTGCAAAGCGTGCGGTCCAGCGCCAACCTGAACAACGTGGTGCGGGCGCTCAACGCGCTGGGCGCGACGCCAATGGATCTGATGTCGATCCTCCAGTCGATGCAGAGCGCGGGCTGCCTGCGCGCCAAACTGGAAATTATCTGATGATTAGCGACAGCAAACTGCTGGCCAGCGCCGCCTGGGACGCGCAGTCCCTGAACGATCTGAAGGCCAAAGCGGGCCAGGACCCGGCGGCGAACATGCGTCCGGTGGCGCGTCAGGTGGAGGGGATGTTTGTACAAATGATGCTGAAAAGCATGCGTGAAGCGCTGCCGAAGGATGGCCTGTTCAGCAGCGATCAGACGCGTTTGTATACCAGCATGTACGACCAGCAGATCGCCCAACAGATGACCGCCGGTAAAGGGCTGGGTCTGGCGGAAATGATGGTTAAACAGATGACCCAGGGGCAGGCGCAACCGGTGGAAGAGGTGCCGCAGGTACCGATGAAATTCCCGCTGGAAACGGTGACCCGCTATCAACATCAGGCCTTGACCCAACTGGTAAGCAAGGCAATGCCGAAAGCGCCGGTCAGCAGCGACGAACCGCTCTCCGGCGACAGCAAAGATTTTCTGGCGCAGCTTTCGCTGCCGGCGCGACTGGCCAGCGAGCAAAGCGGCGTGCCGCATCATCTGATTCTGGCGCAGGCGGCGCTGGAGTCTGGCTGGGGGCAGCGGCAAATTCGCCGCGAGAACGGCGAGCCGAGCTTCAACCTGTTTGGCGTGAAGGCGTCCGCCAGCTGGAAAGGGCCGGTGACAGAAATCACCACCACCGAATACGAGAATGGCGAAGCGAAAAAGGTGAAGGCGAAGTTTCGCGTTTACAGTTCGTATCTGGAGGCGCTGTCGGATTATGTCGGTCTGCTTACCCGCAATCCGCGCTATGCCGCCGTTACGACGGCCGCCACGGCCGAGCAGGGCGCTCAGGCGCTGCAGAAAGCCGGTTATGCGACCGACCCCCACTACGCGCGTAAACTGACCACCATGATCCAACAGCTGAAGTCGATGAGCGAGAAGGTAAGCAACGCCTACAGCGCAAATCTCGACAATCTCTTCTAAATGGCTCAAGTCCCGCGACCTGCTGCCGATAATGGTTTGTAACTGAAGGATTAAAAGGAACCTCCATGTCCAGCTTGATTAATAACGCCATGAGCGGGTTGAATGCAGCCCAGGCGGCGCTGAATACTGCCAGTAATAATATTTCCAGTTATAACGTGGCGGGATATACCCGACAAACCACGATTATGGCGCAGGCCAACAGCACGCTGGGCGCTGGCGGCTGGGTAGGTAACGGCGTGTATGTGTCCGGCGTACAGCGCGAATACGATGCGTTTATTACTAATCAGTTGCGCGCCGCGCAGAACCAGAGCAGTGGCCTGACGACCCGTTATGAGCAGATGTCGAAAATCGATAACCTGCTGGCGAGCAAAACCAGCTCCATTTCGACCTCAATGCAGGACTTTTTCACCAGTCTGCAAACGCTGGTGAGCAACGCCGAAGATCCGGCGGCGCGCCAGACGCTGATTGGCAAGGCGAACGGTCTGGTGAATCAGTTTAAGACCACCGACCAGTACCTGCGCGACCAGGACAAACAGATCAATATTTCGATTACCTCCAGCGTCGATCAGATCAATAACTACAGCAAGCAAATCGCCAGTCTGAACGACCAGATTTCGCGTCTGACCGGCGTGGGCGGCGGGGCATCGCCGAACGATCTGCTGGACCAGCGCGACCAGTTGGTCAGCGAACTGAATAAACTGGTTGGCGTGGAAGTCAGCGTGCAGGACGGCGGCACCTATAACATCACAATGGCGAACGGCTATTCGCTGGTACAGGGCAGTAATGCGCGTCAACTGGCGGCGGTTCCGTCCCATGCCGATCCGTCGCGTATTACCGTGGCGTATGTTGACGAGCAGGCCGGGAATATTGAAATTCCGGAAAAACTGATTTCAACAGGTTCGCTGGGGGGACTGCTCAGCTTCCGTACCGAAGAACTCGACAAGACGCGTAACACGCTGGGACAGTTGGCGCTGGCGTTTGCGGACGCATTTAACCAGCAGCACCGCAAGGGTTATGACGCCAATGGCAATACCAATACGGATTTCTTTACCATCGGTAGCCCGGCAGTACTGAAAAACGACAAGAATACCGGTAGCGCAGCCGTGAGCGCTGCGGTGACCGATGCCTCAGCGGTACAGGCAACCGACTATAAAATGGTCTACGACGGGGCAAAATGGCAAATCACTCGCCTGGCCGATAATACCCGCTTTGAAGCGACCGCCACCAATGGAAAACTGACCTTTGACGGTCTGGAAGTGACGGTGGGAACCGGGGCGAATGCTAACGACAGTTTCACGCTGAAGCCAGTCGGCGACGCCATAATGAATATGAGCGTTAAGGTGACCAATGAATCGCAAATCGCCATGGCGCAAGACGCCACGTCAGGGGCGAGCGATAACCGTAACGGCCAGGCGCTGTTAGATCTGCAAAACGACGGCACCACCGTGGGCGGGTCAAAATCGTTTAACGACGCTTATGCCACCCTGGTGAGCGATGTTGGCAGTAAAACTGCGACGCTGAAAACCAGCAGCACCACTCAGAACGATGTGGTTACGCAGTTGACCCGACAACAGCAATCGATCTCCGGGGTCAACCTTGACGAAGAGTATGGCAACCTGCAGCGCTTTCAGCAGTACTATCTTGCCAATGCCCAGGTGCTGCAAACGGCGAACTCATTGTTTGATGCTCTGTTGAACATCCGCTAAGGGAGAAGGAACTCATGCGTATCAGTACCCAAATGATGTACCAGCAGAACATGCGTGGTATCACCAATGCTCAGGCCGAATGGATGAAATACGGTGAGCAGATGTCGTCGGGGAAGCGGGTTATTAATCCTTCAGATGATCCTATTGCGGCATCCCAGGCCGTGGTGCTTTCACAGGCGCAGGCGCAAAACAGCCAGTTCGCGCTGGCCCGTACTTTTGCCACGCAGAAGGTCTCGCTGGAAGAAAACGTGCTGAATCAGGTGACAACGGCGATTCAGACGGCACAGGAGAAAATTGTCAGCGCGGGAAACGGCACCTTAAGCGACGACGACCGTGCCTCGCTGGCGACCGATCTGCAGGGGATCCGCGATCAGCTGATGAACCTGGCGAACAGCACCGACGGCAATGGTCGCTATATTTTTGCTGGCTATAAAACCGAAACGCCTCCGTTCGCGCAGGCGGACGGGACCTATAACGGCGGCACCGAAAGCATTAAGCAGCAGGTGGACTCGGCACGCTCGATGGTCATTGGTCATATTGGCAGCGACATCTTCAATTCCATTACCAGCAACGCGGTACCGGAGCCTGACGGTAAACCATCCGAAACGAACCTGTTCAGAATGCTGGACTCAGCCATCGACTCGCTCAATACCGCGGTAGGCGACGATGAAGCGTTGAAAGAGCAAGCTCAGGCGGTGATTGATAAAACCAACCGCGGGCTGAAAAATTCACTGAACAATGTGCTGAGCGTACGGGCGGAGCTGGGTACGCAACTGAGCGAACTCAGTTCTCTCGACACGTTAGGCAGCGACCGCGCGCTGGGACAAAAGCAGCAGATGAGTAATCTGGTCGACGTTGACTGGAACGAGGCGATCTCCTCGTACGTTATGCAACAGGCGGCGCTGCAGGCCTCGTATAAAGCCTTTACAGACATGCAGGGAATGTCGCTGTTTCAGCTCAACCGTTAACGCACGTTTTGAAACATATCAAGAAACTGGGTATGTTTTGTCTGCCCGCTCCAGTACACCCCGGGGCGGGCATTTTTTTAGCGTTCTGTCTGCGGCTGTGCAGGTTGGCGTTTTGCCGTCATGCGGATAGCCAGCGCAACGGCACCGCATAGCGTTGCCAGCGTCACGACACCTGGCCAGTTTGCCCGCGCGTAAACCTGACTGCCGACCACCGACCCCAGCGCCATACCGATAAACACGACCGTGAACAGCAGGGCGTTGAGGCGACCCCGGGCCTGAGGCTCAAGGCTGTACACCAGATTCTGATGCGCCACCAGGCTTGACTGCAGCCCCAGATCGAACCCGACGGCGCAAAGCGCGATCAGAACCCATTGACCCGGCGCGGACAGGAACGGTAAGGCATACATTACGGCGAAAGAGAGTGTCACCAACAGCGCGCCGAGTTGCGCAACTTTCTCCACGCCCATTTTATCCGCCAGATGACCTGCCAGCGGGGCCGCCAGCGCGCCTGCCGCGCCGGCGATGCCGAACGCGCCCGCCGCAGCGCTGCCCATCCGGTAGTGTTCCGCCAGCATCACGGCAAGCGTTGACCAGAAGGCGCTAAAGGCGACAGAAAGCGCACCCTGCGCCAGCGCCGCCCGGCGCAGGGTTGGGTAACGCCGCCATAGCTGCGCCATGGTGCCTAACAGCGCCGGATAGTGCAGGGTGGAGTGGGCGGCAAACGGCGGCAGCGCTTTCCATAGCAGCAGACCTGCCAGCGCGATGCTGACAGCGGCAAGCTGATACATCTCACGCCAGCCAAACGCTTCGCCCACCAGGCCGCTGACGGTACGTGACAGCAGGATCCCCAGCAACAGGCCGGTCATCACTGTGCCTACGGTCTTTCCCTGTTTCCCTTCCGGCGCCAGGATCGCCGCCGCCGGAACAATATCCTGCGCCATGGTGGCCGCCATGCCAATGAGGAGGCTGACCAGCAGCAGGGAAGAGGCGGATTCGCTCACGCTACAGATCAGTAGCAGCAGGGCAAGGACGACGCTCTTTATCAGAATCAACATCCGGCGGTCAAAACGGTCGCCCAGCGGCAATAAAAACAGAATGCCTGACGCGTAACCGGCTTGCGTCAGGGTGGGAACCAACCCCATGCCGGTGATGCTCATGCCAGGATCTTCCCCCATTAACGGCAACAGCGGCTGGGAATAATAAATGGCGGCAACGCTAAATCCGGCGCCCAGCGCCAGTACTAAAATAAGCCAACGGGAAGGTGTGTTCATACTGCTGTCCTCAATGACGGGTGTGAGGCTATTTTTCTCTCATACACCGTGGTCGGGTAGCAGGCGAAATGGTAAAACAGTTATACGTTTAACGTATAGGTAAAAAGCACATGCTAAAAAATGAACGTATAGACAGGGTGGAGCTGATGCGGACGTTTGTGCGTATTGTCGAAGCCGGATCGCTCTCGGCAGCGGCAAGACAGTTAAATACTACCCAGGCCACTATCAGCCGTCGTTTACAGTCGCTTGAAGCCATGCTGGGCGTCAAACTGTTGTTACGTACCACTCATGCAATGAAGCTGACAGACGACGGCGAGCGCGGTTATCAGCACGCGAAACACATTATTGATGCCTGGCTGGCGCTTGAGGACGGGCTTAACGCGGCGAAAGACGAACCCGTAGGTACGCTGCGGGTACGCGCGCCGCATGCTTTCGGCCAGCAGCAGCTCCTGACGCCGTTACTCCATTTTTTGTCCCGTTACCCGAATCTGTCAGTGGAGTGGATGCTCAACGATAAAACGGTCGACTTCCTGAGCGACAACATTGATTGCGCTATTCGGGTGGGGGCAGAGGTTGATCCGGCCACGGTGTCGGTGCTGCTGGCGGAAGTGCCGCGTAGCGTGGTGGCGACGCCAGAGTTACTGGCGGAATTTGATCCTGTCAGCGAACCGCATCAGTTGTCTGCGCTGCCCTGGATCGCGCTCAACACTTTCTATCAACATAACGTCTCGCTGAGCCATCAGATTAGTCGCCAACCGGTGAGCTTCCCGATTACGCCACGGCTGAGTACTGACAGTATTTACGTCGCACGCAATGCGGCGCTGGCAGGGCTGGGCGTTGCGATTGTCTCCAGCTGGACAGTGGAAGAAGATATCGCCAGCGGGCGTCTGGTTGAACTGGTTGCCGACTGGCAGGCTGCGCCGTTACCGGTACATCTGGTCTATCCGTGGGCGCGTTATTATCCTTCCCGACTGCGCCGTTTCCTGGAATTAATAAAAGAGGTGATGCCAGAATTGGCGGGAATGCGCCAACCGCAGGGGGAATAAAAAAGCCGACCCGGAGGTCGGCTTTCTCAGACAGTCCGCCTGTTATTCGACAGGCTGAGGGCGGGTCGGACCCGCAGAGGCGTGATGCGTCGCGCTGTGGCCGCCAGCGGCGCCTTTACCTTCAAAGGCGAAGGCAGGACGCTGCCAGTCGCTGTGACGCGGTGCTTCCGGCACGTACTCCGGCGCAGGCGCGCGGGTCATCGGTGCGGTAGCGTGGCTGTGCTCAACCGGCGCGGCGACAACGGCAGGTTTTTCCTCTTTTGCCGCTTCAACCTGGACGGCAACAGGCGCAGGGGAAACGACCACTTCCACTTCGTCCTGTGCTTCAACGTCCTGTTCGTTAACCGGTTCGGCAATGACTTCAGGCTCAACGGCAACCGGTTCCGCCACGGCTTCAGGCTCAACGACCACGACATCGGCGGGTTGTTCTGCGACCGGCGCAGTCTCCTGCGTTTCGGCGACCGGCTCTGCTTCGGCGGCGACGTTTTCAGCAACGGGCGCATCGGCGTCGGCAATGATTTGCGGCTGTTCGTCAACCGGGGCGGCAATCACCTCCGGATGCGTCGTTTCCACGGTATCCTGCGGCTGAACAGGCGCGTCGGCAATCGTCTCCGCCATGGCCTGAACCGGCTCAACGGCAGCGGCTACGGCCTGCGCTTCAGTTACCGCTGGCTGCGCCTGAACCTGCTCGAGTTCCTGCTCTTGCTGCTCGATATCCTGAGGACGGGCCACCGGGTAGCGGATCCACACTTTACCGGACGCCATCTCCGGCGATGCGCAGGCAACGGTCAACGGCATGGGTGACTGAAGCGGATAGCGTTCGTCACGGTAGCGACGACGGCGTTGACCGCTTACACGCAGGTGACGTGGAGAACGACGGGAGCGACGCGGCATACCGGCGTTATCACGCGCGTCGCCATTATCTTCCTGCTCCTGAGCAACCTCGGCAACGACAGGCAGCGGGACTTTTGCCAGCTCGGTGCTCTGCGCAGGCGCGGTCTCTGCCACGACCGGCGAGGCAACGGTATCTTCGTTTGCTGCCGTACTTACCGCATCCGCTTCCGTCGCATTGTCGGTGTAACGCACTTTTTGACTCAGCTGGCGTTGTTTACGGCGCGGCTGCGCCTGACGAACACGTTCTTCCTGCTCGGTATCCTGAGTCTGCTGCTCGTCCAGATTCAGCGCTTTCACTTCCTGCTGGGCCTGGCGTTTTTCTTCGCTACGGCGACGATTACGTTCGCGACGCTGCGGCTGTTGCGGCTCATCGGCTGCCTTCGCTTTTTCCGTCACGTCACTGGAGTGCTGACGGCTATCGCGTTCGGTATTCTGCTGGGCCTGACGACGATTACGGCGGTTCTCGTCACGGCTTTCACCGTTTTCTGAACGGTCGCCGCGTTCGCTGCGATTATCGCGGTTGTCACGGCGCTCGCTGCGATCGTTACGGTCGCGGCGGTTGTTCTGACGTTTACGACGATCCTGCTGGCGTTCCGGTTTTTCTGCCGCTTTTGGCGCGGGTTGCTCTGCAGGCTTCGCTTCTTCACTGCCGCTGAACAGCGACTTCAGCGCGCCAAAGAAGCGGCTGAGCAGACCCGGTTCTGCAGGCGTAGCCGGTGCGGCTGCGGCTTTCGGCGCGGCAGTTTTGACCACCGGTTCGGCAGCCGCCGGCGCTGGCGCAGGCGGAACATCCGGCATTGCAAAAGTCGCAAGGGCAGGTTGTTCCGGACGTTTACGCTCGGCGTATTCTTCTTCAGACGGCAACGCCATCGCTTCTTCATGCAGTTTTGGCAGCATGTAGCTCAGGGTTGGTGTCTCTTCGCCTTTACGTACGCGCAGTACGGAGTAATGCGGCGTTTCCATCTGATCGTTAGGGACGATCACACAGCGCACACCGTTCTGACGCGTTTCAATTGCGTTAACGGCAGTACGTTTTTCGTTAAGCAGGTAGGACGCAATCGGCACTGGAACAATCGCATGAACTTCCTGAGTGTTCTCTTTCAGCGCTTCTTCTTCGATCAGGCGCAGAATGGACAGCGACAGCGACTCGTTGTCACGAACGGTGCCGGTACCGCTACAGCGCGGACAAACGTGATGGCTGGATTCGCCCAGTGACGGACTCAGGCGCTGACGGGACATTTCCAGCAGGCCAAAGCGCGAAATATGGCTGATCTGAATGCGGGCCCGGTCCTGACGCACCGCTTCACGCAGACGGTTTTCCACCGCGCGTTGGTGGCGAACCGGCGTCATGTCGATGAAGTCGATAACAATCAAGCCGCCAAGATCGCGCAGACGCAACTGGCGAGCGATTTCATCGGCCGCTTCAAGGTTGGTGTTAAACGCGGTTTCTTCGATATCGCCGCCGCGGGTAGCGCGAGCGGAGTTGATGTCGATAGCGGTTAACGCTTCGGTGCTGTCGATTACAATGGAACCGCCGGACGGCAAGCGTACTTCACGCTGGAACGCGGACTCAATTTGCGACTCGATCTGGTAATGGCTGAACAGCGGTATTTCACCGGTGTACAGTTTAATTTTGCTGCTGAAGTCCGGACGACCCAACGCGGCGATATGCTGGCGCGCCAGTTCAAGCACTTTCGGGTTATCGATGAGAATTTCACCGATATCCTGACGCAGGTAGTCGCGAAACGCGCGAACAATCACGTTGCTTTCCTGATGGATCAGGAATGGCGCCGGGCGGCTTTCCGCTGCTTTCTGGATGGCTTCCCAGTGCTTCAGACGGAAGCTTAAGTCCCACTGCAACGCGTCGGCAGACTTGCCGACGCCTGCGGTGCGCACAATAAGTCCCATGCCGTCGGGCAGCTCAAGGCTTGCCAGCGCTTCTTTCAGTTCGGTGCGATCGTCGCCTTCAATACGACGAGAGATGCCGCCCGCGCGCGGGTTGTTTGGCATCAGCACCAGATAACTTCCCGCCAGGCTGATAAAGGTGGTCAGCGCAGCGCCTTTGTTTCCGCGTTCTTCTTTATCAATCTGAACAATGACTTCCTGACCTTCGCGCAACACATCTTTAATGTTGGGACGACCATGCGCGTTGTAACTGGCGGGGAAATATTCGCGGGCAATTTCTTTTAACGGGAGGAAACCGTGACGTTCAGCGCCGTAATCAACAAAAGCCGCTTCCAGACTCGGTTCAATACGGGTAATTTTGCCTTTATAGATGTTCGCTTTTTTCTGCTCGTGTCCAGGACTTTCAATATCCAGATCGTACAGACGCTGCCCATCTACAAGGGCAACACGCAACTCTTCCTGCTGAGTTGCGTTGATTAACATTCTTTTCATCGTAACTTACTCATTATTCTTACATTGACGACTAAGCTGCGGGCAGAGTATCGCCTTTCCGGGTGTGAACCGATGGCCTCGTGTCTATTCGCGTCGCCAACCTCACGGTTATCGTCAGCTCAAAGAGGCGCAGAGTGTCGGTTGCCTGTATTTCATACGGAAACACAGCGCAGTTATCAGGGGAACTGCCTGGGTGTTACTCTCCAGAGAAGATCCGATCTACCGGTAAGGACTGCAACCCGCAGCCCGCTAACTGCCTGAAAGATCAATACGTCTTACGCCATTGCTGCGTGGATGATCGTTCGGGCAAAATGGGTCATTCCGTAAAATTGCTTGTTCTAACAAGTTTTGACACGGAAACGGTGACATTATTCCACTGCTAACCTTGTTATAGCAAGATGACTTTTACCATTTATCTCCCACTTACTCACAGTTTTTTCACTTATCCGCGGTGATTGGTTTAATAACCATCAAATCTGTGATGAATACGCTGTGCGGCGGCAGATAAAGATAAATATAAGCATAGAAAAATGAGTGGCGCGAATCCTTGCCGCTATTTAGAATCGGCCCCCATGAAAACAGAGACTCCATCCGTAAAAATTGTTGCTATTTCCGCTGACGAAGCAGGGCAACGCATCGATAACTTTTTGCGTACGCAGTTAAAAGGCGTGCCGAAAAGTATGATTTATCGCATTTTGCGCAAAGGCGAAGTGCGGGTGAATAAAAAACGCATCAAACCCGAATATAAACTCGAAGCGGGCGATGAAGTGCGTATTCCGCCTGTTCGCGTGGCCGAGCGGGAAGACGACGCCGTGTCGCCACACCTGCAAAAGGTGGCGGCGCTGGCCGATGTCATCCTGTACGAAGATGACCATATCCTGGTGCTCAATAAGCCCTCGGGCACGGCGGTGCATGGCGGCAGCGGCCTGAGCTTCGGCGTGATTGAAGGATTGCGCGCTCTGCGTCCGGAGGCGCGGTTCCTTGAACTGGTGCACCGCCTCGACCGCGACACCTCTGGTGTGCTGCTGGTGGCGAAAAAGCGCTCGGCGCTACGTTCGCTGCATGAGCAACTGCGTGAGAAAGGGATGCAGAAAGACTATCTGGCGCTGGTTCGCGGCCAGTGGCAATCGCACATGAAAAACGTGCAGGCGCCGCTATTAAAGAACATCCTGCAAAGCGGCGAGCGTATCGTCCGTGTGAGTCAGGAAGGTAAGCCTTCAGAAACCCGCTTTAAAGTTGAAGAGCGTTATGCGTTTGCCACGCTGGTGCGCTGTAGCCCGGTTACCGGCCGTACGCACCAGATCCGCGTGCATACTCAATATGCCGGGCATCCGATTGCGTTTGACGATCGCTACGGCGACCGCGAATTTGACAAGCAACTGGCGGGAACCGGACTTTCGCGCCTCTTCCTGCATGCTGCCGCGCTGAAGTTTACCCATCCGGGAACGGGGGAGATACTGCGCATTGAGGCGCCGATGGATGAGCAGTTAAAAAGATGTCTCCAGACATTGCGTAAATGATTCTGATCGCGTCGCTGACGTGTTTTATCAGACGACGCTTGCCTCCCGCGCCTTTCCGCGGGTCTGAAAGTGAAGCGCCATCAGGCGCTTCACTGCGTTAAGCTTTCAGCGGGTTCATCTCTTCCCGACGCAACATCTGGCACAGGGCGATCAGCGGTAAGCCAATCAGCGTATTGGGGTCCCGACCCTCTAAGCGCTCAAACAGCGCAATGCCCAGTCCTTCGCTTTTAAAACTCCCGGCACAATGCAGCGGACGCTCTTTGCGCACGTAGTCTTCTATCTCTGCTTCGCTCAGATGACGAAAATGGACGTCAAACGGTTCCACTTCCGTCTGTAAATGGCCGGTCGCGGAATTATACAGCGCCAGCCCCGTATAGAAGGTGATGATGTTGCCGCTGGCTTTCACCAACTGCTGGCAGGCTTTTTCTTCTGTTAACGGCTTGCCGGCGATTTCGCCATCCAGCACGCATACCTGATCGGAGCCAATAATCAGGTGAGCAGGGAAGCGGTGGGCCAGCGACTGCGCCTTTTCTTTCGCCAGACGACTGACCAGGTGACGGGGACTCTCGCCAGGCATCGGCGTTTCGTCAACGTCCGGCGCGGCGCATTCAAAGGGGATCGCCAGTTTTTCCAGCAGGGCGCGACGCCAGGGCGATGTGGAAGCGAGAATAAGATTAGGCATATTTTTTCTACCAGATATAGCGTATTGATGAGACCCATTTTAAACTATGTCTTTCGTCATTCAGACGCGCAAGCAGGGCGTCTGCTGAGCGAAAATAAGTCTGTTAACCGCAATGTGTGCGAATTATTGGCAAAAGGCAACCGCAGGCTGCCTTTTTCTTTGACTATATGACGTTACAAAGTTAATATGCGCGCCCTATGCAAAAGGTAAAATTACCCCTGACTCTGGATCCGGTTCGTACGGCTCAAAAACGCCTCGATTATGAAGGTATCTATACTTCCGATCTGGTAGAGCGCGTCGCCGATTCTGTGGTCAGTGTGGACAGTGATGTGGAATGCTCGATGTCGTTCGCTATCGACAACCAACGTCTCGCCGTAATTACCGGCGACGCTGCGGTTTCGGTCACGCTCGAATGTCAGCGTTGCGGTAAGCCGTTTACCCATCAGGTTCACACAACGTATTGTTTTAGTCCGGTTCGTTCTGACGAACAGGCTGAAGCACTCCCGGAAGCGTATGAGCCGATTGAGGTTAACGAATTCGGTGAAATCGATCTGCTTGCAATGGTTGAAGATGAAATCATCCTCTCCTTGCCGGTAGTTCCGGTGCATGATTCTGAACACTGTGAAGTGTCCGAGGCGGACATGGTCTTTGGGGAACTGCCTGATGAAGCGCAAAAACCAAACCCATTTGCCGTATTAGCCAGCTTAAAGCGTAAGTAATTGAGGAGTAAGGTCCATGGCCGTACAACAGAATAAACCAACCCGTTCCAAACGTGGCATGCGTCGTTCCCATGACGCGCTGACCGCAGTCACCAGCCTGTCTGTAGACAAAACCTCTGGTGAAAAACACCTGCGTCACCACATCACCGCCGACGGTTACTACCGCGGTCGCAAGGTCATCGCTAAGTAATCACGCGTTATTCGCGTGATGAAGCTTAGTGAGGAATTTCCCCGTTCAGGCGGGGAATGACCAAACCAGGCGGCGAAGATACCTTGACACGTCTAACCCTGGCGTTAGATGTCATGGGGGGAGATTTCGGCCCTTCCGTGACAGTGCCTGCAGCATTGCAGGCACTGAATTCTAATTCACAACTCACACTTCTTTTAGTCGGGGATCCCGATACAATCACGCCATTACTTGCTAAAGCTGACTTTGAACAACGTTCGCGTCTGCAGATTATCCCTGCGCAGTCAGTTATCGCCAGTGATGCCCGGCCTTCGCAGGCTATCCGCGCCAGTCGCGGTAGTTCCATGCGGGTGGCGCTGGAACTCGTGAAAGAAGGGCGAGCGCAGGCCTGTGTGAGCGCCGGTAATACTGGGGCGCTGATGGGGCTGGCAAAATTATTGCTCAAGCCGCTGGACGGCATTGAGCGTCCCGCGCTGGTCACGGTGTTGCCGCATCAGCAAAAAGGGAAGACGGTGGTCCTGGATTTAGGGGCTAACGTCGATTGCGACAGCACGATGCTGGTGCAGTTTGCGATTATGGGCTCGGTGCTCGCGGAAGAAGTGGTTGGCATTGATAACCCTCGCGTGGCCTTGCTCAACATCGGCGAAGAAGAAACTAAGGGTCTCGACAGTATTCGGGACGCTTCGGCTGTGCTAAAAACGATCTCCTCCATCAATTACATCGGCTATCTCGAGGCCAATGAATTATTGACGGGAAAAACGGATGTGCTGGTATGTGACGGTTTTACAGGCAATGTCACATTAAAGACGATGGAAGGGGTTGTCAGAATGTTCCTTTCACTGCTGAAATCTCAGGGTGAGGGTAAAAAACGGTCGTGGTGGCTGCTGATAGTAAAACGTTGGTTACAAAAAAGCCTGACGAGGCGATTCAGTCACCTCAACCCCGACCAGTATAATGGCGCCTGTCTGTTAGGATTGCGCGGCACGGTGATTAAGAGTCATGGTGCGGCCAATCAGCGAGCCTTCACAGTCGCGATTGAACAGGCAGTGCAGGCGGTGCAGCGACAAGTTCCTCAGCGAATTGCCGCTCGCCTGGAATCTGTATACCCGACTGGATTCGAACGGCGGGACGTGGGTCATGGCGACACATCGCAGCCACACTGACAGCGATGTGGCTAACGCGCCCGGCCTCTTCGTCGTTGTTGATCCGCGGTATATAACCAAAAAGTGACTGAGCGTACATGTATACGAAGATTATTGGTACTGGCAGCTATCTGCCTGAACACGTGCGGACTAACGCCGATCTGGAAAAAATGGTCGATACCTCTGACGAGTGGATTGTCACTCGCACAGGTATCCGTGAGCGCCATATTGCCGCCCCGGATGAAACCGTCTCAACGATGGGATACACCGCAGCGCAGCGGGCGCTGGAAATGGCGGGCATTGATAAAGATCAGATTGGCTTGATAGTGGTGGCGACCACCTCAGCAACTCATGCTTTCCCCAGCGCGGCATGCCAGATCCAGAGCATGCTGGGCATTAAAGGATGCCCGGCGTTTGACGTCGCGGCGGCCTGTGCGGGCTTCACCTACGCGCTCAGCGTGGCCGATATGTACGTGAAATCCGGCGCCGTTGACTATGCGCTGGTCGTCGGGTCCGACGTGCTGGCTCGTACCTGCGATCCGACCGATCGCGGCACTATTATTATTTTTGGCGATGGCGCAGGCGCGGTTGTGCTCGGCGCATCCGAAGAGCCGGGCATTATCTCCACCCATTTACATGCGGATGGCAGCTACGGTGAATTACTGACGCTGCCGAATGCCGATCGTGTGAATCCGGACAACCCGATTCACCTGACGATGGCGGGTAACGAAGTGTTCAAAGTGGCGGTAACCGAGCTGGCGCATATCGTTGACGAGACGCTGGCGGCCAACAACCTGGACCGTTCGCAGCTCGACTGGCTGGTTCCTCACCAGGCTAACCTGCGTATTATCAGCGCGACGGCGAAGAAACTGGGTATGTCGATGGACAACGTTGTGGTCACGCTGGACCGTCACGGCAACACGTCTGCGGCTTCCGTACCGTGCGCGCTGGATGAAGCCGTGCGCGACGGGCGTATCAAAGCCGGGCAACTGGTTCTGCTTGAAGCCTTCGGCGGTGGTTTCACCTGGGGCTCCGCGCTGGTTCGTTTCTAGTATAAGGATTTAAACATGACGCAATTCGCATTTGTGTTCCCTGGACAGGGTTCGCAGACCGTTGGGATGCTGGCCGATATGGCGGCAAGCTATCCGGTTATAGAAGAAACGTTTGCTGAAGCTTCAGCGGCGCTGGGCTACGACCTGTGGGCGCTGACTCAACAGGGGCCAGCGGAAGAATTGAACAAAACCTGGCAGACCCAGCCTGCGCTGTTAGCGGCGTCTGTCGCACTGTACCGCGTCTGGCAGCAGCAGGGCGGTAAAGCGCCTGCGCTGATGGCGGGTCATAGCCTGGGTGAATACTCTGCGCTGGTGTGCGCGGGCGTCATCAATTTTGCTGATGCGGTGCGTCTCGTGGAACTGCGTGGTAAATTCATGCAGGAAGCGGTACCGGAAGGCACAGGCGGCATGTCTGCTATTATCGGTCTGGATGATGCTTCTATCGCTAAAGCCTGCGAAGACGCGGCGGAAGGCCAGGTGGTTTCGCCAGTGAATTTTAACTCGCCGGGACAGGTGGTTATCGCCGGGCACAAAGAGGCGGTAGAGCGCGCGGGCGCCGCGTGTAAAGCTGCCGGCGCGAAACGTGCGTTGCCGCTGCCGGTAAGCGTACCGTCGCACTGCGCGTTGATGAAACCCGCTGCGGAAAAACTGGCCGTTGAATTAGCGAAAATCACCTTCAGCGCGCCGACAGTGCCGGTAGTGAACAACGTGGATGTGAAATGTGAAACCGAGGCTGACGCGATTCGTGATGCGCTGGTTCGCCAGCTGTACAGCCCGGTTCAGTGGACCCGTAGCGTTGAGTTTATGGCCGCGCAGGGCGTGGAACACCTTTACGAAGTCGGTCCGGGTAAAGTCCTCACCGGTCTGACGAAACGCATTGTCGATACCCTGACCGCCTCGGCGCTGAATGAACCGGCGGCGGTATCTGCGGCGCTTGAGCAATAAAAGAGGAAAACCATGAGTTTTGAAGGAAAAATCGCGCTGGTTACCGGTGCAAGTCGCGGTATTGGCCGCGCTATTGCAGAGACGCTCGTTGCCCGTGGCGCGACCGTTATCGGTACAGCGACCAGCGAAAATGGCGCTCAGGCCATTAGCGATTACTTAGGTGCGAAAGGCAAAGGTCTGATGTTGAACGTGACCGATCCTGCATCTATCGAATCCGTTCTGGAAAAAATTCGCGCAGAATTTGGTGAAGTCGATATCCTGGTCAATAATGCCGGTATCACTCGCGACAATCTGCTGATGCGAATGAAAGATGATGAGTGGAACGATATTCTCGAAACCAATCTTTCATCTGTTTTCCGCCTGTCAAAAGCGGTAATGCGCGCTATGATGAAAAAGCGTCATGGACGTATTATCACTGTCGGTTCTGTGGTTGGTACCATGGGAAATGCGGGTCAGACCAATTACGCTGCGGCGAAAGCAGGTCTGATTGGCTTCAGTAAATCGCTGGCGCGCGAAGTTGCGTCACGCGGCATTACTGTAAACGTTGTTGCTCCGGGCTTTATTGAAACGGACATGACGCGTGCGCTGACCGATGAGCAGCGTGCGGGTACGCTGGCGGCAGTACCTGCGGGTCGTTTAGGCGATCCAAAAGAAATTGCCAGCGCGGTTGCATTTTTAGCTTCTGACGAGGCGGGTTACATCACTGGTGAAACCCTGCACGTCAATGGCGGAATGTATATGGTTTGACCACGAGCTACGCAAATTCGGCCAGGCTGGAGCAGTCTGAAGGAAAATGCGTAGAAAAATATTTGCGTTATTTGGGTGAAAAGCCGCAAAATAGCGTAAAATCGTGGTAAGACCTGCCGGGATTTAGTTGCAAATTTTTCAACATTTTATACACTACGAAAACCATCGCGAAAGCGAGTTTTGATAGGAAATTTAAGAGTATGAGCACTATCGAAGAACGCGTTAAGAAAATTATCGGCGAACAGCTGGGCGTTAAGCAGGAAGAAGTTACCAACAATGCTTCTTTCGTTGAAGACCTGGGCGCAGATTCTCTTGACACCGTTGAGCTGGTAATGGCTCTGGAAGAAGAGTTTGATACTGAGATTCCGGACGAAGAAGCTGAGAAAATCACCACCGTTCAGGCTGCCATTGATTACATCAACGGCCACCAGGCGTAAGTGAACATCTCCAGGCGGTCATTCGACCGCCTGAGTTTTATCTTTTTGTCCCACTAGAATTTTTTTCCCTCCCTGGAGGACAACCGTGTCTAAGCGTCGTGTAGTTGTGACCGGACTGGGCATGTTGTCTCCTGTCGGCAATACCGTAGAGTCTACCTGGAAAGCTCTCCTTGCCGGTCAGAGTGGCATCAGCCTGATCGACCATTTCGATACTAGCGCCTATGCAACGAAATTTGCTGGCTTAGTAAAGGATTTTAACTGTGATGACATCATCTCGCGTAAAGAACAGCGCAAGATGGATGCCTTCATTCAATATGGAATTGTCGCTGGCGTCCAGGCCATGCAGGATTCTGGCCTTGAAGTAACGGAAGAGAACGCAACCCGTATTGGCGCCGCTATTGGTTCCGGTATCGGTGGTCTCGGTCTGATTGAGGAAAACCACAGTTCTCTGGTGAACGGTGGACCGCGTAAAATCAGCCCATTCTTCGTTCCGTCGACGATTGTTAACATGGTGGCAGGCCACCTGACCATCATGTATGGCCTGCGTGGGCCAAGCATTTCTATCGCAACCGCCTGTACCTCAGGCGTACACAACATCGGTCATGCCGCACGTATCATTGCTTACGGCGACGCGGACGCGATGGTTGCGGGCGGTGCTGAAAAAGCCAGTACGCCGCTGGGCGTGGGGGGCTTTGGCGCAGCGCGTGCGTTGTCCACACGTAACGACAACCCGCAAGCGGCAAGCCGCCCGTGGGATAAAGAGCGTGACGGTTTTGTGCTCGGCGACGGTGCCGGGATGGTTGTACTCGAAGAGTATGAACATGCGAAAAAACGCGGCGCGAAAATTTATGCTGAGGTCGTTGGCTTCGGGATGAGCAGCGATGCATACCATATGACGTCGCCGCCGGAAAATGGCGCAGGCGCGGCGCTGGCGATGGTCAACGCACTGCGTGATGCGGCGATTGAACCGGGCCAGATTGGCTATGTCAACGCGCACGGGACCTCTACCCCGGCAGGCGATAAAGCTGAAGCGCAGGCGGTTAAGTCTGTCTTTGGCGAAGCGGCAAGCCGCGTGATGGTCAGCTCTACCAAATCCATGACCGGTCACTTGTTGGGTGCGGCAGGCGCGGTAGAATCCATCTACTCCATCCTGGCGCTGCGCGATCAGGCTGTTCCGCCAACCATTAACCTGGATAATCCGGATGAGGGTTGCGATCTGGACTTCGTTCCGCACGAAGCGCGTCAGGTCAGTGGAATGGAGTATGCGCTGTGTAACTCCTTCGGTTTTGGCGGTACGAACGGTTCTTTGATCTTCAAAAAGATCTAACCGCCTGTCCGTTGTTGCTTAAAGGTCCGCTCGTCGGGCCTTTTTTATTGCGTTTTCTTCCCTTGTCCTGCACTCGTCATCCTGCCACACTAACGGGCCACCGATGAGGAGCCACTATGTTCTTGATAAATGGTCGTGAACAGGAATCGCTTGCTGCAAGCGATCGCGCAATACAGTTTGGCGATGGCTGCTTTACTACCGTACGTATTTTAGACGGTCAGCTTTGCCATCTGGCTGCGCATCTCCGGCGTTTGCAGGATGCCTGTAATAAACTGCTGATCGCCTTTGAGTTCTGGGACGAGCTTGAGCGTGAAATGAACACGCTTGCCATGGGGCATTCACGTGGCGTGCTGAAGGTGATCATCAGCCGCGGCAGCGGCGGTCGAGGCTACAGCGCGGCAAACTGCTCGCAGCCTACCCGAATTCTGTCCGTTTCGCCGTATCCGACGCATTTCGATGACTGGCGAAATCGAGGAATCACGCTAACCCTCAGCCCGGTTCGTCTTGGTCGCAACCCGCTGCTTGCCGGGATCAAACATCTTAACCGTCTTGAACAGGTCCTGATTCGTTCTCATCTTGAGCAGACGGAGGCGGATGAGGCGCTGGTTCTTGACAGCGAAGGTTGGGTTACGGAATGCTGTGCGGCTAATGTGTTCTGGCGAAAAGACAATGTGGTCTATACACCGCGTCTCGATCTGGCAGGTGTCAACGGCATAATGCGACAATTCTGTTTGCAGCAGCTGGCACAATCGTCTTTTCGGGTTGTCGAAACCAGTGCCCGTGAAGAAGATGTCCGCCGCGCTGACGAAATCGTGGTTTGTAACGCGCTGATGCCGGTTATTCCTGTGGGCGCTTTTGACGCTGTGCCGTTCTCTTCACGCGCGCTCTATGAATTCCTGGCCCCACTGTGTGAGTATCCGAATTAGTCATGAAAAAATTGTTATACGCTGTCCTCTTATTGGGTGTGGTATTAGGCATTGCTGGGGGAGTGGGCTTGTGGAAGGTTCGCCAACTGGCGGACAGCAAGATCCTGATTAAAGAAGAAACCATTTTTACCCTCAAACCGGGAACGGGTCGTCTGGCGCTCGGTGAGCAACTGTATGCCGACCGGGTTGTGAACCGCCCCCGGGTATTTCAGTGGCTGCTGCGCGTTGAACCGGCGCTTTCGCAATTTAAAGCGGGCACGTATCGCTTAACGCCAGGAATGACCGTGCGGGAGATGCTGCAACTGCTGGAAAGCGGAAAAGAGGCACAATTTCCGCTGCGCTTTGTGGAAGGGATGCGGCTAAGCGACTATCTCAAACAGCTGCGCGATGCGCCTTACGTCAAGCATACCCTGACCGACGATAGCTACGCGAGCGTGGCGAAGGCGCTTAAACTGAAAGAAACCGACGGTCTCGAAGGCTGGTTCTGGCCTGATACCTGGATGTACACCGCCAACACAACCGATGTGGCCTTGCTTAAGCGCGCGCGTCAAAAAATGGTAAAAGTGGTTAATGAGGTTTGGGAAGGCCGCGCGGAGGGTTTACCGTATAAAGATCAGAATCAACTGGTCACCATGGCCTCGATCATCGAAAAAGAGACGGCGGTTGCCAGCGAACGCGATCAGGTTGCGTCGGTATTTATCAACCGACTGCGCGTCGGAATGCGACTTCAGACCGATCCTACGGTGATTTACGGGATGGGTGAGCGCTATAATGGCAAGATCTCACGTGCAGATTTGGAAACCCCGACGGCCTATAACACCTATACCATCACCGGGCTGCCGCCGGGACCGATCGCCATGCCGGGCGAAGCCTCGCTGAAGGCGGCGGCGCATCCGGCCAAAACGCCGTATCTCTATTTTGTCGCCGACGGCAAAGGGGGCCATACGTTTAATACCAATCTTGCCAGCCATAACCGGTCTGTGCAGGACTACCTGAAAGTGCTTAAGGAAAAAAATGCGCAGTAAGTATATCGTCATCGAGGGGCTGGAAGGCGCCGGTAAAACGACCGCGAGAAATATCGTGGTTGAGACGCTCGAACAGCTCGGCATCCGCGACATGGTTTTTACCCGCGAGCCGGGCGGCACGCAACTGGCGGAAAAACTGCGCAGTCTGGTGCTGGACATCAAATCTGTCGGCGATGAGATCATCACCGACAAAGCCGAAGTGCTGATGTTTTATGCAGCGCGCGTCCAGCTTGTGGAAACGGTCATTAAACCCGCGCTGGCAAAAGGGACGTGGGTGATTGGCGACCGTCACGATCTTTCCACCCAGGCGTACCAGGGCGGCGGACGCGGTATCGATCAGCAGATGCTTGCTACACTGCGTGACGCGGTACTCGGCGATTTCCGGCCGGATTTGACGCTTTATCTGGATGTTACGCCTGAGGTTGGGCTGAAACGCGCGCGCGCGCGCGGCGAGCTGGACCGTATTGAGCAGGAGTCTTTTGACTTCTTTAATCGCACCCGCGCCCGCTATCTGGAGTTGGCGGCCCAGGATGCAAGCATTCGCACGATTGATGCGACGCAGCCGCTGGACGTTGTAATGAATGCTATTCGTACCACTGTGACCGGGTGGGTGAAGGAGCAGGGCGCATGAAATGGTATCCATGGTTACGACCGGACTTTGAAAAACTGGTAGCAAGCTATCAGGAAGGACGGGGTCACCATGCGCTACTGATCCAGGCACTGCCGGGAATGGGCGATGATGCCCTGATCTACGCGCTCAGCCGATTTCTGCTCTGTCAGCAGCCGGACGGTCATAAAAGCTGCGGCCACTGCCGCGGCTGCCAGCTGATGCAGGCGGGCACGCATCCGGACTATTATTCCCTGTTTCCGGAAAAAGGGAAAAACGTGCTGGGCATCGACGCGGTTCGCGAAGTGGGGGAGAAACTCTACGAGCGGGCGCGTCTTGGCGGGGCGAAAGTGGTGTGGATCCCCGACGCGGCGCTGTTGACCGATGCCGCGGCGAACGCCTTGCTTAAAACCCTGGAGGAACCGCCTGAGCAAACGTGGTTCTTTCTCGCTACGCGGGAACCTGCGCGTCTTCTGGCGACGTTGCGCAGCCGCTGTCGTTTGCATCACCTTGCGCCACCTGCGGAAAACTATGCGATCACGTGGCTCGCGCGAGAAGTGACGGTGTCACAAACGTCACTGTTGACCGCGCTGCGCCTGAGCGCAGGCTCGCCGGGCGCGGCGCTGGCGTTACTGCAATCCGACGGTTGGGCGCAACGCGAAGCGCTGTGCCAGTCGCTTTCAGGCAGCGTGCCCGGCGGTGACTGGTACAGCCTGCTGCCGGTGTTGAATCATGAGCATGCGCCCGCGAGACTACACTGGCTGGCGACCCTGCTGATGGATGCGCTGAAGCGCCAGCATGGGGCGACATGGTTAACCAATGCGGATGCCGGAGAGCTGGTGGCAATGCTTGCCGGGCAATTGTCTACAAACCGGATCCAGGCGATCCTGAGCGCCGTCTGCCATTGCCGTGAACAGTTGCTCAGTGTGACGGCAATAAACCGTGAACTGGTCTTAACCGATCTCCTTTTACAAATTGAGCATTACCTGCAACCTGGCGCCGTGTTGCCAGTTTCCCATCTTTAAGAGAGACATTATGTTTTTAGTCGACTCGCACTGCCATCTTGATGGCCTGGATTATCAATCTCTGCATAAGGACGTGGACGATGTGCTGACGAAAGCCGCCGCACGCGATGTGAAGTTCTGTCTGGCGGTAGCGACCACGCTGCCAGGCTACCGCGCGATGCGCGAGCTGGTGGGTGAGCGCGATAACGTGGTGTTCTCCTGCGGCGTACATCCGCTTAACCAGGATGAGCCGTTCGAAGTGGAAGAACTGCGGCGACTGGCGGCAGAAGAGGGCGTTGTGGCGATGGGGGAAACCGGGCTGGACTATTATTACACCCCAGAAACGAAGGTTCGTCAGCAGGCGTCATTTATTCATCATATTCAGATTGGCCGTGAGCTGAACAAACCGGTGATTGTGCACACTCGTGACGCCCGCGCCGACACGCTGGCGATTCTGCGTAATGAAAAGGTGACGGATTGCGGTGGCGTACTACACTGTTTTACTGAAGACAGAGAAACGGCGGGTAAATTACTGGATTTAGGCTTTTATATCTCCTTTTCCGGTATTGTGACCTTCCGTAACGCCGAGCAGTTACGCGATGCCGCACGCTACGTGCCGTTGGATCGCCTGTTGGTGGAGACGGATTCTCCTTATCTCGCTCCGGTTCCGCACCGTGGCAAAGAGAACCAGCCGGCAATGGTACGTGATGTTGCGGAATACATGGCCGTATTGAAGGGTGTTGCCGTTGAAGAACTGGCGCAAATCACCACCGATAACTTTGCCCGCCTGTTCCATATCGACGCGTCCCGCCTGCAATCCGCCTCTTAAGCGAGTTTTTTTAAAGCTCGTAATTAATCAGCAAAGCGAGTAAAGTTCACCGCCACAAACTGGGCGGTGAATGAACAGCTTGACACATTATGAAACGATTTTTGTCAAAATGTGCAACTTATGGCACCGGGCGGAGTTGAAACGTGATGGTCGTCAAACAAAAATAAGCTGATTTATTTTACTCTGTGTAATAAATAAAGGGCGCTTAGATGCCCTGTCCACGGCGAGGCTCTCCCCCCTTGCTAATGCGTGAAAACGTAGAAAAACACCAATACTCAGGAGCACTCCTAATTATGTTTAAGAATGCATTTGCTAACCTGCAAAAGGTCGGTAAATCGCTGATGCTGCCGGTATCCGTATTGCCTATCGCAGGTATCCTGCTGGGCGTCGGTTCCGCAAACTTCAGCTGGCTGCCAGCCGTTGTCTCGCATGTCATGGCAGAAGCAGGCGGTTCTGTTTTTGCAAACATGCCGCTTATTTTCGCTATCGGTGTCGCGCTTGGTTTTACCAACAACGACGGCGTGTCCGCTCTGGCGGCGGTGGTTGCCTATGGCATCATGGTGAAAACCATGGCCGTGGTTGCGCCGCTGGTTCTGCATTTACCGGCTGAAGAGATCGCAGCAAAACACCTTGCGGATACCGGTGTTCTCGGGGGGATTATCTCCGGTGCGATTGCGGCGTACATGTTCAACCGTTTCTACCGCATCAAGCTGCCTGAGTATCTTGGCTTCTTTGCTGGTAAGCGCTTTGTGCCGATCATCTCCGGCCTGGCGGCAATCTTTACCGGCGTGATCCTCTCCTTTATCTGGCCGCCTATCGGTACGGCTATCCAGACGTTCTCGCAGTGGGCGGCTTACCAGAACCCGGTTGTGGCGTTCGGTATCTACGGCTTCATTGAGCGTTGCCTGGTGCCGTTTGGTCTGCACCATATCTGGAACGTTCCTTTCCAGATGCAGATCGGCGAATACACCAACGCGGCAGGTCAGGTCTTCCACGGCGACATTCCTCGCTATATGGCGGGCGACCCGACGGCGGGCAAACTGTCCGGCGGCTTCCTGTTCAAAATGTATGGTCTGCCGGCGGCGGCTATCGCCATCTGGCATTCGGCTAAACCGGAAAACCGCGCGAAAGTGGGCGGTATCATGATCTCCGCAGCGCTGACCTCGTTCCTGACCGGTATCACCGAGCCGATCGAGTTCTCCTTCATGTTCGTTGCGCCGATCCTGTACATTATCCATGCGATCCTGGCTGGTCTGGCGTTCCCAATCTGTATCCTGCTGGGTATGCGTGACGGTACTTCCTTCTCGCACGGTCTGATCGATTTTATCGTCCTGTCCGGTAACAGCAGCAAACTGTGGCTGTTCCCGATTGTCGGCGCAGGTTATGCGATCGTTTACTACACCGTCTTCCGCGTTCTGATCAAGGCGCTGGACCTGAAAACGCCGGGTCGTGAAGACAGCACTGACGACGCGAAAGCGGGCGCGACCAGCGAAATGGCTCCGGCACTGGTGGCGGCATTTGGTGGTAAAGAAAACATCACCAACCTGGACGCGTGTATTACCCGTCTGCGTGTCAGCGTGGCTGACGTTGCGAAAGTGGATCAGGCTGGCCTGAAGAAACTGGGTGCGGCAGGCGTGGTTGTTGCGGGTTCTGGCGTTCAGGCGATTTTCGGTACAAAATCCGATAACCTGAAAACGGAAATGGATGAATATATCCGTAACAGCTAAGCAGTAAGACGTTGGGGAGAACTAAGGCAGCCGCATGGCTGCCTTTTTTACATCCTGATCGGTGCGTATAAAAAGCCGAACAGGGTCCGGAAGCTACATCAGAACTGATACGTGGCGGTGATGCTCACGTTACGCGGTTCGCCGTACACGATAGACCCTTCGATGTTGGTGTCGTAGGTTTTATCAAACAGATTGTTCACGTTACCCTGCAACGAAAAGTTTTTGGTCACCTGGTAGCGGGTGAAAAGATCCACCAGCGCATAGCTGCCCTGTTCCGCGCGGAAAGTGCCGTATGGCGTGACGGTATCGCTGTAGACGCGGTTCTGCCAGTTAACGCCGCCGCCAACGGTCAGTTCTGGCATCGCCGGCAGGCGATAACGGGTGAACAGTTTGACCGACGTGCGCGGCAGATATGGATTCACCGCATTACCTTCGTTATCGTCAGCGAGGTAGCGCGTTGCGCCAAAGGTCATCTGCCAGTTATCGGTGATCGCGCCGTTGATCTCAAATTCGACCCCTTTGCTGACGGTGCCGTTCGCGGCTTTATATGCGGTCTCTCCGTTGCTCCCGGCGATAGGTGAACCGGTGGACTGAGCAAGGTTGTCCTGCTCGATGCGGAACAGAGACAGGGTGGTGGTCAGACGGCTATTCATCCAGTCAGATTTCAGGCCCACCTCATAGTTATTTCCGGTGATGGGGGAAAGGTATTTACCCGAGCTGTCGCGCTTGTTCTGCGGCTGGAAGATCGATGTATAGCTGGCATAGGTAGACCAGTTATCGTTAATGTCATAAACCAGACCGGCATACGGCGTGGTATGGTTTTTCTCCATGCTGTAGGTCAGGGTGTCGATACGCCAGTTAGTGTAGCGCGCGCCGAGGATCAGATGCAGCGGGTCAGCCAGAGAAACACGGGTCGCGGCATACAACGACTTCATATGCGTGGTGTCATCCTGGGCCAGCGACAGCGGCGTCCATTGTGTTTGTGGGAAATGACCGTCGAAGTCAGCGAAATTGCCAATTTCGTCCGGGAAAACATTCGCCCACGAGCTGAAATAGCGGTTATTTTGCTTACTGTAGCTACCACCGAACATCAGGTTATGCTGACGACCAAACAGGTCGTAGCCGCCGTCGGCAAACAGATCCACCGCGTCGACCTTACGCTTACCGCTGTTCCAGCCGGTACCGCCTACGTAGTCAAAACCGGGGCCATAGCTGGCGTAAGGGCCAACAAGCGTACCGTCGGCTTTATTGACTAACGCATCGATATACATTGTCTTACTGTCGAATTTCACTTCAGAGTGAGTGGCATTCATTGTTGCCTGCCAGGTATCGGCAAAGCGCTGCTTGAGTGTGACGAAAACCTTGTTGATCTCTTTATCGTTGTAAGCCCAGTCCGGCGCTGTGCTACGGGCGCGATCATAGCTGTTTTTGCTGCCGTCGGTGTTCCAGCGCGGCAGGCCGCCCCATGTCGGGCTGTTCACATCGATTTTTTGATATTCATAACCTGCCGCCAGGCTGGTGCTCTCGCCCAAATCCGCGTCGAGAATACCGGAGAAGAAGGTTTTTTCGCTAGTGTAGCGATCCAGCCATGAGTCATTATTTTGATAACCGGCCACGACGCGCGCGCGAACATTTCCGTCATCCGTAAGCGGACTTTGCAGATCCATCACGTAACGCTGTTTATTCCAGCTGCCGTATTCCGCAGAAACATCTCCCGTAAACTCCCGACGGGTGGCATGCTTGCGGATCATATTGATGGAGGCCGACGGGTTGCCGGTTCCTGTCATCAGACCGTTGGCGCCGCGCACCACTTCCACGCGTTCAAAAAGCGCGGTGTCGGACAACGCGTCACCGAGATTCCAGCGCGATTCAAAGTACGTAGGAATACCGTCGACCATATAATTGTCGATCTCAAACCCGCGTGAATAATAGCTGCTGCGGTCTGAATCCGCCTGGCTTCGGCTAATTCCCAGCGTGTTATCCATCACGTCGCCGAGAGTGTGCAGTTGTTGGTCTTCCATACGCTGCTGGCTGACGATGCTTACCGATTGCGGAATATCGCGCTGCGTCATTGCCATTTTCGTGGCGGCGTTGGTGGTTTTTACGCTGTAATCGTGTTCATCGCTGGCATCAGAAATGTCCGGGGCGGAACCGTCCACAATGACGGTATCTTCGGTAACGGAAGCTGCAAAACTTGCGGAGGGCATCATTGCCACTGCGATACAGGCTGCCAGCAACGATGGGGTTGCGGCAGGTTGGCGCTGTTCGTCCCTACGGTGAGTGATGAAAGACATGAGAAAACCCTTAATAGTGAAGATAGTGATTCAGGCTGCGCGGGGCGGCGATGAACCTTTTTTTATTGTCTGGCTTATCATTGCGCATGAAAATGCAAATGCGAAATATACGCATTCATATTCACTGTGTAAACAGAGGTTACAGGCTTTCTGAAATCTTGTTTCAGAACTTTTAGACGTCGCGGGGAGGGGAAAGCAGAGAACCTGTACGGCAATGCGCGTTTTTTGCTTAAGAAATCGTGGCTTAAGGTTGAAAGAGCGGCTTTAAGTCGATCATACTCTATACTGGCAGTGTGGCTCAGCGTAGCATGGCATCACGCATGGCAATTTTAAGAAAAGGAAAACGTCGTGGCAGAAGAAACTATATTCAGCAAAATTATTCGTCGTGAAATCCCGTCAGACATTGTTTACCAGGATGAACTGGTTACCGCATTCCGGGATATCTCACCGCAGGCGCCCACCCACATCCTGATTATCCCCAATATTCTGATCCCGACGGTCAATGATGTCACTGCCGAGCATGAACAGGCGCTGGGACGGATGATCACCGTAGCGGCGAAAATTGCTGCGCAGGAAGGCATCGCAGAAGATGGCTATCGCCTGATTATGAATACTAACCGTCACGGCGGCCAGGAGGTGTATCACATCCACATGCACCTGCTGGGGGGCCGCGCGCTGGGGCCTATGCTTGCGCATAAAGGGCTGTAATGATGAAAAAAGGATGCCTTGCGCTTTCGCTGGGACTGCTGCTGCTGGCGGGGTGTCGTTCGCATCCTGAAATACCGGTCAGCGACGAGCAGTCTCTGGTGATGGAATCAACGCTGCTGGCTGCGGGGATCACGGCGCAGCCGCCGTCGTTGAGGACCTCTGATCTTCAGCCTTCCGCGTCCTCAGTGCTGTACAACGAAAGGCAAGAGCCCGTTACCGTTCATTATCGTTTTTACTGGTATGACGCCAGAGGATTAGAAATGCATCCTCTGGAAGCGCCACGCAGCGTGACAGTTCCGGCGCGTTCGTCGGTCACGCTCTATGGCAGCGCCAATTATCTGGGGGCGCACAAAGTCAGACTTTATCTTTTTTTGTAAGGGGTGAATCTTGAAGAGTAAATTGAGTCGCTATGCACTGTTAGTCGGGCTGGCGATAGTGCTTTCCGGCTGTGTGGCGCAGCGTGAGCCTGCGCCAGTGGAAGAAGTCAAACCGGTGCCGGAGCAGCCCGCGCAGCCTCAGCAGCCTGCGCCTGTCGTACCTTCTGTGCCGGAAATACCGGGTCAGCCTGGTCCAATTGAGCATGAAGATCAGACGGCGGCGCCTGCGCCCCGCGTTCGTCACTACGACTGGAATGGCGCCATGCAGCCGATGGTGGCTAAAATGCTGCAGGCCGATGGCGTAACCTCGGGCAGCGTACTGCTGGTGGACAGCGTCAACAACCGGACAAACGGGTCGTTGAACGCGAGCGACGCCACGGAAACCCTGCGCAACGCGCTGGCTAACAACGGCAAATTTACGCTGGTCTCCGCCCAGCAGTTGTCGATGGCGAAACAGCAGTTAGGCCTTTCTCCGCAGGACAGCCTGGGAACGCGTAGTAAAGCCATTGGTATTGCCCGCAACGTTGGCGCGCACTATGTGCTGTATTCCAGCGCCGCCGGCAACGTCAATGCGCCATCGCTGCAAATGCAATTAATGCTGGTACAAACTGGCGAGATAATCTGGTCAGGTAAAGGTGCCGTTCAGCAACAATAACGCGCTGTCGCGCGACGAGGTCTTGTCGCGCTTCTTTCCGCATTATCGCCCCGTTGCTGACGGTCAGACCGGTCTCAGCGGCGGGAGCGTTATCCTGGCCCGCGCCGAAACGCGTCTGGTGCTTCGCCGCCATCACGATCCCGATGCGCGCGGATACCCATTTTTGCGCCAGTACCGTGCGCTTAATCGCCTACCTGAACGTCTTGCGCCGAAGCCGCGTCTGTATATTCCCGGCTGGATGGCGGTGGACTATCTGCGCGGCGAGGTAAGATCGCAATTGCCGGATACCGACGATCTCGCGGGCTTGCTGTATTATCTGCATCAGCAGCCGCGCTTCGGTTGGCGTATTCACCTTCTGCCGCTGCTTGAACAGTACTGGCGAGGCAGCGATCCGTCACGCAGAACGCCGCGCTGGCTGAGGCGGTTAAAACGTTTGCGTCAGCAAGGGGAGCCACAACCGCTGCGTCTGGCGCCACTGCACATGGATGTCCACGCCGGAAACATCGTACACACTGAGTCGGGGCTAAAGTTAATCGACTGGGAGTACGCCGGGGACGGCGATATCGCGCTTGAGCTGGCGGCGGTGTGGGTGGACGATGTGGCCCGGCGCCGGCAACTGGTGAACGACTATGCGGTGCGCGGCAATATGTCGCCGGAAAGCCTGTGGCAGCAGGTCCGACGCTGGGATCCGTGGGTACAGATGCTGAAGGCTGGATGGTATGAATACCGCTGGCGACAGACCGGCGAACAACACTTTATCGGGCTGGCCGACGCAACCTGGCGGCAGCTTTTAACGAAGGATTAAGGAGAGCAGTGTGGGTCCAGTTATGTTGGATGTCGAAGGGTTTGAACTGGATGCGGAAGAACGGGAAATTTTGGCCCATCCGCTGGTCGGTGGTTTGATCCTCTTCACGCGTAATTATCACGATCCGGCGCAGCTGCGCGAACTGGTGCGCCAGATCCGCGCGGCGTCGCGCAATCATCTGGTGGTGGCGGTGGACCAGGAAGGCGGCCGCGTACAGCGCTTTCGCGAAGGCTTTACCCGACTGCCTGCCGCTCAGTCTTTTGCCGCGCTACACGGGATGGAAGAGGGCGGCAAACTGGCGGAAGACGCAGGCTGGCTGATGGCCAGCGAAATGATAGCAATGGATATCGACATCAGTTTTGCGCCGGTACTTGATGTCGGGCATATCAGCGCCGCGATTGGCGAGCGATCCTATCATGCCGATCCGGCAAAAGCGCTGGCGATGGCGACGCGCTTTATCGACGGGATGCATGCCGCGGGCATGAAAACCACCGGTAAACATTTTCCGGGTCACGGCGCGGTGACCGCCGATTCGCATAAAGAGACGCCGACCGATCCGCGCCCGGAAGCGGAAATTCGCGCTAAAGATATGTCCGTGTTCCGTTCGCTGATTACCGACAACAAACTTGATGCGATTATGCCTGCGCATGTGATTTACAGCGAGGTTGATCCGCGTCCGGCAAGCGGCTCGTCGCACTGGCTGAAAACGGTCCTGCGTCAGGAGCTGGGTTTTGACGGGGTGATTTTCTCCGACGATCTTTCGATGGAAGGGGCGGCGATCATGGGCAGCTATGCCGAGCGCGGCCAGGCGTCGCTGGATGCAGGTTGCGATATGATCCTGGTCTGCAATAATCGTAAAGGTGCGGTCAGCGTGCTGGATAATCTGTCGCCGATCAAAGCAGAACGTGTTACACGTTTGTATCATAAAGGTTCATTTTCTCGTCAGGAACTGATGGACTCGGCACGCTGGAAACAGGTCAGCGCGCAGCTCAACCAGTTACACGAACGCTGGCAGGAAGAAAAAGCAGGTCATTAACGCAAGTTTGGTGAGGGTGCGATGATTATCTATTTACACGGTTTTGACTCTAACAGCCCGGGTAACCACGAAAAAGTGTTGCAGTTGCAGTTTATCGACCCGGACGTCAGGCTGATCAGCTACAGCACGCGGCATCCGAAACATGACATGCAACATCTGCTGAAGGAAGTGGACAAAATGTTGCAGCTTAACGTTGACGATCGTCCGCTGATTTGCGGTGTGGGTCTGGGAGGCTACTGGGCCGAGCGCATCGGCTTTCTGTGCGACATCCGTCAGGTGGTGTTTAATCCGAACCTGTTCCCGTATGAGAACATGGAAGGCAAAATCGACCGCCCGGAAGAATACGCCGATATCGCCACCAAATGCGTGACGAACTTCCGTGAAAAGAACCGCGACCGCTGCCTGGTGATTCTTTCCCGTCATGACGAAGCGCTTGACAGTCAGCGCTCTTCTGAAGAACTGCACCATTTTTACGAAATTGTATGGGATGAAGAACAGACGCATAAGTTCAAGAATATTTCACCCCATCTGCAGCGAATCAAAGCGTTCAAAACGCTGGGTTGACCGTCAACCACTGCGTATGCGCGTCCTGACCGCCAGCCTTCGGGCTGGTTTTTTTTTGGCGAAATGGCAGAAGGTGTCTATCTTTTCAGCATCAAAACTTGATGCACATCAATTTTGGTATGACCAATGCACCGCATGTGTTATTCTCACTCTCGAAGAACATTTTCATTGTCGTAACCTGTTGTTAATTAAAGGCTATGTTAATAACTTTTAATTAACAATTGGTTAATCATTTAAGGGGGTCGCGTTGACTACACCATTGAAAAAGATCGTGATTGTCGGTGGGGGTGCTGGCGGGCTGGAAATGGCTACGCAACTGGGGCACAAACTGGGCCGCAAGAAAAAAGCGAAGATTACGCTGGTTGACAGAAACCATAGCCATCTGTGGAAACCCCTGCTGCACGAAGTGGCGACGGGGTCTCTTGATGAAGGCGTGGATGCGCTGAGCTACCTGGCGCACGCGCGGAATCACGGCTTCCAGTTCCAGTTGGGGTCGGTAATGGATATCGATCGCGAGGCCAAAACAATTACTATTGCTGAACTGCGCGACGAGAAAGGCGAGCTGTTGGTGCCGGAGCGCAAAATCGCTTACGACACGCTGGTGATGGCGCTGGGCAGTACTTCTAACGATTTCAACACGCCGGGCGTGAAAGAGCACTGCATCTTCCTCGATAACCCGCATCAGGCGCGCCGTTTCCATCAGGAAATGCTCAACCAGTTCCTGAAATACTCCGCGAACCTGGGCGCGAACGGCAAGGTGAATATCGCCATTGTCGGCGGTGGGGCAACCGGCGTTGAGCTTTCGGCTGAACTGCATAACGCAGTGAAACAATTGCACAGCTATGGCTACAAAGGGCTGACCAACGAAGCGCTGAACGTCACGCTGGTGGAAGCGGGCGAGCGCATCCTGCCTGCGCTGCCGCCACGCATTTCTGGCGCGGCGCATAATGAACTGAGCAAACTGGGCGTCCGCGTACTGACCCAGACAATGGTGACCAGCGCCGACGCGGGCGGTTTACACACGAAAGACGGCGAATACATTGAAGCCGACCTGATGGTCTGGGCGGCAGGGATTAAAGCGCCGGACTTTATGAAGGAGATCGGCGGTCTCGAAACCAACCGTATTAATCAACTGGTGGTGGAGCCCACGCTGCAAACCACCCGCGATCCTAACGTGTATGCGATTGGCGACTGTGCTTCCTGCGCGCGTCCGGAAGGCGGATTTGTTCCACCGCGCGCCCAGGCTGCGCATCAGATGGCGACCTGCGCGATGAATAACATTCTGGCGCAAATGAACGGTAAACCGCTGAAGGCATACCAGTATAAAGACCATGGCTCGCTGGTTTCGTTGTCTAACTTTTCTACCGTTGGCAGTCTGATGGGGAACCTGACCAAAGGTTCGATGATGATCGAGGGGCGCATTGCCCGCTTCGTGTACATCTCTTTGTACCGGATGCACCAGATTGCACTGCACGGTTACTTCAAAACCGGGTTGATGATGCTGGTGGGCAGTATTAACCGCGTTATCCGTCCGCGTCTGAAGCTGCATTAATTACCTTCCTCCCAGCGTCGCCAATGGCGGCGCTGGGCGTCTGCGCCGTTCTGCACACTGAATATTCCTGTCGCTCTCCTCAGAGTTCTCTGAATCATGCTGTTTTAAGGTCAACCCACGATATTTTCATCCGCAATCTGATGGGCTTCTGCTTGCTTTAGTTGCAATATTGTTACCAATAGCAAAGAAGGAGGATTTCCCGTGAATAAATCAATGTTGGCGGGTATAGGGATTGGCGTAGCTGCTGCGCTGGGCGTGGCGGCGGTGGCCAGTCTGAACGTCTTTGATCGCGGCCCGCAGTATGCGCAAGTGGTTTCTGCAACACCTATCAAAGAAACCATTAAGACCCCACGTCAGGAGTGCCGTAACGTCACGGTGACCCACCGCAGACCTGTCCAGGATGAAAACCGCATCGCCGGTTCTGTTCTTGGCGCAGTGGCTGGCGGAGTGATTGGTCATCAGTTTGGCGGGGGCCGTGGTAAAGATGTCGCCACTGTTGTCGGGGCGCTGGGCGGTGGTTACGCGGGTAACCAGATCCAGGGATCAATGCAGGAAAACGACACCTACACCTCTACGCAGCAGCGTTGCAAAACCGTCTATGACAAATCGGAAAAAATGCTCGGCTACGACGTGACCTACAAGATCGGCGATCAGCAGGGCAAAATCCGGATGGATAAAGATCCGGGTACACAAATTCCGCTGGATAACAACGGCCAGTTGATTCTGAATAACAAAGCATAAAAAAGCTGTACTCTGCTGATTAGCCCCTCATTCGCTCAGGCTGAGGGGCTTTTTTTATCAGAAAGTTAACGCGTAGTTCAGGCCAAAGGTCCGCCCGCGGCCCTTGTATTCATACTGCGATGGGCTGCCGTAGGTTGGGCTGTACAGCAGCGGCGCGCGCTGTCCCCAGAGGGTGGTGTAGTCTTCGTCCAGCAGGTTTTCGATGCTTAAGGTCAGTTTACCCAGCGGGAGCTGATAACTGCTGATAACGTCAACGGTATTGTATCCATCCAGTTTATTACCGCTGGCATCCGTCAGATCGAAAGACTGTTGGGTTTGCACCCGCAATGACCACGGCTCTGGCGCCCAACCCACCCAGGCGGTGGCTTTTGACGGCGAGGCCAGCGTCACATCCCATTTTTCCCATTTCCCGTTTTGCTTCACTTCAGACTTCAGTACGTTGAAGTTTGCGCCGAGGCTCCAGTCGCTGTCAGGAATGAAATAGTCCACAGCGCCTTCCACGCCGTAAATCCGGCGGTCGTCAGGTTCCACGCGAATGGTCATATCGCTGCGGTTAATCACAATGGATTTGTCGGAGGTAGAGTAATAGGCCGCCAGTTGCGTGCGCAGACTCTCGCCGGTATAGCGCCATCCCAGTTCATAGGAGTTGACTTTGATCCCTTCCAGACGCGAGTCAGCGACGTTTACGCTGCGCTGAAGCTGGTAATGATCGCCTACCAACTGATAGGTGCCGTTACCATAGTATTTCCCCGGATCCGGCAATTCGACGCCCTGGGAAAAGTTGAACCACGCCTGCTGGCGTTCGGTCAGATGCGCAAGCAGACCGGCGTTGAACAGGACGTTATCGTAATCGGTTTTGCCGCCCGGTATCGCATCGGCAGAACTCGCCAGCCCATTGGCGATCCCCTGCTGCTGCGCGTAGCCGATGAAATCATCAACCCGGTTTTCAGTCCATTGATAGCGGATGCCGCCGCTCAGGGTGAAAATATCGTTGATGTCATAACTGCTTTGCAGGAACGGCGCGAAATTAGTGATGCTGTAGCCGGGGTAACGTCCGGTGGTATAGGCCGTACGGTTGTCCATGCCGCCGGAGGGAAGCGACCATGCGAGGTCGAAAAATTTCTGATTAGCGTCGAAGGTCTCGTGATCCGCATCGATACCCCAGGTCAGTTCCCAGTTATCCATCAACTGACTGTTGAGGGTAATTTTGGCGCCGTACTGATCGGTGTCCTGCTGCGAGGCAGAAAAGCTGGTGACCTGGCCCCTGGTCAGCGACGGGAAGGGATAAAATTTCAGCGATTCATCACGGTAATAAATTTGGCTGACCAGATTTTGACCGAAGAAGTCGGCGTCTGAATATTGCAGGCTAATCAGATGACGCTCTGTTCCGGGGATGCGATCGGCGCTGAGTCCGCTACGGGTGCTGGCTTTACCGTCACCAGTGACGGCAGACATATTTTCGCCCAGATACAGGCCGTAGTCGTCATCGCCCTGGCTTTTATAATATTGGGTCACCAGCTGTAGCTGACGGTTGTCGTCAATCTCAATTGTGCCCGTACCCATCACATCCAGACGATCGGAGTGCTGCAAGCCGGTTTGCGTATTGTCGAGCATTAGCGCATCGCCGTTGCCATCGTACCAGCCGCCGAAGCGCTGCCAGGCGACAGAGAGACGGCCAGAGGCGCGATCCGTCCCCCCGCTGACCGCGGCGGCAACGCGCTCGTCACGATCGTTACTGTTATTGAAGCCCGATTTAGCACCCAGTTCTAGTTCCACTTCGCGTTCCGGCTGGCCTTTTTTGGTCACGATGTTGATCAGGCCGCCAGTACTGCCGCCGCCATAGAGCGACGTCGCGCCGGAAATCACTTCAATGTGGGCAATGTTGAACGGATCGATGGCGTCCAGCTGTCGGCTGTCGGTACGCGAAGAGTTAAGGCGTACGCCATCAATCAGCACGACCAGCGCGCGCCCGCGCATATTCATACCATAGTTGGTTCGTCCCTGGCTGCTGACATCAATACCGGGGATCAACTGCGCCAGCACATCTTTAAACTCTTTGCCGCCCTGAACCTGTTGTTCAATTTCCTGACCCTCGATCACCCAGGTGGTCTGCGCCATTTCCGCCACCGTTTTTTGACTCCGGTTAGCGCTGACGATGAGGTTTTCTTCTTCTGTTTGCTTCGCTGCCGTTGCAGGCAGAGTTAACGCAAGCAGGACTGGGTTGAGCACCCAAAGACGCTTATTCATTCGCATTCCCTTCTGAAAATATCTGTAAAAGTGGTGTTCTTCTTGCCGGGCAGGCTCCGGCTGTTACATTGTGAAACAGATAGAAAGTCAAATGCGAATATTGCTGATAATGGTTTCTATTATCAAATAATATTTTAAGAAATTTGAGTCTAACCCGGTGAAAACATTACTTTTTGTAGGGGAAAGGTGAGAGAAGGACCGGGAAACGCATTCCCCGGCCAGCAGGATCAATCAGGCTTTCAACAGCTCGGGCCACAGGCGAAGAGTGGTACGGGTGATCTGCATCAGTGTGTCAAACGACGCGCCTTCGCGGGCGCTGATCGACATCCCCTGTAAGATGCAGTTCAGGTATTCGGCAAGGTGCTGTACGTTGCACTGCGCCGGGATCTCTGCGCGCATCTGGCGCTGTTGCAGGAAACGGGTCAACGTTTGCTCCTGCATGGCGTGGCGTGATTTCACCGTATGCGCAATATCCCGTGACGCGGCAGCAAGCGTCGCGGAAGTGTTGATCATAAAACAACCCGCCGGGGTGTCTTTACTGGTAAAACAGGTCGCCACGGCGGTGAAGTAATCTTCCAGCGCGGCCTCCACGCTTTTTTCTTCGCAAAATAGCTGCGCTTCATGCTTTGCGGCGAAACGGGCGATGTACCTGTCGAGCACCGCGCGAAACAGTCCTTCTTTATTGGTGAATTCTGCGTACAGCGTGGGGGCTTTCGCCCCTGTCGCTTCAACAAGATCAGAGAGCGACGTCGCCTCATAACCGTGCTGCCAGAAGAGTGTCATGGCCTTATCAAGCGCGGCTTCCCTGTCGAACACTTTTGGTCGGCCACGGCTTTTTTTTACACAACCTGTCGAGTCAGTTGTCATGATGCCGGTGTACCTGTCTGGGTTTAATGAATAACCATTATAAAAATAAAACCGTCCAGTCTCCAGCGCATTCCTGTGAAAAATAATTACGTTGCATTGTCATGAAAGATAAGTGCTTTTTAATTTATATAACGACCGTTATAAAAAATAGTTGACGTGTGACCTGGATCACATCTATCATTTACCTATCGATCGTTAAGTAAATGCTTACGACCCCGTTCATCTGCAAAAGGTTACTATTATGAAAAACGTCAAAGCCCTCATCGCTGCTGCTGTACTCAGCTCTCTTTCATTCGCCAGCTTCGCTGCCGTTGAAGTGCAATCTACGCCTGACGGCCAGCAAAAAGTTGGGACCATCTCTGCCAGCGCAGGTACTAACCTGGGTTCTCTGGAAGAACAACTGGCGCAAAAAGCAGATGAAATGGGGGCGAAATCTTTCCGCATTACCTCGGTTACTGGCCCGAACACGCTGCACGGTACCGCGGTAATTTATAAATAAGCATTAACCCCTCATTAATGCCTGATTAAGATTTGCCACTGCACAAAAAAGCCCCGCTGAACCACGGTTCAGCGGGGCTTTTTCGTTCAGGCTTACAGGGATTGCTGTTTAACGTCGTGATGTCGAGTGACGTCGACCGGCATGCCGGAGCGGACATCCATTACGTGCTGCATCAATGGCGCATCGGTTTGCGCGGCATCTTTAAATGCCTGCAATGTGCTGTTCAGGACGATAGGCAAAACCTGCGGGTCATCATCAATATTTTTTGACAGCGGCTGATGTACCTCAACCAGACGTACGCCGCCTGGCTCGACTGAGGCTTTGATCGGCGTATTAATAATGTTGACTTTGGTTCCCGGGGTAACCTGCTTAAACAGCGTTTCAATATCGCCATCACGCAGGCGAATGCAGCCGGAACTGACCCGCATTCCGATGCCGAAATCGGCGTTGGTGCCGTGCAGCAGATACACGCCGCCGTAGGCGGCTAAACGAATCGCGTGGTGACCCATCGGGTTATCCGGCCCGGCAGGGACAACCGCAGGCAAATCGATCCCCTGTGCTTTATAGCGGGCGCGAATATTGGCCGTCGGCGTCCAGGTCGGATTCGCACGCTTGTCGGAAACGGTGGTTACCATGGTGGGCGTAAGCGTATCGCCCCCCAGTTGACCAATGCCGATAGGGTAAACCGTGACCACGTTTTTACCCGGTGGATAATAATAAAGGCGCAGTTCAGCAAGGTTAATGACGATACCTTCGCGCGGCGCATCCGGCAGGAGGGTTTGCAGCGGAATGGTCAACACGCTGCCAGCGCGCGGCACGTAGGGGTCAACGCCGGGATTTGCCTGTAACAGCGCCAGGAATCCAACGTTGTATTTCTTCGCAATGGCCTCCAGGGAACCGCCGTTGTTTTCGACAACGTGATATTTATTTTCGCCCACCAGTTTGCTGCCGGGCGGCGGAAGTGGCCAGGTATTCGCCTGCGCAGGTAGCGCAAGCGCCATGCCGGCGGCAAAGGTGACAAAAGCCAGCCAGCGGGAAAGTCGCAGAGTTTTCATTATCATCATAAATCAAAGGGTTATTGGAATAAAAGACGCCAACGATCATTATGGCGGGTTGGCATGTCCTGAAATGCAAGGGAAGTGCAAAGAGTTGTAAAGATCTGCGAGGCGGGGGAGATCATGCCGGACGGCTGTTTCGCCTTATCCGGCAACGGGTTATTACGCGACCGCGTTTTCTTCCAGTTGCGCCATAAACTGACGCACCCAGTCCATACGCGTTTTCCGCTCCGTCAAATCCTGCATAAACTTCAGGCGGGTCGGACCGTCGAGGCGGAAGTGCTGAGGCTGCTTTTGCAGCAGACCGATAAGCCAGCCCGGGTTCACGTGATTTTTCTCGGCGAATTCAATGGTGCCGCCTTTCTCGTTACCTTCGAGTTTGCGGATCCCCAGCTTTTGCGCCTGCTGACGCAAACGGGCGATATCCAGCAGATTACGCGCGGGATCCGGCAGAAGACCAAAGCGATCGATAAGCTCCACTTTGATCTCTTCCAGCTCGTTTTCGCTTTTGGCGCTGGCGATTCGCTTGTAGAACGACAGGCGCGTATTGACGTCGGGGATATAATCATCCGGTAGCAGCGACGGCATTCGCAGTTCGACTTCTGTCTGCTGGCTGGTAAGATCTTCCAGCGACGGTTCCCGTCCGGCTTTTAGCGCATCGACGGCGTTTTCCAGCAGTTCCATATACAGCGAGAAGCCAATGGTTTCCATCTGCCCGCTCTGGTCTTCGCCAAGCAGTTCGCCCGCGCCGCGAATTTCCAGATCGTGTGTCGCCAGCGCAAAGCCCGCACCCAAATCTTCCAGTGACGCAATCGCCTCCAGACGCTTTTGCGCGTCGGTGGTCATCGCTTTCGGATGCGGCGTCAACAGCCAGGCGTACGCCTGATGATGCGATCGGCCCACGCGTCCGCGCAACTGATGCAACTGCGCCAGTCCAAAGTGATCCGCGCGTTCGATGATAATGGTGTTGGCGGTCGGGATGTCGATCCCGGTCTCGATAATCGTGGTACACACCAGCACGTTAAAGCGCTGATGGTGGAAGTCGTTCATTACCCGTTCCAGTTCGCGCTCGCGCATCTGCCCATGACCAATCGCGATGCGCGCTTCCGGCACCAGTTCCGCCAGACGGTCGGCGGCTTTCTGAATGTTTTCGACGTCATTATACAGGTAATAGACCTGGCCGCCGCGCAGGATTTCACGCAGGATCGCCTCGCGCACGACCAGGTTATCGTATTCACGGACGAAGGTTTTCACCGCCAGCCGTCGCGCCGGTGGGGTGGCAATGATCGACAGATCGCGCATTCCGCTCATCGCCATATTGAGCGTGCGCGGGATGGGCGTGGCGGTCAGGGTCAGAATATCGACATCGGCGCGCATCGCTTTGATACGCTCTTTATGACGCACGCCGAAACGGTGCTCTTCGTCGACAATCAATAAGCCCAGATCTTTCAGTTTGACATCGCTTTGTAACAGCTTGTGCGTGCCGATCAGGATATCGATTTTCCCTTCAGCCGCCTGTTCGAGGATCTGCGCCTGTTCTTTGGCGCTACGGAAGCGGGACAGCATTTCGATACGCACCGGCCAGTTGGCAAAGCGGTCGCGGAAGTTGTCGAAGTGCTGCTGGGCGAGCAGGGTGGTCGGCACCAGAACGGCCACCTGCTTATGGTTTTCAACGGCGAGAAACGCCGCGCGCATTGCCACTTCGGTTTTGCCGAAGCCCACGTCGCCGCAGACCAGACGGTCCATTGCCAGCGGCTGACACATGTCGCTGAGTACAGCGTTAATGGCCTGGGCCTGGTCGGGCGTGGTCTCGAACGGGAAGCTGTCGCAAAATAGCTGGTACTGCTCGCGGTCGTGCTTAAAGGCAAAGCCTTCTTTCGCCGCACGTTGGGCATAAATATCCAACAGTTCCGCCGCCACGTCGCGGACTTTTTCCGCTGCTTTTTGCCGCGCGCGGGACCAGGCGTCGCCGCCAAGCTTATGCAGCGGCGCGTTTTCCTCGGCTCCGCCTGCATAGCGGCTGATGAGATGCAACGAGGAGACCGGCACATACAGTTTGGCGTCGTTGGCGTAGGTGAGCATCAGATATTCACCCTTGATGCCGCCCGCTTCCAGGGTCGTCATTCCGGCATAACGACCAACGCCGTGTTCCAGATGAACCACCGGCTGACCCGGATGCAGTTCGGCCAGGTTACGGATCAACGTGTCCGGATTAATGGTGCGGCGTGAATCCTGGCGGCGACGCGCCACGCGCTCGCCGAGCAGGTCGCTTTCGCAAATCATCGCCAGGTTGCGCTGGGTATCGACAAACCCGCGTTCCGCGGCGCCGATCATCAGATAGCGCCCGTTACCACTTGCTTCATCAAGACGCAGAATGCGCTTCGGCGCGAGCTTAATTCGCGCGAGCAGTTCGCCGAGCGCCTCGCGGCGGCCTTCGCTCTCCACGGAAAATACAACCGGACCCGTGAACGACTCGAGGAATTTGCGCAAAGCGTCAAGCGGCGCTTTTTGCTGCGCCTGTACCGCCAGATCGGGCAATTGCTGGAAGCCCAGATTGGTATTGGCCGCTTTGTCCGGCAGGTGCTCCGTTTTGAGCTGAATGCGCGGCCAGCGCTTCAGTTCCGAGAACAGCGCGTCAACGCGCAGCCAGAGCGATTCTGGCGGCAGGAGCGGGCGCATCGGGTCAACGCCCCGGTTCTCGAAACGCGCCAGCGTGTCGGCCTGGAAGCGTTCGGCGCTGGCTTCCAGATCGCCGGTATTGACAAGTAAGGTGTTGGCCGGGAAGTAACTGAACAGTGGGGGCAGCGGTTCGCTGAAAAACAGCGGTTGCCAGTATTCAATCCCCGCAGGCAGCGTGCCTTTACTGACCTGCTGATAAATATGTTCAGCGTCGCGTTTCACTTCAAATGTATCGCGCCACTGGCTGCGGAACAGCTCGATGGCGGTTTTATCCGTCGGAAACTCATGCGCTGGCAGCAGGTTGATGGCATCCACTTCTTCCAGCGTGCGCTGGGTATCCGCATCAAACAGGCGAAGGCTGTCAATTTCGTCGTCAAAGAAATCCAGACGGTAGGGTTGATCGCTACCCATCGGGAAGAGATCCAGCAGCGCGCCGCGCGTCGCGTATTCGCCGTGTTCCATGACCTGATCAACGTGCCGATAGCCTGCGCTGTCGAGCTGCGCGCGCAGGGCGTCGCGCGATAATCGCTGACCTTTTTTCATTACCAGCGCATGGCCGTGCAAGTAACTGTGCGGGCAGACGCGCTGCATCAGCGTATTCACCGGCACAATCAACACGCCGCGTTGCATAGAAGGCAACTGATACAGGGTTGAAAGGCGTGATGAGATGATTTCCTGATGCGGCGAGAAGCTGTCGTAAGGAAGCGTTTCCCAGTCCGCGAGGTTCATCACCATCTGGTCGGTAAACTGGCGGATTTCATCATGCAGGCGCAGGGCGTTTTGCATATCCGGGGCGATGAGTACGACGGGGCCGGGATGGCGTTCAGCAATGTCCGCCACCAGCGTGGCGCAAGCAGCCCCGGTCAGTTCGCCCAGCAGGCGCTGATCGCCCGCTTTGACGGGCAGCGTGTAACGTTGTTGTTCAGGCATTCGGTTGTCAGAATCTCTTTTAGGTATACGTCTGATAAGCAATGCTCTTTATTATCCGCGATCGTTTCTCTTTAGCAAATTGAATCGCCCTCGGTATCGTCATGCGTAATATTCTTCATTTGGATGATTCAGGAGAAAGATCAGAACGGTAAGCGCGCCGGGCAAAGAATATATTTAGCATATCGATTTCTCATCCCCTCTCGCGGGTACGCTGACGAACACTTACGGTTCAGACGTTTACCCATTCCGCTTTCGCTTATATACTCGTGACTTTGCTAATCGCAACCAGACGGATTTCATGTACCAACCTGTCGCTCTATTCATCGGCCTGCGCTACATGCGTGGGCGTGCAGCAGACCGCTTCGGTCGCTTCGTCTCCTGGCTTTCCACCATCGGCATTACCCTTGGGGTGATGGCGTTGGTCACGGTTTTGTCAGTGATGAACGGCTTTGAACGTGAACTGCAAAATAACATCCTGGGCCTGATGCCGCAGGCCATTCTTTCCGCTGAGCAAGGCTCGCTGAATCCCGGCCAGTTACCGGAAAACGCCGTCAAGCTCAACGGCGTGAGCCGTGTCGCGCCGCTGACCACCGGCGATGTGGTTCTGCAAAGCGCGCGCAGCGTGGCGGTGGGCGTTATGCTGGGTATCGATCCGGCGCAAAACGATCCGCTGACGCCGTATCTGGTCAATGTCAGACAAACCGATCTCCAGCCGGGTAAGTATAATGTCATCCTCGGGGAACAGCTTGCGGGGCAGCTTGGCGTTAATCGCGGCGACCAAATCCGCGTGATGGTGCCCTCAGCCAGCCAGTTCACGCCGATGGGGCGTTTGCCGAGCCAGCGTCTGTTTACCGTCATTGGCACGTTTGCGGCGAACAGTGAAGTCGACGGCTATCAGATGCTGACCAACATTCAGGATGCGTCGCGTTTGATGCGCTATCCGGCGGGAAACATTACCGGCTGGCGTTTATGGCTGAACGAGCCGCTGAAGGTGGACTCTCTCAGTCAGCAGACGCTGCCGGAAGGCACGAAATGGCAGGACTGGCGCGAGCGCAAGGGCGAACTGTTCCAGGCCGTAAGGATGGAAAAGAACATGATGGGACTGCTGCTTAGCCTGATCGTGGCGGTGGCGGCGTTCAATATTATTACCTCGCTGGGTTTGATGGTGATGGAGAAGCAGGGCGAAGTGGCGATTCTGCAAACGCAAGGGCTGACGCCGCGCCAGATCATGATGGTCTTTATGGTGCAGGGAGCCAGCGCCGGGATTATCGGCGCAGTGTTGGGGGCGGCGCTTGGCGCGTTGCTTGCCAGTCAGTTAAACAACCTGATGCCGGTTATCGGTGTGCTGCTGGATGGCGCTTCGCTGCCGGTGGCGATCGAGCCGCTACAGGTGATTGTGATTGCGCTGGTGGCCATGGCCATCGCGCTGCTTTCTACGCTTTATCCTTCCTGGCGCGCTGCCGCCACTCAACCCGCTGAGGCTTTACGTTATGAATAAGATCCTGTTGCAATGCGACAAATTGTGCAAACGCTATCAGGAAGGCGCCGTGCAGACCGACGTGCTGCACGATGTCAGCTTCAGCGTGGGCGAAGGAGAGATGATGGCGATTGTCGGTAGCTCCGGCTCCGGCAAAAGTACGCTGCTGCATCTGCTGGGCGGACTGGATACGCCGACCTCTGGCGATGTGATTTTCAGCGGTCAGCCGATGAGCACACTTTCCCCGGCGGCGAAAGCGGAACTGCGAAACCAAAAACTTGGCTTCATTTATCAGTTTCACCACCTGCTGCCGGACTTCACCGCGCTGGAAAACGTAGCGATGCCGCTGCTGATCGGCAAGAAAAAGCCGACGGAGATCGACCAGCGGGCGCGTGAGATGCTGAAAGCGGTAGGGCTGGATCATCGTGCGAACCATCGTCCGTCTGAACTTTCCGGCGGTGAGCGTCAGCGCGTGGCTATCGCGCGCGCGTTGGTGAATAACCCGCGTCTGGTGCTGGCGGATGAACCGACCGGTAACCTCGATGCGCGCAATGCGGACAGCATTTTCGAGTTGCTCGGGGAACTGAATCGTTCGCAGGGCACCGCGTTTCTGGTGGTCACGCACGATCTGCACCTGGCAAAGCGCATGAGTCGCCAGCTGGAAATGCGTGACGGACGCCTGACCGCGGAACTGAGCCTGATGGGGGCGGAGTAATGGCGTCGCCTTTATCGTTATTGATTGGTTTGCGCTTTAGCCGGGGACGTCGGCGTGGCGGTATGGTGTCATTGATTTCGGTGATCTCCACCATCGGCATTGCGCTGGGCGTGGCTGTGCTTATCGTTGGCTTAAGCGCGATGAACGGCTTCGAGCGTGAGCTGAATAACCGCATTCTGGCGGTGGTGCCGCACGGTGAAATCGAGGCCGTCAATCAGCCATGGAACAACTGGCGCGACGCGCTGGAAAAAGTTCAGAAGGTGCCGGGCATCACGGCGGCGGCCCCTTATATCAACTTTACCGGTCTGGTGGAAAGCGGAGCCAATCTGCGCGCCATCCAGGTCAAAGGCGTCGATCCGCAGCAGGAGCAGCGGCTGAGCGCGCTACCGTCCTTTGTGCTGAATAACGCCTGGACCGGCTTTAAGGCCGGAGAGCAACAGATCATCATTGGCAAAGGCGTCGCCGATGCGCTGAAAGTGAAGCAGGGGGATTGGGTGTCGATCATGATCCCCAACGCCAGTGCCGATCATAAACTGATGCAGCCAAAACGCGTCCGCCTGCACGTTGCCGGCATCCTGCAACTGAGCGGTCAGTTGGATCACAGCTTTGCAATGATCCCGATGGCGGATGCCCAGCAGTATCTCGACATGCCTGACACGGTTTCCGGTATTGCGCTGAAGGTTAACGACGTCTTTAACGCGAACAAATTGGTTCGCGCCGCGGGCGAAGTCACCAACAGCTACGTTTACATCAAGAGCTGGATTGGCACTTACGGCTATATGTACCGCGATATCCAGATGATCCGCGCGATTATGTATCTGGCGATGGTGCTGGTGATCGGCGTGGCTTGTTTTAACATTGTTTCAACATTAGTGATGGCGGTTAAAGACAAGAGCGGCGATATTGCGGTATTAAGAACGCTGGGGGCGAAAGATGGTCTTATTCGCGCCATTTTTGTCTGGTACGGCCTGCTGGCGGGACTGTTTGGTAGCCTGATTGGCGTGGTGATTGGCGTGGTGGTTTCGCTTCAGCTGACCCCAATTATCAACGGCATTGAGAAACTGATCGGCCATCAGTTCCTCTCCGGCGATATCTATTTTATTGACTTCCTGCCATCGGAGTTGCACTGGCTGGATGTGATTTACGTGCTGGTCACGGCATTGTTGCTGAGCCTGTTAGCAAGCTGGTATCCGGCGCGGCGCGCCAGCAATATTGACCCGGCAAGAGTGCTCAGCGGCCAGTAACGCCAAAAGAAAAAAGACAAGGAGCGGCAATGTATTACGGGTTTGATATTGGCGGTACAAAAATTGCGTTAGGCGTGTTTGACAATCAGCGCAAACTCCAGTGGGAAAAACGGATACCTACGCCACGCGACGGTTACGCGGCCTTTTTAGACGCCGTATGTCAGCTGGTGGCGGAAGCTGACCAGCGCTTTGGCGTCAAAGGATCGGTCGGTATTGGTATTCCGGGCATGCCGGAAACTGAAGATGGCACCCTGTATGCCGCGAACGTTCCCGCCGCCAGTGGCAAACCCTTGCGTGCCGACCTTAGCGCGCGTCTTGACCGTGATGTTCGCCTTGATAACGATGCGAACTGCTTTGCGCTTTCTGAAGCCTGGGACGATGAATTCACCCAATATCCGTTGGTGATGGGGTTGATCCTCGGCACCGGCGTAGGCGGTGGTTTGATCCTTAACGGAAAACCGATCACCGGCCGCAGTTATATTACCGGCGAATTTGGGCATATGCGTCTGCCGGTTGATGCCCTCACGCTGATGGGGTTCGACTTTCCGTTGCGTCGCTGCGGCTGCGGTCAACTGGGCTGCATTGAAAATTATCTTTCCGGGCGGGGATTTGCCTGGCTGTATCAGCATTATTATCATCAACCGCTGGAGGCGCCTGAAATCATTGCGCTGTGGGAGCAGGGCGACGAACAGGCGCGGGCGCATGTTGAACGTTATCTGGACTTACTGGCCGTTTGTCTGGGAAATATCCTGACGATTGTCGATCCGGATCTGGTGGTTATTGGCGGCGGCCTGTCGAATTTTACCGCCGTCACCACGCAGCTGGCAGACAGACTGCCGCGCCACTTATTGCCTGTCGCACGCGTACCGCGTATTGAACGTGCGCGTCACGGCGACGCGGGCGGAATGCGCGGTGCTGCCTTCTTACATCTTACCGATTAATCAATAGAGGTTGCTATGCTGTCGCGTCGGGGTCATCGGTTAAGTCGATTTCGTAAAAACAAACGCCATCTACGCGAACGTCTGCGTCAGCGGATCTTTTTCAGAGACAGAGTGGTGCCGGAAGTGATGGAAAAACCGAGAGTATTAGTGCTTACAGGGGCTGGCATTTCTGCGGAGTCCGGAATTCGCACCTTCCGCGCGGCGGACGGTTTATGGGAAGAACATCGCGTCGAAGACGTAGCGACGCCGGAAGGCTTCGCCCGTAATCCGGAGCTGGTGCAGTCATTCTATAATGCGCGTCGTCGACAGCTGCAACAGCCTGAAATTCAGCCGAATCCGGCGCATCTCGCACTGGCGAAGCTGGAAGAGGCGCTGGGCGATCGTTTTATGCTGGTAACGCAAAATATCGATAACCTGCATGAACGGGCGGGTAATCATAATATTATTCATATGCACGGCGAGCTGTTGAAGGTGCATTGTTCGCAGAGCGGGCAGATTCTGCCGTGGACCGGTGACGTTACGCCGGACGATAAATGCCATTGCTGCCAGTTTCCGGCGCCGCTGCGCCCGCATGTCGTCTGGTTTGGTGAAATGCCGATTGGCATGGATGAGATCTATATGGCGCTGGCCATGGCGGATGTCTTTATCGCCATTGGCACTTCCGGGCACGTTTATCCGGCGGCCGGTTTTGTCCACGAAGCGAAACTGCACGGCGCGCACACGGTTGAGCTGAACCTTGAGCCCAGTCAGGTCGGCAGCGAATTCGATGAGAAGTATTACGGCCCCGCAAGCCAGGTGGTGCCTGAGTTCGTCGAGAAGTTACTGAAAGGACTGTGACGCGTTACTGCCCGGAGAGAATGCCGGGCAGCATTTCTCCGTTTTAGCGCAACAGCACCTTGCCCGTCAGATAAGTGGTTGCCTGCCCACCGATGTAAACCCGATCCCCCTTTAGCTGGCAGCGTAGTTCGCCGCCGCGTTCACTCCCCTGATACGCGAGCATCTGCGTTTTATGCAATTTTTCAGCCCAGTAAGGGATGAGCATGGTGTGCGCTGAACCGGTGACCGGATCTTCTGCAACCGCTTCACCGGGGCAGAAGAAACGGCTCACAAAGTCGTATTCCCCGGCACCGGGCGCGGTGACGCACACCATTTTCCCAAGAGGCAGCATGGCGCTGATATCCGGGCACAGCGCTTCCACCTCGCGTTGATGCTCCAGGACAACCAGATAATCTCGTGCGGCGCGCACTTCTGTGTACTGCGTAATGCCTAATGCCTCGAGCAATAAAGGCGGTGGCGTGACGGGGTCCGTCTGCCAGGCCGGAAAATCCAGCGTCAACCACTCGCCGCTGCGGGTGACGGTCAGCGGCCCGACAAATCGGGTATCGAAATGAATGGTCGCATAAGGATAATTCAGATGTTCGAAGATGACGTGCGCCGCCGCAAGGGTGGCATGTCCACACAGATTGATTTCCCCCTGTGTGGTAAACCAGCGCAGCGTAAAACCCATGTCGGAGACCACAAAGAAAGCGGTCTCCGATTGATTATGCTGCTTCGCCATTTTTAAAAGTGTCTCATCGGACAGCCATTCGGTAAGCGGGCAGACCGCCGCGGCATTACCGCCAAAGGTGGTGGTAGCAAAGGCATCTATCATGTAGAAATCAATTTGTTGCATAGCGTCAACCTCACGGCATATCCGGAAAACTCACACCTTATCATGACACGGCAATGCGCAGTTTCATTCTCTTTCCCGAGACCGAAGCGCGGCCTGCAATTTAAGGTAGGTATTGTTTCAGTTGCTTTGCCCTTGCATACATACCGATAACATTCTGACTTCTGGGAGTGGGGGCTGGTGCGTGAAACACTGGCATGGCGCTGCTCCTGAGATGGCCATGTCGCATATCGCCATTGCCGGGGCGCAGGAAGGCAAGGGTGTTGACTGGATGGAACACGGGGCCAGCGAAATGATCATACATGTGAAAAATGAAGCGAAGCGTCAGCATGGCGTGTAATGTGTGTATGTCGCTTTATTCCGTTGACAGATAATTTGTATTCCCACGGGGACCAACACAATGAAGATGGATGCGTTTGCTTTTGGCACCACGAACTGGAACGAAGTTGAAAGAACAGTGTACCCTGGAGAAACGGGCATCGCTTACTGGCGTACACAATACTTTGGTAACAAACCCAATCAAATCCGTGTACGTATGGTTGAGTATACGCCTGGCTACCTTGCGGACCATTGGTGTCAAAAAGGGCATATCCTTTTCTGTATTGAAGGCGAGTTAAAAACCGTGCTGGAAGATGGACGAGAATTTGTCCTGAAGGCCGGAATGAGTTATCAGGTTGGCGATAACGCTGAGCGGCATCAATCCAGCACAACGACAGGCGCAACGCTGTTTATTGTTGATTAACGTGCCAGCAAACCTGGTTGCCATAAAGACTGCTTCTTGCCGGAAAGGTTTTAAGATCTGCACTGAACGAGGAGCGGACATGGAGGGGAAGATGAAGGTATTTAAACCAATGGGCTACTATTTCCAGTAGAGGTAAAAATGGAATACCAAAAGTCACTGCAGAAAATATTGTCAACTGACCCTGTCAGAATGAAGGTTCTTGATGCTGTTCGGGCACTTGAACTCAATGATGGCTGGATTGGGGCTGGGTTTGTGCGAGATGCAGTTTGGGATCAATTACATGAGTATGGCCCAAGTCCTGTTTCTGGTGATGTGGATATAGTCTGGTTTGACTCAGAGCACTGTAGCCCAGAACATGATCGTTACCTTGAAGACAGGCTTAGGCAACAAGTGCCTTCGTTAGATTGGTCGGTGAAGAATCAAGCCAGAATGCATAAACGTAACGGTGATCATCCCTATACATCAACACGAAATGCTCTACTGCATTGGCCTGAAACGGCAACTGCTGTAGCCGTCAGATTGGGGAAGAAAGGTCTTGATATTTGTGCGCCTTATGGACTTTCTGACTTATTTGAATTGCGTTTACGGCCGACTCCTGCATTTGAAATTGATAAATTGGACTCTTTTAAACAACGGGTCACGACAAAGCGATGGCTGGAACGTTATCCAAGATTACAGCTCATTGTTCCCACATAAACACAATATACTAATATCCCGGCTCCTGCGGTTCGATCTTAGATTGATAGACCGTTTCTGGCACAATGCGGACAAGCTAACTGAGCAGAAGGTCAGCAATAAGCGACAATCGGATGTAAGTACGCCACTGATATTGTTACCGAACTTAATGAAACTGCCATCCCTCACGTTGTGTTTTGTCAGGGCAATCATCCAAAAAAATCCACGCTAAGGCGTGGATTTTGCAGAGTGTGAATGAACAGGAATTAGCGCTTCCTGATGCATCAATGCCGTTAGACGTTGAACAAGAAGTTCATCACATCACCGTCTTTAACGATGTAATCTTTACCTTCGGCGCGCATCTTACCGGCTTCTTTCGCGCCCTGTTCGCCCTTATAGGTAATGAAATCATCAAACGCAATAGTCTGCGCGCGAATAAACCCTTTTTCGAAGTCAGTATGGATTTTTCCTGCCGCCTGCGGGGCTGTTGCGCCGACAGGGATAGTCCAGGCACGGACTTCTTTCACGCCAGCGGTGAAATAGGTCTGCAGGTTAAGCAGGCGATAGCCCGCGCGAATCACGCGGTTCAGACCCGGTTCTTCCAGCCCCAGTTCCTGCATGAACTCGTCACGTTCTTCATCGTCCAGCTCAGCGATATCGGCTTCAACAGCAGCACAAACCGGAACAACCACAGAGCCTTCTTTCGCTGCGATTTCACGAACCTGATCCAGATATGGGTTGTTCTCGAAACCGTCCTCGTTGACGTTGGCGATGTACATGGTAGGTTTCAGAGTCAGGAAGCTCAGGTAGCGGATTGCCGCTTTATCTTCGTCGGTCAGATCCAGAGAGCGCAGCATCCCCGCTTCGGCCAGGTGCGGCAGACATTTTTCCAGCGCCGCCAGTTCAGCTTTAGCGTCTTTATCACCGCCTTTCGCTTTTTTCTGCACACGGTGAATCGCACGTTCACAGGTATCGAGGTCCGCCAGCGCCAGCTCGGTATTGATAACGTCGATATCTTCCGCCGGGTTAACTTTGCCTGCAACGTGAATGATGTTGTCGTTCTCGAAGCAGCGCACGACGTGGCCGATCGCTTCGGTCTCACGAATGTTGGTCAGGAACTGGTTACCCAGACCTTCACCTTTGGACGCGCCTTTCACCAGACCCGCGATATCCACGAACTCCATGGTCGTCGGCAGAATACGTTGCGGTTTAACGATCTCAGCCAGTTGATCCAGACGCGGGTCAGGCATCGGTACGACGCCGGTATTCGGTTCGATCGTACAGAACGGGAAGTTGGCCGCTTCAATACCGGCTTTGGTCAGCGCGTTGAACAGGGTGGATTTCCCGACGTTGGGTAAACCAACGATACCGCATTTGAATCCCATGATTTAAATCACCTTAATAACTTGATAATCAACCTGTTACAGAAAACAGATTGTAGAAATGAAAACAACTTTGCCTATTATACACAGCGTACGGCAAAAATGCCGCACATCCCGGTTTATTGTGCCTTAAAGGTATGCAAGCGGCTTGTCGCTTTGGTCAGACCGTCTTTAAACCAAATCTCCGTACAGCGAGCCGCTTCGTCAATCGCGTCGTCAATCAGCTTCTGTTCAGAGACCGGTGGCTTTCCTAACACAAAGCCTACAACTTTATTTTTATCGCCCGGATGGCCAATTCCGATGCGTAAGCGATGAAAGTTAGGGTTATTGCCAAGTTTGCTGATAATGTCCTTCAGGCCGTTATGACCGCCATGCCCACCACCCAGCTTAAATTTGGCAACCCCTGGCGGCAGATCCAGCTCATCATGCGCCACTAAAATCTCATCAGGATTAATGCGATAGAAACTGGCCATCGCGCTGACCGCTTTCCCGCTCAGGTTCATAAACGTGGTAGGCACCAGCAGGCGAACATCTTCACCCTCAACGGTTACCCGGGACGTATAGCCAAAGAACTTCGGCTCTTCGCGTAACGGCGCTCGCAGCCGCTCAGCCAGTAAATCGACGTACCATGCGCCCGCATTGTGTCGTGTTGCTGCATACTCCGCGCCGGGGTTTGCCAGGCCGACAATCAGTTTAATCGTCACGTTTTCTATCCTGCATAGGTCAATCACTGGCGCGTAGTGTACTGTCTGCAGCCCCGCTTGACAAAAAACAGCGTCAGAGAAGAGGGAAATGAATAGTTGCCGCTGTCGACTATTAGAAAGTCAAGGGCTTCAGGGGCTTATTTGTAAAGTTTTGTTGAATGTGACGTTGTATTTGTGATCGCTCCCGCACTCAGAATGGTGCGTGTTGTCTATACTTTACACATAAGGATTAGGGGTATTCCCTGAAACAACCCAAAAGTTCCGGAGGTGACATATGAAACGCAAAAACGCTTCGTTACTCGGTAATGTGCTAATGGGGTTGGGGTTAGTGGTGATGGTTGTTGGCGTTGGTTATTCAATTTTAAACCAACTGCCGCAATTTAACCTGCCACAATTTTTCGCACATGGTGCAGTGCTGAGTATTTTCGTCGGCGCCATTCTCTGGCTTGCAGGGGCACGTGTTGGCGGGCATGAACAAGTTTGTGACCGCTACTGGTGGGTACGCCACTACGATAAACGTTGCCGCCGTAACGACAATCGCCGTCATAGTTAACGCTGATTGCCGGATAGCGAACCAAATGTCGTCTCCGGTCTGACAGTTGGCAAGAAAGGGAGGCCCGGTAAGCGTGAACGCCACCGGGCTTTTGCTTATTTATGTCAAATCCGCCAGGGCGGCGTCGCGATTCGGGAAAAACGCCAGGCGTCCCGGAATCGGCTGGATGCCGGCGCGCGCCATGGTGCGCAGCGGCTGAAATTCAAGATTGCTCACCCGCAGTTCGCATCCCTCCGGCAGCCTTTTGACAAAGCGCTGGAACGCATCCAGTCCGCCCGCATCCAGCACAGGCACTGCATCCCACTTCAGTACGACAACGCGCTTGCCTTCAATTCGTGATTCCAGATCGGTAAACAGCCCTTCAGCGGCGGCAAAAAACAGCGGGCCAATTACGCGCAGCACCAATACATCCTCCGGCACGTCCACGTTAACCGCCGCCAGGCGCGTCATACGCGCGATACGCCGCATAAACAGCAGGGATGCCAGCACAATGCCCACGCTGATGGCGATCACCATATCAAACAGTACCGTCAGCGACATACACATCAGCATCACGATAATGTCGTCTTTCGGCGCGTGGCGCAGCAGGTCCACCACTTTATGCGCTTCGCTCATATTCCACGCCACCATCAGTAGCAGCGCGGCCATCGCCGACAGCGGCAACCAGGAGAGCAGCGGCGCCAGCACCAGCAGCGCGAGGATCACCAGAATCGCGTGAATGACGGCGGAGATCGGCGACGTCGCGCCAGCGCGTACGTTTGCGGCGGAACGGGCAATCGCGGCGGTGGCGGTGATCCCGCCAAAGAACGGCGCGACAATGTTGCCAAGTCCTTGTCCGATCAATTCGCTATTGGCTTTGTGCTTGGTGCCGGTCATTCCGTCAAGCACCACGGCGCACAGCAGCGACTCGATAGCCCCGAGCATCGCCATTGAAAAAGCCGCAGGCAGCAGGGCGCGCAGCGAGTCCCAGCTTAACGTAAAATCGGAATCCGGCAGGTTCCATGGCAGCACCAGCTGAGGTAACAACTGTGGGATCCCGTTGCCCTGCGAACCGTCGGCGAGGATGTAATGAAACTGCGAACCGATGGTCGCGACATGACCGCCGAACAGGTTAACTATCCCCATCACCGCGCAGCCCAGCAGCAGAGCCGGAAGGTGACCGGGCAGACGAATACCCAGCCGTGGCCAGAAAATCAGAGTGCCCAGCGTCACGATGCCAATGGCGGCGTCGCCGAGGTTGATCGTTGGCAGCGCCATAAACAGCGCGCCCACTTTCTGCAGATAATGCTCGGGAACGTGCGCCATCTGCAGACCCAGAAAGTCCTTGATTTGCATGGTACCAATGGTGATACCAATCCCTGACGTAAAGCCTAACGTCACGGAAACCGGAATGTATTCGATCAGGCGGCCAAAGCGGGCCAGTCCAAAGAGGATCAGAAATATGCCGGACATCAGGGTCGCGACCAGCAGGCCTGCCAGCCCAAACTGTTGCGACACCGGGTAGAGGATCACCACAAAGGCGGCGGTAGGGCCAGAGACGCTAAAGCGCGAGCCGCCGGTTAAGGCAATGACAATACCTGCAACCGCCGCGGTGTAGAGACCGTATTGGGGAGCGACGCCGCTGCCTATAGCCAGCGCCATTGCGAGCGGAATCGCAATAATCCCGACCGTTATCCCGGCGATGAGATCACGGGTAAACCGTGAAGCGGTATATTTTTCTTTCCAACAAGCGTCGATGAGGGCGCGGAAAGGCATCACATGTGAGGAAAAGATTCTGTTCACAATAATGTTTCATCCATGAGCGCATCATCTGTCAACTAAATGGCAGGTGAAGGAGGCATAAGTCATACAAATAGTGGTTAAAGATAAAAAAACCGCCGTAGCGGAAGTTCTGAAATGGCAGGCCGTGTGCATCGCCCAAAAACGTTGCCGCTTACCGGGCTGATTCATCATCAAAAAAACCCGCCGCAGCGGGTTTTTGCGCCGGGTTCGATTAATGTTCGAACATGGCAGAGATGGATTCTTCATTGCTGATACGACGAATCGCTTCGGCCAGCATACCCGACAGGGTCAACGTACGTACGTTCGGCAGCGCTTTGATTTCATCGGTCAGCGGAATGGTATCGCAGACGACGACTTCATCAATCACGGAATTACGCAGGTTGTTAGCTGCATTGCCAGAGAAGATCGGATGCGTTGCGTAAGCGAATACGCGTTTTGCGCCACGCTCTTTCAGGGCTTCTGCGGCTTTGCACAGCGTACCGCCGGTGTCGATCATATCGTCAACCAGCACGCAGTCACGGCCCGCAACGTCACCGATGATATGCATCACCTGAGAAACGTTTGCACGCGGACGACGTTTGTCGATGATCGCCATGTCGGTGTCATTCAGCAGCTTAGCGATAGCGCGGGCACGCACGACGCCACCGATATCCGGAGAAACCACAATCGGGTTATCCAGATTCAGTTGCAGCATATCTTCTAACAGAATTGGGCTACCGAATACGTTATCAACCGGTACGTCGAAGAAGCCCTGGATCTGTTCAGCATGCAGGTCAACGGTCAGGACGCGGTCCACGCCGACGCTGGACAGGAAGTCCGCGACAACTTTAGCCGTGATTGGCACACGCGCGGAACGGACGCGACGGTCCTGGCGCGCATAGCCAAAGTAAGGGATAACGGCGGTGATGCGGCCTGCGGAAGCACGGCGCAGGGCATCAACCATAACGACCAATTCCATCAGGTTGTCGTTAGTGGGGGCACAAGTGGACTGGATGATGAAAATATCACCACCGCGTACATTTTCGTTGATTTGTACGCTGACTTCGCCGTCGCTAAAGCGACCTACAGCGGCGTCGCCGAGAGAAGTGTACAGGCGGTTGGCAATACGTTGTGCTAGTTCCGGGGTGGCGTTACCAGCAAAAAGCTTCATATCAGGCACGAGAAGAACCTCAGGCATGCGTCCATTGGTGGAAAGAATCTGCCAAAAACTGTGCGGGCCAGGCAGGATTCTCTCCATGCGGTGTATTAAAGAGCGCGATGCAACGTCTGGAACAGGGTGACGTTGTCACCGAAACTCAGCTTGCCCGGCTTACTCGCCATCATTCCTCTCTCATGTATGTTGGCTCTAATGCTTCACACCCGTCACATACTGAAGTACGCGGCTGGTGATTCGTCATCTCGCCATCTTCCTGAAACGTGGATGATTTAGAGTAACGCCCGATGCAAAGGGGAGAGGTTGACGCCTTTCGCCACAAAGCCTTCGAGCCATTCCGGGGCTTGCTCAAGCACCTGGCGAGCACGAGACTCTGTATCGAATTCAGCAAAGACACAGGCCCCTGTACCAGTCAGGCGCGACGGCGCGTATTCTAACAGCCAGGAAAGCGCGGCATCAACCTCGCGAAAACGTTTTCTTGCGATAACCTCGCAATCATTGCTGAATTCACAATTTAATAACGTTTCTATTGACCTTTTTGGCGTGTTACGGGGCAAATCCGGATCGTTGAAGATCGCCGGAGTCGGAATACTGACGCCCGGATGCGCCACCAGATACCATTTTTCGGGCGGATTAACCGGCGTGAGGATTTCTCCCACGCCTTCGGCGAAGGCGGCATGGCCACGAACAAATACCGGGACGTCCGCGCCAAGCTGGATCCCCAGTTCCGCCAGTTCATCCACCGACAGGCCGCATTGCCAGAGGTGGTTAAGCGCCACAAGGATCGTCGCAGCGTTAGAGGAACCGCCGCCGAGTCCGCCGCCCATCGGCAGACGCTTGTCGATGCGAATATCCGCGCCGCTGCCGGTCGGCAGACGACCATGTTGCGCGGCTGTTTTCATCAGCAAACGCGCGGCGCGAACGATCAGGTTATCCTCATGCGCCACGCCGTCTACCGGCGTCAGCAGACGAATCTCGCCATCGCTGCGCGGCGTAATGTCGATCGTGTCGCCGTAATCGAGGAACTGAAACAGGGTTTGCAGCGTGTGATAACCGTCCGCGCGCTGGCCGGTAATGTATAAAAACAGATTCAGTTTTGCCGGGGATGGCCAGTGGGTCATCATTTCACAATCCAGTTATCCATTTTCAACTTGATGCGCAGGTCGCCATCCGAAAGTTCCATATTGGCAGGCATGGCCGGTTGCGTTTTGCTGTCATAGGCGCTGTAAACGACCTTCCAGTTTTTGCCATCCTGACGGTAATTCACTTCGCGCAGGCGATACTGATCGTCAAGTTTATAGTCGGTAGCGTCACCCGGCAGGCCCAGAATCCACTGGCGCAGGCTGTTCAGCGGAATCGGCATCCCGGTCAGCTTGCCGATCATCTCTTCGCCGTCTTCGGCGGTATAGCGCTGGCCCTTGTTATCCACCAGTTGAACGTGACCTGGCTGCGCGTTCAGCTCCAGCTCAGTGCTGCCCAGCGGGTTCGTCAGCAGCAGGCGATAGCGGTCCTGGCCGGTTTGCTGCCAGAAGAAGCGGGCATAGACCTTCTGATCGTCAGAAATAAAGGCAAACGCCCCGCGGGTCTGATACTGATTTAACTGAAGCACAGCCTGCTGGTGCTGTCGCCACTGCGGGGAATCGGGACTTTTGCCCGGTCCTTTTGGCGCGTTGATCGTACAGGCGGTGAGTACCAGGCTTGCCAGCGGAAGCAGGCGGATCAGGCGAAAGTCAGGCAGGGTCATAGTGATGACGAATCCTTGTGATACGTTGCAATAATAACCCTTAATGCTAGCGCCGCGCGGGTATATCGTCTACGTTCACGTTATCTTAATTTAAGCGTTAAGCGATTACTCCAAAAGGGGGCGCTCTCTTTTATTGATTACGCGCATCCTGTATGATGCGAGCAGACTAACCATATCAACGCTGGTACTACTCCCGCAGACATGACCCTTTTAGCGCTCGGCATTAACCATAAAACGGCACCTGTATCGCTGCGAGAACGTGTAACGTTTTCGCCGGACACGCTCGATCAGGCGCTGGACAGCCTGCTCGCGCAGCCTATGGTGCAGGGTGGGGTAGTGCTGTCGACCTGTAACCGTACAGAGCTGTATCTCAGCGTTGAAGAGCAGGACAATTTGCAGGAGGCGCTGATTCGTTGGTTATGCGACTACCATAACCTTAACGAAGACGATCTGCGCAGCAGCCTCTACTGGCATCAGGATAACGCCGCCGTTAGCCATCTGATGCGCGTCGCCAGCGGGCTCGACTCGCTGGTACTCGGCGAACCGCAAATCCTCGGCCAGGTGAAAAAAGCCTTTGCCGATTCGCAGAAAGGCCACCTCAACGCCAGCGCGCTGGAACGCATGTTCCAGAAATCCTTCTCCGTCGCGAAACGCGTGCGTACTGAAACCGACATCGGCGCCAGCGCGGTATCCGTCGCCTTCGCCGCCTGTACGTTGGCGCGCCAGATCTTCGAATCACTGTCTACTGTCACCGTGCTGCTGGTCGGCGCAGGAGAAACCATCGAGCTGGTGGCGCGTCATCTGCGCGAACACAAGGTGCAGAAGATGATCATCGCTAACCGTACTCGCGAACGGGCGCAGGTGCTGGCCGATGAAGTCGGCGCCGAGGTCATCGCGCTGAGCGACATCGACGCGCGTTTGCAGGAGGCGGACATTATTATCAGTTCCACCGCCAGCCCGCTGCCGATCATTGGCAAAGGGATGGTGGAGCGCGCGCTGAAAAGCCGCCGCAACCAGCCGATGCTGCTGGTGGATATCGCTGTCCCGCGCGATGTCGAGCCGGAAGTCGGCAAGCTGGCAAATGCCTATCTCTACAGCGTTGACGATCTGCAAAGCATCATTTCGCATAACCTGGCGCAGCGTAAAGCCGCGGCCGTGGAAGCCGAAACCATCGTGGCGCAGGAAACCAGCGAATTTATGGCCTGGCTGCGCGCGCAAGGCGCCAGCGAGACCATTCGCGAATACCGCAGCCAGTCTGAACAGGTGCGCGACGAGCTGACCGCCAAAGCGCTGGCTGCGCTGGAGCAGGGCGGCGATGCCCAGGCGATTATGCAGGATCTGGCCTGGAAGCTGACCAACCGCTTGATCCACGCCCCAACCAAATCTCTACAGCAGGCTGCCCGTGACGGGGACGACGAACGCCTGAATATTCTGCGCGACAGCCTCGGGCTGGAGTAGCAGCACACCCCTCTTTTTTTACAAGGTGCATTTACGCCTATGAAGCCTTCTATCGTTGCCAAACTGGAAGCCCTGCATGAACGCCATGAGGAAGTTCAGGCGTTGCTGGGTGATGCGGGAACCATCGCAGACCAGGAACGTTTTCGCGCGCTGTCGCGTGAGTATGCACAATTAAGCGATGTTTCTCGCTGTTTTACGGACTGGCAACAGGTTCAGGAAGATATCGAAACGGCACAGATGATGCTCGACGATCCTGAAATGCGTGAAATGGCGCAGGAAGAACTGCGCGAAGCAAAAGACAAAAGTGAACAACTGGAACAGCAGCTCCAGCTTTTGCTGCTGCCCAAAGATCCGGACGACGAGCGCAACGCGTTCCTCGAAGTGCGCGCCGGCACCGGCGGCGACGAAGCGGCGCTGTTTGCCGGCGATCTGTTCCGCATGTACAGCCGCTACGCCGAAACCCGTCGCTGGCGGGTAGAGATCATGAGCATGAGCGAAGGCGAACACGGCGGTTATAAAGAGATCATCGCCAAAATCAGCGGCGACGGGGTCTATGGGCGACTGAAGTTTGAGTCCGGCGGTCATCGCGTCCAGCGCGTACCGGCAACGGAGTCACAAGGACGTATCCATACCTCCGCCTGCACCGTCGCGGTGATGCCGGAACTGCCGGAAGCAGAACTACCGGATATTAACCCGGCCGATCTGCGCATTGATACCTTCCGCTCCTCGGGGGCGGGTGGTCAGCACGTTAACACCACCGACTCGGCGATCCGTATTACTCACCTGCCGACCGGCATTGTGGTGGAGTGCCAGGACGAACGTTCGCAGCACAAAAACAAAGCGAAAGCGCTCTCTGTGCTCGGCGCGCGTATTCGCGCGGCGGAAGTGGCGAAGCGCCAGCAGGAAGAGGCCTCCACCCGCCGAAACCTGTTAGGCAGCGGCGATCGCAGCGACCGTAACCGTACCTACAATTTTCCACAGGGGCGGGTCACCGACCACCGTATCAACCTGACGCTGTATCGCCTGGACGAAGCGATGGAAGGCAAGCTGGATATGCTGATCGAGCCCATCGTGCAGGAATACCAGGCTGACCAACTGGCGGCGCTATCCGAGCAGGAATAATGAATTTTCAACACTGGTTGCGTGAGGCCATAAGCCAGCTACAGGAAAGCGATTCGCCACGTCGTGACGCCGAGATCCTGCTTGAATATGTCACCGGCAAGGGGCGCACCTGGATTCTGGCGTTTGGCGAAACGGAATTAACCGACGCCCAGCGCCAGCAACTGGCTGCGCTGCTGGCGCGCCGTCGCCGTGGCGAACCGATCGCCCATCTGATCGGCGAACGGGAATTCTGGTCGCTGCCGCTGTTTGTCTCGCCAGCGACCCTGATCCCGCGCCCGGATACCGAATGTCTGGTTGAACAGGCTCTGGCGCGTCTGCCTGCTGCGTCATGCCGGATCCTGGATCTGGGCACCGGTACCGGGGCGATTGCGCTGGCGCTGGCTTCCGAGCGCCCTGACTGCGACGTCACGGCGGTGGACCGGATGCCGGAGGCCGTTGCACTAGCGCAGCGAAATGCCACCCGACACGCCATCACAAACGTCAGAATCCTGCAAAGCGACTGGTTCAGCGCCTTAGCCGGGAACCAGTTTGAGATGATAGTCAGCAACCCGCCGTACATCGATGAGCAGGATCCGCATCTTTCGCAGGGCGACGTTCGCTTTGAGCCGCTGACGGCGCTGGTCGCGGGCGATCACGGGATGGCGGACATCAAGCACATCATCGAACGTGCGCGCGCCGTTCTGATGCCGGAGGGCATGTTGCTGCTGGAACACGGCTGGCAGCAGGGGACAGCCGTGCGCGACGCTTTTGTCCGCGCGGGCTATCACGACGTGGAGACCTGCCGGGACTACGGCGATAACGAGCGGGTGACGCTGGGACGCTGGCGGCCGTGAGCAGTTTTACGCTTTTGCTTACCCTCCACTTGCTGAGCATCGCCCTCTCAGTCAGCCTGTTTGTGCTGCGTTTCTGGTGGCGGGAAAGCCATTCTCCGCAGGCTGATGCCCGCTGGACGCGAGTTGTACCGCCCGTTGTTGATACGTTCCTGTTACTCAGCGGTATCGGCTTAATCGCTAAAACGCACATCCTGCCATTCACCGAACAGGGCTCATGGCTGACTGAGAAGCTGTTTGGCGTTATCATTTACATCGTTTTGGGTTTTATCGCGCTTGATTACCGTCGGGCGCGCAGTCGGCAGACGCGGTGGATCGCGTTTCCGCTGGCGTTGGTGGCGCTGTACATCATCGTTAAACTCGCCACCACAAAAATATCGTTACTGGGGTAAGTCATGAGATCGTTAGCTGATTTCGAATTTAATAAAGCGCCACTGTGCGACGGAATGATTCTGGCGTCGGAAGCCATCCGCCTGGATTTTCCCTCACAAACTGTCTACGACGAGCTGGAACGTCTGGTCAGCCTGGCGCAAGAAGAAATTAGCCAGCTCCTGTCTCAGGATGAGCAACTGGAAAAATTGCTGGCACTTTTTTACGGCGAATGGGGCTTTACTGACAGCCGCGGCGTCTACCGTTTGTCCGATGCATTATGGCTTGACCAGGTTCTGAAAAACCGTCAGGGCAGCGCGGTGTCGCTGGGCGCGATCTTACTGTGGGTCGCCAACCGCCTGTCATTACCGCTGGTGCCGGTCATTTTCCCGACGCAGCTTATTTTGCGCATTGAGTCGCTGGAAGGGGAAATGTGGCTGATTAATCCCTTCAACGGCGAAACGCTGAATGAGCATACGCTGGAAGTCTGGCTGAAAGGCAATATCAGTCCGGTCGCGGAACTGTTTAACGAAGATCTGGACGAAGCCGATAACGCGGAAGTTATTCGCAAACTGCTCGACACGCTGAAATCCTCTCTGATGGAAGAACAGCAGATGGAACTGGCGCTGCGGACCAGTGAAGCGTTGCTGCAATTTAATCCGGAAGATCCGTATGAAATACGCGACCGGGGATTAATCTATGCGCAACTGGAATGTGAACACGTGGCGTTGACCGATTTAAGCTATTTCGTTGAACAGTGTCCGGAAGACCCGATCAGCGAAATGATTCGTGCGCAGATTAATAACATCTCGCACAAGCAAATTGTTCTGCATTAATTTATCGACACTCTTACTCACCATTAAGGCGATCCTATGAAACAAAAAGTGGTTAACATTGGCGACATCAAGGTAGCGAACGATCTGCCGTTCGTGCTGTTTGGCGGCATGAACGTGCTGGAATCCCGCGATCTGGCGATGCGCATTTGTGAGCACTACGTAACCGTGACCCAGAAGCTGGGTATCCCTTACGTGTTCAAAGCCTCTTTTGATAAAGCCAACCGTTCCTCTATCCACTCTTACCGTGGTCCTGGCCTGGAAGAAGGGATGAAAATTTTCCAGGAACTGAAACAGACCTTTGGCGTAAAAGTGATCACCGATGTTCACGAAGCGAGCCAGGCGCAGCCTGTTGCTGATGTGGTGGATGTCATTCAGCTGCCGGCGTTCCTCGCCCGTCAGACCGATCTGGTGGAAGCGATGGCGAAAACCGGCGCGGTGATTAACGTGAAAAAACCGCAGTTTGTTAGCCCGGGCCAGATGGGAAATATCGTGGATAAGTTCCACGAAGGCGGTAACGATAACGTTATTCTTTGCGATCGCGGCGCTAACTTCGGCTATGACAACCTGGTCGTGGATATGCTGGGCTTCAGCGTGATGAAAAAAGTGTCCGGTAACAGCCCGGTGATTTTTGACGTGACGCACGCGCTGCAGTGCCGCGATCCGTTTGGCGCGGCAAGCGGCGGTCGTCGCGGTCAGGTGACCGAACTGGCGCGTGCCGGTATGGCCGTGGGTCTGGCCGGCCTGTTTATTGAAGCGCATCCGGATCCGGACAACGCTAAATGTGACGGTCCGTCCGCGCTTCCGCTGGCGAAGCTGGAACAGTTCCTGGTGCAGATGAAGGCGATTGACTCGCTGGTGAAAAGTTTCGACGAACTGGATACCGAGAGCTGAGTTTCGCTGAGAGAAAACCGCAAGCGCAATGCCGTTCCGCTGACGTGAACGGCATTGCGGTATTCAGTACGGGCGCCGTCAGAAGGCTATCGCCACGTTGAGCTGGCCCGCGACGCCATCATCGCTGTGCGTATCGGCGGTGAGATAATCCACCCGAGTGCCGACGGTGATAGTGTTAAAGGTCGCGCTCAGCTGCAGGCCCGCTTTATAAAGCGCTTTGCTGCCGAAGGCCGAGGCTTGATCGACGCCCAGCCCATAGAGCGTGGCATGACTGCTCGTCGATTTATCATTCAGCATCCGCTCATAGCCCAGCGCAATGCCCGGTTTCAGCGTCCAGTTTCCCACCTGCTGCGGCAATATCCCGATCCCTAAGTCAGCCGTCAGGCTGGTTTGCGTCTGGTTCACCCCATCCACGTCAAGCGCCGCTTCACTGCCGCGTTCACGAAAGCCGTCGAGGGTTAAATGCGTCACCTGCACGCCGATGGCCGGGTCGAGAGTCAGCGTTGAAACGGTACTGAACCAGCCGAGAGAGGCTCGTCCGCTGTAGAACTGGCCGTGGGTATCGCCCGATGCGGCGCCCAGCCCGCCGCCGAGACGGCGGTCGCTCTGGTAGTCGATATACCCGGCGCTGCCCTGCAGACCGACCCAGGGGCCGCTGTCCAGCGAGGAGAGCGCGTAGCGTGCGCCGAGTCCCAGCGTCGGCGTATGGGTTTTCACCTTGCCGCCTGCCGAAGAGATACTGCCGTCGCCATAGCCAATCGAGGCGTTTGCTGCGCTGCGCGCGTTGAAGCGATGAGTGACGCCGACCAGCGTTCCCCAGCTGTGTTCGCTGCTGGAGCTGGCTTCACTGCTCGCATCCGTTCCCAGATAGGTCGCCAGCCCCTGCAACCAGACCTGAGACTCTTCGTCCTGAAGGCCGCGGGCGGAAATCACCGGGGCGAGCGCATCGTACAGGCGTGACGGCTGGCGAAGCAGATAGCTGCTGGCGTCGGCGAAAACCTGTCCGCCAATCTGTTTTTCAACCCCGCCGAGGGAGCCTTGATCGATAGCGCTTTGCAGATAGTAGTTATATGCCGTGTCACGTCCCGACAGCGGGGAGTCCTGCAGGGCGTTCAGCAGCGACGCCCCCTGCGCAGAGTTGCCGCTGAAGCCGGATTCGCCGGGCAGCGTCCGATAGCGCACCATTTTGCCGCGCAGTACATAGATCGTCGCCTGATCGAGGCCGAGGCCCTTTTTCAGATAGTTGTCCATCGACCCGTAGCTGGCGATAACGCTATCCAGCCCGGCCTGCAGCCAGCTGGCGCGAACGCCCATCAGCGCGCCGTAAGTATCGCGCATGGATGTCGGCATCGTGGCAAGCGTCGCACTGATACGCTCGGCGGTGTAGTCGTTGGTCGCCAGATAGTTTGCCATGATATCCCTGTCGCTGACGCCCGCGATGGTTTGCAGCACGGCGCTGACCCAGCCGGTACGATCTTTGCCCGCGGTGCAGTGGAACAGGGCGGCGTCATCTGCGGCGGCAAGCTCGCGGAAAACCTTGCCCAGTCCCTGACGGGCGTAGTCGCTGGTAACGAAGCTGCGCTCGCCGTCCTGCATCATTTCGTCGATGTCGCTGACGTTCATATTGTTGAGATCGATGACGAAGGCGCCGTTATTACCGATTAAATCGACGGCGACATAACGGCTGCCCGCCGGCAGTGTGTCGGCCTGAGCGGTGATTTCTGCCGGGGAGCGCAAATCAACGACCGTGGTGACCTGCAGATCCTCCAATGCCGCCAAATCGTTTCCTGTCGGCGTCAGGGCGTTTGAGCGATAGAATACACCCGCGCGCATTACGCCGTTATGGGCGGTGGTATAGGCGGTGGTTAGCCCGGCGATATCGCGGAAGTTGTCGATACCGCTTAGACGTGGGGTATTGAGTAAAAGATCTGCAGCCTGCGCGTTGACGCAGGTGAAAAGAACAAGTGCTGTAAGCGGGCTCAGGGATGCTTTCATGACCAAACTCCTTGTCTGTTAACGTTAACAGGCGCGGAGTATAGGGAGCATGCGTGAACAATTTGTGACGGTTCGGCAATTTAACTGCGAAAATAGATTAATGATTACAGTCGGTTAATGGGTGATACAGCAGTCGTTAACCCTCAGGCCAGGCGATGTCGCGAAACATCGGCCTGGCCGTCGCTGGGCCGTCAGGCGAAAATCGTCATCAGATAGGCGGCAAACAGCGCCAGGTGCGCCGCGCCGTTCAGCACATTCGTCCTTCCCGTTGAGAACGAAATTTGGCACAGCAGCAAAGAGGCCACCATCACCACCATTTCCGGAGCGCCTAAGCCGAACAGCAGCTCGTTACCTGTTGCCCACGCAATCAGCGTCACGACGGGTACCGTCAGTGAAATGGTCGCCAGCACCGAGCCGAAGAACAGGTTCATCGCCCGCTGTACCTGATTATTCAGCACCGCTTTCAGCGCGCCAAGCCCTTCCGGGGAGAGGATCAGAAGCGCCACGAGGAAGCCGGTAAACGCCACCGGGGCATTCATTTCCGTCAGCAAGGTTTCCAGCGGATTCGCGTTCATTTTGGTCACGGCGATCACGGCAACCAGATGTACAATCAGCCACGCCGCATGCCATATGTTGCTGTGTGCGGAGGGTTTACCATGGTGCGGATCGTCGTCATCGCCTTCGTCTTCATGCTCATAGACAAACAGGCTCTGGTGCGTCTTGGTCTGAATCAGCAGGAACACGCCGTACATCGCCGCGGAAATCAGGGCCACGAGCAGCGCCTGACTGGTGGAGAAGTTGGCGCCGGGCAACGTCATGGGAAAGACCAGCACAATAATGGCCAGCGGAAACAGTGCAATCAGATACTGCTTGATGCCATAGAGATTCATATACTGCGTGGCGAATTTACGTCCGCCGAGCAGCAGAGAAAAACCGACCAGGCCGCCGGTGACGATCATAATGATGGAATAAAGCGTATCGCGCATCAGCGTTGGCGCAGCGTCGCCGGTGGCCATTAATGCCGATATCAGGCTGACTTCAAGAATAACTACCGACAGGCTTAAGATAAGCGAGCCGTAAGGCTCACCGAGGCGGTGGGCTAATACATCGGCGTGACGAACCACGCTAAACGCACTACTCAAAATCCCAATCAGGGCAAGAATATTAATACCGATCACCGCTGGTAGTGACTGGCTGCTCCCCCACAGGAACAGCACTACCAGCGCCAGAACCGGGAAAATAAGCGATGTCTCCTTGTGGCGGGTTTTCACCGCCTCCTGTGCATGTGTCATTCATACTCTCCATTAAAGTGATGCAGGCAAACTGTCGTTATAAATGTAATAAAGATGATAAAAAATAACAGAAAACGTAAGGTTGTAGGGGCATTTTTACGAAATTTTACCCCAACTCTGCGTTTTAATTGTGAAACGATAAAAAGAAGCGCTTTTGTTTATAGAATAATTCAATAACAGTGAGTTAGATAAAGTGTTTTAGCAAAACATCCACCTGGGTGGCGAAATAAAGGGGCGTTGACCACACTTAAGGTTTAGCCGAAAGAGGAGGCAACCATGCCGTATAAATCGAAAAAAGATTTGCCGGAAAGCGTACAGAATGTGTTACCCGCTCATGCTCAGGATATTTATAAAGAGGCTTTTAACAGCGCCTGGGATCAGTACAAAGACAAGGCGGATCGGCGGGATGACGCCAGCCGCGAAGAGACAGCGCACAAGGTTGCGTGGGCGGCGGTCAAAAATGATTATGAAAAGGGCGATGATGATAAATGGCATAAAAAATCATAAGCGCTTCAAATGTAAGGTTTAACAAAATGACCGTGTTCAGTCGCTTCGCGAATCGTGCTGCCTGACCCTGTCGCCGCCTTGCAAGCGGCCCGCGAATTGCATATTGTCCTGCTGTTGGTTTCAAAATGAGCAGTTAAAAGGCCCGGAAGGCGTCAAAAGTTGTCGCAGGGAAGTAGGCAGTGGCGGAGGTGTAAGGTGTTAACGCGTGATTTCTTGATGAATGCCGATTGCAAAACGGCATTTGGCGCTATTGAAGAATCACTCTTATGGTCGGCAGAGCAACGTGCGGCGTCCCTTGCGGCGACGCTGGCCTGCCGACCGGACGACGGACCGGTGTGGATCTTCGGGTATGGATCATTGATGTGGAACCCGGCGTTGGAGTTCGATGAGTCGTGTACCGGTACGCTGGTGGGCTGGCACCGGGCCTTTTGCCTGAAGCTGACCGCCGGACGCGGGACTGCCTGCCAGCCTGGGCGGATGCTTGCACTGAAAGAGGGCGGACGCACCACTGGCGTGGCCTATCGCCTGTCGGATATCTCGCTTGAACAAGAATTGACTCTGCTATGGAAGCGCGAAATGATCACCGGCTGTTACCTGCCAACCTGGTGTCAGCTGGCGCTGGACGATGGTCGCACGGTGAACGCGCTGGTGTTTATTATGGATCCGCGTCATCCGTTGTATGAGTCGGACACGCGCGCGCAGGTGGTTGCGCCGCTGATCGCCAAAGCCAGCGGTCCGCTTGGCACCAATGCGCAGTATCTGTTTTCGCTGGAACTAGAGCTGAAGAAGCTAGGCATGCAGGATGATTGTCTGAACGATCTGGTGGCGAACGTGCGGGGGCTGTTAGAGGAAACGCTGCCCGAAGGGGTAATGCGTCCCGGCTTCGCGTAGCGCCAGGTTATTTTGCCCGGTCAGCGTCAGCGCGGCCGGGCTTATAATTATCAGGCTGCGATATAGCTGATGGAATGTTCCAGCGACTGGCTGTGACTGTCGATTAGCACATTCCAGACGCCGGTGTAAGGGACGGTCAACCACGCGTTATCACGATTCTGCACGCTTAAAATGTCGGTCTGCGTGTCTTTTACGTGTTTTTTCTCGCTCATCAGGTGGATGTGGCAACGCTCCGAGCAGCGCACCACTACGGTATCCCCACCAAATAACTTCAGACTTGCTTTCACTAATGCCATTTTTCACCCCGTTATTGAAAACAACCTACTTCCTCGCGGAAGTATTGCGTGATGTTGTTCACATTTCACTCAGTGCATAACACCAAAGAGTGAGTCGGGGAATGCTGATTTTGATCAAAAAATGGCATAACGATTAAACAAAAATGACAAAATCGGGCGAAAAAGCGTGATCGGGCGCACTTACTTTTGCGGGAAATGCGCCACGGGAAGATTAAATTCGGCAATTCCCGGTCGTTACAGCAAGCCGGGCTGCGCAACCGTCAGAAGGTGAGTACTTTATCGGCAGCCAGCGTCCACTGCGCCAGCTCCACCAGCGTGCCGACTTCCACGCCGTCGATCAGCGGCAGATCGGTGATCCCGCGCCCGTCGGCACAGGTTTTGCACAGCTTCACCGGTACGTTCTGGGCGGTGAGGATCTCAATCATCTGCTGAATATTATACCCTTCCGCCGGTTTCTGGCCGCGCAGTCCTGCCGTGACGGCATCTGACATCAAAAACAGTCGGAGGTCGAGTTCGGGCGACTGTTCACGTAACGCAATGGCGAGACGCAGGCTGTTAAACAGGGACTCACTTCCGTAGGCCGCACCGTTGGCGACGATCGCTATCTTTTGCATTTTAACTCCTGTTGTCTGAAGGGGCATGGATATTGCTTACTCCTGAATAAATCTGTTTTCCGGGAGAGCTGACATGATGACAAACGTGGAAACGCCAGGGGCGACGCAATGGTTCCGCTACGCGCGCCAGCTTGAAAACACGCAGCTTCGGCAACTGGCGCAGTCCGGAAATCTGGTCTCGCGCATCAGCCATCTGGTGCATATGCTACAGTGCGAACGCGGGGCTTCCAACATTTGGTTATGCTCGCAGGGCACGCTGTATGTGGCAGAAATCCGTGCCAGCCGGGCGCTGGTGGATGAGGAGCACCGGCGGTTGCAGCACCTGTTGCAGGACTATTTGCCGACAGCCAACAGCGCGCTGTGTCATCGCATTGCCAGCGCGGTATGGTGTCTTGAGCAATTACCGGCGCTGCGCGATAGCGTCAGCGGACGCAATCAGCCCGCGCTACAGGCGATGGAACAGTACAGCCGACTGTTACGCCATTTACTGAGTATCGTGCCGGAGCTTAACGACAGTATCGATCATCCGCACGTCGCCGGAGGTTTAGTCGCCCTGTACAGCTTTATGCAGGGAAAAGAGCTGGTTGGCCAGGAGCGGGCGCTGGGGGCGATAGGCTTCACCCACGGTGAATTTAGCCCGCAGATGCGTCAGGAGCTGGTTGATCGCATCGATGGTCAGCAGCTCTGCTTTGATACCTTTCTTTCACTGGCGTCCCCGGCGGTGGTGCATCAATTCCACCAGTATGGCGAGGCGGAAGGGGCGGTCGAACAACTGCGACGCCATGCCTGTACCCGCCAGCCTGACGCCGACAACGGCACAAGCGCGTTACGCTGGTTTACCCTTCAGACTCAGCGCCTCGAGCAGTTGCGCGCTATCGAAGAAATGCTGATTGCTGAGTTGATGAACGCGGTAGAGCGTCGACTGAACCAGCAAGAGTGCGCACTGCCGCTGGAACGCTGGCTCAACGACGCCGCCGCGGATACCTTCTCGCTGCGGCGCGATAAACAGTTACTGCTGGTGGTGCGCCAGCAGGCGCGACAGCTGGAGCAGCTCAGTGGGCAGTTGGCTTCGCTACAGGATTCGCTGGAAGAGCGCAAGGTGATTGATAAAGCGAAAAGCGTGTTAATGAATCACCAGCAGCTCAGCGAAGAACAGGCCTGGCAAACGCTGCGCAAAATGGCGATGGATAAAAACCAGCGAATGGTGGATATCGCCCGCGCAGTGCTCACCGTGAAATCGCTGATGCAAAGCGCGCGCTAAGACACGCTGCACGGTGAATGGGCAAACGTTGCCTGTTTGCGGTGCAGCGCGGCGACACACTACACCGTTTGTCCGCCAGACAGGCCTCTGCAAAGTTGGCATCTGAATTGCAAATCGTATTACAGACATTTTAGCGACGGACCAACGGCGGTCTGTTCGTTTTGAGGATAAAGGCGTCCTGCAATGCGTTGGCATTGCCGGGCGCTTTTTTTTTGCCATGGGGAGCGGATATGGAGAACAACACGGTTTCGTTAACGCGCAGGCGACTGCTTCAGGCCAGCGCTGTGCTGGGCGCAACCTGCCTGCTGCCGGGGGCGATGTCAGCGGTCTGGGCGGCAGGGTCGGACAAGCCCGAGCAGGCGACAGTGAGAGTGGGATTTATTCCGCTGACTGACTGCGCGCCGGTGATTATCGCCGCCCTGAAGGGCTTTGATAAAAAGTACGGTATTACCCTCGTACCCACCAAAGAAGCCAGCTGGGCAGCTGTGCGCGACAAGTTGGTTTCCGGCGAACTGGACGCCGCCCACGTGCTGTATGGCCTGCTGTACGGGCTTGAACTGGGAATAGCCGGCAAAGCGCAACCGATGGCGAACCTGATGACGCTGAATCAGAACGGTCAGGCGATCACGCTTTCTGCGGAATTACAGGCGCAGGGCGTCACCGATGCGGCGGCGCTGAAAAAGAGGATCGCCGCGCAGGCGCCCGGTACGTTTACCTTCGCGCATACCTTCCCGACAGGCACCCACGCCATGTGGCTGTACTACTGGCTTGCCAGCGCAGAGATTAATCCGTTTACCGATGTCCGGACTGTGGTTGTTCCACCGCCGCAAATGGTGATGAACATGCGCATCGGAAACATGAGCGGTTTTTGCGTCGGCGAACCGTGGAACGCACGGGCGATTAACGATCGGATCGGGTTTACCGCCGCTACCTCGCAGGCGATCTGGCCCGATCATCCGGAAAAAGTGCTCGGCACGCGCCGCGCATGGGTGCAACAGAACCCACATACCGCGCGGGCGCTGGTCAGCGCGGTGCTGGAGGCTTCGCGCTGGATTGACGCGTCGGAAAGGAATAAGCGCGAAACGGCGCAGATCCTCTCTCGTCGGGCGTGGCTGAATACCAAAGAACAGTATCTGACCGGGCGCATGCTGGGGGAATACGACAACGGCGCAGGGCGTCGCTGGCAGGATCCGCATCCGATGCGTTTCTTCCGGGAGGGTGATGTGAGCTTTCCCTGGCACTCCGACGGCATGTGGTTTCTGACCCAATTCCGTCGCTGGGGATTGCTGAAGGACGCGCCCGACTACGCCGCCATTGCCGCGCGGGTCAACCGTACCGACATCTGGCGTGACGCCGCCACCGCCATTGGCGGCGGCATAACCGCGCCTTCTGGCCTGTTGCGCAGCAGCACGCTGCTGGACGGTTCCGTCTGGGACGGGCGCGAGCCGGAAACCTATGCCACCCGTTTCTCGCTTAACCGTATGGGAGTCTGATATGCAGAACAACACACAAAAGAAAGTGGCTGAACCCGTCGTGGCCGACGTGGTCGTCCTGCCGCCGGTACAGGTCCGCAGGCGCGCGTCTCCGCTTTCCGGCTGGTTGCGCCATGGGGTGCAGCGAACGGTGCCGGCGGGGCTGGGAATCGGCCTTCTGCTGTTCTGCTGGCAACTGGCGGCCATCAACAGTAAAGGCTTTCCCACGCCGCTCAGCACCCTTGACTCGGCGCTGACGCTATTCGCCGACCCTTTCTACAATGGCGGACCCAACGACATGGGGATTGGCTGGAACGTGCTGGCGTCGTTACAGCGGGTGGCGACGGGCTTTGGCCTTGCCGCGCTGGTCGGGATCCCGCTGGGCTTTCTGATTGGCCGCTTCACCTTCTTCTCAAACATGTTTTCGCCGCTGATCGCGCTGCTGCGCCCGGTCAGTCCGCTGGCCTGGCTGCCTATTGGCTTGTTGTTGTTTCAGAAAGCGGAACCCGCCTCAAGCTGGACCATTTTTATCTGCTCGATCTGGCCGATGGTCATCAACACCGCAGAAGGCGTGCGGCGCATTCCCGCTGACTATCTCAATGTCGCCCGGGTGCTACAGCTTTCCGAGTGGACGATCATGCGCCGCATTCTGTTCCCCGCCGTTGTGCCTGCCGTTCTGACCGGCGTTCGACTGTCTATCGGCATCGCCTGGCTGGTGATTGTCGCCGCCGAAATGCTGACCGGGGGGCTGGGTATCGGCTTCTGGATCTGGAACGAGTGGAACAACCTCAATGTGGAAAACATTCTCATCGCTATCGTGATTATCGGCGTGGTTGGCCTGCTGCTGGAGCAGGGACTGATGCTGATGGCGCGGCGTTTTAGCTGGCAGGATAAATAGGAGGCAAACATGAAACCGTTAATACAGATACAGGCGGTCAGCCAACGCTTTTCAACCGCCAGCGGCGAGTTTCTGGCGCTGCAAAATGTCTCCTTTGACATTCACGAAGGGGAAACCGTCAGTTTGATCGGCCACTCCGGCTGCGGTAAATCCACGCTGCTGAACCTTATTGCCGGCATCACATTGCCCAGTGAAGGCGGGTTGATTTGCGATAACCGCGAAATTGCCGGACCGGGGCCGGAGCGGGCGGTGGTGTTTCAGAATCATTCACTGCTGCCGTGGCTGACCTGTTTCGACAACGTGGCGCTGGCGGTGGATCAGGTTTTTCGTCGCACCATGAGCAAAGCCGAGCGGCGCGACTGGATCGAACACAATCTGGCCCGCGTGCAGATGGGCCACGCCATGCGCAAACACCCCGGCGAAATTTCCGGCGGCATGAAGCAGCGCGTGGGGATCGCAAGGGCGCTGGCGATGAAGCCGAAAGTGCTGCTTATGGATGAGCCGTTCGGCGCGCTTGACGCACTGACCCGCGCGCATTTGCAGGACACGGTGATGCACATCCAGCAGTCGCTCAACACCACTATCGTGCTGATTACCCATGACGTCGACGAGGCGGTACTGCTGTCTGACCGTGTGCTGATGATGACCAACGGTCCGGCGGCGACGGTAGGCGAGATTTTAGCGGTGAATCTGCCGCGCCCGCGCCATCGCGTGCAGTTGGCGGACGACAGCCGTTATCACAACCTGCGTCAGCGGGTGCTCCATTTCCTCTACGAAAAACAGCCGAAGGCGGCGTAAGGAGGAGCAGATGACGCGACTGGTGATTATCGGCAACGGTATGGCGGCCACCCGACTGGTGGAAATACTCGTTGCCGACGAACGGCGTCCGTATCGCATTACTCTGATTGGCGATGAGCCGCAGCCTGCTTACAACCGCATCCTGCTGACGCCGGTGCTCGGTGGCGAAAAGCCCTTTGCTGAAACGGTGCTGCACGCGCCGCAATGGTATCGCGACCACGGTATTACGGTACTGAACGGGGAGGCGGTGATCGCCGTCGATGTCCACGCCAGAACGCTTACCACCACCCGGCGCAGCCTGGGCTGGGATGAGCTGGTTTTTGCCACCGGTTCCGACCCTTTTATCCCGCCGGTTGAGGGGGCTGACCAGGCGCATGTCATGGCGTTCCGCACCGTCCAGGATGTAGAAAAGATCCGTCAGGCAGGTGGCCCCGCGATAGTACTGGGCGGCGGGGTGCTCGGGGTAGAAGCCGCCGCGGCGTTACGCTATTCGTGTGACAACGTCACGCTGGTGCACCGGGCAGATCGTCTTATGGAACAACAGCTTGACCATCAGGCCAGTGCGCTACTGGAAGCGCAGCTCACCACCCGCGGGATCCACTGTTTCCTTTCATCCGGCATCGCGCGTATTGCAGAGCAGACCGTGACGCTACAGGACGGGCGGGTATTGGCGGCAAATCGGGTGATTATCGCCACCGGCGTGAAGCCCAATATTCGTCTGGCGCAGGAAAGCGGCATTGCGTGCCAGCGCGGCATTGTTGTTGATGCGCAGTTACGTACCAACATAGCGAATGTCAGCGCCATGGGCGAGTGCTGTGAAATCAACGGTCAGACATGGGGGCTGGTCGCGCCATGTCTGGCGCAGGCGGCGGTGCTGGCGGCCCGTCTTTGTGGCGCGCCGCAGGACGGTTTTCGCTGGCAGGAGTCGGGAACCCGCCTGAAAGTGACCGGCATTGACCTGTTCAGCGCAGGCGCGGTGGAAACCCTTCCCGGCGACGAGGTGTATTCCAGCCTTGATCCACTCAGCGGACATTATCGGCGTCTGCTTATTCGTGGCGGCAAACTTGCCGGCGCGTTACTGATGGGCGATTGCCGCAGCGCCGCGCCGTTTACCGAACTGCTGGCGCAGCGCGCGACGGCGCATCCTGACTGGTTATTCGACCACTTTGACACGCAACCGACGGTTGCAGGACTAAAGACGATGACAAAACCGACGCTGGCCGTTGTGGGACACGGAATGGTAGGCCACCATTTCCTTGAGCAGTGCGTAAGCCGCAATCTGCATGAGCAGTATCAGATTGTGGTATTCGGTGAAGAGCGCCACGCCGCCTATGACCGGGTACATTTGTCGGAATACTTTGCCGGACGTAGCGCGCAGTCGCTGTCGCTGGTGGAGGAGGGCTTTTTTATCCGCTACGGCATTGAGTTACGACTGTCGCAGCGCGTCGTCGCTATCGACAGGGAGAGGCGGATAATTCGTACCGCCAGCGGTCATGAAACCCACTGGGATAAGCTGGTGCTGGCTACCGGATCGTATCCGTTCGTGCCGCCGGTCATGGGCAATGATTCGCCTGGCTGCTTTGTTTACCGCACGCTGGACGATCTTGACGCCATTGCGGCGAAGGCCAAAGCGGCGCGTCGTGGGGTTGTGATCGGCGGCGGGTTGTTGGGGCTGGAAGCGGCAAACGCGCTGCGCCAGCTTGGGCTGGAAACGCACGTTGTTGAATTTGCGCCAAACCTGATGGCGGTACAGCTGGATGACGCTGGCGCGGCGATGTTGCGCGAGAAAATCGACGCGCTGGGCGTAGGCGTGCACACCGCGAAAGCGACCACCGGGATTGTGACCACGGCGGACGGTCTGATCCTGCATTTTGCCGATGGCGAGCGTCTGAAAACCGATATGGTGGTCTTTTCTGCCGGGATCCGCCCGCAGGATGCGCTGGCGCGCGACGCCGGATTAGCCGTCGGTGAACGCGGGGGGATCCGCATAGACAGCCGGTGTTTGACCTCTGATGACGCCATTTACGCCATTGGTGAATGCGCGCTCTGGGAAGGGCGGATTTATGGACTTGTTGCGCCGGGGTATCAGATGGCGCGAGTGGTTGCCGCCGGACTGGCGCAGGAGTCGGCGTGTTTTAGCGGCGCGGACATGAGCACCAAACTGAAACTTCTGGGCGTGGATGTCGCCTCGTTTGGCGACGCGCAGGCCCGCACGCCAGGCGCAAAAAGCTACCAGTGGACCGACGGTCCTGAGCAAATCTATAAAAAAATCGTCGTTAGCGCCGACGGCAAAACGTTGCTCGGCGGTGTGCTGGTGGGGGACGTGGCCGACTACGCCACGCTGTTGCCGATGATGCTGAACGGGATTGCGCTTCCCGCCCGGCCGGAGTCGCTGATTTTACCTGCGCTTTCCGCTGGCGCGCCTGCTACCTTCGGCGTGGCGGCGCTTCCGGACAGCGCGCAGGTTTGCTCCTGTCATAACGTCAGCAAAGCGGATATCTGCCAGGCGGTCAGCGCGGGCGCAACCGATATCGGCGCGCTCAGGCAGTGCACCAAGGCGGCGACTGGCTGCGGCGGCTGTAGCGCGCTGGTTAAACAGGTGATGGAACATCAGCTTGCCGCTCAGGGCGTGGAGGTCAAAAAGGATATCTGCGAACACTTTTCGTATTCGCGTCAGGAAATTTATCACCTGGTGCGGGTTAACCGGATCCATACCTTTGAGCAATTGATTAGTCGCTACGGACAGGGCCACGGCTGCGAAATTTGTAAGCCGCTGGTCGGTTCGGTGCTGGCCTCGTGCTGGAACGACTATCTGCTGAAGCCTGCGCACAGGCCGCTACAGGATACCAACGATCGTTTTTTCGCCAATATTCAGAAAGACGGCACCTATTCGGTCGTGCCAAGAATGGCGGCGGGAGAAGTGACGGCTGAGGGGTTGATCGCGATGGGCGAGATCGCCAAACGCTATCGGCTGTACAGCAAAATTACGGGCGGTCAGCGCATCGATCTCTTTGGCGCGCGACTGGAGCAACTGCCGGATATCTGGCGCGACCTGATTGCCGCCGGGTTCGAAACCGGGCACGCCTACGGCAAGTCGCTGCGGACGGTGAAATCCTGTGTTGGCTCGACCTGGTGTCGCTACGGCGTACAGGACTCCACCGGACTGGCGGTGAGGCTGGAGCATCGCTATAAAGGGCTGCGCGCGCCGCATAAAATCAAAATGGCGGTGTCCGGCTGTACCCGTGAATGCGCCGAAGCACAGGGCAAAGATGTCGGGGTTATTGCTACCGATAAGGGCTGGAACCTGTACCTGTGCGGCAATGGCGGCATGAAACCGCGTCACGCCGATCTGTTTGCCAGCGATATGGACAGCGACACGCTGCTACGCACCATCGATCGCTTTCTGATGTTCTACATTCGCACGGCCGACCGCTTACAGCGTACCAGTACCTGGATGGATAATCTCGAAGGCGGCATTGCTTACCTGCGCGAGGTGATCCTCAACGATAGCCTCGGCATTGCCGACGAGCTGGAGCAGGAGATGGCGCGCGTGGTGGAAAGCTACCAGTGTGAGTGGCAAACCACGTTGAACGACCCGCAGCAGTTGGCGTTGTTCCGGTCAACCCTCATCAGCCAGCCGCAGGAGGAAAACCAGCGACCCTGGCAGGCGGTGTGCGCCGTTGAGGCGATCCCGGAACGCCTGGGCGTCGGCGCGCGACTGGGTGAGCGGCAGATTGCGCTGTTCCGCTTTGGCGAAACGGTGTTCGCGCTGGACGATCGCGAGCCGGGCAGCGACGCCAACGTGCTTTCCCGCGGCATTCTGGGCGACGCCGGCGGCGAACCGATCGTCATTTCACCACTGTATAAACAGCGTATTCGCCTGCGCGATGGCCGTCAGTGCGACAGCGGCGAACCGATGGTACGCGCGTGGCCGGTGAAAGTGGAAGGCGGGACGGTGTGGGTCGGCAATCAGGCGCTGCTGCTGCGCGCGGAGGCATCATGAGCGAAACCCGAACCACCTGTCCCTACTGCGGCGTCGGCTGCGGGGTAATTGCCGAGGTAAGCGAAAAGGGCGTCACCGTAAGAGGCGATCCGTCGCATCCGGCAAACTATGGGCGGCTGTGCGTGAAAGGCGCAGCACTCGGCGAAACCACCGGGCTGGCGGAACGTTTACTGCACCCGACCGTGGACGGTGAAGTCACCGACTGGCAGCAGGCGCTGGATACCGCAGGCCATCGGCTGCAGGCGATTATTGACCGTTACGGTCCGAAGACGGTCGCGTTCTATGCCTCAGGTCAGTTGCTTACCGAAGACTATTACGCGGCGAACAAGCTGATGAAAGGTTTTATCGGCGCCGCCAATATCGACACCAACTCCCGACTTTGCATGTCGTCGGCGGTAACCGCCTACAAACGCGCCTTTGGCGCAGACGTGGTGCCGTGCAGTTACGAGGACGTCGAGCAGAGCGAACTGGTGATCCTGGTCGGCTCAAACGCCGCCTGGACGCATCCGGTACTCTACCAGCGCCTGGCGCAGGCAAAGGCCGACAACCCGTCGATGCGGGTGGTGGTGATCGATCCGCGCCGTACGCCCACCTGTGACATCGCCGACCTTCATCTTCCTCTCGCGCCGGGCAGCGACGGCGGGCTGTTTGTCGGTCTGCTCCACGCGCTTCAGCAAAGTGGGCTGGCGAACAGCGACTTTGTCGATGGCCAGGCGGCGCTGGCGCTGGCTGACGAATGGCCGCTGGCGCGGGTGGCGGAATATTGCGAGCTGGAACGGCAGACCGTCGCCACCTTCTATGACTGGTTTCTCAGCGCCCGGACCGCCATCACGCTTTACTCCATGGGCATTAACCAGTCGGCCAGCGGCAGCAACAAGTGTAATGCTATTATCAACGTTCACCTCGCCAGCGGAAAGGTCAACCGCGCAGGCTGCGGCCCCTTTTCGCTGACCGGACAGCCAAACGCGATGGGCGGTCGCGAGGTCGGCGGACTGGCGACCCAGCTTGCCGCTCACATGGATTTTGAACCCGCTGACGTGTCGCGCGTCGCCCGTTTCTGGGGGACGGAACGCCTGGCGCAAACGCCGGGGCTGATGGCGGTCGATTTGTTTGCGGCTATCGCCAGCGGCGAGGTCAAAGCGGTGTGGATCATGGGCACCAATCCTGCGGTGTCGCTACCGGACAGCCATGCGGTATGTCAGGCGCTGGCGGCGTGCCCACTGGTGATTGTCTCCGAGGTAATGGAAAAGACGGATACCAGCCGTTATGCGCATATCCGTTTTCCGGCGCTGGCGTGGGGGGAAAAAGACGGCACAGTAACCAACTCCGAACGGCGGATCTCGCGCCAGCGGGCGTTTTTACCCGCGCCCGGCGAAGCGCGCGCCGACTGGTGGATTGTGGCGCAAATGGCGAAACGACTGGGATTCGCCAGCGCATTTGCCTGGCAGGACGCGTGGCAGGTCTTTCGCGAACATGCGGCGCTTTCCGGGTTCGAAAATAACGGTGAGCGGGCATTTGATATCGGCGCGCTGGCGGCACTCAGCCGTGAACAGTGGCAGGATCTGACGCCTGTACGCTGGCCGGTAAGCCGCACGCAAGACGCGCCGCCGGCATGGCGGCGTCTGCGGATGGTGCCGGTTGCGCCGCAGGGCATGAATACCTGCGGCGATCCGCTGTATCCGCTGGTGCTCAATACCGGGCGCATTCGTGACCAATGGCATACGCTGACCCGCACCGGAAATGTCCCACGCCTGATGCAGCATATCAGCGAACCGACCGTCGAGCTGTCGCCGCAGGATGGCGCGCGACTTCAGCTTGTTGACGGCGCTCTGTGCCGGATCCATTCGCCGCGCGGCGTGATGGTCGCAAGGGTGATGATACACCCCGGTCAGCGCGAGGGGAGCGCTTTTGCACCTATGCACTGGAACAATCAGTTTGCCCGTCAGGGGAGGGTGAACGCGCTGGTCGCGCCGGTGTGTGACCCGCATTCCGGTCAGCCGGAAAGCAAACAGACGGCGGTGCGTATCACCCCGTGGCAACCGCGCTGGCAGGGGGAGTTGTTCTGCCGCGATCCGCTGACGCTACCGCCTTATGTTCACCGCTGGCGAAAAGCCACGCGATGCGGGCTGCGCTATACGCTGGCTGCCGATCGTCCCGTTACCGACTGGCTGGAAAATCACTACACTGAGCAGGGCTGGCTGATACAGCGGGCCACGACGCCGTACGGGCAGCATCTGCTCGCCTGGCATCAGGGAAGGCTGATGTCCGGGTTCTGGTCAGGAACGGTACTGCCTGCGCTTGATGAGGCGCTGATCGTCTCCGCTTTTCGCCAGCCGCCGGAAACCGCCAGGGCGCGCCATGCGCTGCTGAGCGGAAACGCTGACAGCGAGCAAGCCGATCCGGGGGCGATCGTCTGCAGTTGCTTTAGCGTCGGGGAGAAAACCATTGCTCAGGCCATAGGTCAGGGTTGCGACTCGGTGGCGGCGTTGGGGTTAAGCCTGCGCTGTGGTACGCACTGCGGCTCCTGCGTACCGGAGCTAAAAGCGATTCTGGCGCGGATGCTTCCCTGCAAAGCGTAAGGATTATCCTGAAAGTGTGAGAAAGCCTGCAAAACGGCGAAAAATCGGATAGGCTTTTACCGTGTTTTATTGATCGATAGACGTAAGAAGCCGCCGCTGATTTGAGCCGTTTTGTTTCTCATCCCACGCTGTTCTCCCTGTTCCTGCTGCTGGCGGGCGGTCACGCCTGCGCGCAATCTACGTTTATCCATCAGGCCGAGAATCCGTTCGATAATAATCAGGATGGTTTGCCCGACCTGGGAATGACCCCAACGTCAAACGAGGGGGAAAAGCATTTCGCGGAAATGATGAAAGCCTTTGGCGAAGCAAGTATGACCGATAACGGCCTGGATGCGGGCGAGCAGGCGAAACAGTTCGCCTTCGAACAGGTGCGCGACGCCCTCAGCGAGCAGGTGAACCAGCAACTGGAAACCTGGCTGTCGCCGTGGGGCAACGCCAGCGTCAATGTGCAGGTCGACAACGAAGGCAATTTCAACGGTAGCCGCGGTAGCTGGTTTATCCCCTGGCAGGATAACACCCGCTACCTCACCTGGAGTCAACTGGGCCTGACGCAACAGGACGATGGGCTGGTAAGCAATGTCGGTATCGGACAGCGTTGGGCGCGCGACGGCTGGTTGCTGGGCTATAACACCTTTTACGACAATCTTCTCGATGAGAACCTGCAGCGCGCAGGGCTGGGAGCGGAAGCGTGGGGGGAATATTTACGTCTGTCCGCGAATTATTACCAGCCGTTCGCCTCCTGGCAGACGCACACGGATACGCTGGAACAGCGGATGGCGCGCGGTTATGACCTCAGCGCGGAAATGCGTATGCCGTTCTACCAGCACCTCAATACCCGGGTCAGTGTGGAACAATATTTTGGCGACAGCGTCGATCTGTTTGACTCCGGGACGGGCTACCATAATCCGGTGGCGGTGAGTCTGGGGCTCAATTACACCCCGGTGCCGCTGGTCACGGTGACCGCCCAGCACAAGCAGGGCGAGAGCGGCGTCAGCCAGAACAATCTTGGCCTGAACCTCAACTATCGCTTCGGCGTACCGCTGAAAAAGCAATTGTCAGCCAGCGAAGTGGCGGCCAGTCAATCACTGCGCGGTAGTCGCTATGACAATCCACAGCGTAACAACCTGCCTACCATGGAATATCGCCAGCGCAAAACGTTGAGCGTGTTTCTGGCGACGCCGCCGTGGGATCTGCATGCCGGAGAAACGGTAGCGCTGAAACTCCAGGTGCGCAGTCTGCACGGAGTGCGCCACCTGACCTGGCAGGGCGATACCCAGGCGCTGAGCCTGACCTCCGGGCCTGATCCTGACAGCATTGATGGCTGGACGATCATTATGCCAGCATGGGACAGCAGTGAAGGGGCGACCAACCGCTGGCGGCTGTCGGTGGTGGTGGAAGACGAAAAAGGTCAGCGTGTCTCCTCCAATGAGATCACGCTTGCGCTGACGGAGCCGTTTATGGCGATGCCGGATGACGATCCGCGCTGGCGACTGCTCCCGGAGGAGTAATCAGAAGATGCGTTCCTGATGCACCCATACCGCGGCTTCTACACGCGATTTCAGCTTCATTTTTTTCAGCATATGTTTGACGTGTACTTTTACCGTGCTTTCGGTGATGTCCAGACGGCGGGCGATCATTTTATTTGGCAGACCCTGGGCGATGAGCTTCAGGATATCGCGCTCGCGCGGGGTAAGCTGGGTCACGTCGCGGTCAGAAGTGGCGCGGTTGGCGCGCAGGCTGGCGGCCAGCACTGGCGTTAACGCTTCGCTCAACACCATTTCGCCGGCGGCGGCCTGCTGTAAGGACTTCAACAGATCTTCCGGCTCCATATCTTTTAGCAGGTAGCCATCCGCGCCGCGTTTGAGCGCGGTGACCACGTCTTCTTCATGGTTTGAGACGCTGAACACCACGATACGGCCGGACAACGCCTTTTCCCGTAGCTTGTCGAGGGTTTCCAGACCGTTCATGCCAGGCATATTCAGGTCCAGCAGGATCAGATCCGGGTCAAGCGATTCCGCCAGTTCAATACCCTGTTCGCCATTGCTGGCCTCGCCGACCACGGTAATGTCCGCGGCCATGCTGACAAGCTGTTTGACGCCGGTCCGCAGCATCGGATGATCGTCGATGAGCAGGATGGTTGCCTGTTCCGGATTATTCATGGGTATCTCCTTGCACTTCAGTGAAGTATTTTTCGGGAATAAAGGTGACAGCGACTTCAGTGCCTCCCGTCTCGCGACGGCGCACCCGGCAATCACCGCGCAGGCTCTGGGCCCGGTCACGCATAATGATCATGCCATAGTGATTGCTGCGTTCGGCGTTTTCAGGCACGCCGCAGCCGTTGTCCTGGACGGTTAATTTCACCTGCTTACCTTTTAGCGCCGCAGTGACGACCACTTCATCGGCCTGCGAATGTTTGAGCGCGTTGCTTAACGCTTCGCGGGCAATTTGCAGCAGGTGAATAGCCTGATGCGACGGCACCAGGCGGGGCGGCAACTGGTAATCCAGTTTTACCGTAAAGCCAAAGCGGGCACTGTATTCCTGGCAACTGGCTTCCAGCGCAGGACGCAGTCCAGGCTCGGTCAGCTGTAGCCGGAAAGTGGTTAACAGTTCGCGCAATTGCGCCCACGAAGCGTTCAGTTCATTGCGGATCTGGCTCAGCAACTCGCGGCTGCTTTCCGGTAACGTGTCACCCTGCATTTGCAAACAACTGACCTGCATCTTCATACAGGACAGCGATTGGGCAATGGAATCATGCAGTTCGCGCGCAATGGTTGCACGCTCTTCCATGACAATCAACTGCTGCTGGCGTTCCTGATGACGATCCAACGCCAGCGTAGCGGTAAGCTGTTCGACTAACGTGTCGACCAGTTGCTGCTGATCGTGGCTCAGGTGTCCGCCCGGCGGCAGGGTTGCCAGCAGAATGCCGTACTGGGTGTGGGTGTCGGTCAGACGCCATTTCAGGGTCATGCCGCCGTCACTCTCCGGCAATGTTCCGGGCGGACATAAATGGCAGCCCTTGTCGTCGCAGCTACTGTCAGACTGACAGGTAAATTCCTGATGATTATCTTCATCTTCCTGGTCATAAACCCGCAGCTCAATGTCGTGGAGCAGCGTCAAGTTTTGCAGTCCGTTCAGCACCGGCGAGAGCCGCTCGCACAGCGGCGCCTGCGAGTGCAGACGGCGGTTTGCCTGCCAGAGGAACGAAAGGATTTGATTCTTTTGCTCCAGCCCGGCGGTTTTCTCTTTTACCCGCTGCTCGAGAACTGAATAGCTTTCCGCCAGTTCGTCAGACATGTTGTTCAGCGCATCGCCGAGCATTGCCATCTCGTTACGTCCGCTGATGCGTGCGCGCTGGGTAAAGTCGCGATGGCTGACGGCGCGGGCCATCGACAGCAGCTGTTTCCAGGGTTGAAGCAAGCGCGCGCGTAACCAGATGATGGTAAAGACCAGCAGCAACGCCATAAAAATCGCCATCATCCGATGTACCATCACCACGCGTTCGATACGCATTTCCGTGGTATGGTCAAACGCCGAAACCAGATTATCCAGACCGGTAACGAAGCGTCCGACGTCAGCGGCGACCGCCTCGCGGCTGTTGGCCTGTTGCAGACCGGGCAACAGCTCGCTGCGCCAGTACGCCTGTAAGGCCTTAAGCTGTGCCTGCTGGCCGTCGCGCTGCGCGGCGCGGGTGAGCTCCGGGCTAAATGCCGTCTGTTCCATCTCGTCCAGCAATTTCTGATCGTTACCCTGTAGCGGCACCGCGGCGAGCAGGCGATAGCTCTGCATGCGCAGCGAACCGGCTTTATTGATGGCGTGGGCGCTGCCCTGAACGCCCTGTACCAGCCAGCCGGAAACAGCCATTCCCGCCATCCCAAGAGCCGTGGAGAGCATGACGATAAGCGCTACCTGGTTGACCAGCGTGAGCGGAGAGAGACAACGTTTAAGCATAAAACCTTCTTCCTTCAGGTCACTGGCTGCGGGGAGTCGTGACCCCAATGAATGACGATACTGCGGTTGAGGGCGGGCAGTGGCGTTATTCTCGGCTATCACCTGGAGTATACCCATACCTAAAACGAGTTACCTCTTAATTGCCGCGAGTGGCAGGGGTTTTGCGAAGGAGGGAGTAGGGTGACTCAGTATGGTGAAAAACCACATATTTTTTACCGATACGCGCTACTCACTTAGGGTGATCATCATTTTTTGGGCCGCAGAATGACGGCTTTTCCTTTGATTTATATCAACTTACCAAATCCCGTAAACCCTAAGGTGGCAGACATTAAATCGAGTATCAGAGGTGTCTATGAGTCATTCATCCGTCCCTGAAAGGGCATCTGGAGCAGTAATTACAGAATGGCGTCCGGAAGATCCGGCATTCTGGGCGCAACGGGGTCATCGCATCGCCAGTCGCAACCTGTGGATTTCCGTCCCTTGTCTGCTGCTGGCGTTTTGCGTATGGATGTTGTTCAGTGCTGTGGCGGTCAATTTGCCGAAGGTAGGATTTAACTTCACCACCGATCAGCTGTTTATGCTGACTGCGCTGCCGTCAGTTTCCGGCGCGCTGCTGCGTGTGCCGTACTCTTTCATGGTGCCGGTATTTGGCGGTCGCCGCTGGACCGCCTTCAGCACCGGGATTTTGATTGTGCCATGCGTATGGTTAGGATTTGCGGTACAGGATACCTCCACGCCGTTCAGCACTTTTATTCTGATCTCTCTGCTGTGCGGTTTTGCCGGGGCTAACTTTGCCTCCAGTATGGCGAACATCAGCTTTTTCTTTCCAAAACAGAAGCAAGGTGGCGCGCTGGGTCTGAACGGTGGTCTCGGCAACATGGGCGTGAGCGTCATGCAACTGGTTGCGCCGCTGGTGGTTTCGCTGTCCATTTTCGCCCTCTTCGGCAGTCACGGTGTTGAACAACCCGACGGTTCGCAGCTGTACCTGGCGAACGCCGCGTGGATTTGGGTGCCGTTCCTGGCCATTTTCACCCTGGCCGCATGGTTTGGTATGAATGAACTGGCGACTTCCAAAGCGTCTCTGAAAGAGCAGCTACCGGTCCTGAAACGCGGCCACTTGTGGATCATGAGCCTGCTGTATCTGGCGACGTTTGGCTCGTTCATTGGCTTTTCTGCCGGGTTTGCGATGCTGTCGAAAACTCAGTTCCCTGATGTACAGATTCTGCATTACGCCTTCTTTGGGCCGTTTATTGGCGCGCTGGCGCGCTCGGCGGGCGGGGCTATTTCCGACCGTCTCGGCGGTACCCGCGTCACGCTGGTGAACTTCGTGCTGATGGCGATATTCAGCGGTCTGTTGTTCCTGACGCTGCCCACAAACGGTACCGGCGGCAGCTTTATCGCCTTCTTTGTGGTGTTCCTCGCCTTGTTCATGACTGCCGGGCTGGGGAGCGGTTCAACGTTTCAGATGATCTCGGTGATTTTCCGTAAGCTGACGATGGACCGCGTAAAAGCGGAAGGCGGTTCGGAAGAGAAAGCGATGCGAGAAGCGGCTACCGACACGGCGGCAGCGCTGGGCTTTATCTCGGCCATTGGCGCGATTGGCGGTTTCTTTATCCCGAAAGCGTTCGGCACATCGCTGGCGTTAACCGGTTCGCCGGTTGGTGCAATGAAAGTGTTCCTGTTCTTCTATATCGCCTGCGTGGTTATCACCTGGCTGGTATATGGGCGCCATTCCAATAAATAAAAAAGTCGTTATTGATTATCCTTTGCGCGGTGTTAGACCGCGCTTTTTTTATCCTGCAATTAGTTACAACATACAGATGTATTTTTAGACGCTTAGCCTGTCGGTTACATCGGCGTAAAGGGGTCATGCAGGGGGCATACCCCTTAATACCCACCCCGGTAAAATTTAACATTTAGCGTAGTATTGGCTGAAAATATTTTCATTAAAAACATAAGGTTATATATTTTTGTTAAATCCCCCCAAAGGGGTATAACCAAATTTACCCGTCGTTTTGTTCCCGGTCTGCCTTGATCGTTATCAATTCCCACGTCCTTTCAGCGCGTTACCGTCAGCAGCAATTAAGCAATGTCGATTTATCAGAGAGCCGTCAGGCTCCCACAGGAGAGAACCGATGAGTAAATTCCTGGATCGGTTTCGCTACTTCAAGCAGAAGGGCGAAACCTTTGCCGATGGGCACGGCCAGCTTCTCGAAACTAACCGGGACTGGGAAGATGGATACAGAAGCCGCTGGCAGCACGATAAAATCGTGCGTTCGACGCACGGGGTGAACTGCACCGGCTCATGCAGCTGGAAAATCTACGTCAAGAACGGTCTGGTGACCTGGGAAACCCAGCAAACCGATTACCCGCGTACCCGTCCCGACATGCCGAACCACGAGCCGCGAGGCTGCCCGCGTGGGGCGAGCTACTCCTGGTATCTCTACAGTGCTAACCGACTGAAATATCCGCTGATGCGCAAACGTCTGATGAAGATGTGGCGTGAGGCGAAAAAACTGCACAGCGATCCGGTTGATGCCTGGGCATCCATCATTGAAGACGCCGACAAAGCAAAAAGCTTCAAGCAGGCGCGCGGTCGCGGTGGCTTCGTGCGTTCTTCCTGGCAGGAAGTGAATGAACTGATTGCTGCCTCGAACGTCTATACCGTTAAAACCTACGGCCCGGACCGCGTTGCGGGTTTCTCGCCGATCCCGGCGATGTCGATGGTCTCTTATGCCTCTGGCGCGCGTTATCTCTCTTTGATAGGCGGCACTTGCCTGAGCTTCTACGACTGGTATTGCGACCTGCCTCCGGCGTCTCCGCAGACCTGGGGCGAGCAGACCGACGTGCCGGAATCCGCCGACTGGTATAACTCCAGCTACATCATCGCCTGGGGATCCAACGTTCCGCAGACCCGTACTCCGGATGCTCACTTCTTTACAGAAGTGCGCTACAAAGGCACCAAGACCGTTGCGGTCACGCCGGACTATGCCGAGATCGCCAAGCTGTGCGACCTGTGGCTGGCGCCGAAGCAGGGTACCGATGCGGCGATGGCGCTGGCAATGGGCCACGTTATGCTGCGCGAATTCCATCTCGACAACCCGAGCCAGTATTTTACTGACTATGTGCGTCGCTACACCGACATGCCGATGCTGGTGATGCTGGAAGAGCGCGACGGTTATTACGCCGCAGGCCGTATGCTGCGCGCCGCCGACCTCGTCGATGCGCTGGGCCAGGAAAACAATCCGCAGTGGAAAACTGTCGCCATGAACAGCAACGGCGACATGGTGGCGCCGAACGGCTCAATTGGTTTCCGCTGGGGCGAAAAAGGCAAATGGAACCTCGAGCAGCGCGATGGGACGACCGGCGCTGAGACAGAATTGCAACTGAGTCTGCTGGGCAGCCAGGACGAGATCGCCGAAGTTGGCTTCCCGTACTTTGGCGGGGAAGGCACAGAACATTTCAACAAAGTTGAACTGGAAAACGTTCTGTTGCACAAACTGCCGGCCAAACGTCTGCAACTGGCGGACGGCACCTCTGCGCTGGTCACCACCGTGTACGACCTGACGATGGCCAACTATGGTCTGGAGCGTGGCCTGAACGACGCCAACTGCGCGACCAGCTACGACGACATTAAAGCGTACACTCCGGCGTGGGCTGAGCAAATCACCGGTGTCCCACGCGCGCACATCGTGCGTATCGCCCGTGAATTTGCCGATAACGCCGATAAAACCCACGGTCGTTCAATGATCATTGTTGGCGCCGGGCTGAACCACTGGTATCACCTCGATATGAACTATCGCGGTTTGATCAACATGCTGGTGTTCTGCGGTTGTATCGGCCAAAGCGGCGGCGGTTGGGCGCACTATGTCGGCCAGGAAAAACTGCGTCCGCAGACCGGCTGGCAGCCGCTGGCCTTTGCGCTCGACTGGCAGCGTCCTGCGCGCCATATGAACAGCACCTCTTATTTCTACAATCACTCCAGCCAGTGGCGCTACGAGACGGTCACCGCGCAGGAATTGCTGTCGCCGTTGGCGGACAAATCCCGCTATAGCGGGCATCTGATCGACTTCAACGTGCGCGCTGAGCGTATGGGGTGGCTGCCGTCGGCGCCGCAGTTGGGCACCAACCCGCTGACCATCGCAGAAGAAGCCAAAAAAGCAGGTATGACGCCGGTCGATTACACCGTTAAATCGCTTAAAGACGGCTCAATTCGCTTTGCGGCCGAACAGCCGGAAAACGGTAAAAACCATCCGCGTAACCTGTTTATCTGGCGCTCCAACCTGCTGGGGTCCTCCGGTAAGGGCCATGAGTACATGCTCAAGTATCTGCTCGGTACTGAAAACGGGATTCAGGGGAAAGATCTGGGACAGCAGGGCGGCGTGAAGCCGGAAGAAGTCGAATGGCGGGACAATGGCCTCGACGGCAAGCTGGATCTGGTGGTGACGCTGGATTTCCGTCTGTCGAGCACCTGTCTGTACTCCGACATCGTGTTGCCGACCGCGACCTGGTACGAAAAAGACGACATGAATACCTCGGATATGCATCCGTTTATTCATCCGCTTTCCGCCGCCGTCGACCCGGCCTGGGAATCGAAAAGCGACTGGGAAATCTATAAAGGCATCGCGAAAAAATTCTCTGAGGTGTGCGTCGGCCATCTCGGCCAGGAAACAGACGTCGTCACGCTGCCGATCCAGCATGACTCAGCCGCCGAGCTGGCGCAGCCGCTGGACGTGAAGGACTGGAAAAAAGGCGAATGCGACCTGATTCCGGGCGTCACCGCGCCGCACATCATGACCGTGGAGCGCGACTATCCGGCAACCTATGAGCGTTTCACCTCTATCGGCCCGCTGATGGAGAAAATCGGTAACGGCGGTAAAGGCATCGCGTGGAATACCCAAAGTGAAATGGATCTGCTGCGCAAACTCAATTACACCAAGGCAGAGGGGCCGGCGAAAGGCCAGCCGATGCTCAACACGGCGATTGATGCGGCAGAGATGATCCTGACGCTGGCGCCGGAAACCAACGGTCAGGTGGCGGTCAAAGCCTGGGCGGCGCTCAGCGAGTTTACCGGTCGTGACCATACGCATCTGGCGACAAATAAAGAGGAAGAGAAAATTCGCTTCCGCGATATTCAGGCGCAGCCGCGTAAGATCATCTCCAGCCCGACCTGGTCTGGCCTGGAAGATGAGCATGTGTCCTATAACGCCGGTTACACCAACGTTCACGAGCTGATTCCGTGGCGAACCCTGTCTGGTCGCCAGTCGCTGTATCAGGATCACCAGTGGATGCGTGATTTTGGCGAAAGCCTGCTGGTTTACCGTCCGCCAATCGACACCCGTTCGGTGAAAGCGGTTATGGGCGAGAAATCCAACGGTAATCCGGAAAAAGCGCTCAACTTCCTGACGCCGCACCAGAAGTGGGGTATCCACTCCACCTACAGTGACAACCTGCTGATGCTGACGCTTTCACGCGGCGGTCCGATTGTCTGGATGAGCGAAATAGATGCGAAAGATCTGGGGATTGAAGATAACGACTGGATCGAAGTGTTTAACAGCAACGGTGCGCTGACCGCGCGCGCAGTCGTCAGCCAGCGCGTGCCTGCGGGGATGACCATGATGTACCACGCGCAGGAACGTATCGTGAACCTGCCGGGCTCGGAAATCACGCAGCAGCGCGGCGGGATCCACAACTCGGTTACCCGTATTACGCCGAAACCAACCCATATGATCGGGGGTTATGCGCAACTGGCCTACGGTTTTAACTACTACGGCACCGTCGGCTCTAACCGCGATGAATTTGTGGTGGTACGTAAGATGAAAAACATTAACTGGTTGGATGGCGAAGGCAATGACCAGGTACAGGAGAGCGTAAAATGAAAATTCGTTCACAAGTCGGCATGGTGCTGAATCTGGATAAATGCATCGGCTGTCATACCTGCTCGGTCACCTGTAAAAACGTCTGGACCAGTCGTGAAGGCATGGAATACGCCTGGTTCAACAATGTGGAAAGCAAACCGGGCGTCGGCTTCCCGAACGACTGGGAAAACCAGGAGAAATGGAAGGGCGGCTGGATCCGTAAAATCAACGGCAAACTGCAGCCGCGCATGGGTAACCGTGCGATGCTGCTCGGTAAAATTTTCGCCAACCCGCATCTGCCGGGCATTGATGATTACTATGAGCCGTTTGACTACGACTATCAGAATCTGCACAACGCGCCGGAAAGTAAACACCAGCCGATCGCCCGTCCGCGCTCGCTGATCACCGGCCAGCGGATGGACAAGATCACCAGCGGCCCGAACTGGGAGGAGATTCTGGGCGGCGAGTTTGAAAAACGCGCCAAAGACCAGAACTTCGAAAACATGCAGAAGGCGATGTACGGCCAGTTCGAAAACACCTTCATGATGTACCTGCCGCGTCTGTGCGAACACTGCCTGAACCCGGCATGTGTGGCGACTTGTCCGAGCGGCGCCATTTATAAGCGTGAAGAAGACGGCATCGTGCTGATCGACCAGGACAAGTGCCGCGGCTGGCGTATGTGCATCACCGGCTGCCCGTACAAAAAAATCTACTTCAACTGGAAGAGCGGCAAGTCAGAGAAGTGCATCTTCTGTTACCCGCGTATCGAAGCCGGTCAGCCGACTGTGTGCTCTGAAACCTGTGTCGGTCGTATCCGCTACCTCGGCGTGCTGTTGTACGACGCCGATGCGATTGAGAATGCCGCCAGCACCGAAAACGAGAAGGACCTGTATCAGCGTCAGCTTGATGTGTTCCTCGATCCGAACGATCCGGCAGTGATCGAACAGGCGCTGAAAGACGGCGTGCCGCAGAGCGTGATTGACGCGGCGCAGCAGTCGCCGGTGTACAAAATGGCGATGGACTGGAAGCTGGCGCTGCCGCTGCATCCGGAATACCGTACGCTGCCGATGGTCTGGTATGTGCCGCCGCTGTCGCCGATTCAGTCTGCCGCGGATGCGGGCGAACTGGGCAGCAACGGTATTCTGCCGGACGTGGAGAGCCTGCGTATTCCGGTTCAGTACCTGGCGAATCTGCTGACGGCAGGGGATACCCAGCCGGTGCTGCTGGCGCTGAAACGTATGCTGGCGATGCGTCATTACAAACGTGCGGAAACCGTAGACGGCAAAGCGGATACCCGCGCGCTGGAAGAAGTGGGCTTAAGTGAAGCGCAGGCTCAGGAGATGTATCGTTATCTGGCGATCGCTAACTACGAAGATCGTTTTGTGGTGCCGAGCAGCCACCGTGAACTGGCGCGTGATGCGTTCCCGGAGAAAAGCGGCTGTGGCTTTACCTTCGGCGACGGCTGCCACGGTTCTGACAGCAAGTTCAACCTGTTCAACAGTCGCCGCATTGATGCCATCGATGTGACCAGCAAAACGGAGTCGCACCAATGATTGAACTCGTCATTGTTTCGCGTCTGCTCGAGTACCCTGATGCTGCCCTGTGGCAGCATCAGCAGGAGCTTTACGAAGCACTCGCGTCATCGGAAAACCTCGATAAAGAGGATGCGCATCAGCTCAGCGTTTTCCTGCGTGATTTAACCGCACAGGACATGCTGGATGTGCAGGCCAGGTACAGCGAACTGTTTGACCGCGGGCGCGCCACGTCGCTGCTGCTGTTTGAACATGTGCACGGCGAGTCACGCGATCGTGGTCAGGCGATGGTTGACCTGATGGCGCAGTATGAGCAGCACGGGTTGCAACTCGACAGCCGCGAATTGCCGGATCATCTGCCGCTGTATCTCGAATACCTGGCGCAGTTGCCGAAAAACGAGGCGCTGGGCGGTTTGCAGGATATCGCGCCGATTCTGGCGTTGCTGAGCGCGCGCTTGCAACAGCGTGAAAGCCGCTATGCGGTGCTGTTCGACCTGCTGCTGAAGCTGGCGAAGACCACCATCGACAGCGACAAAGTCGCCGAAAAAATTGCGGATGAAGTGCGCGACGATACGCCGCAGGCGCTTGATGCGGTCTGGGAAGAAGAGCAGGTGAAATTCTTTGCCGATCAGGGCTGCGGCGAGTCGGAAATCGCTGCTCACCAACGTCGTTTTGCTGGCGCCGTCGCGCCGCAATACCTGAATATCACCACCGGAGGACAGCAATAATGCACTTCCTGAATATGTTCTTCTTTGATATCTACCCGTACATCGCCGGGTCGGTCTTTCTGATTGGCAGTTGGCTACGCTATGACTATGGTCAGTACACCTGGCGTGCCGCATCCAGCCAGATGCTGGATCGCAAGGGGATGAACCTGGCGTCTAACCTGTTCCATTTCGGCATTTTGGGGATCTTTGCCGGTCACTTTCTCGGTATGTTAACGCCTCACTGGATGTATGAATCCTTCCTGCCCGTCGACGTAAAGCAAAAGATGGCGATGATCGGTGGCGGGGCGGCGGGCCTGATGACCCTGGTCGGCGGCGTACTGCTGCTGAAACGCCGTCTGTTCAGTCCACGCGTACGGGCAACGACCACTGGTGCAGATATTCTGATCCTGTCGCTGCTGGTGATTCAGTGCGCGCTGGGGCTGCTGACGATACCGTTCTCCGCTCAGCATATGGACGGTAGCGAGATGATGAAGCTGGTCGGCTGGGCGCAGTCTGTCGTGACCTTCCACGGTGGCGCCTCGGCGCATCTTGACGGCGTGGCGTTTATTTTCCGTCTGCACCTGGTACTCGGGATGACGCTATTCCTGCTGTTCCCGTTCTCCCGTCTCGTGCATATCTGGAGCGCGCCGGTAGAGTACCTGACGCGCAAATACCAGATTGTGCGTGCACGTCGCTGATGTGCTAATTTCTCGTACTGAACCCTGCTCCGGCAGGGTTTTTTGTTTTCAGTGAAAGCGTCGGATGGCGGCTGCGCCTCGCCCTTCGGGTCGTTGCCTGCGGCAACGCTTTCTCGCTACGCTCGAATCGAACCTTAGTCGACGCTTCTCATCCTTCCCCGCAATGGAAGAACATAAGGCATTGTGCTTTAGGGTAGTATTGGGATATTTGGAAGTGATGGTGGTGGGGGAAGGATTCGAACCTTCGAAGTCTGTGACGGCAGATTTACAGTCTGCTCCCTTTGGCCGCTCGGGAACCCCACCAGGGGTAATTCATCGTTTGAGGTACAGCTCGGAAATGGTGGTGGGGGAAGGATTCGAACCTTCGAAGTCTGTGACGGCAGATTTACAGTCTGCTCCCTTTGGCCGCTCGGGAACCCCACCACGGGGTAAAGCGTTTACTGGCCTGCTTCCTTTTGGGAAGCGGGGCGCATCATATCAAATGACGCGCCACTGTAAAGCATTCCGGTGACAAAAATGAACTGGTTGCCTGATTTTTGCCCGTAAAGACGCAAAGGTAACCAATTCATTTCGCTGCCGATTAAAGAATGATCGTTCGGTTACCGTACACAAAGACGCGCTGGGCCAGCACCTGATATAACGCGCGGCTCAGCACGTTCTTCTCTACGTCACGACCCGCGCGCATCATATCCTCCGCGGTATAGGTATGATCCACGTGGATTACGTCCTGCATGATAATAGGGCCTTCATCCAGATTGTCGTTGACATAGTGCGCTGTCGCGCCAATGATTTTTACGCCGCGCTCGTAGGCCTGGTGGTACGGACGCGCGCCGATAAAGGCAGGCAGGAACGAGTGATGAATATTGATGATCTTGTTCGGGAAACGCGCGACGAACGCTGGCGTCAGTACCCGCATGTATTTTGCCAGCACGACGTAGTCCGGCTGGTGCGCGTCAATGGCGTCCGCCATCTGCTTATCATGCTCTTCACGAGTCAGGCCCTCATGGCTGACCAGCTCGAAAGGAATCTCAAAACGCTCCACTAAAGAACGCAGGGTCTCGTGGTTGCCTATCACAGCGGCAATTTCAACATCCAGTCCGCCATAATTGGCTTTCATTAGCAGATCGCCCAGACAATGCGCTTCTTTCGTGACCAGAATCACCACACGACGACGTCCTGCGGGATTCAACTCGCGAATGGAGCCTTCAGGCAATGCGCTGTCGAGATCGGCCAACAGCGTGGCGTCGTTAAAAATGCCTTCCAGTTCGGTACGCATAAAAAAACGTCCGGTGCGGTGGTCTACGAACTCATTGTTCTGCACAATGTTCAGTTCGTGCTTGTAGCAAATATTAGTAATACGCGCGATAAGGCCCTTTTGATCCGGGCAAATAGTACGAAGCACTTTGCGTTGTAATGAATGCATTTGCAGCGGTAATCCTGTTGAGAATGTTTGCATAAGGAATGCTGTCGGGCGTTACTGACCGCAGCATTTTTTGAATTTTTTACCTGATCCGCAGGGGCAGGCGTCATTTCGTCCAATTTGTGGGCGTGTGCCGTCTATATAGTACCACCGACCGTTTTCTTTTAAAAAACGAGAACGTTCAAGGATGACGCCCGCTTTGCCGTTTTCACGAAAACGGGCGACAAAGCTGACGTAGCCGAGTTCATCGCTTTCGGCGCCGCTCTGTTCAAACACGGTTAAGCCGAGCCATTCGGTACTGGCGAACCCGGCGCTTATCTCATCGCGGAACGCCGCGGCATTGCAGTCCGGATGCCAGGTTTTGATTAAATAATCTGCGTCTTTCATCACAAAAGCGCAGTAGCGAGAACGCATGAGATGTGACGGATCGGGCGCAACTTGCTCGCCAGACACATATTGGTGGCAACATAGGCTATACTCGACAGCGCTACCGCAGGGACAAAGCTGTGACACGAATAGTCTCCCTGATAAAAAAACAGCGGATAAAAAGTCCAGGTGGCGCTATGTTAACTGAGCGATGGAGATGTTGCTACGCTCGAAAGCCAGGGGAAGTTTGTAGGTCACATGAGAAAGATGAAAATAGGTCTGGCGCTGGGGTCTGGTGCGGCGCGGGGCTGGTCACATATTGGTGTCATCAAAGCGCTCAGGCACATGGGCATTGATATTGACATCGTCGCCGGCTGTTCCATCGGTTCGTTAGTCGGCGCGGCGTATGCCAGTGATAAATTACCTGCGCTGGAAAAGTGGGTTTGCTCGTTCAGCTACTGGGATGTCCTTCGCCTGATGGATCTCTCGTGGCGACGGGGAGGACTGCTGCGCGGCGAGCGCGTGTTCAATCACTATCGTAATATCATGCCTGTGGAGACTATCGAACAGTGCTCGCGGCGTTTCGCCACAGTCGCCACTAACCTCAGTACCGGTCGCGAACTGTGGTTTACCGAAGGCGATCTGCATCTTGCGGTACGGGCCTCCTGCAGTATTCCTGGTCTGATGTCTCCTGTCGCACATAAGGGGTACTGGCTGGTGGACGGCGGTGTGGTAAATCCCGTTCCTGTTTCACTGACCCGCGCCATGGGCGCCGATATCGTGATTGCCGTTGATCTGCAGCACGATGCGCACCTGATGCAACAAGATCTCCTCTCACCGAATGTCAACGGCGACGGCGCTGAGACTGACGTTGAAGGCCTGTCCTGGCGTGCGCGCTTAAAAGAACGTTTGGGCAGTATGACGGCACGACGTGTAGTGTCCGCGCCAACCGCGATGGAAATCATGACGACGTCTATCCAGATTCTGGAAAATCGTCTTAAGCGTAACCGCATGGCGGGCGATCCGCCTGACATATTAATACAACCGTTCTGTCCACAAATATCCACACTGGATTTTCATCGTGCCCATGCCGCCATTGAAGCAGGGCGGCTTGCGGTGGAAAAAAAGATGGACGAACTATTACCTCTGGTGCGTGCTGAAGTTTGACGCATCTTTTTTATCTACACTTAAGCAAATTCTGACAGGCAGGTGTGGCAATACCATGCCACTATTGATCAAAGCCAGTCAGGGGAGAGAACATGACGCAGCCATTGGTCGGGAAACAGATTCTTATCGTTGAGGATGAGCCGGTATTTCGCTCGCTTCTGGATTCGTGGTTTTCCTCATTGGGAGCGACAACGGCACTGGCGAGTGATGGGGTTGAGGCACTGGAGCGTTTTGATGAATTCACGCCCGATCTCATGATATGCGATCTTGCGATGCCGAGAATGAACGGACTCAAACTTGTCGAGCAATTACGTAACCGTGGGGACCAGACGCCGATACTGGTTATCTCCGCGACGGAAAATATGGCCGATATTGCTAAGGCGCTACGGTTGGGGGTCGATGACGTATTGCTAAAGCCGGTAAAGGATCTCAATCGTCTTCGCGAAACCGTCTTCGCCTGTCTTTATCCCAATATGTTCAATTCGCGGGTGGAAGAAGAAGAAAGGCTGTTCCGCGACTGGGATGCTATGGTTGGCGATCCGACTGCCGCCAGAAAATTACTGCAGGAGCTGCAGCCGCCGGTGCAGCAGGTTATTTCTCGCTGCCGCGTGAATTACCGGCAGTTAGTCTCAGCGGATAAACCGGGGCTGGTTCTGGATATCGCGCCGCTGTCGGACAACGATTTGGCTTTTTATTGTCTGGACGTAACACGCGCAGGGGATAATGGCGTACTGGCGGCATTACTCCTGCGGGCGTTATTTAATGGTCTGTTGCAGGAGCAGCTCGGGCATCAGAATCAACGCCTGCCTGAATTGGGCGCAGTGCTAAAACAGGTGAACCATCTGCTCCGCCAGGCCAATTTACCCGGTCAATTTCCGCTGCTGGTGGGGTATTACCATAGCGGGATTAAAAATCTGATACTGGTTTCTGCCGGGTTGAATGCAACATTAAATACCGGCTCACATAATGTACAAATCAGTAATGGCGTTCCGCTTGGGACGTTAGGAAATACTTATCTCAACCAAATTAGCCAGCGCTGCGAGTCGTGGCAATGTCAAATTTGGGGAGCAGGCGGCAGGTTGCGTCTTATGTTGTCTGCGGAATGAACAATCGGGCAGGCGCAAGCAAATTGCTTTACCCTGCCTTTCTCTGCCGATGTTACTATCGGCGCCAGTTTTATACGTATTTGTCTTAATTATACGCATGCGCATCCTTTTCGGACCTGAGGCTTCTGTCAGTGCTGATATACTCGATGCGGTACAGATTGATGAACACGTTCAATACATGAACAGTCCAGGAGAATTTAAATGGCTGCCATTAACTCGAAAGTCAAAAAAGCCGTTATCCCGGTAGCGGGATTAGGAACCAGGATGTTACCGGCGACAAAAGCGATCCCGAAAGAGATGTTGCCGCTGGTTGATAAGCCATTAATTCAGTATGTCGTTAACGAATGTATTGCTGCGGGCATCACTGAAATTGTGCTGGTGACTCACTCTTCGAAAAATTCGATCGAAAACCATTTTGATACCAGTTTTGAACTGGAAGCGATGCTGGAAAAACGTGTTAAGCGTCAGCTGCTCGAAGAGGTACAGTCTATTTGCCCACCGCACGTCACGATTATGCAGGTACGTCAGGGGCTGGCAAAAGGGTTAGGCCATGCCGTATTGTGCGCGCATCCCGTCGTGGGTAACGAGCCTGTCGCGGTTATTCTGCCGGACGTTATTCTGGATGAGTACGAATCCGATCTTTCTCAGGATAACCTGGCCGAAATGATTCGCCGTTTTGACGAAACCGGTAATAGCCAGATTATGGTGGAACCGGTCGATGACGTAACCGCTTATGGTGTCGTAGACTGCAAAGGCGTTGAATTAACCCCGGGCGAGAGCGTTCCGATGGTTGGCGTGGTAGAGAAGCCGAAAGCGGACGTCGCGCCGTCTAATCTGGCGATTGTGGGCCGTTATGTCCTGAGCGCAGATATCTGGCCACTGCTCGCGAAAACGCCTCCGGGAGCCGGTGACGAGATTCAGCTGACCGATGCAATCGACATGCTGATCGAAAAAGAAACCGTTGAAGCTTACCATATGAAAGGCAAGAGCCATGACTGTGGCAATAAATTAGGCTACATGCAGGCGTTTGTGGAATATGGTATCCGCCATAATTCTCTGGGTAGCGAATTTAAGGCCTGGCTTGAAGACGAAGTGGGTATTAAGCGGTAACCGGACGTTATAATTAACGTGATTAAGCGGCGCGGCACTCCAGCGCCGTTTTTTATGCGCCGCGTCTGGGGATTTTGGGAAATTACAGGCAAAAAAAATCCCGCGAGACGCGGGATTTCAGGCAAGTAAATACCGATTATTCCTTGATCAGGAAGTCTTCCAGCTGTTTACCTTGCTCTTCCATTGCTTTTTTGATCACTGCCGGAGTACGGCCCTGGCCAGTCCAGGTTTTGGTTTCGCCGTTTTCGTCAACGTAGCTATATTTAGCCGGACGTGCTGCACGTTTAGCTTTAGTGCCGGATTTAACCGCAGCCATGCTATTCAGCAGTTCATTCGGGTCAATGCCATCAGCAATCAGCATTTCGCGGTATTGCTGCAGTTTACGAGTGCGTTCTTCAACTTCAGCCGCTGCCGCGCTTTCTTCTTCACGACGCTCGTTAACAACAACTTCTAATTTTTCCAGCATTTCTTCCAGCGTTTCCAGGGTGCATTCTCTTGCCTGCGCACGAAGAGTACGGATGTTGTTCAGAATTTTAAGTGCTTCGCTCATTTTAGTAATCTCAAACTTATATTGGGGTGGTTTGTTGAGCTAATAATAGAGCGTTAAATTCAGATGTGCAATAGCCAGGAATGTAAGGAATTCAAAATTGCGCTTTATTTTTTGCCCCCAATTAATATCCGAACTTAAAATTTTCTTGAAGGAACGCACAAAAAAGAGCTTATTGGCAGAGCGGTTACTCCTTTTTTACCCGACGGCGGACGGATTCAGCTCACATTTTATGTGGCGAAATAGTTACGCATTTCAGTGATTTCAACCTTTTGTATTAGTTTCCCACGGGGCTATACGCTATTACTTTGCAAGAGTTATGTAGAACAGTAACAATAAGTACAGGGTTTCCATTTAGCTGGCGTTGATAAGCGCTATTGATGTATATCGCGTCTGCAATATCGCAACAATGGGATTTGTCGCCTGATGTTTGTTCAATTGTTAATTCGTATTTTCCTTACGGTCGCCGTCGCAACGTGAACGAGCGGAAGGCGGAAGTGTGCATTCCGCCACCCGTTAACGTGCTATCCGACGCTGAACAACGGGAAATTATGGTACACTCGGCCCCGTCTTTATTCACTCTGGTGAGGGTCTGTGGCCGATGGCGCAGCTATATTTCTACTATTCAGCAATGAATGCAGGTAAGTCGACTGCCTTACTGCAATCTTCCTACAATTATCAGGAACGTGGGATGCGCACCGTCGTATATACCGCGGAAATAGACGACCGTTTTGGCGCAGGAAAAGTCAGTTCGCGTATAGGGTTGTCATCTCCTGCCAAATTGTTTAATCAACAGTCATCTTTGTATGCAGAGATTGCCGCTGATAATGCGCGCGAGCCGATACACTGTGTGCTGGTTGATGAATGTCAGTTTTTAACTCGCCAGCAGGTTTATGAATTATCGGAAGTTGTTGACCAACTCGACATTCCGGTGCTGTGTTACGGCTTGCGCACCGATTTTCGCGGTGAACTGTTTACGGGCAGTCAGTATCTGCTTGCATGGTCAGATAAGCTGGTTGAATTAAAAACGATCTGCTTCTGTGGTCGTAAGGCGAGTAGGGTATTACGCCTTGACCAGGCAGGCAGACCGTATAATGAAGGGGAGCAGGTGGTGATTGGCGGCAATGAGCGCTATGTCTCCGTTTGCCGTAAACATTATAAAGAGGCGCTGGAAGAAGGCTCTCTGACGGCGATACAGGAACGTCACTGCCACCGTTAAGCTACCCGCAGAGGGTGACTGAGGAGCCCTGACGGCATTCTTGTGAGCATAGCGTGTGCAGTAGTGGAGCAGCCATAAAAAAGCGGCCTCATCAGAGGCCGCTTTTAGTATGCTTTCGCAGAACCGCAATTAGGCGGATTTCTTCGCTTTTTTGTCAGCTTTTGGAGCCACAACGGCTTCAGCTTTTGCGGTTACGCCTTCGCTGAACTCACGACCGTAGTAGGTATCCAGCAGGATCTGTTTCAGCTCGGAGATCAGCGGGTAACGCGGGTTAGCGCCGGTGCACTGGTCGTCGAAGGCATCTTCAGACAGCTTGTCAACGTGAGCCAGGAAGTCTGCTTCCTGAACGCCGGCTTCGCGGATAGACTTCGGAATACCCAGTTCAGCTTTTAGGCTTTCCAGCCAGGCCAACAGTTTCTCGATCTTCGCCGCTGTACGGTCGCCCGGTGCGCTCAGACCCAGATGGTCAGCGATTTCAGCATAACGACGACGCGCCTGCGGACGGTCGTACTGGCTGAATGCCGTCTGCTTGGTCGGGTTGTCGTTGGCGTTATAACGGATAACGTTGCTGATCAACAGGGCGTTCGCCAGACCGTGTGGAATGTGGAACTGGGAGCCCAGTTTGTGCGCCATGGAGTGGCACACGCCGAGGAAGGCGTTAGCAAACGCGATACCGGCAATGGTCGCGGCGCTGTGTACGCGTTCACGGGCAACCGGGTTTTTCGAACCTTCGTTGTAAGACGCCGGCAGGTTTTCTTTCAGCAGTTTCAGCGCCTGCAGCGCCTGACCGTCAGAGAACTCAGACGCCAGCACGGAAACGTAGGCTTCCAGGGCGTGAGTCACCGCATCCAGACCACCGAACGCACACAGTGACTTCGGCATATCCATCACCAGGTTAGCGTCGACAATCGCCATATCCGGCGTCAGCGCGTAGTCTGCCAGCGGATATTTCTGACCGGTCGCGTCGTCGGTTACCACCGCAAACGGCGTCACTTCTGAACCGGTACCGGACGTGGTGGTGACAGCGATCATTTTCGCTTTCACACCCATTTTCGGGAACTTATAGATACGTTTACGGATATCCATAAAGCGCAGCGCCAGTTCTTCGAAGTGGGTTTCCGGATGTTCGTACATCACCCACATGATTTTCGCCGCATCCATCGGGGAGCCGCCGCCCAGCGCGATGATCACGTCTGGTTTGAAGGAGTTGGCCAGTTCAGCGCCTTTACGTACAACGCTCAGGGTTGGGTCAGCTTCCACTTCAAAGAACACTTCGGTTTCAACGCCAGCCGCTTTCAGCACAGAAGTGATCTGGTCTGCATAGCCGTTGTTGAACAGGAAGCGGTCGGTCACGATGAGCGCACGTTTGTGGCCATCGGTAATCACTTCATCCAGCGCGATCGGCAGGGAGCCACGGCGGAAGTAGATAGATTTCGGAAGTTTGTGCCACAACATGTTTTCAGCTCGCTTAGCAACGGTTTTCTTGTTGATCAGGTGTTTTGGACCAACGTTTTCAGAGATGGAGTTACCACCCCATGAACCACAACCCAGCGTCAGGGACGGTGCGAGTTTAAAGTTGTACAGGTCGCCGATACCGCCCTGAGAAGCCGGGGTGTTGATCAGGATACGGGCGGTTTTCATCATCTGACCGAAGTAAGCGACGCGTTCCGGCTGGTTGTCCTGGTCGGTGTACAGGCAGGAGGTATGACCGATACCGCCCATTGCCACCAGCTTCTCGGCTTTGTCCACCGCATCTTCGAAATCTTTCGCGCGGTACATTGCCAGGGTCGGGGACAGTTTTTCGTGTGCGAACGGCTCGCTTTCGTCAACCACTTTGACTTCGCCAATCAGGATTTTGGTGGTTGCCGGTACGGAGAAGCCTGCCAGTTCAGCGATTTTATACGCTGGCTGACCCACGATAGCGGCGTTCAGCGCGCCATTTTTCAGGATAACGTCCTGAACGGCTTTCAGCTCTTTGCCCTGCAGCAGGTAGCCGCCGTGGCTGGCGAAGCGTTCGCGAACCGCATCATAAACAGAATCAACAACAACGACAGACTGCTCAGACGCACAGATAACGCCGTTATCAAAGGTTTTGGACATCAGCACGGACGCAACGGCACGTTTGATGTCGGCGGTTTCGTCGATAACAACAGGCGTGTTACCCGCGCCCACGCCGATGGCCGGTTTACCGGAGCTGTAGGCCGCTTTCACCATACCCGGACCGCCGGTCGCGAGGATCAGGTTGATGTCCGGGTGGTGCATCAGGGCGTTGGACAGCTCAACCGAAGGCTGGTCGATCCAGCCGATCAGATCTTTTGGCGCACCGGCAGCGATGGCCGCCTGAAGAACGATATCCGCCGCTTTGTTGGTGGCGTCTTTGGCACGCGGGTGCGGAGAGAAGATGATGGCGTTACGGGTCTTCAGGCTGATCAGCGATTTGAAGATAGCTGTGGAGGTTGGGTTAGTGGTCGGTACGATACCGCAGATGATACCGATCGGTTCAGCGATGGTAATCGTCCCGAAAGTGTCGTCTTCAGACAGCACACCGCAGGTCTTTTCATCTTTATAGGCATTGTAGATGTATTCGGAAGCAAAGTGGTTTTTGATCACTTTATCTTCAACGATACCCATGCCGGATTCGGCTACGGCCATTTTGGCGAGGGGGATACGGGCATCTGCGGCTGCCAGAGCGGCGGCGCGGAAGATTTTGTCGACCTGTTCTTGAGTGAAACTGGCATATTCACGCTGGGCTTTTTTGACGCGCTCGACGAGTGCGTTAAGTTCAGCGACATTAGTAACAGCCATAATGCTCTCCTGATAATGTTAAACTTTTTTAGTAAATCATCTGCGCGATACGTGAGTATAGACAGAGGGCATAAGTTTGTATAACAACCGAAAAATCAAATGGTTACTTAACGTCCAGTTCGCTCTGATTTACTAAAAGAGCTTATACGTCAGCGTCATCTAACTCTAACGCGTTACTTCCAGGTGGCGTAAGCAAGGTTACTCACTTCTGAGTAGCGATTACGTGATCCAGATCAAAATTTCGCAAAGCTGACACCTTTCAGCAGGGCATTTTAGCGCTAAACGTTAAGTGTTGATTAATTGTATAGGTGAATGGTCTTTAAGTTAGCATAATTAATACATATTAATAACACTCAGGAAAGGGAGCAATTTTGCGTGAAGCAGGTGAAAAGTGCTGTGAAAAGGCGTATCTTCAGCACGGTTTTTACCCTTTACTCTTTGATTAACTTTATACGGCTAACGCTGCGGAGCTAACCGTGACTCAAACGCTGTTTGATTTTCCTGTTTATTTTAAATTTTTCATAGGGTTATTTGCGTTAGTGAACCCAGTCGGGATTATCCCCGTTTTTATCAGCATGACCAGCTACCAGACGGCGGCGGCACGTAATAAGACCAACCTGACGGCGAACCTGTCCGTTGCCATCATTTTGTGGACCTCTTTGTTCCTTGGCGATGGCATTCTCCAGGTCTTTGGCATTTCTATCGACTCATTCCGTATTGCTGGCGGCATTCTGGTCGTGACCATCGCCATGTCGATGATCAGCGGTAAGCTGGGGGAAGACAAACAGAACAAACAGGAAAAATCAGAAACGGCGATTCGGGAAAGCGTGGGCGTAGTGCCGCTGGCGCTGCCCTTGATGGCGGGGCCGGGGGCAATCAGTTCCACTATCGTCTGGGGAACCCGCTACCATAGCCTGATGTATTTGTTTGGCTTCTTTATTGCCATTGCGCTCTTCGCGCTTTGCTGCTGGGGATTGTTTCGCATGGCGCCGTGGCTGGTGCGCGTCCTCGGGCAAACCGGAATTAACGTGATTACGCGTATTATGGGTCTGCTGCTCATGGCGTTGGGCATCGAATTTATCGTTACCGGTATTAAGGCGATATTCCCCGGTCTGTTAAGTTAATACCTTTCAAATGAAAGAATAGGCGGAGCATTAATGGCTCCGTTTTTCTCCCGTCATTATTTTCACTTTCCGTTGCGCTTGTACTGCAGTCGTTCGTCTGCGGTATAGATACCATTTATTTATTGCATTGATTTAGCAGAGATTCTCTACAAAAGGCTGGTGCACAAGGTGTAAATTTTTTCACATCACAATCCGGGACTTGATGAAGGATTATTGAAATGTTATTAGTTATTTCAATGACCTCTCAGATGAATGTGCTAAATAATAAACAATTGTTAATTTTTTGTGCATTTGAGTTCATGGGTGAAAGCGCAGGATGTCAAAATCAGTTAATTATAGATTACATGTTATTTAACAGTAAGTTATGCGTTAATTCGCGGTTTTGATACGTTCTGTTGGGGCGGTTTTTTTTCTACAAAAGAGAATTGCTTAACAAATCTGTAAATTGTATTGGCGGACGAGAAACGCATTTGTTACTTTCCGACACTCTATTTCTCAGCAGAATGTGCGTTGATGAGAATTAATATCAACACGCTTTTTGCCCGAATACGGCGCGCGTTTCTGACAGGGGAAGCGCGCAAAAAGAATCGACGTAAGGCGGTCGTTCGAATCGCCAGAATAAATAAAGTCGGTGATAGCAGGCAGTAAAGCACCTGACAGCAGAAAGTCTCCGGGGCTGATCAGGGATCCTTAGCGGGATTAACAGGCTGGTAATAAAACCAGTAATTATAATGAGGGAGTACAAACACAATGACCAACACGAAAAAAAGTTTAGTGGCCGCAGGGGTTCTCTCTGCGCTCCTCGCCGGTAATGCGGCAATGGCTGCGGTCGTCCCCGCAGGCGTGCAGCTGGCGGAAAAGCAAACGCTGGTGCGCAATAATGGCTCGGAAGTTCAGTCTCTCGATCCGCATAAAATCGAAGGGGTACCGGAATCCAACATCAGCCGCGACCTGTTCGAAGGGTTGATAATAAGCGACGTAGAGGGCAAACCCTCTCCCGGCGTGGCGGAAAAGTGGGACAATAAAGACTTTAAAGTCTGGACGTTCCATCTGCGTAAAGATGCAAAATGGTCCGACGGCTCCCCAGTGACCGCTCAGGATTTCGTTTATAGCTGGCAGCGTCTGGCCGATCCCAACACCGCTTCGCCTTATGCCAGTTATCTGCAGTACGGACATATCGTGAATATTGACGATATCGTCGCCGGTAAAAAACCGGTGACCGATCTGGGCGTTAAAGCCCTCGACGATCATACTTTTGAAGTGACGCTGAGCGAGCCGGTGCCATATTTCTATAAGCTGCTGGTGCACTCGTCCGTTTCTCCGGTACCGAAGGCGGTGGTTGAAAAATTCGGTGATAAGTGGACGCAGCCAGCGAATATAGTCAGTAACGGCGCTTACAAACTGAAGGACTGGGTGGTTAACGAGCGTATCGTCCTTGAGCGTAACCCCCAATACTGGGATAACGCCAAAACCGTTATTAATCAGGTCACCTACCTGCCGATCTCCTCAGAAGTTACTGATGTTAACCGCTACCGTAGCGGTGAAATCGACATGACCTACAACAACATGCCGATTGAACTGTTTCAGAAGCTGAAGAAAGAGATCCCGAACGAAGTACACGTTGACCCGTATTTGTGCACCTACTATTACGAAATCAATAACCAGAAAGCACCGTTTACGGATGTGCGCGTGCGTACCGCGCTCAAGCTGGCGCTGGATCGCGATATCATCGTCAACAAAGTGAAAAACCAGGGGGACTTGCCAGCCTACAGCTTTACGCCGCCGTATACCGACGGGGCGAAACTGGTGGAGCCGGAATGGTTTGGCTGGACGCAGGAAAAACGTAACGAAGAAGCGAAAAAACTGCTGGCTGAAGCCGGTTATACCGCCGATAAACCGCTGACCTTTAACTTGCTGTACAACACCTCCGATCTCCATAAGAAACTGGCCATTGCCGCCGCGTCTATCTGGAAGAAAAATTTAGGCGTCAACGTGAAACTGGAAAACCAGGAGTGGAAAACCTTCCTGGATACGCGTCATCAGGGGAATTATGACGTTTCCCGCGCCGCCTGGTGTGCGGATTACAACGAGCCGACCTCTTTCCTGAATATGGTGCTGTCTGACAGTTCGAACAACACCACGCATTATAAGAGCCCGGCCTTTGACAAGATCATTGCCGATACGCTGAATGCACAAGATGACGCGCAGCGTGCTGAACTCTATGCTCAAGCCGAGCAGCAGTTGGACAAAGACTCTGCAATAGTGCCGGTGTTCTATTATGTCAACGCTCGCCTGGTTAAACCGTGGGTAGGGGGTTACACCGGTAAAGACCCGATGGATAATATTCACGTTAAAGACTTGTATATTATCAAGCATTAATGGCAAAGGGTGGGGCAGAATAGCGTGCCCCACTGTGTCTTTTATCGTCGACTATTACTACCTCGCTGCACACGTTCAGCATGGCGAGGTATAAAGGCACACGCCAGAAGGTACGGGCAATGTTGAAATTTATCTTACGCCGCTGTCTGGAAGCGATTCCGACGCTATTTATTCTTATTACCATTTCGTTCTTTATGATGCGTCTGGCGCCGGGGAGTCCTTTCACCGGCGAGCGCGCATTGCCGGCAGAGGTGCTGGCGAATATCGAAGCGAAATATCATCTCAACGACCCCATCATGACCCAATATTTCAGCTATCTGAAACAACTGGCGCATGGGGATTTTGGTCCTTCATTTAAATACAAAGATTACACCGTTAACGATCTGGTGGCGTCGAGTTTCCCGGTTTCGGCGAAACTGGGCGCGGCGGCTTTCCTGTTAGCGGTGATCCTCGGCGTTAGCGCGGGCGTTATCGCGGCGCTTAAGCAAAATACGCGCTGGGATTACATGGTGATGGGGGTGGCAATGACCGGCGTCGTCATCCCGAGCTTTGTGGTCGCGCCGCTTCTGGTGATGATATTTGCCATCACGCTGCACTGGCTGCCGGGCGGCGGCTGGAATGGCGGGGCGCTGAAATTTATGATCCTGCCAATGGTCGCCTTATCGCTGGCCTATATCGCCAGCATCGCCCGTATTACCCGCGGTTCGATGATTGAAGTTTTACACTCCAACTTCATTCGCACCGCACGGGCGAAAGGGCTGCCGATGCGACGCATCATTTTTCGCCATGCGCTGAAACCGGCGCTGTTACCGGTGCTTTCATACATGGGACCGGCCTTTGTCGGCATCATCACCGGCTCAATGGTCATTGAAACTATCTATGGCCTGCCTGGCATCGGCCAGCTTTTTGTGAATGGCGCGCTGAACCGTGACTATTCGCTGGTGCTAAGCCTGACGATTCTGGTAGGGACGTTAACCATCGTATTCAATGCGATTGTCGATGTGCTGTATGCCGTGATCGACCCGAAAATCCGTTACTGAGACTGGAGCTCGCGATGATGTTAAGTAAGAAAAACAGCGAGGCGCTGGAGAATTTCAGTGAAAAGCTGGAGGTCGAAGGGCGCAGCCTGTGGCAGGATGCCCGCCGACGCTTTATGCATAACCGTGCGGCGGTTGCCAGTCTGGTTGTTCTGGTCATTATTGCCTTGTTCGTCACGCTGGCGCCAATGCTGTCATCGTTCACCTATTTTGATACCGACTGGGGAATGATGTCGAGCGCGCCGGACGTTGAGTCCGGACACTATTTCGGCACTGACTCGTCCGGTCGCGACCTGCTAGTGCGCGTGGCGATTGGCGGACGTATTTCTCTGATGGTGGGGATCGCCGCTGCGCTGGTGGCGGTGATTGTGGGGACGCTATACGGCTCGCTTTCCGGCTATCTCGGCGGCAAAGTGGATTCGGTGATGATGCGCCTGCTGGAAATCCTCAACTCCTTCCCGTTTATGTTCTTCGTGATCCTGCTGGTCACCTTCTTTGGACAAAATATCCTGCTGATTTTTGTGGCTATCGGCATGGTCTCCTGGCTGGACATGGCGCGTATCGTGCGCGGTCAGACGCTGAGCCTGAAGCGTAAAGAGTTTATCGAGGCCGCTCAGGTGGGCGGCGTTTCCACGACGAATATCGTTATCCGCCACATTGTGCCCAACGTGCTTGGGGTGGTGGTGGTCTACGCGTCGTTGCTGGTGCCAAGCATGATCCTGTTTGAATCTTTCCTCAGTTTCCTGGGATTGGGAACCCAGGAGCCGCTGAGCAGTTGGGGCGCGTTATTAAGCGACGGCGCGAACTCAATGGAAGTTTCGCCGTGGTTGCTGCTGTTTCCGGCAGGATTCCTGGTGGTGACGTTGTTTTGTTTTAACTTTATTGGCGATGGCTTGCGTGATGCCCTCGACCCGAAAGACCGTTAAGGAGCGCAGCCATGAGCGTAATTGAAACAGCAACCGCGCCGCTCGCGGAGCAACGGGCTAACGCACTGCTGGACGTACAGGATCTCCGCGTGACCTTCAGTACGCCGGACGGTGACGTCACTGCCGTAAACGATCTGAACTTTACCCTGCGTGCCGGGGAAACCTTAGGAATTGTCGGCGAGTCCGGCTCAGGCAAATCGCAGACCGCGTTTGCGCTGATGGGACTGCTGGCCCCCAATGGCCGGATTGGCGGATCGGCAAAGTTCAATGGCAGTGAGATCCTTAATCTACCCGAACGGGAACTGAACAGACTGCGCGCCGAGCAAATTTCGATGATCTTCCAGGACCCAATGACCTCGCTGAACCCTTATATGCGCGTTGGGGAGCAGCTAATGGAAGTGCTGATGCTGCATAAAGGAATGCGCAAAGCTGAGGCATTTGAAGAGTCGGTGCGAATGCTGGATGCCGTCAAAATGCCGGAAGCCCGCAAGCGCATGAGAATGTTTCCCCATGAGTTTTCCGGCGGCATGCGCCAGCGCGTCATGATCGCGATGGCGTTGCTGTGTCGACCAAAACTGCTGATTGCCGATGAACCGACCACCGCGCTGGACGTGACCGTGCAGGCGCAAATCATGACCCTGCTCAATGATCTGAAGCGGGAGTTCAATACGGCAATCATTATGATTACCCACGATCTTGGCGTTGTGGCGGGTATTTGCGACAAAGTGCTGGTGATGTATGCGGGGCGCACTATGGAGTACGGCGCAGCGCGCGACGTCTTTTACCGTCCCGTTCACCCCTATTCCATCGGCTTGCTTAACGCGGTGCCGCGTCTGGATGGCGAAGGCGAAGAGATGTTAACGATTCCCGGCAACCCGCCAAACCTGTTGCGTTTGCCGAAAGGCTGCCCGTTTCAGCCGCGCTGTCCCTACGCGATGGAGATATGCAGCAGCGCGCCGCCGCTCGACGAGTTCAGCCCGGGTCGCCTGCGCGCCTGCTTTAAACCGGTGGAGGAACTGGTATGAATGCTGTAGATGAAAAACGTAAAGTCCTCCTCGAAATTGCCGATCTGAAGGTTCATTTCGCGATTAAAGACGGCAAGCAGTGGTTCTGGCAGCCGTCAAAAACGCTGAAGGCGGTGGATGGCGTGACGCTGCGGCTGTACGAAGGCGAAACGCTGGGCGTCGTGGGGGAGTCAGGCTGTGGAAAATCGACCTTCGCAAGGGCGATTATTGGTCTCGTGAAAGCGACCGACGGAAAAGTGGCCTGGCTGGGAAAAGATCTGCTGGGTATGAAAGCGGAAGAGTGGCGCAACGTGCGCAGCGATATCCAGATGATTTTTCAGGATCCACTGGCGTCGCTGAACCCACGCATGACCATCGGAGAAATTATCGCTGAACCGCTGCGCACCTATCATCCGGCGCTACCGCGGCAGGACGTACGCGAACGGGTCAAGGCGATGATGATGAAAGTGGGGTTGTTGCCAAATCTCATCAACCGTTACCCGCACGAGTTTTCCGGCGGTCAGTGCCAGCGTATCGGTATTGCGCGTGCGCTGATCCTGGAGCCGAAGCTCATTATCTGCGACGAGCCGGTTTCGGCACTCGACGTCTCCATTCAGGCGCAGGTGGTGAATCTGCTGCAACAATTGCAGCGTGAAATGGGGTTGTCGCTGATATTTATCGCCCATGACCTGGCGGTGGTGAAGCATATCTCCGACCGCGTACTGGTGATGTATCTGGGGCATGCGGTAGAGCTGGGGACCTACGATGAGGTGTATCACAACCCGCTGCACCCCTATACTAAAGCGTTGATGTCTGCCGTGCCAATCCCCGATCCCGATCGGGAAAAAAACAAGACCATCCAACTGCTGGAAGGGGAATTGCCTTCGCCAATTAACCCGCCTTCCGGCTGTGTATTTCGCACCCGTTGCCCGATCGCCGGGCCGGAGTGCGCAAAAACACGCCCGGTGCTGGAAGGCAGTTTCCGACATGCTGTTTCCTGCCTGAAAGTAGACCCGTTATAATTGCCAGGGCTGATATCACGTCAGCCCTGTTTTTTATTGTGAGGTTACCGTGTCACTTTCTTTATCGTCGATTCGGCGTCGTCTTTACCACACCTTATTTGATCTGAATACCCGCTCGGGGCGGCGCTTTGAAGGTCTGTGCGCGCTGTTTGCGCTGATCAGCGTGGTCATTATTTTTGTCGAATCGGGACTGGGAACCCAGTATCACCTGACCTATGACGAATGGCATCTTTTTGTCTGGCTGGAACTGTTCGTCACGCTCATTTTCACCGTCGAATATTTGCTGCGTCTGATCAGTTGGCCGAACCCGGCAAAATATGTGTTCAGTTTTTGGGGAATAATTGATTTAGCCACCATACTGCCGCTCTACGTTATGTGGCTATGGCCGGAGATCAGCCTGAATTATGTCTTTGCCTGGCGCGCCATGCGGGCGATCCGCGTATTGCGTATCTTAAAGCTGCTGCGCTTTATGCCTTCTTTGCGCGTATTCTGGCAGGCAATTGTCAGCGCGCGGCATCAGTTGATTCTGTTTTATTCTTTTATCGCCATCGTCATGATTATTTTCGGCACGCTGATGTATCTCATCGAGGGGCCGAAATACGGTTTTACTACGCTGAACGCTTCTGTCTACTGGGCGATAGTGACGGTCACCACCGTCGGATATGGCGATATCACGCCACATACGCCGCTTGGGCGGATTGTTGCCTCGCTGTTGATCCTGATTGGCTATTCGGTGATTGCTATCCCAACCGGCTTAATTACTACCCATATGGGTACCGCGTTTCAAAAGGATAATCAGCCGCGCAAGTGTCCGCACTGCCAGCAAAGCAAGCACGAAAACAGCGCGCGGTATTGCAACCACTGTGGCAGTAAATTACCGGGGTAAGGGAAGAACGCCGGAAAGCGGGCGACTTTCCGGCATGACGGAGGGTTATTCGCGCCAGAGAATATGGCAGAGCTTATGGTCTTTTTCGCGACACAGGAGAACGCGGGCAAAAATATCGTTAATCTCGCCGTCTTCACTGTCGGCAAGCCCAATCACTACCTCGGCAAAGAAATCAGGATTCAGGTCGTAATCGACGTGTTCCTGCCAGTCTTCAGACGGATCAAACAATTCCGCTCCACCGCGTTCTTCGAACTGTAAATTGAACAGAATAATGTCTGCCGGGTCGAGGTTATCGGCCGCCAGTTCGAGAAAAATATCGTAAGCCTGCTCAAGCGTTTCATCTTCAGTCAGGCGATTGTTCAGATCCATATCCATAATGACTACCTGTTTACCCACTATTGGGCACGTTTTACAGCAATGGACTGAAGAAGTAAAACAGTCGCTCGGCAATCCGCTGCCAGAGTGGGCGTTTTACCCACAAACGGGCATCCAGCAACCGCGAGCGGGAGATATAGTCGTCCTGCACCGCGGCGAGATCGCCGCCGAATCCGGCATCATCGATCACCAGCGTGATTTCGAAATTCAGCCACAGGCTGCGCATATCCAGATTGACCGTACCGACAAGACTCAGCTCACCGTCCACCAGGACGCTTTTGGTATGTAACAGGCCGCCTTCGAACTGATAGATTTTGACGCCTGCCGCCAGCAGTTCGCTAAAGAACGCACGGCTGGCCCAGCCAACCAGCAGGGAATCGTTCTTGCGGGGAAGAATTATGCTGACGTCCACGCCGCGCTGGGCGGCGGTACAGATGGCGTGCAGCAAATCGTCGCTGGGCACGAAGTAGGGCGTCGTCATGATCAAATATTCACGCGCGGAATACGCGGCGGTCAGCAGCGCCTGATGAATCAAATCCTCCGGGAAGCCGGGGCCGGATGCAATGGTGTGGATCGTGTGACCGCTGGCCTGCTCGAAAGGCATAATATTGACGTCCGGCGGCGGGGGCAAAATGCGCTTGCCGGTTTCGATCTCCCAGTCGCAGGAGTAGACGATGCCCATCGCAGTCGCAACCGGACCTTCCATGCGCGCCATTAAGTCTACCCACTGGCCGACGCCGGCGTCTTGTTTGAAGTAGCGCGGATCCACCATATTCATGCTGCCGGTATAGGCAATGTAGTTGTCAATCATCACCATTTTACGGTGCTGACGCAGGTCCATGCGCCGCAGGAAGACACGAAGCAGGTTCACCTTGAGCGCTTCAACCACTTCTATCCCGGCGTTACGCATCATCGCCGCCCATGGGCTGCGGAAGAACGCCACGCTGCCAGCGGAGTCGAGCATCAGACGGCAGTGAATGCCGCGGCGCGCGGCCGCCATCAGCGACTCCGCAACCTGATCGGCCATGCCGCCCGGCTGCCAGATATAAAACACCATCTCGATGTTATGCCGCGCCAGCTGGATGTCCCGGATCAGCGCCTGCATCACATCGTCGGTGTCGGTCAGCAACTGGAGCTGGTTGCCCTTGACGCCGGCAATGCCCTGGCGACGTTCGCAAAGTTTAAACAGCGAGGACGCCACGCTGCTGTTTTCTTCGGCGAAAATGTGTTTGCAGGATTTGAGATCGTTTAACCATTTGGCCGTGGAAGGCCACATTGCCCGCGCGCGTTCAGCACGACGTTTGCCTAAGTGAAGTTCTCCAACGGAAAGATAAGCGATGATCCCGACCAGCGGCAGTATATAAATGATCAGCAGCCAGGCCATGGCGGAAGGCACCGCGCGTCGTTTCATTAATATACGTAATGTTACACCGGCAATGAGCACCCAGTAGCCCAGAATGACCAGCCAACTCACCACCGTGTAGAAGGTTGTCATAGTTTAAAAATCCTTTTGAAAGCGCATTGTTAAGAGTTTACGCGTCAGGATTAATCTGGCAAATAAAAACGCGGGAAAAGCGCTAGCCTGCCTGGCGACGAGGCGTATAATGCAGACTCTTGCACTGTAAGAGTAAGGCACATGAAGCGGAGTAGAACGGAAGTGGGACGCTGGCGTATGCTGCGTCAGGCCAGTCGCCGAAAAGCGCGTTGGCTTGAAGGGCAGTCACGTCGCAATATGCGGATCCACTCAATCAGAAAGTGTATCCTCAACCATCAGCGTAACGCGCTGCTGTTTGCGATCCACAGCGTCTGAGCAACACGGGCACCGCCTGCGGTGCCCAAAGAACTGCGGTTTAAAACGTTTTCTTATAGGGCTTAACCGACACCTGGGCATACACCCCGGCGGCCACATACGGATCGGCTTCCGCCCACTTTTGCGCGTCTTCCAGTGAATCAAATTCTGCAATGACCGTTGAGCCGGTAAAACCCGCCGCACCCGGATCGTTGCTGTCGACCGCGGGCATTGGACCTGCGGTCAACAAACGACCTTCATCGCGAAGCAACTGCAGACGCGCCAGATGAGCAGGGCGGACGGAAAGGCGTTTTTCCAGCGAATCGGCGTGATCCTGAGCATAGATAACATAAAGCACGTATAAGGCTCCTTAATCAGAAACGTCATGGGACGCAAACAGGCAGATCGAGTGTGTAAATACGTTATTGGAAAGGTCACCTGACTGCAACGCAAAGATGTCAGCTTTGTTAAGGCCACAGCGTTAGCAAGGATTTTTTTCGCCAGAATTTGGTTTTTAAATGCCGCCGACCGTGATGCCTTATTGAATATGATTGCTATTTGCATTTAAAATTGAGGTCTGGTTTTTCAACTGAAACGATTATGACTTCAATGACCCTTGATTTACCTCGTCGCTTCCCCTGGCCGACGCTGCTCTCTGTTGCCATTCATGGCGCGCTGGTTGCGGGACTCTTATATACCTCGGTACATCAGGTTATTGAACTGCCCGCGCCTGCGCAGCCTATCTCCGTAACGATGGTCTCTCCGGCAGACCTGGAACCGCCTCAGGCGGTTCAGCCGCCGCCGCAACCGGTCGTTGAGCCTGAACCCGAGCCGGAACCTGAAATTACCCCCGAACCGCCAAAAGAAGCGCCGGTGGTGATCGAAAAACCGAAACCCAAGCCAAAGCCGAAACCCAAACCGAAGCCGGTGAAAAAGGTCGAGGAGCAGCCGAAACGGGACGTTAAGCCCGCGGAGCCGCGTCCGGCATCACCGTTTGACACTAACGCGTCTGCGCGTCCGACGACCCGTAGCGCGGCGGCAACCAGCAAACCTGCTGTCGCCGTGCCGTCAGGACCGCGCGCCCTGCGCCGTAATCAGCCGCAGTATCCGGCGCGCGCGCAGGCGTTACGTATTGAAGGGCGGGTGAAGGTGAAATTTGATGTGACTGCAGACGGCCGGGTGGACAATGTGCAAATTCTTTCTGCCCAACCTGCCAATATGTTCGAGCGTGAAGTGAAGAATGCGATGCGCAGATGGCGCTACGAAGCGGGTAAACCCGGTTCTGGGCTGGTGGTCAATATTGTCTTCCGTCTGAACGGCACCACACAGATCGAGTAATGAATCGTATAAATCCGCAGCCGGAGGACAGTACACCGTCCTCCGGCACTGTTGAGGCAGGTTTCCGATATCAGTCCTGCACCGGCAGCGGGCGCGGCTTTCCGTCCGGATCAACCGCAACATAGATAAACAGCGCTTCGGTTGCTTTGTAGCGCTGGCCAATGGGCTCTGACGCCACTTTCTTCACCCAGACTTCAATATTAATACTCACCGAGGTGGTTCCGCGCTTCACGCAGCGCGCGTAACAGCACACGACATCGCCCACGGCTACCGGGCGCAGAAAGCTCATTCCTTCCACGCGGACGGTTACCACGCGGCCATGAGCAATCTCTTTCGCCTGAATCGCGCCGCCAATATCCATTTGTGACATCAGCCAGCCGCCAAAAATATCGCCATTGGCGTTTGTGTCAGCGGGCATGGCCAGTGTGCGTAAAACCAGTTCGCCCTGAGGGACGTTAGTTGTTGTTGTCATGGTAAAACCGAGTAGAGAGAAAAAATTCCAGCCGCGATGCTACTATGATTTTCGCATGGATAACAGAGGGGAAACGCCCGCGAGGCGGGCGTTGGAGAGATTAAAATGACATGGTGACGCCAGCGTAATATGCCCGGCCTGGTTCGTTGTAGGTCGACGCGCCGTCGTTTTCACGATAAATCTGCTTATCGAACAGGTTACTGATGCCCGCATTAAGTCGCAGATTCTTTGTCATCTGATAATTCGCGCCAATGCCGACAATCGCGTAGGCGCCGATTTGTTTATCCGACATTGCGCCGGTCTCGTTACGCGTTTCGGCGTACTCACGCGGTTTCTGACGGCCATACTGCGTCCACTGGAGGTTTGTCGAGAATTTATCGTTAACCTGCCAGTCCAGCATGGTATTGATCGTGTACTTAGGAATAACCGACAGTGGGTTACCGGTGTCCTTATTTTCCGATTTGATCATGTAGGTCGCATTGGTGCGCCAGCTCAGGGTGTCCGGCAGCAGCGGGATCACCACGTTACCTTCCAGACCTTCGACTATTGCTTTGCCGCCGTTTTCCCACTGCAGAATGTTGTTGCCGTTAGAGGCGTAGCCGATGATGTCCGTTCCCGAAACAATCTTATTTTTGTAGTCGTTACGGAACCAGGTTATGCCCGCATCCCAGCCGTCATAGTTAAATTCAAGACCGATCTCTTTATTGATACTGATTTCCGGATCCAGGTCCGGGTTGCCCAGCAGGTAGCAACTGCCCGTGGCGATATTATTCGGGCAGCCGTTGCCGCGTGTGGACAGCAGATAGCCTTCGCTGGACTGATACAGGTTTGGCGCTTTGAAGACCCGCGCAATCCCGGCTTTTAGCTTAAACATGTCGCCAAGCTCCTGGGACATGTTCAGGCTGGGGCTCCAGTTACTGCCGAAGTCGTTGTGATAGTCAAAGCGGATCCCCGGGATGATGTCCGTTCCTGGGCGCGCCTGGATGTTATCTTCAAGATAAATACCGGTCAGGGTGGCGCTGTTTTTCGTGCTACGGTCAGAAGCGTCGCCGGAGACATTGCCAATCTGCACGCCGGATGCGCTGGTCGCCTGCATCGATGCCGGATCGTTTAGTTCATCGCGGCTCCATTCGGCCCCAAGGGTCAGGGTTTGATCGACCAGCCAGAAGACCGGAATGTTCAGTTCGCCAGAAGAACGATACGACTCCAGGCGGCTGGTGGAGTAATCGGTATTATTGATCATTCCCTCCACTTTCCCGGTCGAGCCTTCCTGCATCCGCGTATTATTGGTTTTTTCATAATAGACGCCGAATTTTGACTGTCCCCAGTCCCAGATCCCGTTATGGGTTAAGCCCCATGACTGACGGTACATCCGGTTAGTTTCTTCACCGTATAGCGTGTTGACCAGACCATTAGGGCTGACGTTGCTGTTACTGTACTGGGTGTCGCCTGCGTAAATATTCCCCTGGCGGCTGTAGCTGTAGTCAAAATCGACAATCTGCTGCGGCGTCAGTTTCCAGGAGAGCAGGGCATTAATATCTTTGTTGCGTACCCCTTCACGTCCGGCGGCATAGGAGCCGTTTTGTTGGGTATTGATGTCCGCGGCGTCGGCGTCGGTTTTGTTAATGTTTCCGTACAGGCGCATCGTCAGTACATCGTCAATGAGCGGCCCACTCAGGTTGAAGTTTGCGCGCTTGGTCGCGCCTTCTTTATTGTTTTCGGGCTGGTTGGTATAGAGAGAAAGCGAGCCGTGCCAGTCGTTTGTTGGCTGTTTGGTGATGATATTCACCACGCCGCCAGCGGCGCCAGAGCCGTAGCGTGCCGCCGCCGGGCCGCGCAGAACCTCAATGCGCTCAACCATTTCCGCAGGCACCCAGTTGGTATCACCCCGGGTGTCCCGCTCGCCGCGCCAGCTATAGCGTACCGAGTTTCTGGACGTTACCGGTACGCCGTCAATCAAAATAAGGGTGTTTTCCGGACCCATACCGCGAATGTCTATCTGACGGTTATTGCCCCGGCTACCGCTGGCGCTGTTACCCGTCAGGTTAACCCCCGGCATAGTGCGAATAATATCGGAGAGATCGTTAACGGGAGGGTGTTTTTCAATGTCTTTGGCGGTAATGACAGACACCCCTGGCTGCTGCTTAAGGGCTTCTTCGGCGGTGGCCTGAACGACCATGGTTTCACCGTCATTCATCGCGTCGTCTGCAGCGAACGCATTTCCACTCAATGCTGCGGCAATCAAGAGCGCCAGAGGGCGCGGAGAGCTTTTTATTATCGAAATCATCAACGGACATCCCTATTGTTAAAAATGCGATACGGAATATCAATGATAAGCATTCTCATTACAATATCGGGAAGGCAATCTCCACAATATCTTCATGATTCACCCAATTTATGGATCGATAACAAAGGAAAAGTGCAGAACAGGTGATACCGGGAGGGGAGAAAAAAAGCCAGGCTTTCAGGCCTGGCATCAAAAGCGGTTCAGGATTTGTCTTCCTGCGGCATATGTCGATAAATATAGACGCCGCTGAGCAGGGTAAAAATCAGCGTCAGCGCGGTCAGGCCAAACACTTTAAAGTTCACCCAGATATTTTGCGGTAGCCAGAACGCGATATAAATATTCGCGAGGCCGCACAGAATAAAGAACACCGCCCACGCGAGGTTGAGCTTCGACCACACTGCTTGCGGCAGCGTCAGTTCTTTACCCAACATGCGCTGAATCAGCGGTTTTTTCATTACCCACTGGCTGATAAGCAACGCGCTGGCAAACAGGCCATAAATGACCGTGACTTTCCACTTAATAAACTCATCGTTATGGAAGAAGATCGTCAGCCCACCAAACACGGCGACCAGAACAAAAGTAATCAGCGCCATTTTCTCTACCTTGCGGTAGCGAACCCAACTGTAGATAAGCACGATGGCCGTTGCCACAATCAGCGCGGAGGTGGCGGCATAGATGTCATAGACTTTGTAAAAAACAAAGAAGACCACCAGCGGTAAAAAATCGAGAAACTGCTTCATTGTTCATTTCCGTAATCAAAAGCGTCGGGCGAAAAGGCCTGCGACGCGTAAGGGGTTATTGGCGAATCAACATATACAAACGGAACAGGTAGATGAGCAATACGGCAGAGATCAAATTGCTCAACGTATTTGCGATCACCGCGCCAACGTTCGGGTCAAAGGCGGCAAAGCTCGATGCGAACAGCAACAGCAGCGTTTTTGCCAACAGCCAACCGATGACGGCCGGAGCCACCAGTCGCATGTTCGCCCACGCCAGACGCATGCTGTTACGCATGGCCTCAAATATGCCCATCTTATCCTGCACCAGCATCACCGGGGCCAGAGCCAATACGATGGCCAGCAGAATGCCGGGCACCACAATCAGCATAATCCCCAGTTGCACCAGCAGCGTGGTCAGCAAAATAAGAATGAACAGTTTTGGCAGCACCGGCGCGCTGGCGCCAATAGCACGCAGCGCGCTCACGCGGTGGCCTGCGGAAATGAGCTGGATCATTAACAACACGCCACCGGCGAGGACGGCATTACCGATAAGGCCGGAGAACGTGGACGCCGCCGACGCACGCAGGAGGATCTGCTGCTGCTCTGGCGTCATATTTTGCACCAGCTCGAACAAGCCAGCGCTCCCGGCCAGATGATCCCCTTCACTCAACTGCGCGATTTGCGCATCGCTGGGTGAGAAGGCATGCCCTAATACCACCGTGATAAACGCGCACAGCAGCGAGATCAGCAGGATGGTTAAAAATTGATTACGGAAAAAATTCCCGGTGTCACGGTATACGGACTTCGCCGTGATAGACATGCACTCTCCTTGAGTTTTGCAGGTGTTATTAAGCGGGCAATTGTACCCTGGATAAAGGCGCAGTGGCAGCATCAACGGTTGTATGGAAAAGCATATCTTTGTAAAGCAGGAAGCAATAAACAGGCGCTGGCTTTGACGATTGCTCAAAAGATATTCACTTTATGAAAATATTTCAAATTTGATCTGAATGACAATAACCAGGATTTTGAATGCTACTTCTAAATTAATCTGGATCAATAAATGTTAAATTACACGACGTAATGTGATCCAGGTTAGATCACTTATTACTCCAATGTAGGTATATTCGTCACGCAGTTATAACCATAACGATGGAGCGGATATGAAAAAGTTAACAGTGGCGGCGTTGGCAGTAAGTACACTTCTCTCTGGCGGCGTCTATGCGCATGAAGCTGGCGAGTTTTTTATTCGGGCAGGCTCGGCGACGGTTCGCCCGACAGAAGGCGCAGACGGTACATTAGGCCATCTGGGCGGTTTTAATGTCAGTAACGATACCCAACTCGGCCTGACCTTTACCTATATGGCGACCGACAACATTGGTATTGAACTGCTTGGCGCGACGCCGTTCCGCCATAAAGTCGGAACCAAAGCAACCGGCGATATCGCGACCGTGCACCACCTACCGCCAACACTGATGGCGCAATGGTATTTTGGCGATTCCAGCAGCAAGCTGCGTCCTTATGTCGGGGTAGGCGTAAACTACACAACCTTCTTTGATAATGACGTCAATGAAAATGGGAAAAATACCGGGGTTTCCGATCTTAGCCTGAAAGATTCCTGGGGCGCGGCGGGGCAGGTTGGGATGGATTATCTCATCAACCGTGACTGGCTAATTAACATGTCCGTCTGGTATATGGACATCGATACTACCGCAGACTATAAGCTCGCCGGTGTCAAACAGCATGATGACATTCGTCTCGACCCGTGGGTATTTATGTTCTCCGCCGGTTATCGTTTCTGATGCCATAAAAAAGACCCCGTATTTACGGGGTCAATAAGGACATGACACACACGGAATTATTTCTTCACGCTATTACTGCTTTTCCTGCGGCTCGCCTTGACCGAGTTCTGCACCGGTGAGCGGGTCAGCCGACGGATCGGACTTGGTTCTTTCCGCCATCGCTTTTAACAGCGTTTGCTGCTGTTTCGTCAGTTTGACGGTAGCCAGACCGTCACCGCCGTCAACGGCTGGCATCGGTTCGGCAACATATTCAAAGTTCTCGTCACTGTTCCAGCTACCGCGCGGATCGTCGCCCTGAGACATGTTGTAGTACACGTTGGTGTACTGCTCCACAGGCGGCAATTTACCCGGCGGGAAGTTATTGCGAATTGAGTACAGCGCCTTTTCAAACGACAACTGGTGCGCAGCTTCACGGGTCATCAGAAACGCCAGCGCGTCTTTAACGCCGGGATCGTCTGTAACGTTAATCAGCCGCTCGTAAATAATTTTTGCCCGTGCTTCAGCGGCGATGTTGGATCGCAGATCGGCGGTCACTTCGCCGATTGTGTCGATATAAGCCGCTGTCCACGGCACGCCTGCGGAGTTGGTCAGGGCAGGGCCGCCGCCATAGAGCAGGGAAGTAATGTGGCTATCGTTGCCGTTAGCGGTAAGGGAACGATACAGCTCGGCTTCGTTTTCCGTACCTTCAGCCAGCGCGCCCTTTGCGCCTTTATTCAGCATGCCTACCAGCGAACCGATGATTTCCAGATGGCTCAGTTCCTCGGTCGCTATGTCCATCAGCATCTCTTTGCGTCCTGCATCATCATCACCCAGCCCCTGGGTAAAGTAACGACATGCAGCAGCCAGTTCGCCCTGAGGGCCGCCAAATTGCTCCAGCAAAAGATTTGCTAAACCAGGATTAGGCTCACTGACTCGCACCGTATATTGAAGTTGTTTAACGTGTCGAAACATTCTGCCTCCTGATAATAATTTATTTTTTCGCTTCTACGCCGTCTGCTTCAGAGCGCAGCAGGAATTGTTCTGTTGTGTCAGGAATATGTTTAATCAGCCAGTCAGCCATTTGTTTTTCCTCATTAAGGATGGATTCAATGGCAGGAACAGACGCGGTATCGCCTGCTTTTTGCGCAGCTGCGAGCAGGGAGGTATAGCAGGCAATTTCGAATTGCTCAAAAACGTAGCCGCTAATTGACCCTTTCACGATCTCGTCGGAAGGGAACATACCGCCGATAGACTGACCAAGCGCGGCCATTTTACTCATTGAATCTTTGATAACCGAGCGGGAAATATTATTGCGGTCGAGAATACCTTCAAGAACCGTAATTTGATGCTTGGTTTCGCTAATATGTTGTTCAATTCTTGCACGCAAGTCAGGGTAATTATCGATGCGGCTCGCCATTGATTCGAGCATCGATTCGGCTTGTTTTTCCATAGCATGGGCGTCACGAAGCCAGTCATGATAATGTTCAATCGCATTCATTGGTTATGTCCTCAGAAAATAATTAAAAGCAGTGTGGGTTAAAAACAGGAAATAAATTTATCAGGATTTATTTCCGGCTTTTTTATTCACATTACCAATTGCTAAATCGGTAAGTTTTAAATCAGTGGCTTTTTCTTCTTCCAGCGTTTCTTTAAGCAGTTTGACGGCTTTGGTATAGCCCAGTTGTTCGGCAAGCGTTACCAGAGTGCCGTAGCTTGCAATTTCGTAGTGTTCAACTTTTTGCGCAGCAGCAATCAGGGCGGCGTCACGCACTTCGTTTTTCTCAGTGCTTTCAATGACCTCATTCGCTTCTTCAATCAGGCCTTCCATCGCCACGCACTTCATGCGCTTCACTTTAATACCGGCTTCAGATTCAACGACCTGATCGATACGCTCAATCTGACCCTGCGTTTCTTCAAGGTGAGCCTGAAACGCCTGGATTAATTTTTCGTTAGAGGCGGCTCTGGATAATTTCGACAGAGCACGAGTCAATTGTTTTTCTGCGCTGTAGGTGTCTGAAAGTAGATGGATAAAAACGTCTTCAACAGTCTTCATATTCATTGGTATTCTCCTAAGATTAATACTGCGAGCCCGAAGACTCGCAGCATGCTTCGAGAAATCATGTTGTTGTGGAAACAATTAAATCATGATTTGTCGGATTTATTTCCGCCGTGGCTATTCTGGCCACCTTTTTTACCTGCTTCAGAAGCACGTTGCGGGTCGTTTTTAAAATTCCCGCCGCTATGCTGACCGCCTTTGCGGCCTGCTTCTGATGCTTTTTCACGATCTTCGGCGAAATTTCCTGAACCACCACGATGTTCGGTCATGTTATTTCTCCTGTTTCGTTAATATATATAAATGTTAATTTGTGACCGTTGTCGTCACTCTTCTAAAATTAGTCGCTATCAGCAGATAGTCAAATTTAAGCGGCTGTTCAGGTTGCGGTGAAAATAATTTTGCTGCGATATTAATTATTTAATAGTAGCCCGTTAAAAATGAGTGGCTTAGCGACATATCGTTAACCTTTCAACTAATAACGTACGTTACCATAATGTGTGGTTATGTTAATGATAAACGTAATGCTGACATAAACTTACGTTAACTGCGGCTAACTGACGTTTAAGCGTTGTCTGGGCTCAGGGCTTTAGGATTAATCCTGGCAAACCGTGGGTGTTCAAAATCCATGAAGGAAAATTTTCTAATGATGCAGATTTTTTGAGGGTGCAGGTCGTATAAACGCGGCTGCAGGCAGCAGACGGGAGGCGTAAACAACCAAAAAATCATGCTATTACAGCAGACTGAAGGAAAAGTTATGGAAACCTGTTCATGGCTTGAGTGCGTTGACGTCACGCAACGGAGCAGGCCGCCAGCATGAATCTGGCGGCCTGTGATGTGTTAACGGCGGGTGGCCGCTTTCATATCGCTGACGAAGGTTTTTAGTTCGCAGAGCATCTGCTCAGGAGTGTCGATATTTTTCTCGATGATTTTTACAATCGCTGAACCCGAAATCGCACCTGCCGCACCGGCGTCAATGGCGGCGGATACTTGTTCCGGCGCCGAGATACCGAAACCTTGCAGGGAAGGCGCAGCGTGATATTCCTTCAGCTTTTCTACCAGATGGTGCAATGGCAGCGCCGCCCGGTTCTCGGCCCCGGTCACCCCTGCGCGAGACACCAGGTAAGTGTAGGCGCGACCGTAGGAGGCAATCTGGCGCAGCAGGTCATCGTCCGCATTGGGCGGGCAGATGAAAATTGGCGCGACATTGTGGCGTAGCGCAGCCTGACGGAAGGGGGCGGATTCTTCTACCGGCACATCGGCAACCAGTACCGAATCCACGCCGACCTTTTCACACTGCGCATAAAATTCATCAATGCCCTTACTGAATACCAGATTCGCGTACATCAGCAGACCAATCGGGATCGTTGGATGCTTAGCGCGAATGGCCGCCAGCATCTCAAAACACTGGCCTGGCGTAACGCCTGCGGCAAAAGCGCGCAGGGTTGCGCTCTGAATAGTCGGGCCATCGGCTAACGGATCGGAGAAAGGGATCCCCAGCTCCAGCGCGTCAGCGCCAGCCTCTATCAGGGTATCGATAATGCTGAGCGACTGTTCCACGCCGGGGTCGCCGAGAGTCACGAAGGGGACAAAGGCGCCTTCCTTGCGATCGTTCAGTTGTGCAAACAGCGTTTCGTAGCGTTCCATCAGATTTCCCCTCGCGCTTTCAGAATATCGTGTACCGTAAAGATGTCTTTGTCGCCGCGTCCGGAGAGGTTTACCACCAACAGTTGCTCTTTCTCCGGGTTCTCACGCATCATTTTCAGCGCATGGGCCAATGCGTGGGAGGATTCCAGCGCCGGGATAATCCCTTCATGACGGCACAGCGTTTTGAACGCATCCAGCGCTTCGTCGTCGGTAATCGACACATAATCGGCACGCCCGGTGCTGTTCAGATAAGCGTGCTGCGGCCCCACCGACGGGAAATCCAGACCCGCGGAAATTGAGTAAGACTCTTCGATTTGACCCTCTTCAGTCTGCATCATTGGCGCTTTCATACCGAAGTAAATCCCGACGCGGCCATGCTTAAGCGGGGCGCCATGTTCGCCTGTTTCTATCCCGTGACCGCCTGGTTCAACGCCAATCAACCCGACGCTGGTTTCATTAATAAAGTCAGCAAACATCCCGATAGCGTTGGATCCGCCACCAACGCAGGCTATAACGGCGTCCGGCAAACGACCTTCTTTTTCAAGGATTTGCGCTTTGGTTTCTTCACCGATCATGCGCTGGAATTCGCGTACAATGGTCGGGAAAGGATGCGGGCCTGCCGCAGTGCCGAGCATATAGTGGGCGGATTCGTAGCTGCCAGACCAGTCGCGCAGCGCCTCATTACAGGCATCTTTCAGCGTCGCGGAACCGCTGTGAACGGGAATGACCTCAGCACCCATCAGACGCATACGAAACACGTTGGGCGACTGGCGCTCAACGTCCTTCGCGCCCATGTAGATACGGCATTTCAGGCCGAGCAACGCGCTGGCCAGCGCCGACGCAACGCCATGCTGTCCGGCGCCGGTTTCCGCGATGATCTCGGTTTTGCCCATTCGCTTTGCCAGTAGCGCCTGGCCTAATACCTGGTTGGTTTTATGCGCGCCGCCGTGCAGCAAATCCTCGCGCTTCAGATACAGCGTGGTGCGGGTGCCCGCCGTAATGTTCTGGCACTTCGTCAGCGCGGTGGGACGACCCGCATAGTTTTTCAGCAGGTCGGTAAACTGGGCCTGAAACGCCGGGTCTTTCTGCGCGCTGACGAACGCCTCTTCCAGTTGGCGCAGCGCGGGCATCAGTATCTGCGGCACGTACATGCCGCCAAATTCACCAAAATAGGGATTAAGTAATGTTGTCATGTCCTTTTCCTTAATATGCGCGCAGTGTCGAAAATACCGATGCCAGAAGGCGTGCATCTTTGATGCCCGGCTGTGACTCTACACCTGAATTGAAATCGAGACCGGCGCAGCCGGCTTTCGCGGCCTCGACGCAGTTATCTGCGCCAAGCCCACCTGCTAACAGAACGTTATCCAGCGCCTGTCCCTGCAATAGCGACCAGTCGAAACGCTGGCCGCTGCCGCCCTGGCCGTTATCCAGCACGTATTTGTCGACAGACCGATAATCCCGCGCCGGGAGCGTTTCGCCAACGCTCAGCGCCTTCCAGATCTGCACCTGTGCAGGCAGCGCGGCGCGTAGCGCATCAACGTAAGCCTGGTCTTCGCCGCCATGCAACTGGACGGCAGCCAGCATCAGTCGACTCGCTTTGTCGCAAACGTCGGCGATTTCAGCGTTGCGGAACACGCCCACATACTGCAACGGCGCGGCGGCTTTCACCTGCTGTGCCTGTTCGTCGGTGACGAAGCGGGGAGAGGTAGGAACGAAAATCAGCCCGCCGTAGATCGCGCCCGACTCATAAGCCGTTTTCGCATCTTCCGGGCGCGTCAGCCCGCAGACTTTATTTTCCCCCAGCAGGACGCGACGCACAGCGGCGTTGAGATCGTCATATGCCATTAACGCAGAGCCAATCAGAAAACCGTTAGCAAAGTGGCTGAGCTCGCGGACCTGACCGTAGGTGTTGATACCTGATTCGCTGATGACCGTCACGCCGTGACCCAGTTTCGGCGCAAGCTGGCGAGTACGGTTTAAATCAATCGACAGATCGCGCAGATCGCGGTTATTAATGCCGACCACTTTCGCCCCGAGCGCAATAGCGCGCTCCAGTTCTTCTTCGTTGCTCACTTCCGTCAGCACCCCCATTTTCAGGCTGTGGGCGACGGCGGCAAGCTGGCGATACTGTTCATCATCGAGTACCGACAGCATCAGCAGGCAGGCGTCGGCCTGATAGTGGCGCGCAAGGTAGATCTGGTACGGATCGATGATAAAGTCTTTGCACAGAATCGGCTGCGGCGCGACCTGGCTGACGAGCGGCAGGAAATCGAAGCTGCCCTGGAAATATTTCTCGTCAGTGAGGACGGAAATCGCCGACGCATAGTGCTTGTACACATCGGCAATGCGCGCCGGATCAAAATCGTCGCGGATCACGCCCTTCGACGGAGAGGCCTTTTTACATTCCAGAATAAAGGCTGTGCGCGCCCCCTGTAACGCGTCGTAGAAATGACGCGTGCTCGGCTGGACATCCTGTTGGAATGTCTCCAGCGGCTGTTGTTGTTTGCGGGCTTCTACCCAAATCGCCTTGTCTGCGACGATTTTCGCTAAAACGGTTTGCATCATTTACCCTCTTGCCGCCAGTGCGGTGACTCGGTCATAAGCGGAACCACTGCGCAGAACGTTCAGTACAGTTTGCGCATTAGCTTTCAGATCTTCTTCACCATGCAGTCGCATCAGCATCGCGACATTTGCGGCGACAGCAGCCTCGTGCGCGGCTTCGCCTTTACCTTGTAGCAAGCGTGTCAGAATGTCACGGTTTTCTTCCGGCGTTCCCCCCGCCAGCTGTTCCTGATGGTACGGCGTCAGGCCGAAGTCTTCCGCGGTGAGCTGATAACTTTTGATTTCGCCGTCATGGAGTTCCGCCACAATCGTCGGCGCATGCAGGGACACTTCGTCCATGCCGCCGCTGTGCACCACCGCCGCGCGCTGATAACCCAACACGCGCAGCGTTTCGGCGATCGGCAGCACCAGTTCCGCGCTGTAGACGCCGATCAGCGCCAGGGGCGGATGCGCCGGGTTAATCAGCGGGCCGAGCACGTTAAACAGCGTACGGGTTTTCAACTGCTGGCGTACCGGCATTGCATGGCGGAAACCGGTGTGGTATTTCGGCGCGAACAGAAAGCAGACGCCGAGCTCGTCCAGCGCCTGACGCGATTTGTCGGCATTCATGTCGAGGTTGATGCCGAAAGCGGCCAGCAGATCCGACGACCCGGATTTACTGGATACGCTGCGGTTGCCGTGTTTAGCGACTTTCAGGCCACATGCCGCCGCGACAAACGCGCTGGCCGTAGAAATATTAATGCTGTTGCTACCGTCGCCGCCGGTCCCCACGATATCCGCGAACGGATAGTTCGGGCGCGGGAACGGGGCGGCGTTTTCCAGCAGGGCTGTGGCCGCGCCGGCAATCTCCAGCGGATGTTCGCCGCGAATTTTCATACTGACCAGCGCCGCCGCCAGCTGTTCTGGTTTCAGTTCACCGCGGACGACCGCAGAGAAAAGCTGATGGCTTTCCTGCTGGCTCAGGGTTTGCGCCTGATACAGTTTTTCCAGAACAGGCTGCAGCGTATTGGTTGGCTCCAACTTCTGTTGCGCCCAGGCCAACGTTTGTTCGAGCAGCAACGCGCCCTGGGTGGTGAGGATCGACTCCGGGTGGAACTGAAAACCGCAGACCCGGTCAGCATCGTGACGGACCGCCATCACCATGCCGTTAAAATGCGCGTTAATGGTCAGCCCCGCCGGGACATTACTGCCCACCAGCGAATGGTAGCGCGCCACTGGCAGCGGGTTGCTCAGACCGGCAAACATTGCCTGCCCGTCGTGCTCAATGCTCGACGCTTTACCGTGAAGAATCTCACCGGCCTGACCGACATAGCCGCCGTAGGCTTCCACAATCGCCTGATGCCCAAGGCAGATGCCAATGATCGGCAGTTTACCGCGCAGACGCGTCAGCAGTTCTGGCATGCAGCCCGCTTCGCTCGGCGCGCCCGGCCCCGGAGAGAGCATCAGCACCGGATTTTTCATGGTGGCGAGGCGGTCAATCAGGGTCTGAGCCGGGATATGGTTACGGTAAATCACTACGTTATGGCCGTTGGTACGCAGCTGATCTGCCAGGTTATAGGTAAATGAATCAATGTTATCGAGCAGCAGAATATCAGCCATCAGAACGTCTCCTGTGCGTGATGCGCGGTCGCGATGGCACGCAGAACCGCGCGCGCTTTATTACGGGTTTCATCGGCTTCAGACTGCGGAACCGAATCCAGCACGATGCCGGCACCCGCCTGCACGGTGGCGATCCCGTCTTCAACCAGGGCCGAACGAATCACGATGCAGGTATCCAGATCGCCGTGAGCGGTAAAATAGCCTACGGCGCCGCCGTAGCTGCCGCGTCTCTGTCCCTCGGCGTCGGCAATCAGCTGCATGGCCCGTACCTTCGGCGCGCCGCTCAGGGTACCCATGTTCATACAGGCGCGATACGCATGCAGCACGTCGAGATCGCGGCGTAGCTCGCCGACGACGCGGGAAACCAGGTGCATCACGTATGAATAGCGATCGACTTTAGTCAGGTCGGCAACATAGCGGCTGCCCGGCGTACAAATGCGAGCGAGGTCATTACGCGCCAGATCCACCAGCATCAGGTGTTCGGAAAGCTCTTTATGATCGGTGCGCATTTCAAGCTCAATACGGCTGTCGAGGTCGCGGTCCAGCGAACCGTCAGCGCGACGGCCACGCGGACGTGTACCGGCAATCGGGTAAATTTCAATCTGACGACTGGTAGCGTCATATTTCAGTGAGCTTTCAGGTGAGGCGCCAAACAGGGTGAAATCATTGTCCTGCATAAAGAACATATACGGGCTGGGGTTGCTTTTCTTCAGCACGTAGTAGGCTGCCAGCGGCGACGGGCAGGGCAGCGAAAAACGACGGGAGGGCACGACCTGGAAAATTTCGCCAGCGCGAATGGCTTTTTGCATCGTGCGCACCACGGCGCCAAATTCTTCATCGCTCTGATTACACTCGCAGCGCATTTGCGCCACGGAGACCACAGGTAACGGCGGCGCGGGTTCGTTGAGCTGCTGGCTCAGATGCGCCAGACGCGCGTTAAGCCGCTGCCGTTCGTTGTCATCGCTGGTGAACAGGCTGGCCTGAATGCGGGTGCTCTTTTTCTGATGGTCGATCACCATCAGTGTTTCCGCCAGATAGAAGCAGTAGTCCGGGCAGCGGTTATTTGCCTCAAGCTGCGGTAAATCTTCAAACCCCGCGACCAGATCGTAAGCAAAGAGGCCGCCGAAGAACATGGCTTCGCGTTCTTCTGCCGGAACGGTCACCAGCGTCTGCAGAATGCGAAACGCGTCAAAGACCGACAGTGAGCACAGCCTGGCGTCTTCATCGAGTAAGGGGCTGACGGAAGGGAAGCGAAGCAGGCGGCCATCCGGCAGCGGGGCATTCTCCACGCCTGCGGGCAGGGCGGTATCTATCAGGTTCAGCAACGCAGCGCCGTTCGCGGATAATGCCTGTAACGTGACAGTGTCACCCATTGCGGTGATGCGTAGCGCGCTGTCAACCAGTAGCAGGCTTTTTAAATCGTTTTTGCTGTCAATATCGGCGGATTCCAGCAGCAGCGTCGCTGACCGGTTGCCGCAAACCTGATGAAACAACGCCGTGGGGTTCTCGCGGTACGCGGCGTCGCAGGTAATCAGCTCAAGTGTAGGTTTTGATGTCTGCATTGTTGTTCTCATTAATTTTGCTCAAAAAAAAGCCCGCTTGCAGGCGGGCCGGGTATCTGGGTGCGGTTAGTATGCACAAGTACACTGCCCGAAGTCAGGAAGTGCGCCACCAACCGTGAAGAATGAAGCATGCTTGCATTGTGATACCCTTTTCAAAGTGAACTTTCGTACTAGTTAACTAGTTCGATGGCATATTGTCAATACCTGATTTCAATTAATTTGCTGAAACCGTTATGATGCGCAGGCAAGTCCATTTATATGAAGACGGGAGTTCGCCTTGAGCGACACGAATTACGCAGTGATTTACGATCTGCACAGCCATACCACGGCGTCCGACGGACGATTGACGCCGGAAGAATTAGTCCACCGGGCTGTCGAGATGCGCGTTGGCACGCTGGCGATTACCGACCATGACACCACAGCCGCGATCCCGGCGGCAAGCGAAGAAATTTCACGATCAGCCCTGCCGCTGACCCTGATCCCCGGCGTTGAGATCTCCACGCTGTGGGAGAATCATGAGATCCATATTGTTGGCCTGAATATTGACATCGCCCACCCGGCGATGTGCGCGTTTCTGGCGGAACAAACCGAACGCCGTCAGCAGCGGGCAAAGCGCATTGCCGAGCGTCTGGAGAAAGCCCACATTCCCGGCGCATGGGAAGGGGCGCTGCGCCTTGCTGACGGTGGCGCGGTGACTCGGGGGCATTTTGCCCGCTTCCTCGTGGAGTGCGGCAAAGCGACGACCATGGCCGATGTCTTCAAAAAGTATCTTGCGCGAGGGAAAACCGGATACGTTCCGCCGCAGTGGTGTACAATAGAACAAGCTATTGATGTCATTCATCATTCCGGCGGTAAGGCGGTGCTGGCTCATCCGGGGCGGTATAACCTTAGCGCCAAGTGGCTGAAAAGACTGGTGGCGCATTTTGCTGACCATCGCGGCGACGCGATGGAGGTTGCGCAGTGTCAACAGTCTCCCAACGAGCGAACGCAACTGGCCACCCTTGCCCGTCAGCATCAGCTATGGGCATCGCAAGGGTCTGATTTTCATCAGCCGTGCCCGTGGATAGAGCTGGGACGTAAGCTCTGGCTGCCGGCTGGCGTGGAAGGCGTCTGGCAGTTGTGGGAACAGCCACAGAACACCACAGTGAGGGAAGTATGAGTCAGTTTTTTTATATTCATCCTGATAACCCGCAGCAGCGCCTGATTAATCAGGCCGTTGAAATTGTCCGCAAAGGCGGGGTGATTGTTTATCCTACCGATTCCGGCTACGCGCTTGGTTGTAAAATTGAAGACAAAGGGGCGATGGAACGCATTTGCCGAATTCGCCAACTGCCGGACGGCCATAACTTTACCCTGATGTGTCGCGACCTGTCGGAATTGTCGACCTATTCGTTTGTCGATAACGTGGCGTTTCGCCTGATCAAGAACAACACGCCGGGGAACTACACCTTTATTCTGAAAGGAACGAAAGAGGTGCCGCGGCGCCTGCTGCAGGAAAAACGCAAAACCATCGGTTTGCGCGTGCCGTCGAACCCCATCGCACTTGAGCTGCTGGAGGCGCTCGGCGAGCCGATGCTCTCTACCTCGTTGATGCTGCCTGGCAGCGAATTTACCGAGTCCGATCCGGAAGAGATCAAAGACCGCCTCGAAAAACAGGTGGACCTGATTATTCACGGCGGTTATCTGGGACAGCAGCCGACCACGGTGATTGATTTAACCGACGATGCGCCCGTGGTGTTGCGTGAAGGGGTTGGAGACGTTAAACCTTTCTTATAAGGTCGCAACTCTGTATACTACGCGGCCTTTAAATGGCGCTTAACGGCGCCGTTAATTCTCCTGTTCGACGCCTGTGAAGGCGACACCTGAAGGAAGCTCTATGAGCGAAAAGTTACAAAAAGTGCTGGCGCGCGCCGGCCACGGCTCTCGCCGTGAAATCGAATCCATTATCGAAGCAGGCCGCGTGAGTGTTGACGGCAAGATCGCGACGCTTGGCGATCGCGTTGACGTCACCCCGGGTTTGAAGATCCGTATCGATGGGCACCTGATTTCGGTAAAAGAGTCCGCGGAACAAATCTGCCGTGTGCTGGCTTACTACAAGCCGGAAGGCGAACTCTGTACCCGCAACGATCCGGAAGGGCGTCCGACCGTGTTCGACCGTTTACCCAAGCTGCGCGGCGCGCGCTGGATTGCGGTAGGACGACTGGACGTGAACACCTGCGGTTTGCTGCTGTTTACGACCGACGGTGAACTGGCGAACCGTTTGATGCACCCGAGCCGTGAAGTCGAGCGTGAATATGCGGTCCGCGTCTTTGGCCAGATCGATGACGCGAAAATTCGCGATCTCAGTCGTGGCGTTCAGTTGGAAGACGGTCCGGCAGCGTTCAAAACCATCAAGTTCAGCGGGGGCGAAGGCATTAACCAGTGGTATAACGTCACCCTGACTGAAGGACGCAACCGTGAAGTGCGCCGCCTGTGGGAAGCGGTGGGTGTGCAGGTAAGCCGTCTTATCCGCGTACGCTACGGCGATATTCCGCTGCCAAAAGGTCTGCCGCGTGGCGGCTGGACCGAGCTGGATCTGGCGCAAACAAACTATCTGCGTGAGCTGGTAGAACTGCCGCCGGAAACCACTTCAAAAGTGGCGGTAGAAAAAGACCGTCGTCGCATGAAGGCCAATCAGATTCGTCGTGCGGTGAAGCGTCATAGCCAAATGAGCGGCGGTCGTCGTTCAGGTGGACGGAACAATAACGGCTGATTGCCTGTTGCTATGCCGGAGGGCGTCTACGTCGCCTTCCGGTTCCTTTACCTAGTAATCAATACCCATCTGAGCTTTGACGCCCGCTTCGAAGGCATGCTTCACCGGACGGAGTTCGCTGACGGTATCGGCCAGTTCGAGAATATCCCGGTGACAGCCGCGCCCGGTAATGATCACCGTCTGCTGATGGGGTCGGTCATTCAGCGCCGTAATCACCTCATCCAGTGGTAGATAATCATAGGCCACCATATAGGTCAGTTCGTCGAGAACCACCATATCCAGCGTAGGGTCCGCCAGCATCCGCTTACCGTGTTCCCATACCGCCAGACAGGCGGCGGTATCTGATTCGCGGTTTTGCGTTTCCCAGGTAAACCCGGTCGCCATCACCTGAAACTCGACGCCATGAGGTTCAAGCAGGTTACGTTCGCCATTCGGCCAGGTGCCTTTGATAAACTGTACAACGCCCACCTTTTTACCATGCCCGACGGCGCGGGTTGCCGTACCGAACGCGGCGGTGGTTTTCCCCTTACCATTACCGGTAAACACGATAATAATGCCGCGCTCTTCCTGCGCCTGGGCAACGCGGGCGTCAACTTTGTCTTTTACCCGCTGCTGGCGCTGCTGATAGCGTTCTTCACTCATTGCGCGATTCCTGGTTTACGGCCCGGTTGGGCGTCGAAGGTCATGCCGGTTTTACGACGGCTGTCGTCGCCCATCAGCCATAAATACAGCGGCATAATGTCGGCGGGAGTTTTGAGTTTTTGCGGATCTTCCGTCGGGAAAGCGCTGGCGCGCATGCCGGTGCGGGTACCGCCAGGATTGATGCAGTTAACGCGCAGGGAACGGTTTTGATATTCATCAGCCAGCACCTGCATCATCCCTTCGGTGGCGAATTTGGACGTGGCATAGGCCCCCCAGTTCGCTCGTCCCTGGCGGCCCACGCTGGACGAGGTGAAAACCAGCGATCCGGAATCCGACTTGAGTAATAAAGGAAGCAACGCCTGGGTGAGCATAAACGTCGCGTTGACATTGACCTGCATAACCTGCTGCCAGACCTGTGGGTCCTGTTCGCTCATGGGACAGATGTCTCCCAACAATCCCGCGTTATGCAGCACACCATCCAGTCGCGGATACTGTCCGGCAATGCGCTGTGCAAGCTGGTGACAGTCTGCGGCGGTACAGGTTAACAGATCGAGCGTGAACCACTGCGGCTGGCTGCCCGTTTCAGTGGCAATCAGGCCTGCGACGTGGCGTAATTTCTCCTCATTGCGGCCAAGCAGGATAACGCTTGCGCCGAAACGGGCGTAGGTCAGGGCGGCTTCACGGCCAATGCCATCGCTGGCCCCGGTGACCAGAATAATGCGGCCCTGAAGAAGATCGTGTTTGGGTTGATAATGCATGGCTACTCCTCGGCGACATGCGTGGCCGCTCTGCTTCTCGTTGACTTTTCGGGTTTATGCCTGAATCTCCGCCATAATTCAATCAGCCTGGGGCGATAACGCCTTAAAATGAACACTTTGTCATACTTTTTTCCCTCGCGACATCCAACGAGACGACGCATGACGCCTGTTGTACACTGAGCCGAAGCAAAGTTATTTAACCAAGGTGGGTCGTGTGGAATTGTTGTCTGAATATGGGCTATTTCTTGCCAAAATCATCACCATTGTTGTTGCTGTCGCCGCTATTGCCGCCATTATTGTGAACGTTGCCCAGCGCAAACGTCAGCGTGGCGAATTGCGGGTGACCAATCTCAGCGAGCAGTATCAGGAGATGAAGGATGACCTGGCGATGGCGCTGCTCGACGGTCATCAGCAAAAGCTGTGGCATAAAGCGCAAAAGAAAAAGCGCAAGCAGGAAGCGAAAGCGGCAAAGGCGAGAGCAAAACAAGGCGAAACGCGGGACACCGACAAGCCGCGCGTTTGGGTGCTTGATTTCAAAGGCAGTATGGATGCTCACGAAGTTAACGCCTTGCGTGAAGAGGTGACGGCGGTGCTGGCAGTGGTAAAACCGCAGGATCAGGTGGTTTTGCGCCTGGAAAGCCCTGGCGGCGTGGTGCACGGCTACGGCCTGGCCGCGTCGCAATTACAGCGTTTGCGCGATAAAAACATCCCGTTGACGATCGCGGTCGACAAAGTGGCAGCAAGCGGCGGCTATATGATGGCCTGCGTGGCGGACAGGATCGTCTCTGCGCCGTTTGCCATCATAGGATCTATTGGGGTGGTCGCGCAGATCCCTAACTTTAACCGTTTTCTGAAAAGCAAAGACATTGATATTGAACTGCACACCGCGGGGCAGTATAAGCGCACCCTGACGCTGTTAGGAGAAAACACCGAAGAAGGGCGACAGAAATTCCGTGAAGACTTAAACGAAACACACCAGTTGTTTAAGGCGTTTGTCCATCGTATGCGTCCGACTCTGGACATTGAACAGGTGGCCACCGGTGAGCACTGGTACGGTGAGCAGGCGCTGGAGAAGGGGCTTATTGATGAAATCAATACCAGCGATGACGTGATCCTGAACCTGATGGAAGGACGCGACGTGCTGAACGTGCGCTATCTGCAACGCAAAAAGCTAATGGACCGTTTCACCGGCAGCGCGGCGGAAAGCGCTGACCGCTTACTGATGCGCTGGTGGCAGCGCGGACAAAAACCCCTGATGTAAACATCCCGTACCGGCTGGCGCTGTTTCGCCCTGAATGGCGATATGCGCAGCGCCAACCGGCCGCACTGCGCCAGGGTTAATCAATCAGGTGATATTTCTCAGAAAGCACATGGGCCAGATGTTTAAACATATTAAACACGGCGGTGCTTTTCGGCGTCGGTAAGCCTTGTTCGTCTAAAAAATACTCCCCGCTGAAGACTAACACGCCATTTCGCTGCGTTACGCCGGTGGCTTCAATCCCCGCCAGCGTGTCCTCATGCTCACGAATGATTTTATTGGCTTCTTTCAGCAGCGTTTCGCGATCGATCGGTTGCGTCTCTTTATGCATTTTTTACTCCTTAAACAAGAACATTAGTCTACGCCGGGCGCCGCTTATGGGCAAATATTCGCTGATAAAGTCCAGGGTCTTGTCAACCTTCGCTGACTGGCGAGTTTTGGTTTTGCATGCTAATAAAGTTGCGTAACGAATTTTATCAGGTACAGTGTGACGCTTTCGTCAATCTGGCAACAGATTTGCTTGACATTCGACCGAAATTCCGTCGTGCTATAGCGCTTATGTGCGAAAAAACCTGTTAACTCAGTCACCTGACTATTTAGTGCACAGAGTCAGTACAAGGGGTTGATATCCGCAGACGCAGGGACCATATCCGTGTCTCTTCGCCAGTGGAAGGTGAATCAACGTGCGACGCATTCCTGGAAGAATCAAATTAGGTAAAGGTGAATATGGGTAAAGCTCTTGTCATCGTTGAGTCCCCGGCAAAAGCCAAAACGATCAACAAGTATCTGGGTAGTGACTACGTGGTTAAGTCCAGCGTGGGTCATATCCGTGATTTGCCGACCAGTGGCTCAGCAGCTAAAAAGAGCGCCGACTCTACCTCCACCAAAACGGCTAAGAAGCCTAAAAAGGATGAACGTGGCGCGCTCGTCAATCGCATGGGCGTTGACCCGTGGCACAACTGGGACGCGCATTACGAAGTGCTGCCTGGTAAAGAGAAGGTCGTCTCTGAATTAAAACAACTGGCTGAAAAAGCCGACCACATCTATCTCGCAACCGACCTTGACCGCGAAGGGGAAGCCATTGCCTGGCACCTGCGGGAAGTTATCGGTGGCGACGACGCGCGCTACAGTCGCGTGGTGTTTAACGAAATTACCAAAAATGCGATTCGTCAGGCGTTTGAGAAGCCCGGCGAACTGAACATCGATCGTGTTAATGCCCAGCAGGCGCGTCGCTTTATGGACCGCGTGGTGGGGTATATGGTGTCCCCGCTGTTGTGGAAAAAGATCGCCCGCGGTCTTTCTGCCGGTCGCGTACAGTCTGTCGCAGTGCGTCTGGTTGTCGAGCGTGAACGCGAAATCAAAGCGTTTGTTCCGGAAGAGTTCTGGGAGATCGACGCCAACACCAACACGCCATCCGGCGATGCGCTACCGTTACAGGTGACTCACCAGAGCGACAAACCATTCCGCCCGGTTAACCGTGAGCAGACGCATGCCGCGGTTAGCCTGCTGGAAAAAGCGCGTTATACCGTTCTCGAACGTGAAGACAAACCGACCAGCAGTAAACCCGGCGCGCCGTTTATCACCTCCACCCTGCAACAGGCGGCAAGTACCCGTCTGGGCTTTGGGGTGAAGAAAACCATGATGATGGCCCAGCGCCTGTATGAAGCAGGCTACATCACCTACATGCGTACTGACTCTACCAACCTGAGCCAGGACGCGGTGAACATGGTTCGCGGTTATATCAGCGACAACTTTGGCAACAAATATCTGCCTGAGAAACCGAATCAGTACGCCAGTAAAGAAAACTCACAGGAAGCGCATGAAGCGATTCGTCCTTCCGATGTGTCGGTTCTGGCCGACACGCTGAAGGATATGGAATCTGACGCGCAGAAGCTGTATCAGCTGATCTGGCGTCAGTTTGTCGCCTGTCAAATGACGCCAGCCCAGTATGATTCCACCACGCTGACCGTCGGCGCCGGTGACTTCCGCCTGAAAGCGCGTGGACGTATCCTGCGCTTCGACGGCTGGACAAAAGTGATGCCGGCGCTGCGTAAAGGTGATGAAGACCGTACGTTGCCAGCGGTGAACAAAGGTGACGAATTGTCTCTGGTTGAACTGGTTCCGGCACAGCATTTTACTAAGCCACCGGCCCGCTTTAGCGAAGCCTCGTTGGTTAAAGAGCTGGAAAAACGCGGTATTGGTCGTCCTTCTACGTATGCGTCAATCATTTCAACCATTCAGGATCGCGGCTATGTGCGCGTTGAAAACCGCCGTTTCTACGCGGAAAAAATGGGTGAAATCGTTACCGATCGTCTGGAAGAAAACTTCCGCGAACTGATGAACTACGACTTTACCGCGCAAATGGAAGACAGCCTGGATCAGGTGGCTAACCATGAAGCGGAATGGAAAGCGGTGCTGGACCACTTCTTCAGTGATTTTACTCAGCAGTTAGACAAAGCGGAGAAAGATCCGGAAGAAGGGGGTATGCGTCCGAACCAGATGGTGTTGACCAGCATCGACTGCCCGACCTGTGGCCGCAAAATGGGGATCCGTACGGCCAGTACTGGCGTGTTCCTCGGCTGCTCCGGTTACGCGCTGTCACCGAAAGAGCGCTGCAAAACGACCATTAACCTGGTGCCGGAAAACGAAGTGCTGAACGTGCTGGAAGGCGACGACGCGGAAACGAATGCGTTACGCGCCAAACGTCGCTGTAAGAAGTGCGGCACGGCGATGGACAGCTACCTGATCGATCCGAAGCGTAAGCTGCACGTCTGCGGTAACAACCCGACCTGCGACGGCTATGAGATTGAAGAGGGCGAGTTCCGCATCAAAGGCTATGACGGCCCGATCGTCGAGTGTGAGAAATGTGGTTCCGAAATGCACCTGAAGATGGGGCGTTTTGGTAAGTACATGGCCTGCACCAACGATGAGTGTAAGAATACGCGTAAAATTCTGCGTAATGGTGAAGTGGCGCCGCCGAAAGAAGATCCGGTTCCGCTGCCTGAACTACCGTGTGAAAAGTCGGATGCGTATTTTGTGTTGCGTGACGGCGCGGCCGGGGTTTTCCTTGCTGCCAATACGTTCCCGAAATCCCGCGAAACGCGCGCGCCGCTGGTGGAAGAGTTGTACCGTTTCCGCGATCGCCTGCCGGAAAAACTGCGCTATCTGGCCGACGCGCCGCAGCAGGATCCGGAAGGCAACAAAACGCTGGTACGCTTTAGCCGCAAAACCAGGCAGCAGTATGTTGCGGCGGAAAAAGACGGGAAGGCGACCGGCTGGTCTGCGTTCTTCGTTGACGGTAAATGGGTTGAAGGGAAGAAGTAATTCCCTGTTAATTGCCCGGTAGCGCTGCTGTTTACCGGGCTTGCAAGCGGGTCACGTTCCACAGGTTTGTTACGCAGCTGCGCAACGGATAAACCTCCGGGACAGCCATCTATAACAGGGTCGTGTTTGCGACCCTGTTTTTTTATTCCTTTCTTATTAATTTTTCTTCCTGTCTATACACCAATGCTATAAATGATATAGTGGTTATAGTTAACGGCTTTTTTATTATTAAATCGTATTAGCAGTGCGTGTCGCTGCGTAAAGACGATGACCTGATGGCGCTAATCTGGATGGTTTAACATGAAATTACAGCAGCTTCGCTACATTGTTGAGGTGGTTAATCACAACCTGAACGTCTCTTCAACTGCGGAAGGACTTTATACTTCACAACCGGGTATCAGTAAGCAGGTGCGGATGCTGGAAGACGAGCTGGGCATCCAGATTTTTGCCCGTAGCGGCAAGCATCTGACCCAAGTGACGCCAGCGGGGCAGGAAATTATCCGCATCGCACGTGAAGTGCTCTCGAAGGTTGACGCCATCAAGTCGGTTGCCGGTGAACATACCTGGCCGGATAAAGGCTCGCTCTATATCGCCACCACCCATACCCAGGCACGCTACGCGCTACCCGGGGTGATAAAAGGGTTTATCGAGCGTTATCCACGCGTATCGCTGCATATGCATCAGGGATCGCCGACTCAGATTGCGGAAGCCGTCTCTAAAGGTAATGCCGATTTCGCCATCGCTACCGAAGCCCTCCATCTGTATGACGATCTGGTGATGCTGCCTTGCTATCACTGGAACCGTTCGATTGTGGTGACGCCTGAACACCCGCTGGCGAATAAAGCTTCGGTCTCGATTGAAGAGCTGGCGCAGTATCCGCTTGTCACCTATACCTTCGGCTTTACCGGACGCTCCGAGCTGGATACCGCATTTAACCGGGCGGGGCTGACGCCACGGATCGTCTTTACTGCCACCGATGCCGACGTCATTAAAACCTACGTTCGTCTGGGGCTGGGCGTTGGGGTGATTGCCAGCATGGCGGTAGATCCGGTTTCCGACCCGGATCTCGTGCGCGTCGACGCGCATGATGTCTTTAGCCACAGCACGACAAAGATCGGTTTCCGTCGCAGCACCTTCCTGCGCAGCTACATGTATGATTTCATTCAACGCTTTGCGCCACACCTGACGCGTGACGTCGTTGATACCGCGGTGGCATTACGTTCGAATGAAGAGATTGAAGCCATGTTTAAAGATATAAAGCTGCCGGAGAAGTAATCAAACGGGATATTGGTTTCGGGATTTTTTATCAGCAAGAAACAGCGAAAGTTTTAATTAAATCACATTTTTCTTTTATTCTTAATTTCGGGAATTATTAACCCTGGTATTGCCAGGGTTAATGCCTCATAAAGTAGTGTCTTATTACCCGCCCCGCAAACTTCGTATTTCAATTATTTATTTTTGATCAAAAGATTGATTTATTCACGGCAAACGATTCGTAAATTCACTGGATTTTTGACTAAAGTTTGATTAGGATTTGTCTCATCTGATGATTAATTGTACCGATTGTTTGGTGCCAGAATGATAAGTGATGTCGATTGTATGAGGTTAGCAATGCCGTCTGAAAACCAGGAACCACGTCGGGACCCTGAACTGAAACGCAAAGCGTGGCTTGCGGTTTTTCTGGGCTCAGCGCTGTTCTGGCTGGTCGTCGGCCTGCTGATCTGGAACGCCTGGGGGTAAAGATGAGGGTTCGCGGACAGCAACACACATCGCTACCGACATGTCAGCCTTGTGACAATACCCGGAAAAGCAAAAGCGTGCGTGTGAAGACAAGCCCTGAAAACTGGAAACTCACGCAACAGCAGCAGGCATTTATTGATTCCTTTGCTGAAGACGATAAACGAAAACAATAATCGACACCATTCTTAATTAGCGCGCAATTTTAAGCACGCTATTAACAGGCGCAATGCCTTTTCTTTTACACCACAGCAATAAGACGTTGAGAATGACTCAACATAACGTGTCAGATAAAAGTTGGTGTAGCCTATGCTTACTTCAAACATGAAATACTGGTCCTGGATGGGCGCATTTTCTGTATCGCTGCTCTTCTGGGCTGAACTGATCTGGATCGTTGCCCGTTAACGATAACGCCAGAGACGCTAAACGCTATCTGGCATCCCTGTTCGATCATGGCCATAAACCTCGCTGCGGCGAGGTTTTTGTTTTCTGCAACGTCGCCTCTCTGCAAGGTTTCTCCTCTTTTATCCATTTGGGTTGTTATCAAAACGTTACAGCTTGTTTGTGTTATCTTTAATATTCACCCTGAGGAGATTCAGGGCATCGCAACCCCGTCATAAAGGAGGAGCTATGTCGTCAACCCTACGAGAAGCCAGTAAGGACACGTTGCAGGCCAAAGACAAAACCTACCATTATTACAGTCTGCCGCTGGCTGCAAAATCACTGGGCGATATCACCCGTCTGCCCAAGTCGCTCAAAGTTTTGCTGGAAAACCTGCTGCGCTGGCAGGATGGTGATTCTGTTACCGAAGAAGATATCCAGGCGCTGGCAGGTTGGCTGAAAAATGCCCATGCTGACCGCGAAATTGCTTATCGTCCGGCTCGCGTGCTGATGCAGGATTTCACCGGCGTGCCCGCCGTCGTGGATCTCGCGGCAATGCGCGAAGCGGTTAAACGCCTTGGCGGCGATACCGCGAAAGTGAATCCGCTGTCGCCTGTCGATCTGGTGATTGACCACTCCGTCACCGTTGACCATTTCGGCGACGATGACGCATTTGAAGAAAACGTGCGCCTTGAAATGGAGCGTAACCATGAACGCTATATGTTCCTCAAGTGGGGGCAACAGGCGTTTAGCCGCTTCAGCGTGGTGCCGCCGGGAACGGGGATCTGCCATCAGGTGAACCTGGAGTATCTCGGCAAAGCGGTCTGGAGCGAGCTGCAAAACGGTGAATGGGTCGCTTATCCGGATACGCTGGTCGGTACGGATTCCCACACCACCATGATCAACGGTCTCGGCGTGCTCGGTTGGGGCGTCGGGGGTATCGAAGCCGAAGCCGCGATGCTCGGACAGCCTGTGTCGATGCTGATCCCGGATGTCGTGGGCTTTAAGCTCACCGGCAAACTGCGTGAAGGGATCACGGCGACCGACCTGGTGTTAACCGTCACGCAGATGCTGCGTAAACACGGCGTGGTCGGTAAATTTGTCGAATTCTACGGCGACGGTCTGGATTCCCTGCCGCTGGCGGACCGCGCCACCATCGCCAACATGTCTCCAGAATATGGCGCCACCTGCGGCTTCTTCCCGATTGATGCCGTCACGCTTGACTACATGCGTCTGAGCGGTCGGACGGAAGATCAGGTTGAGCTGGTAGAGAAATACGCCAGGGCGCAGGGCATGTGGCGTAATCCTGGCGACGAGCCGGTATTCACTAGCACGCTGTCGCTGGATATGAACGACGTGGAAGCCAGCCTTGCCGGGCCGAAACGGCCTCAGGATCGTGTCGCTCTCGGCGATGTTCCAAAAGCGTTTGCCGCCAGCAGCGAGCTGGAACTGAACACCGCGCAAAAAGACCGCAAGCCAGTCGAATATGTGCTGAACGGTCAGCAATATCAGTTACCGGACGGCGCGGTGGTCATTTCAGCGATCACTTCCTGTACTAACACCTCCAACCCGAGCGTGCTGATGGCCGCCGGCCTGTTGGCGAAAAAAGCGGTTACGCTGGGGTTGAAACGCCAGCCGTGGGTAAAAGCGTCGCTGGCGCCCGGGTCGAAAGTGGTGTCGGATTATCTGGCGAAGGCGAAACTGACGCCGTATCTGGACGAGCTGGGTTTTAATCTGGTGGGGTACGGCTGTACGACCTGCATCGGTAACTCGGGGCCGCTGCCGGAGCCTATCGAAACGGCCATCAAGCAAGGCGATTTAACCGTAGGCGCTGTGCTTTCCGGCAACCGTAACTTTGAAGGGCGTATCCATCCGCTGGTGAAGACCAACTGGCTGGCCTCGCCGCCGCTGGTGGTGGCTTACGCATTGGCGGGCAATATGAATATCAATCTTGCTACCGATCCGCTGGGTCACGATCGCAAAGGCGATCCGGTGTATCTGAAAGATATCTGGCCGTCGGCGCAGGAAATCGCTCGTGCGGTGGAGCTGGTGTCCTCGGAAATGTTCCGTAAAGAGTATGCGGAAGTGTTTGAAGGAACGGAAGAGTGGAAGGGGATCCCTGTCGAACGCTCTGACACCTACGGCTGGCAGGATGACTCTACCTATATCCGGCTCTCGCCCTTCTTTGACGAGATGCTGGCGGAACCGGCGCCGGTCACCGACATTCACGGCGCACGGATTCTGGCCATGCTCGGCGATTCCGTGACCACTGACCATATTTCCCCGGCGGGAAGCATTAAAGCGGACAGCCCGGCAGGTCGTTATCTGCAAAGCCATGGGGTTGAGCGGAAAGACTTCAACTCCTACGGATCGCGACGCGGAAACCATGAAGTGATGATGCGCGGCACGTTTGCCAATATTCGTATCCGCAATGAAATGGTGCCCGGGGTGGAAGGCGGAATGACGCGGCATCTGCCTGGAACGAATGTGATGTCTATCTATGATGCGGCGATGCTGTATCAAAAAGAGAACACGCCGTTGGCGGTGATTGCAGGTAAAGAGTATGGTTCCGGATCCAGCCGTGACTGGGCGGCGAAGGGGCCGCGTTTGCTGGGGATCCGCGTGGTGATCGCTGAGTCCTTCGAGCGAATTCACCGTTCTAACCTGATCGGGATGGGGATTCTGCCGCTGGAATTCCCGCAGGGCGTCACGCGTAAGACCCTGGGACTGACTGGGGAAGAGGCGATCGACATCTCTGATCTGCAGAACCTGAAACCGGGCGCTACGGTGCCAGTGTCGCTCACGCGTCCGGACGGTAAACAAGAAGTCATACCGTGTCGCTGCCGTATCGATACCGCCACCGAGTTAACCTACTACCAGAACGACGGCATCTTGCATTATGTTATTCGTAACATGCTGATGTAAAAAATCAAAAGCCTGCATGTGACGTGCAGGCTTTTTCAATGTGCATCACCAGCGGCTACCCGCAAGGCAGTGACAACGCATCGGGTTATTTATCCAGCAAATGTCCCATCTTGGCAGCTTTGGTGTCCAGATAATGGGCATTATTCGGGTTACGCCCCACGATCAGCGGTACGCGTTCCACAATATTGATTCCCGCTTCGGTGAGGATTTCCACTTTCTTCGGGTTATTGGTGAGCAGACGAACCTCATCGACGCCAAGCAGCTTGAACATATCCGCACAAAGGGTGAAATCACGTTCGTCGGCGGCAAAGCCCAACTGGTGGTTGGCTTCTACGGTGTCATAGCCCTGATCCTGCAGCGCATAGGCGCGAATTTTATTCAGCAAACCAATATTACGTCCTTCCTGACGGTGATAAAGGAGGATCCCACGGCCTTCTTCCGCAATATGCGCCAACGCCGCTTCCAGCTGGAAACCACAGTCGCAGCGCAGACTGAACAGAGCATCGCCTGTCAGGCATTCTGAATGGACACGCGCCAGAACCGGCGTCTGGCCTGAAATATCACCATATACTAACGCTACGTGATCGTGTCCGGTTGCCAGTTCTTCAAAACCCACCATCAGGAAATCGCCCCATGGGGTTGGCAGTTTGGCTTCTGCCACTCGTTTAAGCTGCATGTGTTTCTCCAGATAATGCTGGCACGTAATGGCGTGCCGTTGCCTGTTGGCTTATGCGTTTATTTTGCCATAAGGCGACGGCGTTCACCTAAGGAAGGTGCGAATAAGCGGGGAAATTCTTCTCGGCTGACTCAGTCATTTCATTTCTTCATGTTTGAGCCGATTTTTTCTCCCGTAAATGCCTTGAATCAGCCTATTTAGACCGTTTCTTCGCCATTT
>NZ_JAPPSU010000009.1:0-185000 GCF_026719175.1 Citrobacter sp. R4
AGTCCTGAAGGAACGTTGAAGACGACGACGTTGATAGGCCGGGTGTGTAAGCGCAGCGATGCGTTGAGCTAACCGGTACTAATGAACCGTGAGGCTTAACCTTACAACGCCGAAGATGTTTTGGCGGTTGAGAGAAACAGACAATATTCAGTTTGATACAGATTAGCGGAAACGAAAGATTTTACGCTGAGGCAAGGCGGCAAGTGAAGCGACGGAAGGAGCATACAAAAGTATGTGACTGACGTTCGCAAGCGCGGCCAACGCAGCATCAGTGGAAAAGATTCGTTTTAAGAGCACAAAGAATTTGCCTGGCGGCCGTAGCGCGGTGGTCCCACCTGACCCCATGCCGAACTCAGAAGTGAAACGCCGTAGCGCCGATGGTAGTGTGGGGTCTCCCCATGCGAGAGTAGGGAACTGCCAGGCATCAAACAAGTGAAAAGCCCATTCTGACGGATGGGCTTTTTGCGTTTCTGGCGCTGGCCTACAACATCCAACGCGATCTGATCTATCGATATACTAAATTCAACAACGGGTACGGTTTTCCCAGATCGTCCACTTCTGAACGGCCCGTTACTGTAAACCCCATTTTTTTATAGAATCCCACTGCCTGCGCATTCTGTTCGTTAACATTGGTTGTGAGCTCCGGGGCCAGTGTAAGTGCATGTTCAATCAATAATTTTCCAATTCCACATCCGCGAACGTCTGGATCCACAAACAGCGCATCCATATGTTCACCGGTCAGCAGCATAAAGGCCACAGGGACATCCTTTTCATCGACGGCCACCCATAACGGCGCTTCTGGCAGAAATGATTTCACCAGTTCCTCAAGCTCGGCTCGATACGCTTTTGACAGAAAATCATGCGTGGTATCGACTGAACGACACCAGATTTTGACCAACTTATCCCCATCATCATGTCGCGATCGGCGAATGTTAATAACCATACTTTCTCCTTTTCTTCATGCTTATAGTCTAACGCACTTACCGACGTGAAACTTTCTCACCTTCAACATGCAGGCTCGACATTTTGCCGATTTCTCGGTATCTTCGGCTATCTGGATGTCTAAACGTATAAACGTATGTTGTGAGGTTATCAGGTTATGCCGATTCGCGTGCAGGACGAGCTACCCGCCGTCAATTTCTTGCGTGAGGAAAACGTCTTTGTGATGACGTCTTCCCGCGCGTCAGGTCAGGAAATTCGTCCGCTGAAGGTACTTATCCTCAACCTGATGCCGAAGAAAATCGAAACTGAAAATCAGTTCCTGCGCCTGCTTTCCAATTCGCCGCTGCAGGTGGATATCCAGTTGCTCAGGATCGACGCGCGTGAGTCGCGCAACACGCCAGCAGAGCATCTGAATAACTTTTATTGCAACTTTGAAGATATCTGCGATCACAACTTCGATGGACTGATTGTCACTGGCGCACCGCTGGGGCTGGTTGAGTTTAACGATGTCGCTTACTGGCCGCAGATCAAACAGGTTCTGGAATGGGCGAAAGATCATGTGACCTCGACACTGTTTGTCTGTTGGGCGGTACAGGCTGCGCTTAACATCCTTTACGGTATTCCCAAGCAAACTCGCGCCGATAAACTGTCTGGCGTCTATGAACATCATATCTTGCATCCCCATGCCTTGCTGACGCGCGGTTTTGATGATTCCTTCCTTGCGCCGCACTCGCGCTATGCTGACTTTCCGGCGGCGCTGATTCGTGACTATACCGATCTCGAGATCCTTGCAGAAACAGAGGATGGAGACGCCTATCTTTTTGCCAGCAAAGATAAACGCATTGCCTTTGTGACCGGCCATCCGGAATACGATGCGCACACGCTTGCCAGCGAATATTTTCGTGATGTCGAAGCCGGGCTGAATCCGGACGTACCGTATAATTACTTCCCTAAAAACGATCCGCAAAACAAACCGCGCGCCACCTGGCGAAGCCATGGAAATTTACTGTTTACCAACTGGCTCAACTATTACGTCTATCAGATTACCCCGTACGATCTGCGTCACATGAATCCAACACTGGATTAATCTTCTGCCGCTGACGATCCTAAAGCGTTTCAGCAGCTTGCATCAGGCACCTTCGGGTGCCTTTTTTATTTCCGAAATTCACTTCATCTTGTAATTAAACTTTATTATTAATGTTATCAATAAGTTAATTGATAATTAAATTAAAAATGGAAATTGTTTTTGATTTTGAAATTTAATTGAGTAGTCTTAGTTGTGCTGAACGAAAAGCGCACAACGATCCTTCGTTCGCATTGGGGATGTAATGTGATCCATGACGAGGAGCTTAAGAATGAATCAACAGGCGACGACCACCGATGAACTGACCTTCACCAAGCCGTATGGCGAGCCGGAGAAGCAAATCCTCACCGAAGAAGCAGTGGCTTTTCTGACTGAACTGGTGACGCGTTTCACGCCCAAACGCAACAAGCTGCTCGCGGCGCGCATCCAGCAACAGCAGGATATTGACAACGGTAATCTGCCGGATTTTATTTCGGAAACAACTTCCATTCGTGAGGGTAACTGGACGATTCGCGGCATCCCGGCGGATTTACAGGATCGACGCGTTGAGATCACCGGACCGGTTGAGCGCAAGATGGTTATTAATGCCCTGAATGCCAACGTGAAGGTGTTTATGGCCGATTTTGAGGATTCACTGGCGCCGGAATGGAGCAAAGTGATCGACGGACATATTAACCTGCGCGACGCGGTCAATGGCACCATCAGCTACACCAACGAAGCCGGTAAAATTTACCAACTCAAGCCCGATCCGGCGTTACTCATCTGCCGCGTTCGCGGTCTGCATTTGCCGGAAAAACACGTTACCTGGCGCGGCGAGGCGATCCCGGGCAGCCTGTTCGACTTTGCGCTCTATTTCTTCCACAACTATCAGGCGCTGCTGGCCAAAGGCAGCGGCCCCTACTTTTATTTGCCGAAAACGCAGGCCTGGCAAGAAGCGGCATGGTGGAGTGAAGTCTTTAGCTACGCAGAAGATCGCTTCAATCTGCCACGCGGCACCATTAAAGCGACTCTGCTCATAGAAACGCTGCCTGCTGTTTTTCAAATGGATGAAATCCTCCACGCGCTGCGTGATCACATTGTTGGTCTGAATTGTGGCCGCTGGGATTATATCTTCAGCTATATCAAAACGTTGAAAAATCATCCGGATCGCGTCCTGCCGGACCGCCAGGTGGTGACAATGGATAAACCCTTCCTCAGCGCCTACTCACGCCTGCTGATAAAAACTTGCCACAAGCGCGGCGCGTTCGCGATGGGCGGCATGGCGGCGTTTATTCCGAGCAAAGATGCCGAGCGTAATAATCAGGTGCTCGAAAAGGTAAAAGCGGATAAAGCGCTGGAGGCGAAAAACGGCCACGACGGCACCTGGATTGCACATCCGGGGCTGGCGGATACCGCAATGGCAGTGTTTAACGAGGTGCTGGGTGAAAACAAAAACCAGCTTTTCGTCACCCGTGAGGAGGATGCGCCAATCACTGCCGAACAGCTTCTGGCGCCGTGTGAAGGAGAGCGTACTGAAGAAGGGATGCGCGCCAACATTCGCGTGGCAGTGCAGTATATCGAGGCGTGGATCTCCGGTAACGGCTGCGTACCGATTTACGGCCTGATGGAAGATGCGGCGACGGCGGAAATTTCCCGCACCTCCATCTGGCAGTGGATCCACCACGAAAAAACCCTCAGCAACGGCAAGCCGGTAACCAAAGCGCTGTTCCGCCAGATGCTGGCCGAAGAGATGCGGGTGATCCAGGACGAGCTGGGCGAGCACCGTTACAGCAGCGGGCGTTTTGACGACGCTGCGCGCCTGATGGAGCAAATCACCACATCAGATGAGTTAATCGATTTCCTGACCCTGCCGGGATACCGCTTCCTGGCGTAATTCACCACATAACAATATGGAGCATCTGCACATGAAAACCCGTACCCAACAAATTGAAGAATTACAAAAAGAATGGACACAACCGCGCTGGGAAGGCATTCGTCGCCCTTATAGCGCGGAGGAAGTGGTGAAATTACGCGGCTCGGTCAATCCGGAATGCACGCTGGCACAGCTTGGCGCGGCGAAAATGTGGCGCTTGCTGCATGGTGAGGCGAAAAAAGGTTACATCAACAGCCTTGGCGCGCTGACCGGTGGCCAGGCGCTGCAGCAGGCGAAAGCCGGTATTGAGGCGGTCTATCTGTCAGGTTGGCAGGTGGCGGCGGATGCTAACCTGGCCTCCAGCATGTACCCGGATCAATCGCTGTATCCGGCGAACTCGGTACCGGCGGTGGTGGATCGGATCAACAATACGTTTCGTCGTGCGGATCAGATCCAGTGGTCCAGCGGGATTGAACCAAACGATCCGCGCTATGTGGACTACTTCCTGCCGATCGTGGCGGATGCGGAAGCCGGTTTTGGCGGTGTGTTAAACGCGTTTGAGCTGATGAAATCGATGATTGAAGCCGGTGCAGCGGCCGTTCACTTTGAAGATCAGCTGGCTTCCGTCAAGAAATGCGGTCACATGGGCGGCAAGGTGCTGGTGCCAACGCAGGAAGCGATCCAGAAACTGGTTGCCGCGCGTCTGGCGGCGGATGTGATGGGCGTGCCTACGCTGCTGATTGCCCGTACTGACGCCGACGCGGCGGATCTGATTACCTCCGACTGCGATCCGTACGATAGCGAATTTATTACCGGCGAGCGCACCAGCGAAGGGTTTTTCCGCACCCGCGCTGGGATCGAGCAGGCAATCAGTCGTGGTCTGGCCTACGCCCCGTATGCCGATCTGGTATGGTGTGAAACCTCCACGCCGGATCTGGCGCTGGCGAAACGCTTTGCCGAGGCCATCCACGCCAAATATCCAGGCAAACTGCTGGCCTACAACTGCTCGCCGTCATTTAACTGGCAGAAGAATCTGGATGATACGACCATCGCCAGCTTCCAGCAGCAACTGTCGGATATGGGCTACAAATATCAGTTCATCACTTTAGCCGGGATCCACAGCATGTGGTTCAACATGTTCGATCTGGCACATGCTTATGCGCAGGGCGAAGGCATGAAGCACTACGTGGAGAAAGTGCAGCAGCCGGAATTCGCCGCCGGTAAAGAGGGCTATACCTTTGTTTCTCATCAGCAGGAAGTGGGTACCGGTTATTTCGATAAAGTCACCACCATCATTCAGGGCGGCGCGTCATCGGTTACCGCATTAACCGGGTCGACAGAAGAGTCGCAGTTCTGATGGCCTGATGTCCGGTGGCGCGCGCTTACCGGGTCTACGATAACCTGTAGGCCGGATAAGCGAATGCGCCATCTGGCATGATCATGTGCAGGATGAGGAGAAGCGATGACGCGTGGCCTGGAATTACTGATTGCACAAACCATTCTGCAAGGCTTTGACGCCCAGTATGGTCGGTTTCTGGAAGTGACTTCCGGGGCGCAGCAGCGCTTCGAACAGGCTGACTGGCACGCGGCTCAGCAGGCCATGAAACAGCGTATCCATCTTTACGATCACCATGTTGGTCTGGTAGTGGAACAGTTGCGCTGCATCACCGACGGCAAAAGTACCGATGCGGATTTTTTGCTGCGGGTAAAAGAACACTACACCCGGCTGTTACCAGACTATCCACGCTTCGAGATAGCGGAGAGCTTTTTTAACTCCGTCTACTGCCGGTTATTCGATCACCGTTCGCTGACCCCCGAGCGGCTGTTTATCTTCAGCTCCCAGCCGGAGCGGCGCTTTCGTACCATTCCTCGCCCGCTGGCGAAAGATTTCTTTCCCGATCGCGGCTGGGAACCGCTATTAACGCGCGTGCTCAGCGATCTCCCTCTGCGTCTGCCGTGGCAAAATAAAAGCCGTGATATTCGCTATATCACCCTGCATCTGACGGAAACCTTTGGCGCGGATGTGTTATCCCGTAGCCATTTGCAGGTGGCGAACGAACTGTTTTATCGCAACAAGGCGGCCTGGCTGGTGGGTAAGCTGGTCATGCCCGAGGGCACTTTGCCGTTCCTGCTGCCGATTCATCGCACTGATGAAGGCGAGCTGTTTGTCGACGCCTGCCTGACCACTACGGCGGAAGCCAGCATCGTGTTTGGCTTCGCCCGCTCCTATTTTATGGTGTACGCGCCGCTGCCCGCCGCGCTGGTGGAGTGGTTACGCGAGATCCTGCCGGGGAAAACCACCGCCGAACTGTATATGGCGATCGGCTGCCAGAAGCATGCCAAGACCGAAATTTATCGCGAGTATTTACTGTACTTGCGCAGTTGCGACGAACAGTTTATTGAAGCGCCGGGCATCCGTGGGATGGTGATGCTGGTGTTTACCCTGCCGGGATTCGACCGGGTCTTCAAAATCATCAAAGATAAATTTGCCCCGCAAAAAGAGATGTCTGCCGCCCATGTTCGCGCCTGCTATCAACTGGTGAAAGAGCACGATCGCGTCGGGCGTATGGCAGATACCCAGGAGTTTGAAAACTTCGTGCTGGAGAAACGGCAAATCGACCCGGCGTTATTGTCGCTATTGCGTGAAGAAGCGCCGGAGAAAATCACCGACCTTGGCGATCACATTATCATTCGTCATTTGTATATTGAACGGCGAATGGTACCGCTGAATATCTGGCTTGAGCAGGTTGATGGCCAGCAGTTGCGTGACGCCATTGAGGAGTACGGCAACGCCATTCGCCAGCTTGCGGCCGCCAATATTTTTCCCGGCGACATGCTGTTTAAAAACTTTGGCGTTACCCGTCATGGCCGCGTGGTGTTTTACGACTACGATGAGATTTGCTACATGACAGAGGTCAATTTCCGCGATATCCCGCAAGCGCGGTATCCGGAAGATGAGTTGAGCGCCGAACCCTGGTACAGCGTATCGCCGGGCGATGTGTTTCCGGAAGAATTTCGCCACTGGCTGTGCGCCGATCCGCGCATCGGACCGTTGTTTGAAGAGATGCATGCCGACCTGTTTCGCGCCGACTACTGGCGGGCGTTACAGACGCGTATACGGGAAGGGCATGTAGAGGATGTCTATGCTTACCGGCGTAAGCAGCGGTTTTGCGTGCGGTACGCCGGTTCTGCGGAGCCGGCGTAGGCCGGAAAGGGCGCGTCGCCACCCGGTAAACCGGGCTTAACGAATTCCACCGTATGCCAGCGTCACTTCCTTCGCCGCCTTGATCACCATCGCGCCAAACTCAGTCACGCGGTCATCGGTGATGCGCGAAATCGGGCCGGAAATCGAAATGGCGGCGAACGGCTCGCGATGCTCATCATAAATGCACGATGCCACGCAGCGCAGGCCCAGCGCGTGTTCTTCATCATCAAACGAATAGCCGCGCTTACGGGTCTGGGCGAGATCGTCCATCAGATGGACAGGCGACACCAGCGTAGCATGGGTATAGGCATGCAGTCCTTTACGGTGCAGCAGACTGGTGACCTGCTCCTCGCTGAGTTGGGAAAGGAACGCTTTGCCCGCGCCGGAGGCGTGCATCGGCAGCTTGCCGCCGATAGGCGCTGACATGCGCATCAGTTGAGTACACTGCACCTGGTCGATAATAATCGCCTGATGGTCGCTTTGATCCAGCACCGCCAGATTCACCGTCTCGCCGGAATCTTCCATCAGACGTCGCAGGATTGGGTGGACAATCGCCAGCAGATTGCGGCTTTGCAGAAAGCTGCTGCCGACAATGAACGCATGCGCGCCGACCGCCCAGTGACCGAGATCGCCAACCTGACGGACGAAACCCTGCTGCTGCATGGTGGTCAGCAGGCGGTGGGTCGTGGAATTGGGTAAACCTGCCTGCTGCGCCAGCTCGGTCAATGCCACGCTGCCGTTGGACTCCGCGATCCATTCCAGCAGCTTCAGGCCACGGGTGAGCGACTGAACCTGTCCGGCGGCGGGGGCTGTCGTCGCGGCGGGTTTTCTACCGCGTTTCGCGGGAACGGTGGCAACCATGGCTGACTCCTTTTTCTGTATCGTGGAAATCATTTTCGTTTTATTCAATTATAATGCAAGCAGACTTAAACTGATCGGATGAGTGAAGCTGAACATGTCTCATGTTGTCTGTTGTTCTCTTTTCCACCTCTTCCGTTTGTGCCAGTATGACCTGTTGAGATTTTTTTGGTCTGGTTGAGCGTTGTCGGGAGCAAGTGTGAGCAGCAAAGTTGAACAACTGCGTGCGCAGTTAAATGAACGTATTCTGGTACTGGACGGCGGTATGGGCACGATGATCCAGAGCTACCGTCTGAGCGAAGCCGATTTTCGCGGTGACCGTTTTGCCAACTGGCCTTGCGACCTGAAAGGGAATAACGATCTGCTGGTGCTCAGCAAACCGGACGTTATCCGAGCTATCCATGACGCTTATTTTGACGCAGGCGCGGATATCATCGAAACCAACACGTTTAACTCCACGACCATCGCGATGGCGGATTATCAGATGGAGTCGCTGTCGGCGGAAATTAACTTTGCTGCCGCGAAGCTGGCGCGAGCCTGCGCCGATGAGTGGACGGCGCGCACGCCGGAAAAACCGCGCTATGTGGCAGGCGTCCTCGGCCCCACTAACCGCACGGCCTCCATCTCGCCCGATGTGAACGACCCGGCGTTCCGTAATATCTCTTTCGATCAACTGGTGGCGGCCTACCGTGAATCCACGCGGGCGCTGGTGGAAGGCGGTGCAGACCTCATTCTGATCGAAACGGTTTTCGATACGCTGAATGCGAAAGCGGCGATATTCGCCGTGAAAGAAGAATTTGAGGCGCTGGGCGTGGAATTGCCGATTATGATTTCCGGCACTATCACCGACGCCTCCGGACGCACGCTTTCCGGCCAGACAACCGAAGCGTTTTACAACTCGTTGCGCCACGCCGAAGCGCTCACTTTTGGCCTGAACTGCGCACTGGGACCGGATGAGCTGCGCCAGTACGTGCAGGAACTGTCGCGTATCGCCGAATGCTACGTCACTGCCCACCCGAACGCCGGACTGCCTAACGCCTTCGGCGAGTACGATCTTGATGCCGATACCATGGCGAAGCAAATCCGCGAATGGGCGCAAGCGGGCTTCCTGAATATCGTCGGCGGCTGCTGTGGTACCACGCCGGAACATATTGCCGCCATGAGCCGCGCGGTAGAAGGCTTACCGCCGCGTAAACTGCCGGACATTGCTATCGCCTGCCGGCTGTCGGGGCTTGAACCGCTTAATATTGGCGACGACAGTCTGTTTGTGAACGTCGGCGAGCGCACCAACGTTACGGGTTCAGCGAAGTTCAAGCGCCTGATCAAAGAAGAAAAATACAGCGAGGCGCTGGATGTCGCCCGTCAGCAGGTGGAGAGCGGCGCGCAGATCATCGATATCAACATGGACGAGGGGATGCTCGACGCCGAGGCGGCGATGGTACGTTTTCTCAACCTGATCGCCGGCGAGCCAGACATCGCCCGCGTGCCGATCATGATCGACTCCTCTAAATGGGAGGTGATCGAAAAAGGGCTGAAGTGCATTCAGGGTAAAGGCATCGTCAACTCCATCTCGATGAAAGAGGGGGTTGAAACCTTCATCCATCATGCGAAGCTGCTGCGCCGCTACGGTGCGGCGGTGGTAGTCATGGCGTTTGATGAGCAGGGCCAGGCGGATACCCGCGCGCGTAAAATCGAGATTTGTCGCCGCGCGTACAAAATTTTGACCGAAGAGGTGGGCTTCCCGCCGGAAGACATTATCTTCGACCCGAACATTTTCGCTGTCGCCACCGGAATCGAGGAGCACAACAACTACGCGCAGGATTTTATTGGCGCGTGTGAAGACATTAAACGCGAATTGCCGCACGCGCTGATCTCCGGCGGCGTTTCTAACGTCTCGTTCTCGTTTCGCGGCAACGACCCGGTACGCGAGGCGATTCATGCGGTATTCCTCTACTACGCCATTCGCAACGGTATGGATATGGGGATCGTCAACGCCGGACAACTGGCGATTTACGACGATTTGCCGACGGAACTGCGCGATGCGGTAGAGGATGTGATCCTCAACCGTCGCGATGATGGCACTGAACGACTGCTGGAACTGGCGGAAAAATATCGCGGCAGCAAGGCTGATGATTCCGCCAACGCCCAGCAGGCGGAGTGGCGAAGCTGGGATGTGAAAAAGCGCCTCGAATACTCGCTGGTGAAAGGCATCACCGAATTTATCGAACAGGATACCGAAGAAGCCCGTCAGCAGGCTGCCCGCCCGATTGAAGTGATTGAAGGACCGCTGATGGACGGCATGAACGTGGTCGGCGATCTGTTTGGCGAAGGGAAGATGTTTCTGCCGCAGGTGGTCAAATCCGCCCGCGTGATGAAGCAGGCGGTGGCGTATCTGGAGCCGTTTATTGAAGCCAGTAAAGAGCAGGGCTCGAGCAATGGCAAGATGGTCATCGCCACGGTGAAAGGCGACGTTCATGACATTGGCAAAAACATTGTCGGCGTCGTTTTACAGTGTAATAACTACGAAATTGTCGATCTCGGCGTGATGGTTCCGGCGGAGAAAATCCTCAAAACCGCGAAAGAGGTGAATGCCGATCTGATCGGCCTTTCCGGCCTGATCACCCCGTCGCTGGATGAAATGGTGAATGTGGCGAAAGAGATGGAGCGTCAGGGCTTTACCATTCCGCTGTTGATTGGCGGCGCGACCACCTCAAAAGCGCACACGGCGGTGAAGATCGAGCAGAACTACAGCGGCCCGACGGTTTACGTGCAGAATGCCTCGCGCACGGTGGGCGTGGTGGCAGCGCTCCTGTCGGACACTCAACGCGATGAGTTTGTCGCCCGTACCCGTAAAGAGTACGAAACCGTACGTATTCAGCACGGGCGTAAAAAACCGCGCACGCCGCCTGTCTCGCTGGCTGCCGCGCGGGATAACGATCTGGCTTTCGACTGGGCCAGCTACACGCCGCCGGTGGCGCACCGTCTGGGCGTACAGGAAGTAGAGGCGAGCATCGAAACGCTGCGTAATTACATCGACTGGACGCCATTCTTCATGACCTGGTCGCTGGCCGGGAAATATCCGCGCATTCTTGAAGATGAAGTGGTGGGCGAGGAGGCAAAACGCCTGTTTAAAGACGCCAACGACATGCTGGATAAACTCAGCGCTGAGAAAACGCTCAACCCGCGCGGTGTGGTCGGCCTGTTCCCGGCGAACCGTATCGGTGACGATATCGAGATCTACCGCGATGAAACCCGCACCCATGTGCTTGCGGTCAGCCATCATCTGCGACAGCAAACCGAAAAAGTGGGTTTTGCCAACTACTGCCTGGCCGATTTCGTCGCGCCGAAGCTGTCCGGCAAAGCCGACTATATTGGCGCCTTCGCGGTGACCGGCGGGCTTGAAGAGGACGCGCTGGCGGACGCGTTCGAGGCCCAGCACGATGACTACAACAAAATCATGGTAAAAGCGATTGCCGACCGCCTGGCGGAAGCGTTCGCCGAGTACCTGCATGAACGTGTGCGCAAGGTGCACTGGGGCTATGCGGCAAATGAAAACCTCAGCAATGAGGATCTCATCCGCGAAAATTACCAGGGGATCCGTCCGGCGCCGGGGTATCCTGCCTGCCCGGAACATACCGAGAAGGGCACCATCTGGCAGTTGCTGGACGTTGAACAGCATACCGGCATGAAGCTCACCGAGTCCTTTGCCATGTGGCCTGGCGCGTCGGTATCAGGCTGGTACTTCAGCCATCCGGACAGCAAGTACTTCGCGGTGGCGCAGATTCAGCGCGATCAGGTGGAAGATTACGCGTTCCGCAAAGGAATGAGCGTAACGGAAGTGGAGCGCTGGCTGGCGCCTAATCTGGGCTATGATGCGGACTGACCCGTCAGACTGAAGTCACGTTTCCTTACAACTCCCGGGGCGCTCATTGAGCGCCCTGTCTCTTTCTTACAATTAAACCCTTATACTCAAGGCAGGCGCTGCGCAAAATTTATCGCTAATGAGCCTCAGGAAAACATATAAATATAAGGAGTACCTGATTCCGTGTTAACGCTGTTACACCTGCTTTCTGCTGTCGCCCTGCTGGTGTGGGGCACCCATATTGTGCGTACCGGCGTGATGCGCGTATTTGGCGCGCGCTTGCGTACCGTCCTCAGCCGTAGTGTAGAAAAGAAACCACTCGCCTTCTGTGCGGGGATTGGCGTCACTGCGCTGGTGCAAAGCAGTAATGCCACGACGATGCTGGTCACCTCATTTGTCGCTCAGGATCTGGTCGCCCTGACGCCTGCGCTGGTGATTGTGCTCGGCGCGGATGTGGGGACCGCGCTAATGGCGCGTATTCTGACCTTCGATTTATCGTGGTTGTCGCCACTGCTGATTTTTATCGGCGTGATCTTCTTCCTCGGGCGCAAACAGTCCCGCGCCGGGCAACTGGGACGTGTTGGTATTGGTCTGGGACTGATTCTGTTGGCGCTGGAGCTGATTGTCCAGGCGGTCACGCCGATCACCCAGGCTAACGGCGTGCAGGTGATTTTCGCCTCGCTGACCGGCGACATCATGCTTGATGCGCTGATCGGCGCGATGTTTGCCATCATCAGTTACTCCAGCCTCGCGGCGGTGCTGCTGACCGCGACCTTGACGGCGGCGGGCATTATCTCGTTCCCGGTGGCGCTGTGTCTGGTGATTGGCGCTAACCTCGGCTCCGGTCTGCTGGCGATGCTCAACAACAGCGCCGCCAATGCCGCTGCCCGTCGCGTGGCGCTGGGTAGCCTGCTGTTCAAGCTGGTGGGCAGCCTGATTATTCTGCCGTTCGTGCATCCGCTGGCGGACCTGATGGATGAATTGCCGCTGCCGAAGTCCGAACTGGTGATCTACTTCCACGTCTTTTACAACCTGGTGCGTTGTCTGGCGATGATCCCGTTCGCTGAACCGATGGCGCGGCTTTGCCAGCGATTGATCCGTGACCAGCCGGAGCTGGAGGCGCACCTGAAACCGAAGCATCTGGACGTTAGCGCGCTGGATACCCCGACGCTGGCGCTGGCCAATGCCGCTCGGGAAGCGTTGCGGATCGGCGACGCGATGGAACAGATGATGGTTGGACTGAAAAAGGTGATGCACGGCGAGCCGCGTGAAGAGAAAGAGCTGCGCAAAATAGCGGATGACATCAACGTGCTGTATACCGCTATCAAGCTCTATCTGGCGCGGATGCCGAAAGAAGAGCTGGCGGAAGAGGAGTCTACGCGCTGGGCGGAGATCATCGAAATGTCGCTTAACCTTGAGCAGGCATCGGATATCGTCGAGCGCATGGGCAGTGAAATTGCCGATAAATCGCTGGCGGCACGTCGCGCATTTTCTGTCGAAGGGTTAAAAGAGCTGGATGCGCTGCACGATCAACTGCTCAGTAACCTACAGCTGGCGATGTCGGTATTCTTCTCTGGCGACGTCACCAGCGCCCGACGACTGCGCCGCAGCAAGCACCGTTTTCGTATACTGAACCGCCGCTATTCCCACGCGCACGTCGACCGTCTGCATCAGCAGAACGTGCAAAGCATCGAAACCAGTTCTCTGCATTTGGGGCTGCTGGGTGACATGCAGCGTCTGAACTCGCTGTTCTGCTCCGTTGCCTACAGCGTGCTTGAGCAGCCGGACCAGGACGACGAGAGGGATGAATATTAATCAAACTGACTGCCGGACGGGCGCAGCGCCATCCGGCATCAAGGGCTAAACCGATTAAAAGCGGTGTCCCGCCTCCAGCGCTACTGCGTCCTCACCGGCTTTAAACACGTAGGTGGTGTTCGGGCCGCCGAGCACCGCCTGACCGTTACTCACCTTAATCCAGTTACCTTCCGGCAGGCCGATGACCGTCAGTTCCGGCGCAACCACCAGTAGTTCGCGAATACGCTGCTCGCGGGTTTCGCCCTTATGCCCCTCCGGCAGCGCGTTGGTGAAGTGCGGGTTAATCTGGAGTGGGAACAGGCCCAGCGCGTCAAAGCCCTGCGGATCGACAATCGGCATATCGTTGGTGGTGCGAATGGTCGGGCAGGCGAGATTGGAACCTGCGCTCCAGCCGATATACAGCGCGCCGCGTTTCACCACGTCAACAATCGGGGCCAGCAGCCCGCGCTCACGGCTCTCTTTCAGCAACTGGAAGGTATTGCCGCCGCCGACAATCACCACCTCGGCGTTGGCAATAGCGGCAACCGGATCGGCTACCGTATGGATACCCGTTACGTTAACGCCCATCGGCGCGAAGATGGCTGCCGTTTTCTCCGTGTACTCGTCCCAGGTTTGCGTCACGCCTGCGAACGGAATAAACACTGCCGAACGGCGTCCATTTAATTGCTCAGCAATCAGCGGCAACGCGTGCTCCATCCAGCCCTTACCCGGCAGCGTCGAGTTACTCAATAAAAGCAGTTCCATCATTTCTCCCTGTAATCACAAAATTAACCGGAGCATATGCTAACACTGCACATTTATCCGCTTACTGACGTGGCTCACGGAGTGAAAAGGACCATGCTGTATTTTGGCCTGAATCGCGGCTAGTGCTTCACCCACACAAGTTGATCGACCCGGAAGCCCAGACTGCGCGCGGTGGCGAGATAATCCTGCTTCACCGCGTCCGGGATAGTGGGCGTGCGCGACAGGATCCACAGATAGCTGCGGTCCGGGCCGCTGACCAGCGCGTGCTGGTAATTATCATCCAGTTTGATCACGTTATAGCCGCCATAGAACGGCCCGAAGAACGAGACTTTCAGCGCGGCCGTGGTTGGCTCACCCGTGAAATAGGCTTTCCCTTCGCTCTCATTCCACGTATTTTTCACCGGGTCGTAACCGCGGTTAAGCACACTAATACCGCCGTCGCTGCGCTTGCCGTAGGTGGCGGTCACCTGCTCAAGCCCCCGCTCAAAGCGGTTTTCCAGGCGGGCGACTTCGTACCATTTGCCCAGATAGCGACTGGCGTCAAAATTCGTAATGGGCTGAACGCCTTTCGGCGGCGTGGGGGATTTACAGGCAACCAGCGTCAACGCAATCGCGACACCGGTTACGACAGGCCATAGCTTCATGAGAACTCCTTTCATCTACGCAGTTGGAAGTAAAGTGTAGTGCAAACGGTTCGCGCTTCATTCAAACCGGCGTGATTGGTAGAAGATTGGGAGTAATCTTTATCCACTGTTATGCGCCTGTTACATAAGAGTATGCCCAGCAGCTAAAATATCATTACGCCTTATGATTCACAGTCAGGAGAAGAGCATGAACGTGCAACCCGTTATTGGTATCAGCGGCTGTTTAACCGGATCGAACGTTCGTTTTGACGGCGGCCACAAGCGTATGGGCTTTGTCATGGATGAACTGGCGCAGTGGGTCACGTTCAAACCGATATGCCCGGAGATGGCGATTGGCCTGCCCGTTCCGCGCCCGGCGCTGCGCCTGGTGCAGACGGCGGCAGGGGACATCCGGATGCGCTTTAGCCATGCGCCGCATGAGGATGTGACGGACAACATGGCGACGTTTACCGACAGCCATCTCTCGCATCTGGGCGATCTGGCCGGCTTTATCGTCTGTGCAAAATCACCCAGTTGTGGCATGGAGCGGGTACGGCTGTACGATGAAAAAGGCAATCGCGGGCGTAAAGAGGGCGTCGGTCTGTTCACCGGCGCCTTAATGGCGAGCTATCCCTGGCTGCCCGTTGAAGAAGATGGCCGTCTGCACGATCCGGTGCTGCGGGAAAATTTCGTTGAGCGGGTATTTGCCCTGCACGAACTCAACGCGTTGCGTGAAACGGGCCTGACGCGACGTGCGCTACTGGACTTCCACAGTCGCTACAAACTCCAGTTGCTGGCGCACCATCAGGCGGGGTATCGCGAGATCGGGCCGTTTGTCGCCTCATTACATGAATGGGACGATCTGGAGGCGTTTTTCGTGGTGTACCGCGAAAAGCTGATGACGATCCTGAAAAAACCGGCCTCGCGGAAAAACCACACCAATGTGCTGATGCATATCCAGGGGTACTTCCGTAACCAACTCAATAGCCGCCAGCGTGGGGAGCTGCGCGACGTCATTCTTAACTATCGCGCCGGTGTGTTGCCGATCCTCGCCCCGTTAACGCTGCTGAAGCACTATCTGGCCGAATACCCGGATCGCTACCTGCTGACGCAAAACTATTTTGATCCCTACCCGCAGGATCTTGCCCTGCGTCTGACGGTAAACTGAGTGAGTGGTGCGCGTGATGGCGGGGCGTAGCAACGTGGTTCTTTTTTATCGCCCCAAAGGTAAGGTATATTTCGCTTTTAATACACACCGGCATCCAGGCTGTATCAAGGCGGCAAGGGAGTAACACCCTGGAGAATGCAGTGTCTACAGGAGAAACTATGCTGCCCGACTCATCCATCCGACTCAATAAATACATCAGCGAAAGCGGGATCTGCTCGCGTCGTGAAGCCGACCGCTTTATCGAACAAGGAAATGTCTTCATTAACGGAAAGCGCGCCACCATCGGCGATCAGGTGATGCCGGGCGACGTGGTGAAGGTCAACGGTCGGCTGATTGAGCCGCGTGAAGCGGAAGATTTGGTGTTTATCGCCCTGAACAAGCCGGTGGGGATCGTCAGCACCACTGAAGACAGCGAGCGTGACAATATCGTTGATTTCGTTAACCACAGTAAACGCGTGTTCCCGATTGGCCGACTGGATAAAGACTCGCAGGGATTGATTTTCCTGACCAACCACGGCGATCTGGTGAACAAAATCCTGCGTGCCGGAAACGATCATGAAAAAGAGTACCTGGTGACGGTCGATAAGCCGATCACCGACGAGTTTATTCGTGGTATGGGCGCGGGCGTGCCGATCCTTGGTACGGTCACCAAAAAGTGTAAGGTAAAAAAAGAAGCGCCATTTGTGTTCCGCATTACCCTGATTCAGGGGCTGAACCGCCAGATCCGCCGGATGTGCGAATACTTCGGTTACGAAGTCACGAAGCTTGAACGTACGCGCATCATGAACGTGGGCCTTGCCGGGCTGCCGCTCGGCGAATGGCGCGACCTGACGGATGACGAACTGATTACGTTGTTTAAGCTGATCGAAAACTCATCGTCTGAAGCGAAACCGAAGGCAAAATCGAAGCCGAAAACCGCGGGGATAAAGCGCCCGGTGGTGAAGATCGAAAAACCGAAAGAAAAAGAGAAAGCGCGCCCGGCGGCAAACGGTAAGCGTTTCACCTCGCCGGGGCGTAAAAAGAAAGGTCGTTAACGTCGGCCGCGCGTTGGCGTATTCGCCGACCAGGAGAACGACGCCGCTGAATCCGGTTTGTAAGCCTGCTTTTTCTTCAACTGGCGGGCTTTTTTAGCTTCTGCTTCGCGCAGGGCCATCAGTTTATCGATGTACTCCTTCTTCACGCTGTTGGTTTCGCTGTTCGTCAGCGGACGACCATGTGCAATGCGCGCGCGATCCAGCAGCGTTTTCAGCTCGCGCTGCTCGCGTTCCGTCATCTCTTTTTGGGTAATGCGGGGGAGTGCCATGCGGGTGTCCTCAATCGGATAGTGCAACCAGTGTACGGCAAAGAGACGATGCTTTGTAGGCCAGATAAAGCGAAGCCGCCAACTGGCCTGTATAACCCAATGGCGCGTAGCTTATCAGGCCTCTGTTTCCGTTAATTATTGATGCTTGTTTTTCCCAATAGGCTTACCGGACCAGTAACCGGCCAGCAGTGAGCCGGAAAGGTTGTGCCAGACCGAGAACAGCGCGCCGGGCAGGGCGGCGAGCGGGCCAAAGTAGATTTTCCCCAGCGCCGCGGCGAGGCCGGAGTTTTGCATGCCCACTTCAATCGCCAGCGTCCGGCAGGTGGATTCATCAAACCCGAACAGGCGTCCGCCCCAGTAGCCGCCGAGCAAACCGAGGGTGTTATGCAGGATCACCGCTATAATCACCACAAAGCCGACCGAGGCAATATGCGAGGCGGAACCGGCCACCACGGCGCTAATGATCGCCAGAATGCAGACCATCGAAAACGCGGGCAAATAGGGCTCTACCGCTTTTACCACGCGGGGAAACAGATGGTGCACCACCAGACCCAGAGCGATCGGGATCACCACTATCTGCAAAATGCTGAGCAGCATGCCCATCACATCCACCTGAATGTGCGCATCAACGTACAGCCGCGTCAGCAACGGCGTCGCCACCACCCCGACCAGCGTCGAGACGGACGAGATGGTGACGGAGAGCGCCACATCACCCTTCGCCAGATAAATCATCACGTTTGAGGCCGTTCCGCTGGCGACGCTGCCCACCAGCACCATACCTGCGGACAGTTCCGGCGGCATCCTGAACGCCAGCGCCAGCACCCAGGCCGCGAGCGGCATCAGCAGATAATGCAGGAAAATCCCGGCAGCCACCGGCGCAGGCCGGGAAAGCACGCGTTTGAAATCGTCAACTTTAAGGTGAACGCCCATGCCGAACATAATCAGCATCAGTAGGGTGGCGATCCACGGACCGACCGGCGTAAAAGTGGTGGGGGTGTAATACGCAATAACAGAGAGCAGCAGCGCCCATAATGGGAACAACCGCGTGAGAGTGGCCAGCATGTTTCATTCCTTGCGATAAGTGTGTTGTGTCGTTATAAACAGGCCGGGATCGAGCCTGGCCATGCTTATTGTTTATCGCGGAAGCGTTTAATATTCAAACAATTTATGTTTGTCGGAAGCATTGTGCGGACGGTAATGAAATAAAAAGGCCCGATGACGCTTGCGCGCATCGGGCCTTCCGGTATAAAAATTCAATCACTCAAACAAATTATGGTGCAGCTTCTGCACAACCTGTTCAGCTTCTGCGCCCGGCACCAGGAAGCACAGGTTATGGCTGGATGCCCCGTAGCAGATCATACGGATGTTAAACGGTTCCAGCACGCCAAACACCTCTTTGCCGACGCCGCAGGCTTTCGACAGATCGTTGCCAATCAGGGCCACCAGCGCCAGACCTTCTTCGACTTCCACCCGACACAGCGCGGACAGTTCCATCAACAGTGATTGCGTCAGCAGCGTATCGCCGGTCGAGGTTGAACCGGTAGTGTCGAGGGTCAGCGCCACGCTGACTTCCGACGTGGTAATCAGATCGACCGAGATATTATGACGCGCGAGAATACCGAACACTTCGGCCAGGAAGCCACGCGAATGCAGCATATTCAGGCTGTGCAGGGTGAGCAGCGTCTGCTTGCGGCGCAGCGCCAACGCGCGGAACAGTGGCGGGTTTTGGGTTTTGTTGCACACCAGCGTACCGCCCGCTCTTGGGTCTTTGCTCGATCCGACAAAAACCGGGATGTCACTGCGTACCGCCGGCAGTAGGGTCGCGGGATGGAGAACTTTTGCGCCAAAGGTGGCCATTTCCGCGGCTTCTTCGAAGGCGATTTCGTCAATGCGTTTTGCCGCCGGCACGACGCGGGGATCGGTGGTGTAAATGCCCGGAACGTCCGTCCAGATATCCACTCGCGTCGCGTTCAGCGCTTCGGCCAGCAGCGCTGCCGTGTAGTCACTACCGCCGCGACCCAGCGTCGTGGTGCGGCCTTTGCTTTCGCTGCCAATAAAGCCCTGGGTGATGATCAGCCCTTCGCTCAGGCGCGGCGCCAGCTGCAACGATGCCAGTTCCGCCAGCGCGGCAACGTCCGGCTCGGCACGACCAAAGCGATCGTTCGTCCGCATGATTTTCCGTACGTCGAACCACTGCGCCTGCACGTTGCGTTCGCGCAGGATCTCAACAAACAGCAGGGTCGACATCAGTTCGCCGTGGCTGACCAGCTCGTCTGTCAGCGCTGCCGAGGTGGCTAATGAGGCGGCTTCCGCCAGCGTGGTGATATTTTCCAGCAGGCGTTCGATCTCTTCACGGATCACGTTCGGGTAACGCAGGCGTTCAAGAATATCGAACTGAATTTGCCGAATGGCGTCGAGTTTTTCAAAACGCGCAGGCGGTTCCAGTCCCTCCGCCAGCGCAACCAACAGATTGGTGATACCCGCCGAAGCGGAAAGCACCACCACGCGCACGTTGGTGTCGGAAAGCACCACGTCGGCGCTACGGTTCATGGCATCAAAATCGGCTACGCTGGTACCGCCAAATTTGGAGACGACTAGCTCTGTCATAACAACCTCGTGTCAGGGAATGAGAAAGCGACCATGGCACAAGGGCAAAACAGAAACCGGTGCAGGCGCAAATGCAAATTTAACTCGCGTATTTATAAATAAAATGAGTGGCCTGGACTGTCAACGCCGGGATTATGCGGATTTTTTATGCTGCGTTTAGGCTCAGTAAAGGTGCTAATAACGTCTATACTTTTGGCTTCTTTTCATTTCGTTTGACCATGGCCAGGGCAACGGCATTAAAACAATCACACTTTTCGGTGACTGGCGTTACAATCGATCCCAGTCACAATTCTCAAATCAGAAGAGTATTGCTCATGAAAAACATCAACCCGACGCAGACTTCTGCCTGGCAGGCACTCCAGAAACACTTTAACGAGATGAAGGACGTTACCATCGCGGATCTGTTCGCGAAGGATAGCGATCGCTTCAGCAAATTCTCCGCAACGTTTGACGATCTGATGCTGGTGGATTTCTCCAAAAACCGCATCACGGAAGAAACGCTGAGCAAACTGCAGGATCTGGCGAAAGAGACCGATCTGGCGGGCGCCATCAAGTCCATGTTCTCCGGCGAGAAAATCAACCGTACTGAAGACCGCGCCGTGTTGCACGTGGCGCTGCGTAACCGTAGCAATACCCCCATTATCGTTGACGGCAAAGATGTGATGCCGGAAGTCAACGCGGTACTCGAGAAGATGAAAACCTTCTCTGAAGCGATCATTTCCGGTCGCTGGAAGGGTTACACCGGCAAAGCGATTACCGACGTGGTGAATATCGGTATTGGCGGCTCCGACCTTGGTCCGTTCATGGTTACCGAAGCGTTGCGTCCGTACAAAAATCACCTGAACATGCACTTCGTTTCCAACGTCGATGGCACCCACATCGCTGAAGTGCTGAAGACAGTGAATCCGGAAACCACTCTGTTCCTGGTCGCCTCCAAAACCTTCACCACTCAGGAGACCATGACCAACGCCCACAGCGCGCGCGACTGGTTCCTGAATACCGCCGGTGACGAAAAGCACGTGGCGAAGCACTTCGCGGCGCTGTCCACCAACGCGAAAGCGGTCGGCGAGTTCGGTATTGATACCGCCAACATGTTTGAATTCTGGGACTGGGTGGGCGGCCGTTACTCTCTGTGGTCAGCGATTGGTCTGTCGATTATCCTCTCTGTGGGCTACGACAATTTTGTTGAGTTGCTCTCCGGCGCGCATGCAATGGACAAGCACTTCTCCACCACCGCGCCAGAGAAAAACCTGCCGGTGCTGCTGGCGCTGATCGGTATCTGGTACAACAACTTCTTTGGCGCAGAAACCGAAGCGATTCTGCCGTACGACCAGTATATGCACCGCTTTGCGGCCTACTTCCAACAGGGCAACATGGAATCCAACGGCAAATACGTTGACCGTAACGGCAATCCGGTGGATTACCAGACGGGTCCCATCATCTGGGGCGAGCCGGGCACTAACGGCCAGCACGCGTTCTACCAGTTGATCCACCAGGGGACTAAGATGGTGCCTTGCGACTTTATCGCCCCGGCGATTACGCACAACCCGCTGTCCGACCACCATCCGAAGCTGCTGTCTAACTTCTTCGCCCAGACCGAAGCGCTGGCGTTTGGTAAATCCCGCGAGGTGGTTGAGCAGGAATACCGCGACCAGGGTAAAGATCCGGCGACGCTTGAGCACGTTGTGCCGTTCAAAGTGTTCGAAGGCAACCGCCCGACCAACTCCATCCTGCTGCGCGAAATCACGCCGTTTAGCCTGGGCGCGCTGATCGCGCTGTATGAGCATAAAATCTTCACTCAGGGCGTGATTCTTAACATCTTCACTTTTGACCAGTGGGGCGTAGAGCTGGGCAAACAGCTGGCTAACCGTATTCTGCCGGAGCTGAATGATGATAAAGAGATCAGCAGCCATGACAGTTCAACCAACGGGTTAATCAACCGCTATAAAGCCTGGCGCTAATCGGCTTTGAAACGCAGCCGTAGCGGCTGCGTTCATGCTGTCATTCCAATGAATTTATCGAACTCATTTTAAGCCGATATTCATATCGGCTTTTTTATAAGATAATTCTGTTTGTCCGTGCTGATGCGCAAATAATGATATTGAGCTTAATCCTAAAATAATGAATACCCCTAAAATCACCCTGAGTTATTTTAGGAAAATACGGAGGGTAAAGGCATACGTATGAAATTTCAACACATTGATTATAAAGCGTAATCATATTTACATTAAAATCAATTGCTCACCAAAAGTCCAATTATCCTAAAACGACTTCGCTATTTAGACCCGCCGCAATCCGCATGCTTTAGTTGTGTATACTCGATCCCGCCCGAAACACTTTTGGGTAAATCTCCATTCATTCAATGAAGGGAAATTGTTATGAAAAAAGTTCTGTATGGCATTTTTGCCATATCTGCGCTTGCGGCGAGCTCTGTCTACGCAGCCCCCGTTCAGGTGGGTGAAGCGGCAGGTTCGGCGGCGACGTCGGTGTCAGCGGGCAGTTCCTCCGCGACCAGCGCCAGCACCGTAAGCTCAGCGGTGGGTGTCGCTCTGGCGGCAACCGGCGGCGGTGACGGTTCTAATACCGGGACCACCACCACCACGACCACCAGTACCCAGTAACACCGGTACGTTTAACCATAACCACACTTCGGTGTGGTTATTTTAGATTTCCGAAAGCCTGTGGGCCTGAAGGCCAGGGTTACGCACCCCTGGCAACCATGCGGAGAAGAGTCGTGAAGCGACCTGGAATCATCTTTATTTGCCTGCTGTTACAGGCATGCTCAGCCACCACCAAAGAACTGGGCAACTCACTGTGGGACAGCATGTTCGGTACGCCTGGCGTCCAACTGACGGACGACGATATCCAGAATATGCCCTATGCCAGTCAGTATATGCAGCTTAACGGCGGACCGCAGCTGTTCGTGGTGCTCGCCTTCGCGGAGAACGGGCAGCAGAAATGGGTGACCCAGGATCAGGCGACTCTCGTGACCCAGCATGGTCGGTTGGTGAAAACGCTGCTCGGCGGCGACAACCTTATTGAGGTCAATAACCTCGCTGAAGACCCGCTAAGAAAGCCCAACCAGATCGTCGACGGCGCCACCTGGATCCGCACGATGGGCTGGACCGAATTCAGGCAGGTTCGCTACGCCACCGCGCGCTCGGTCTTTACGTGGGACGGCAGCGATACGGTGAAGGTAGGCAGTGATGAAACGCCGGTACGTGTGCTGGACGAGGCGGTGACCACCGACCAGGCACGCTGGCATAACCGCTACTGGGTAGACAGCGAAGGGCAGATTCGCCAGTCAGAGCAGTATCTGGGGGCGGACTTCTTCCCGGTGAAAACCACGCTGATCAAGGCGGCAAAATCATGATGAGACGAACGCTTACCGCACTGCTCTTGAGCCTGAGCGCGTCATCGGTTATTGCCGCGGGCACCGTCAAGGTCTTTATGGCAGGGGGCGAGGAAGCCAAAACGCTGACCGGCGCGGAACACCTGATCGATCTGGTCGGCCAGCCGAGGCTGGCGAACAGCTGGTGGCCGGGGGCGGTCATTAGCGAAGAACAGGCTACCGCCACGGCACTGCGTCAACAGCAGGCACTGGTCGCGCGACTGGCGGCGCTGAGCGCGGAAGAGAGCGGTGACGATGCCGCCGCTATCAACACCCTGCGCCAGCAAATTCAGGCGCTGAAGATCACCGGCAGGCAACATATCACGCTCGACCCGGACGTGGTGCGCGTTAGCGAACGCGGTAATCCGCCGCTCCAGGGAAACTACACGCTGTGGGTAGGCGCGCAGCCCACGGAGGTCACTCTGTTCGGCCTGCTGAGCCGTCCCGGAAAACAACCGTTTATGCCCGGACGCGATGTCACCCATTATCTTGACGGACAAAACTTGCTCAGTGGCGCGGATCGCAGCTACGCGTGGGTTGTTTATCCTGATGGACGCAGTCAGAAAGTGCCGGTCGCTTACTGGAATAAACGTCACGTTGAACCGATGCCGGGCAGTATCATTTTTGTAGGGCTTGACGATTCTGTCTGGAGCAGCGAACCGGACGCGCTGAACGCCGACATTCTCCATACCCTGACGCAGCGGATACCCGAATAATGAAAAAAACACATCTGCTCAGCTTACTGGCGCTGGGCATCAGCGCGGCCTGCAACGCCGAAACGTACCCGGCGCCCATTGGCCCCTCTCAGTCTGACTTTGGCGGCGTAGGATTATTACAAACCCCGACCGCGCGCATGGCGCGTGAGGGTGAGCTGAGTCTCAACTATCGTGATAACGATCAGTACCGTTACTACTCGGCTTCCGTACAGCCTTTCCCCTGGCTGGAAACCACACTGCGTTATACCGACGTGCGAACCCGACAATACAGTAGCGTAGAGTCTTTTTCCGGCGATCAAACCTATAAAGATAAAGCCTTTGATCTGAAGCTGCGACTTTGGGAAGAAAGCTACTGGATGCCGCAGGTGGCGGTGGGCGCGCGGGATATCGGGGGGACCGGCCTGTTTGACGCCGAATACATCGTGGCGAGCAAGGCCTGGGGTCCGTTTGATTTTTCACTTGGGCTCGGCTGGGGTTATCTGGGGACCAGCGGCAACGTCACAAACCCGCTGTGTTCCTACAGCGACAAATATTGTTACCGCGATAATAGTTATAAGCAGGCGGGATCCATTGACGGTAGCCAGATGTTCCACGGCCCGGCCTCGCTGTTTGGCGGCGTTGAATACCAGACACCCTGGCAGCCGCTACGTCTGAAGCTGGAATATGAAGGGAATAATTACCAGCAGGACTTCGCGGGCAAGCTGGAACAGAAAAGCAAGTTTAACGTCGGCGCCATTTATCGCGTCACCGATTGGGCCGACGTTAACCTCAGCTATGAGCGCGGCAACACCTTTATGTTTGGCGTCACGCTGCGTACAAACTTCAACGATTTGCGTCCCTCTTACAGCGATAACGCCCGACCGAAATACCAACCGCAGCCCCAGGACGCGATCCTGCAACACTCGGTGGTAGCGAACCAGCTTACGCTGCTGAAATACAATGCCGGACTGGCGGATCCGAAGATTCAGGTGAAGGGGGATACCTTGTATGTCACCGGCGAGCAGGTGAAATACCGCGACTCGCGTGAAGGGATCGAACGTGCGAACCGGATCGTGATGAACGATCTGCCAGAGGGGATCCGCACGATCCGCGTAACCGAAAACCGGCTTAACCTGCCGCAGGTGACCACCGAGACGGACGTCTCCAGCCTGAAACGTCATCTTGAAGGGGAACCGCTGGGACACGAAACGCCGCTGGCGCAAAAACGCCTTGAGCCTGTGGTTCCCGAAAGTACCGAGCAGGGCTGGTATATCGACAAGTCGCGCTTTGCTTTCCACATCGATCCGGTGCTGAACCAGTCCGTGGGCGGGCCGGAAAACTTCTACATGTACCAGTTGGGCGTCATGGCGACGGCCGATCTATGGGTCACCGACCATCTGTTGACCACCGGTAGCCTGTTTGGCAACCTTGCCAACAACTATGACAAGTTTAACTACACTAATCCGCCAAATGACTCGAAGCTGCCGCGTGTGCGTACCCGGGTGCGTGAATATGTGCAGAACGACGCTTACGTCAATAACCTACAGGCCAATTACTTCCAGTATTTCGGCAACGGCTTCTACGGCCAGGTCTATGGTGGTTATCTGGAAACCATGTACGGCGGCGCGGGGGCAGAGGTTCTTTACCGTCCGGTAGACAGCAACTGGGCCTTTGGTCTCGACGCGAATTACGTGAAACAGCGTGACTGGCGCAGCGCGAAAGAGATGATGAAATTCACCGACTACAGCGTTAAGACCGGGCATTTGACCGCCTACTGGACGCCGTCATTTGCGCAGGATGTGCTGGTGAAAGCGAGTGTCGGTCAGTATCTGGCGGGCGATAAGGGCGGAACGCTGGATATTTCCAAACGCTTCGACAGCGGCGTGGTGGTGGGCGGTTACGCCACCATCACAAACGTGTCGCCGGACGAATACGGCGAAGGGGACTTCACCAAAGGGGTGTATGTCTCGATTCCGCTGGATCTCTTCTCCGCCGGCCCGACCCGCAGCCGGGCGGCGGTTGGCTGGACGCCGCTGACGCGTGACGGTGGCCAGCAACTGGGACGTAAATTCCAGCTGTACGACATGACCAGCGACCGGAGCGTGAATTTCCGTTAATGCTGTTAGCCGGGCGGCACAGCGCTTGCCCGGCTAACGTTTTTGTCGCTCCGCTAACCGCAGCGCTATCGGATGAATAAGCAAACATAAACAAAAAATATAGATCACCGTCACATTTTTGCGTTATACAGGAACCTCGCCACTGAGAAAGAGGTGCCGTTATGACGTCATTATCTCGTCCACGCGCGGAGTTTATCTCCACCGTGCTTCAGACTGTTCTGAACCTGGGCCTGCTGAGTCTGGGGCTGATCCTCGTTGTCTTCCTCGGAAAAGAGACGCTGCATCTCGCGGATGTCTTGTTTGCGCCTGAGCAAACCAGCAAATATGAGCTGGTGGAAGGGCTGGTGGTCTATTTTCTCTATTTCGAATTTATCGCTCTGATTGTTAAGTACTTTCAGTCCGGCTTTCACTTTCCACTACGTTATTTTGTGTATATCGGGATCACTGCGATAGTGCGGCTGATCATCGTCGATCATACCTCTCCACTGGATGTGCTGATCTACTCGGCGGCGATCCTGCTGTTGGTGATCACGCTATGGTTATGTAATTCGAAACGGCTTAAGCGGGAATGACGCTTCAGGCAGTGTTTAAAATGTGATCTATATAGATTTAATTTAAAACTATATAGTTTTAAATGCTTTTCCATGAAACCTGAGGGCGGTGAGGGATCTCACCAGAGGTGGATGTCGTCATTCACATTTCATGGAGAGTGCATATGTTTAGCGAAACAGGCTATGAAGAGACCGTGATGGGCCTGATTGTTAATGCCGGGCAGTGTAAAAGCTGCGCATTTAAGGCGTTACAGGAGGCCCGAAAAGGCAATTTTTCTGAATCAGCGAAGCAAATGGCCGCGTCTGAACAAGCCGCGAAAGAAGCCCACGCCTTACAAACCCGACTAATTGAATATGATGAAGGAGAAGGGAAAGTACCGGTTCATTTAATTATGGTCCATGCACAGGACCATTTAATGACGGCCATGCTCGCCCGGGAACTTATTCAGGAAATGATCGCGCTGAATTTCCCCGCTCCGCGTTAATCCTCTTTTCGACAGGGATACGGTATGTTTCAATCCTCAATACTGGGGCGGATTACTGACGCCTCGCAGAAGATGGCCGCCGAGGTTCATTTACGGAGCTTACGCGATAGTTTTATTATTGCGGTTCCCTTCCTCGTGCTGGCGGGTTTATTTATTATGCTCAATTATGTCATTCTTGATACCAATGGCCTATTGAGCAACTTTTTATCTGCCGAAGCCTTATTACGTCTGCGTAATATTGGTGAGCGAATTCTTAATGGCACGATGAATATATTATCGCTGATGCTGGTAATATTAGTGGCGTATCACGTCGCCAGTAAGAAAAAACACCCGACGCCGGTTATACCCGCGATGGTCGCGCTGGCGGTATTCTATGTATTGATGCCGCTCGAAACAACGCAAACCCTGGCAGATGGTCAGAAGATTACACTGTCGGGTATCGTGCCTTACGCTTGTACCAATGCCGGGGGCGTCTTTCTGGCGATACTCACGGCGATACTCTCAACCAATCTCTTCTTGTGGGTGTCAAAATGTCAGGCGCTACAGATTCGCCTTGGTGACGACGTCCCACCAATGGTGGTGCAATCCTTTCAGGCCATGTTTTCGATAATGCTGACGATAGCCAGTTTCGCGCTGGCGGCGTTTGCGGTAAGCACGCTGGCGCACACAGAAGTTCAGGCCCTGATACAGCGGCTTATACAGGCGCCATTAGTGCATTTAACCACCAATCTTCCTGGCTTTCTGGTGCTGACGACGCTTACCAATATCCTGTTTGCATTAGGGATTCATCCCGGCGGTATTATCAATCCTGTCCTGGAGCCGCCGTTACTGGTGGCGATGCAGGAAAATATGGCGGCTTTTGCCAGCGGGCAAGTTCCGCCGCATATCATCGTGCTACCGTTTCGCGATCTTTACGGTCATATGGGCGGGACAGGGAGCACGCTGGCGCTGCTGCTGGCCGTATTTATTCGTAGTAAATTATCCAGCCATCGTAAATTTTCCCGAACGGTCATTGCGCCGGGCCTCTTCAATATCAACGAACCGGTAATATTTGGTTTCCCGGTGCTTTATAATCCGTTAATGATGATTCCATTCATCGTTTACCCACAAATTAATTTTATTATCGCTTATTTTTCGACGTCCTGGGGATGGGTGTCGAAAATAGTCGCGTATGTCCCGTGGTCTGTTCCGCCATTTATTTCCGGATGGCTGGGTTCCGGTGGTGATTACCGCAATGTGATTTTGCAGGCGGTTTTGCTGGCGCTGGGGGTGATTATCTATATGCCATTTTTGAAAGCCTACGAAAGCGCCATGATCAAGAACCGCAATGAAAAGGTCATCGACGAAATCGTTGCGGAGCAAAACGCTGAGACCCATGGCGATGACGCAGAAGGTATTCATCTGCTGGACGGTAAAACCATTATTCTGGCCTGCAATGAAGGCATGTCCACCTCATTGATGGCATCGAAAATGCGTAAATATACCGAGAGCCAGAGTTGCACGCTGACTGTTTATGCGGTTAACGCCGGAAAACTGGCGCAAGAGTATGAAAAGGCGCAGCTGATTTTGCTCGGGCCGCAGCTCGCTTATCTTCAGGAAACGATCGCGCAGGAGATTAACCATCACTGCCCTGTTGTCCCGATAGATCCTCAGCATTTTAGCAAACTCGACGGACCCGCTGCGGTTCACGCGGCCTTATCTTTTTTTATTAAGGAATAATCATGATTAATTGTGCTTATATCGGTTTTGGTAAAAGCGCCACCCGTTATCATTTGCCGTATGTTCTGTATCGCAAAGATAAATTCAACGTTAAGCGTATTTATGATATTCAGCGTAAGCCGGAAATTGAAGCCAGCGAACGCTATCAGCACATTACTTTCACGTCGAATCCTGACGATATTCTGAACGACAGCGAAATCCAACTGGTGGTGATCTGTACCCACCCTGACAGCCATTACCAATACGCAAAATTATGCCTTGAAAAAGGTAAAAACGTGCTGGTGGAGAAACCGTTTACCACCACGCTGGAGGAAGCCAAAACGCTGTTTGCGCTGGCGCGCGAAAAAGGACTTACCGTCACACCCTTTCAGAACAGACGGTTCGATAGCTGCTTTCTGACCATGAAACAGGCTATTGAGAGCGGCAAACTGGGCGATATTGTCGACATCGAAAGCCACTTCGACTATTTTCGCCCCGATGCCGAAACCTGTCCGGGCAGCGATTTCACCGGCGCGTTTTATGGCCTGGGCGTGCACACCGTTGATCAAATCCTCTCGCTATTGGGTCGTCCGCAGCAGGTTGGATACCATCTCCGCAAGCTGAGAAATCCGCATAATCCTGACGATACCTTTGAAGTACATCTCTATTACGGCACCACCACCGCGATTGTTAAAACCAGTCATCTGGTCAAAATAGCCGGGCCGCGGTTTATCGTTCATGGTACCCGGGGGACGTTTATTCGCTATGGTATCGATCAACAAGAGACCAGCCTGAAAGCCGGTATTATGCCAGGAGACGCCGCATTTGGCGTGGATCAAGAAATGGCTGTGCTGGAATATGTGAATGCTGACGGGGATTCCGTCCGCGAGACGTTTGCGGCGGTTCCGGGTGATTATGGTCGCGTTTACGATTCGCTGTATGCGACCCTGACCTGCGGAGAGGCGAATTACATCAATGAAAGCGAGGCGCTGACCAACCTCGAAATCCTTGAAACGGCATTTCGCCAACCGTCTCCTGCCATTGTCACCCTCGGCGGGGAGGTTGCATGATGAAACGGATCCTCAACTGTCGGGCCAGCGACTTTTCTCTTCCCGTCATGGGCGATGAGTTGCGCGAAGCCATTATGGTCAGCGAAGGGCGAGTCATTATGGCCGAGATCGCCGTACAGTCACCGCCGTTGTTTGCAGAAGTGACCAACGCGGAACTGATTAGCGCCTTCGGCGCAGATTTGCTGTTGCTGAAGGGCGTTAACTGCCTGCAACCTGAGATCAACGGCGGCGACGGCCGGTTTGGCAACGATCCTGTCACCCAGGTGAAACGGTTAACCGGGCGCTTAACTGGCGTCAGTTTTGAAATCAGCGGAGAAGGCGATGCCTCAACGCCCAATGCTTTTTCGCCCGCGCATTTCCATGCGATGGCACATGCAGATTTCTTCTGCCTCACCGGCTATGACAAACCCGGCGTCACGCCTGAACGTCTGCGCCAGGCGATTAGCCAGCTCCGTGCGCAAACAGATAAACTGATTCTGGTCGCGAAATTCTTGACGACAGGGCTGGGGCAGCCGGAAGAGTATGCCAGCTATATCCGGGCTGGCGCGCATGGCGTAATCTTTCCGGCGCCTGCGGGCTGTCGCGGCGCGTCGGAAGTCCGTGTAGCGGAAATTGTGCAGGCGGTGCACGACTGCGGCGGTCTTGCCGTCACCACCCTGAGCAGTAGTCAGGAAGGGGCGGATTGTGCTACGGTGCGCGAAATTGGCCTTGCCAGTAAGCGTTGCGGCAGCGACATGCATAATTTTGGCGACGCCGGCGTGGCGGGTATGGCCGATCCGCAGGCGCTCAATGCCTTATCGATTGCGATTCGTGGGCGACGACATACCTGGGTGCGGATGGCGGCCTCACTATCCCGATAACAAGAACCGGCCCCGTAAGGGGCCGTTTGCGGAGGAACTATGCCGAAATATATGGACATATACCACAAGGTGCGACATCGCATTGTGGCGGGCATTTATGCTCCGGACAAAAAACTTCCCGAAGGCGCGAAACTGGCGGCTGAATTTGCCTGTAGCGAATTAACGGTGGCGAAGGCGCTGGATCTGCTGGTCAGAGAAGGTCTGGTGTTACGTAAACGCGGGCTGGGGTCTTTTGTAAAGCGTCAGGTTTCTGCCGCCAGCAATTCTCATCTCATAGGCACCGCGCAGCGGTGTGCCAGCTACGGTAAAACGTTGTCGACACGCGTCCAGCAGTATGCCGCTGTGCCTGCGAAGCAGGACATTGCGCAAAAATTGCAAATCCCGGAAGGCGAACTGGTCCATGAGATTCAGCGGGTGCGTATTATTGACGCGATCCCATCGATTGTTGAGTACACCTGGATGCCGGTGGCGCTTTTCCCTCATCTCAACCTCCGTCATATTCAGCACTCCATTTACGCTTACATTACCCGTGAACTGGGGCAGATTATTCACAGTGCGCATATGACGGTAACCGGGCGGAACGCCAGTGACCAGGAGCGGCAGTGGCTGGACTTAAGCGAGCCGACTATCCTGATTCAGGTGGAACAAACGGCCTTTCTCGACAATGGTCGCCTTTTCGAGTACTCCTGCGCGCGTCATCTCTGGCATACCTTTAATTTCGAAACCGACTTTGTACGTGTCTAGCGTTTCGCTAAACAGCAAAAGGCGGCCCGCAGGCCGCCGTTGAAGGTAAGAGCAATCACTGTGCGGGGGCTTCGCGGGATTTTTTCTCCGCAGGTGCCCACAGATCTTCCAGTTCTTCCAGCGTCTTGCCTTTGGTCTCCGGCACGAACTTCCACATAAACAGCGCTGCCAGCACGCCCATACAACCGTAAATCCAGTAGGAGAAACCGTTGTGGAAATGTGCGACCAGCCACGAATTTTTGTCCATCATTGGGAAAGTCCAGGAGACAAAATAGTTTGCCAGCCACTGAGCGGCGACGGCGATAGCCAGCGCTTTGCCACGAATCGCGTTCGGGAAGATTTCCGCCAACAGAACCCAGCATACCGGCCCCCACGACATGGCAAACGCGGCGACGTAGAACAGCATCGACAGCAGGGCGACGATTCCCGGCGCCTGGGTGTAAAACGCGGTGCCGAGGCTAAACATCCCGATAGCCATACCGAGCGCGCCGATGATTTGCAGCGGCTTACGGCCAAATTTATCTACCGTCATAATGGCCAGCACGGTAAAGCTCAGGTTGATCACGCCAACGATAATGGTTTGTAACAGCGCCACGTCGGTGCTGGCGCCCAGCGTCTTAAACACTTCCGGCGCGTAATAAAGGACCACGTTGATGCCGACAAACTGTTGGAACACTGAGAGCATAACGCCAATCACAATGACTCCCACACCAAACATCAGCAGGCGTCCGCCGGTTTTGCGGCCGTGCTCCAGCGACTGGTGAATCTCCTGTACGGCCTGCGTGGCGAGCGAGGATCCCATAATTTTGCGCAGAATGCCTTCGGCCTGTTCCTGTTTGCCGTGCGCCATCAGCCAGCGCGGGCTTTCCGGAACGGTATACAGCAGCAGTAAAAAGAGCAGGGCAGGAATACATTCCGAGGCGAACATATAACGCCAGCCGTTGATATTCAGCCAGGTCGCGTCGCCGGATTTGGCAATAAAATAGTTGACGCAGTACACCAGGAGTTGGCCGAAAATAATCGCGAACTGGTTAAACGAAACCAGTTTCCCGCGGATTGGCGCTGGCGCCATTTCAGCGATATACATTGGCGACAGCATGGATGCTAACCCGACGCCAATACCGCCAATGATACGATAAATAACAAATTCAGGAACGTATCCGGCCAGATAAACGGGGACGGTATTATCCGGATTGATGGTGGTAAAGCCTAATTCCGGCCAGGCGGAACCGACACCGGAAATAAAGAACAACAGTGCGGCAATTTTAAGCGAATCGCGACGACCGAAGCGGTTGCTGCAATAGCCGCCGATCGCGCCGCCAATGATGCAGCCGATCAAGGCGCTGGCGACACAGAAGCCGAGCAACGAGTTGGCGGCGGATTCACTGAGATGTTGTGGGGCAACAAAGACGGTATTCAATGACTCAACGGTACCGGATATTACCGCAGTATCGTAGCCAAATAATAACCCTCCTAATGTTGCGACTAAGGTAATCGAAAAAATATATCGGGAATTATATGGGGTGTTCATTCAGACCTGCCTTGCGGATACAGTTCTTTTTATCAGTGTCGATGATGGTGGGTTTAACAGGCAGGTAAAACAATTATCATTTTTTACATTGCGGTTACGTAATGTCTTTTCTGTGATCTTAATTCTGTTTGTTGCGCCGGGTGATAAAAGGAAAATAGAAAAGCAGTGACCGTGAGCACGAAAGATAATAATCATAACGGCATTATCAAATAACATAAAAAAAGGCGCTCCGGGGAGCGCCGAATTACAGTCACAAGTTGGATAAATACACGTTGAGGGTGCAGTGGCATTGCCCGTTTCCGGGCGGGTACAGCGTAAAACTTATCCTTTCACACCGCCTGCCGTCAGGCCGTTAACCAGCCAGCGCTGGGCCAGCAGGAACACCAGGGTGATCGGAATGGCAGAAAGCACAGCCGCCGCGGCAAAATCGCCCCACAGATAGTTTTGTGGGTTGAGATATTGCTGCATACCCACGGCCAGGGTATAGCTGTTGACATCACGCAGTAACAGAGAAGCAACCGGCACTTCGGTGATGGCGGCGATAAACGACAGGATAAACACCACCGCCAGAATCGGTACCGACAGCGGCAACAACACCAGGCGGAAAGCCTGCCACGGCGTGGCGCCATCCAGCGCTGCCGCTTCTTCCAGCGAGCCGTCGATGGTTTCGAAATAGCCTTTAATGGTCCAGACGTGCAGCGCGATACCGCCAAGATAGGCGAAGATCACCCCGCCGTGCGTGTTCAGGCCGATAAACGGAATGTACTGACCGAGACGGTCAAACAAGGCATACAATGCCACCAGCGACAGGACCGCCGGGAACATCTGGAAAATCAACATCCCTTTAAGCAGCGTGGCTTTACCCGGAAAGCGCATGCGGGCAAAGGCGTAAGCGCAAGTGGTCGAGAGCGCCACGATTCCGATGGCGGTGATCCCGGCAATCTTCACCGAGTTCCACAGCCACAACAGTACCGGGAAGGGTGGCGGCGTGACCCGGCCATCAGCATGCTCGACGCTGAAGCCCAGCGCCAGCCGCCAGTGCTCCCAGGAGATTTTTTCCGGGATCAGACTGCCGGTGGCAAAGTTCCCTTCACGTAGTGAGATCGCGATAACCATCAGCAGGGGGAACATGATCGCCGCGATAAAAATCAGCAGCCCTAAGTGCGTCACGAGGAGGCGCAGCTTTTGAGATTTGGGTTGAACCATAGCCATGATCGATGCCCTCCTTAGTCAAATTTCATTCGTGTGGCTTTCAGGTTAACGATAGCCAGCGCGCCCACCAGCAGGAAGATCAGCGTGGCGATTGCCGCCGCCAGACCAAAGTCCTGCCCGCCGCCGCCTTCAAAGGCGATGCGGTAGGTATAGCTGACGAGCAGGTCGGTATACCCGGCTGGCGTGGTGGTGCCGAGACGATCCGGGCCACCGTTGGTCAGCAGTTGAATCAGCACGAAGTTGTTAAAGTTAAAGGCGAAGCTGGCGATCATTAGCGGCGTCAACGGTTTAATCAGCAGCGGCAGCGTAATTTTGAAGAAGTTCTGGAACGGGCCTGCGCCGTCCATCGCCGACGCTTCGTACAGGTCGTCCGGGATGGCCTTCAGCAGCCCCATGCACAGGATCATCATGTACGGATAACCCAGCCAGGTATTCACGATGATAATCATCGAGCGGGCGGTCAGCGGGTCGCTGAACCAGGCCGGTTTGATACCGAACAGCGCGCTCAGCATCATGTTGATTTCACCAAAACTCTGGTTAAACAGCCCTTTGAAAATCAGAATCGAGATAAACGATGGAACGGCATACGGCAGAATCAGCAGTACACGATAAATCGCTTTGCCTTTCAGCGACTCCCACTGCACGAGGCAGGCCAGCACCATACCGACTGCGACGGTAAGGATGACGGTCAGCACCGAGAACACGACGGTCCAGACGAAGATGGCGAAGAACGGCTTCTGAATGCCTTCGTCGGTGAAGACGCGGGTGAAGTTATCCCAGCCGATAGTGACCGTGTAGCCCGGACTCAGTTTTTCATCGCCCCAGTTGCCATCGGCGTTAATGGACTGATAAAAACCGATGTTGTTGTTCGGACGGTACTGTACGCCGTTCTGGTTATTGGTGAGCGTGCCGTCGTCGGCCAGCGTGTACAGCGGTCTGGTGCCGGAGAACTGGCGCAGCGAGCTCATGATGACTTTGCTTTCATCCGGCAGCACGGCGGTGATCTGGTTCAGCGCCTGGCGATTCTGGGTAATGACGCGTAGGTTGGCGCGCTCGCCGGAAGGCAGGGCGTCCGCTGCTTTTAACTCGAGTTTCTGCTCGCCGCCAAATGTGAAGGCGTCAGAAACGTAATATTTACCGGTTTCCCCGTCGGTCAGCGCCAACTGCCAGTCGTCGCCCGCCGGGTATAATCCAAAGTTATAGGCTTTACCCGCCTGATAAGAGCGGTCCAGCAGAACCTGTTGCGCGCGCTCTTGCGCCAGTTGGTTGGTGCTGCTGTAGTTAGTAAACGCAATGGCAATAGTGCAGATCAGCGGAAACAGGACGAACAGCCCCATCCCGGCGAGACCCGGATAAACATAGCGCCAGGCGTATGCTTTACGGTTAGCGAAAATGTACAGGCCAACAGAGCTTAAAATCAGCGTCATGATGGCGAACAGATACTCCCCTTGTGCGTACATTAAAACTACAAGGTAACCCACCAGCAGGCCAAGCAGACCGATCGCCGACCACTTCAGCGCGTCGCTTTGCCACCAATGTTTCTTTTTAATGACATCCATGGGGATCTTCCTCAACAACATTGAAATCCTGCAGGTCAGTGTGTCTGATGGCGCTGCGCTTATCCGGCCTGCAGCGTTATGCAGACCGGATAAAGCGCGGATGCCGCCATCCGGCACCTTACCTGTACATTACTTGGTGATACGGCCCTGCGCGTCCTTCAGCGCGGCGTCAACAGTCTGGCGACCGCTGGCGGCGTTGATTACCGCTGTGCGTACCGCATACCAGAAGGCGGACATTTGCGGAATGTTCGGCATGATTTCGCCTTTCTGGGCGTTATCCATGGTGGCGGCAATACGTGGGTCTTTGGCTAACTGATCCTGATAGGATTTCAGCGCCACGGCGCCCAACGGTTTGTCCTTGTTCACATCCGCCAGGCCTTCGTCGGTCAGCAGGTAGTTTTCAAGGAACTCTTTCGCCAGCTCTTTGTTCGGGCTGGCGGCGTTAATACCGGCGCTCAGCACGCCCACGAACGGTTTTGACGGCTTGCCTTTGAAGGTCGGCAGCAGGGTAACGCCGTAGTTCACTTTGCTCTTGTCGATGTTTGACCACGCCCACGGACCGTTAATGGTCATTGCCGTTTCGCCTTTGTTAAAGGCCGCTTCGGCGATGGAGTAATCGGTATCCGCGTTCATGTGTTTGTTCTTGATGAGGTCAACCAGGAAGGTCAGACCGGCCTTCGCGCCCGCGCTGTCCACGCCGACATCTTTCACGTCGTACTTGCCGTTTTCAAACTTGAACGCGTAACCGCCATCAGCGGCGATCAGCGGCCAGGTGAAGTACGGCTCCTGCAGGTTGAACATCAGCGCGCTCTTACCTTTCGCTTTCAGGTCTTTATCCAGCGCCGGAATTTCTTCCCAGGTCTTCGGTGGGTTTGGTACCAGGTCTTTGTTATAAATCAGAGACAGCGCTTCGACCGCGATAGGGTAGGCGATCAGCTTGCCGTTATAACGCACCGCATCCCAGGTAAACGGATACAGTTTGTCCTGGAACGCTTTGTCCGGGGTGATCTCAGCCAGCAGGCCAGACTGCGCGTAGCCGCCAAAGCGGTCATGCGCCCAGAAGATAATGTCCGGGCCGTCACCGGTGGCCGCGACCTGCGGGAATTTTTCTTCCAGCTTGTCCGGATGCTCAACGGTCACTTTAATGCCGGTGTCTTTCTCGAATTTTTTGCCCACTTCGGCCAGGCCGTTATAGCCCTTGTCGCCGTTAATCCAGATAACCAGCTTGCCTTCTTCAATTTTGGCGAGCGCAGGTGCGGAAATCATCATTGCTGCGAGGGCGGACAATGCGAAAACGCGTGCGCCAGTCTTAATCTTCATATCTGCCATCCTTTTGGTGATGTGCTCGTGGTACGACTTCAGTGGTTCAACGTGCCCCAGTCTCCTTAATTGACATCCTCTTTCCATCATCCTTCCCCCTACGCCCCACCTCCGCTTTATGTGATCTGTGTTACATAAATGTGAGTAATGCGTACTGGCGCACATAAAAACAGTCCCATTTTTGCAAGCGACATCACGAAATTCCCTGCTGCTGCCTGGCGTCGGTCTCAGTGCTCCTTCTCTCATCCTCCCGACTCCTCCCCCATAAAAAAGCCGGGGGGTGGAGGATTTACGCAATCAATGAATCACGCATAGTCAGGCCATCATGAATGTTGCTGTCGATGACAGGTTGTAACGAAGGGAGAAGGGCATGGCGAGCGTACAGCTGCGAAATGTAACGAAAGCCTGGGGTGACGTGGTGGTATCGAAAGATATCAACCTCGACATTCACGAAGGGGAATTCGTGGTGTTTGTCGGACCGTCAGGCTGCGGAAAATCCACACTGCTGCGTATGATTGCCGGGCTGGAAACCATCACCAGCGGGGATCTTTTCATCGGTGACACCCGAATGAACGATATCCCGCCCGCAGAACGCGGCGTTGGCATGGTCTTTCAGTCTTATGCGCTCTATCCCCATTTAACCGTTGCGGAAAATATGTCGTTTGGCCTCAAGCTGGCGGGCGCCAAAAAAGAGGTGATGAACCAGCGCGTCAATCAGGTGGCGGAAGTACTCCAACTGGCGCACCTGCTGGAGCGTAAGCCGAAGGCGCTTTCCGGCGGTCAGCGCCAGCGCGTGGCGATTGGCCGTACGCTGGTGGCGGAACCGCGCGTGTTCCTGCTCGATGAACCGTTGTCCAACCTTGACGCCGCGCTGCGTGTCCAGATGCGTATTGAAATCTCCCGCCTGCATAAACGCCTGGGCCGCACGATGATTTACGTCACCCACGATCAGGTCGAAGCGATGACGCTGGCGGACAAAATTGTGGTGCTCGACGCCGGACGCGTGGCGCAGGTCGGCAAGCCGCTGGAGCTGTACCACTATCCGGCTGACCGCTTTGTCGCGGGCTTTATCGGCTCGCCGAAGATGAACTTCCTGCCGGTAAAAGTCACCGCCACCGCCATCGACCAGGTGCAGGTTGAGCTGCCTAACCGCCAGCACGTCTGGCTGCCTGTCGACAGCGCGAATGTCCAGGTGGGGGCAAACATGTCCTTAGGGATTCGTCCTGAACACCTGTTGCCGAGCGACATCGCCGACGTCACCCTGGAAGGTGAAGTGCAGGTTGTCGAACAACTCGGTCACGAAACGCAAATTCATATCCAGATCCCCGCCATCCGTCAGAACCTGGTTTACCGCCAGAACGACGTGGTGTTGGTAGAAGAGGGCGCCACATTCGCTATCGGCCTGCCGCCAGAGCGTTGCCATCTGTTCCGTGAGGATGGCACCGCATGTCGTCGGTTGCACAAGGAACCGGGCGTTTAAGGCTCCCCATTAAAAAAACAAAACGTAAAACCCGACGTGGCGGCATCAAGCCAACAAAGCGGCAGCCCGACCGGTGACGCGTTTAAAGAAAAGCAATGATCTCAGGAGATAGAATGATGATTACTCTGCGCAAACTCCCCCTGGCGGTTGCCGTAGCAGCAGGCATGATGTCTGTTCAGGCAATGGCCGTGGATTTCCATGGTTATGCTCGTTCCGGTATTGGCTGGACGGGCAGTGGCGGCGAACAACAGTGCTTCCAGGCAACCGGCGCTCAAAGTAAGTACCGTCTCGGTAACGAATGTGAAACCTACGCGGAACTGAAACTGGGTCAGGAAGTGTGGAAAGAGGGCGATAAGAGTTTTTACTTCGATACTAACGTCGCTTACTCCGTCGCGCAGCAGAACGACTGGGAAGCCACCGATCCGGCGTTCCGTGAAGCCAACGTACAGGGTAAAAACCTGATCGACTGGCTGCCGGGCTCCACTATCTGGGCCGGTAAGCGCTTCTATCAGCGTCATGACGTCCACATGATCGACTTCTACTACTGGGATATTTCCGGTCCTGGCGCCGGTATTGAAAACATCGATCTGGGCTTCGGTAAACTGTCTCTGGCCGCGACCCGTTCTCAGGAAGCGGGCGGTTCTTATATTTTCTCCAGCAACGATATCTATCGTGACTATAAAGACACAGCGAACGACGTGTTCGACGTGCGTTTAGCAGGACTGGAAACCAACCCGGACGGCGTACTGGAGCTGGGCGTTGACTATGGTCGCGCTAACAAAACCGACGGCTACAGTTACGCCGACGGCGCAACCAAAGACGGCTGGATGTTCACCGCTGAACACACCCAGAGCATGCTGAAGGGCTACAACAAGTTTGTAGTTCAGTACGCTACCGACGCAATGACGACGCAGGGTAAAGGGGTTCCGCAAGGCTCCTACACCGGCAATAACTACGACGGCGATAATGAGATTGGTTACATTAACAACCAAATCAATAACAACGGTTCGCTGGTACGTATCCTTGACCACGGCGCCATCTCGCTGGGGGATCGCTGGGATCTGATGTACGTCGGTATGTATCAGGATATCGACCGTGACGACAAAAACGGTACGCGCTGGTGGACCGTGGGTGTGCGCCCAATGTTCAAATGGACGCCGATCATGAGCACCCTGATGGAAGTGGGTTACGACAACGTGAAATCTCAGCGTACCGACGACACCAACAACCAGTACAAAATCACCCTGGCGCAACAGTGGCAGGCGGGCGACAGCATCTGGTCTCGTCCGGCTATCCGTGTCTTCGCAACTTACGCGAAGTGGGATGAAAAATGGGGTTATGACAACGGCATCGCCTATAGCGATACCAGCGCCCGTACCTTCAGCCGTGGCGACAACGATGAGTGGTCCTTCGGCGCCCAGATGGAAATCTGGTGGTAATCCGGCATTAACCTGACGTAACGAGGGGCGTAAGCCCCTCTGTTTTCTCGCGGTTTAGCGCGCTATTGCCTGGCCACCGCTGAACCCATGCTTTCTGAGGTGATAACAATGAAAATGAAGAAAAGTCTCGTCGCCCTTTGTTTATCCGCAGGGTTACTCGCCAGCGCGCCGGGCATCAGCCTGGCTGAGGTCAACTATGTGCCGCAAAACACCAGCGCCGCGCCGACTATTCCGACCGCTGCGCTCCAGCAATTAACCTGGACGCCGGCCGATCAATCTAAAACGCAATCTGTCCAGCTTTCAACCGGCGGCCAGCGTCTCGACGTGGCGGGCATTACCGGCCCCGTCGCGGCCTGGAGCGTCCCGGCGAATATCGGCGAATTGAACATTACGCTTTCCAGCGAAGTGAATAAACAAACCAGCGTTTTTGCGCCGAACGTGCTGATTCTTGATCAGAACATGACGCCATCCGCGTTTTTCCCCAGCAGTTATTTCACCTACCAGGCACCGGGCGTAATGAGCGCGGATCGTCTGGAAGGGGTGATGCGTCTGACGCCAGCGCTGGGCCAGCAGAAGCTCTACGTGCTGGTTTTTACCACCGAGAAAGATCTCCAGCAGACCACTACGCTGCTTGATCCGGCCAAAGCCTATGCCAAAGGTGTCGGTAACGCCGTACCGGATATTCCGGACCCCGTAGCCCGTCACACCACCGACGGCCTGCTGACACTGAAAGTGAAAACCAGCAGCAGCTCCAGCGTGCTGGTAGGGCCGCTGTTTGGATCGTCCGGCCCGGGTCCGGTGACGGTCGGTAATACCGCCGCGCCTGCGCCTGCCTATGCCGCACCCGCTGCCGCGCCGACACCTGCGCCGGTTAAGAAAAGCGAGCCGATGCTGAACGACACTGAAAGCTACTTTAACAAGGCGATTAAAGACGCCGTCGCCAAAGGTGACGTGGATAAAGCGCTGAAACTGCTTGATGAAGCTGAACGCCTGGGGTCGACATCTGCTCGTTCCACCTTTATCAGCAGTGTAAAAGGCAAGGGGTAAGGTTCTCCCCACATTGCTGATTTGCAACAACTGGTGCGTCTTGTGGCGCACCTTTTTTTCGCCCTCGTTTTAGCATTCGATGCGAATTGTTACGTTTCTGTTGCGTAACAGATCACTTAACTGCGTTTCTTCCTTCTGTAATCGCTTTTCTGCGATACAATGACTTTCAGTTATGAAACGGAGAGTCAGCATGTCACACCCCGCGTTAACGCAACTGCGTGCGCTGCGCTATTTTGAAGCGATCCCTGCGCTGGATGCAGAACAGCTCGACTGGCTGTTACTGGAAGATTCCATGACAAAACGTTTTGAGCAGCAGGGAAAACGGGTCACGGTGACGCTGATAAGAGAAGGCTTTGTCGGGCAACAAGAGGTAGCGGACGAACTGGCGTTGCTGCCGCAAGAGTCCCGCTACTGGCTGCGTGAAATCCTGTTATGCGCCGATGACGAACCCTGGCTTGCCGGACGCACAGTGGTGCCTGAATCCACCCTCAGCGGCCCGGAAATAGCCCTACAAAAATTGGGCAAAATCCCGTTAGGGCGCTATCTTTTTACATCATCGACATTAACCCGAGATTTTATTGAGATTGGTTGTGATGCCGGGCTTTGGGGGCGGCGTTCGCGCCTGCGGCTGAGCGGTAAGCCGCTGTTGCTGACCGAGCTGTTTTTACCGGCATCACCGTTGTACTAAGAGGAAAATAAAATGGAGTGGAGTCTGACGCAGAACAAGCTTCTGGCGTTTCATCGCTTAATGCGGACGGATAAGCCCATTGGCGCCTTACTGCTGCTCTGGCCGACGCTATGGGCGTTATGGGTCGCGACCCCTGGCGTGCCTCCATTGTGGATTCTGGCGGTCTTCGTTGCAGGCGTCTGGCTGATGCGCGCCGCCGGGTGCGTGGTAAACGACTATGCCGATCGCAAATTTGACGGCCACGTGAAGCGCACGGCGAACCGTCCGTTACCCAGCGGCGCAGTGACTGAAAAAGAGGCGCGGACGCTGTTTGTCGTGCTGGTGATGCTCGCCTTCCTGCTGGTGTTGACGCTCAACACGATGACTATTTTACTTTCCGTTGCCGCGCTGGCGCTGGCCTGGGTGTACCCGTTTATGAAGCGCTACACCCATTTGCCGCAGGTGGTGTTGGGCGCGGCGTTTGGCTGGTCGATTCCGATGGCCTTTGCCGCAGTGAGCGAATCGGTGCCGCTGAGCTGCTGGTTAATGTTCCTGGCTAACATACTTTGGGCGGTGGCCTACGACACACAGTATGCGATGGTTGACCGTGACGATGACCTGAAGATCGGTATTAAGTCGACCGCTATTCTGTTTGGTAAAAACGACAAGCTGATCATCGGTATTTTGCAGGTCGCGGTGCTGGTATTGATGGCGCTGATTGGCTGGCTGAACGGACTGGGGATAGGATTTTACGGGGCGATTGTGGTCGCTGGCGCGCTGTTCGCGTATCAGCAGAAGCTGATTGCTAACCGCGAACGTGAAGCCTGCTTCAAAGCGTTTATGAACAATAACTATGTCGGACTGGCGCTGTTTATCGGGCTGGCGATGAGCTACTGGCATTTATAAACAATAAACCGGTCATTCGACCGGTTTTTTTATACGTTACTCGCTTTGCGTCGCGCTCTCGATAGTGAGGCGCACATCCGAGGTAATCAACTCCGCCAGCATCTGGTACACCTTCATGGTTTCGCCAGGTTCTGCATCGCCGGTATCGCTGATATAGCCTTCGTCACGTAAAGTAAGCACTAACGAACTGAACACAGCCTTGTCGAAAAACTCCGGCGCGTTGATGCCGTGCAGAACCGACAAACGCTGCGCCACGGTCCGGCTCTCTTTTTCCAGCGTACCGCGGTTGATTGATGGGTTCGCGCTCAGAAGCCAGAAGGTAATGGCGTAACGTTGCAACGTTTCGCGTGCGCCTGCCGCCAGCAGTTGCAGCGTGCGGGAACGCGCAGGATGAATATGCAGCTCGTCGTTTTGTACGGTAATCAGCCCCTGACGCTGCATTTCTGTCGCCAGCGCGTCAATGACTCCAGCCAGTTCATCGCGCTCCCAGCGCAGGAACAGCTCGGCTTTCAGCATTGGGTAAAGGACATCCACGTGCTGCAGCAACGCGTCGCGGGAGATACGGCGGTGCTGGGTAATGATCGCCGCCATCAGCGACGGCAGAACCAGCATATGGGCAATGTTGTTGCGATAATAGGTCATCAGTACCGCCTGCTCGCGCGGCAGAATGATGATATCGCCAATGGTATCCTTTTCGACTTCAAACTTATTCATCTGCAACGCGTGATCGATCAGTTCACTGGCGCTGGCCGACGGGACCGTTGAGTCAGAGGAGTACGGCACATTGCGCATCAGATCCAGATAACAGTTGAGCTGCTCGGTCAACTGCTCGCGAGTGAGCGAACGCTGACGTGACGCCAACAGCGCGGTGCAGCACAGGTTCATGGCGTTCGCCGCCCCTGCGTTGTTAATGCGCACCATCAGTTCAGAAGCAATACCGTTAACCGTCGGCGTCAGCCAGGCCGGACGCACCGCTTCAATAGGGTCGATAGACTCGCGCCAGTCGGGAACGTGGTGGTTGAGGTACGTCATCAGCGGCATCGGTTCGCCGAAGTTAACGTAGCCCTGACCGAGATTACGCAGTTTGCTCAGGCCACGCAGCATCTGCGGCAGGCTCTCTTTCTCTTTCGTCGCCCCGCGCAGCTCTTTGGCGTAAGTGCCCACTTCCATAACGTGCTCGTAGCCGATGTAAATCGGGACTAACGTAATCGGACGGGTACCGCCGCGCAGCATCGCCTGGATGGTCATCGACAGGGTGCCGGTTTTCGGATCCAGTAAACGGCCAGTACGGGAACGCCCGCCTTCGACAAAGTATTCAACGGAATAGCCGCGGCTGAACAGTTCGCCGAGATACTCGCGGAACACCGTCGAATAGAGCTTATTGCCTTTAAAAGTGCGGCGGATAAAGAACGCGCCCAGGCGACGGAAAATCGGTCCCGCAGGCCAGAAGTTCAGGTTGATACCGGCAGCGATATGCGGCGGCACCAGCCCCTGATGGTAAAGAACATACGAGAGCAGCAGATAGTCCATATGGCTGCGGTGGCACGGCACATAGACGATTTCGTGCCCGTCGTGGGCCAACTGGCGCACGCGCTCGGCGTTATGGACGTTGATCCCCTGATACAGCCGGTTCCAGGTAAAGCCCAGAATGCGGTCGGTCAGGCGAATCATCTCGTAAGAAAAGTTCGCAGCGATCTCTTCCATCAGCGCAATGGCGTTTTGCTGCGCTTTTTCGTGGGAGATCTTCTTGCTACGCGCCTCGTCTTCTACCGCGCGGGCAATGGCTTTCGAGGCCAACAGTTTGTTAAACAGATCCTGTCGCGCCGGCAGACGCGGACCGACCGCCGCCAGACGCTGACGGGCGAAGTGCATACGCGCCACGCGCGCCAGTTTCTGCGCGATGGTTTTGTCGGTGCCGTGTTCGTCGGCCATGCGGCGCAGCGACACGGACGGCGAGAAACGCACAAAGCTGTCGCGCCCCAGCCAGGAGACGGCAAAGAATTTCTGAATGCCGTTAAGCATACGTAGCGGCGGATTCACTTCGCCTTTTTCACGTCCAGGCGAGCGGCCAAACATCACCGAGACCGGCACCATTTGCACATCCAGGTCTGGATTACTGCGATGCAGATCGAGATAGTTATGGAACAGCTTGATAGATTCTTCTTTCGGCGTGTAATACGTAAAGACACGCGGTCCGCCATGAATAAAGACATAGCGCGGCAGCAGCGTGCCGTCGATCTCCAGCGGCTCTAACGGGTCGGGAAGATCGTGCGCCAGACACTGCGCGCGCAGTGTGAGTAAGTCCGCTTTGGAGTTATACGGCAAAACGTACATAATTGGGCGAGAGGTATCGAGTCCCAGTTCCGGGGCAGGATCCGCCGGAATAGACTTGCTTTTTACCAGTACGCTTAATGGTAAATTCAGTAATTTATAGTAAATTCGTGGCCAGCCGGACATAAACGATGTAAAGCCTCTGGTTAATAATGCAAATGCGCTGCAAGGATATCAGAAAGTCATGTGAATTTCTGTTGTATACGGTCATACTTCGCGCCGCGTTGCCCGCACTCAGATTATACGCGCTAACAAAGCATTGTCATTGACGCCAATAATGCAAAAAGGTTCTTTTAATGGCTAACAATACCACTGGATTCACCCGAATTATTAAAGCAGCCGGTTACTCCTGGAAGGGGTTTCGCGCAGCATGGGTCAACGAGGCGGCGTTCCGTCAGGAAAGCATTGCGGTGCTGGCAGGCGTGGCCATCGCCTGTTGGCTGGATGTCGATGCTATTACCCGCGTTCTGCTGATTGGCTCGGTGCTGCTGGTCATGATTGTTGAAATTTTAAACAGTGCAATTGAAGCCGTCGTCGACCGTATTGGATCCGAATATCACGAGCTGTCAGGACGGGCGAAGGACATGGGATCGGCGGCAGTGCTGCTTTCCATTATTGTCGCGCTGATCACCTGGGGCATTCTGCTGTGGGCCCATTTTCGCTAACAACATACGCGCTCCGTTCCATAACCGCATAAAACTGCGGATCATTGTGCAGTTTGTGGTTCCAAAATCACCTTTAGCTGTATATACTCACAGCATAACTGTATATACACCCAGGGGGCGGAATGAAAGCGTTAACGGCCAGGCAGCAAGAGGTGTTTGATCTTATTCGGGATCACATCAGCCAGACAGGTATGCCGCCGACGCGTGCGGAAATCGCGCAGCGTTTGGGGTTCCGTTCCCCAAACGCCGCTGAAGAACACCTGAAAGCGCTGGCGCGCAAAGGGGTGATTGAAATCGTTTCCGGCGCGTCCCGCGGCATTCGACTGCTGCAGGAAGAAGAGGATGGCTTACCGCTGGTCGGTCGCGTTGCGGCAGGCGAGCCGCTGCTGGCGCAGCAGCACATTGAAGGCCATTACCAGGTCGATCCGTCACTGTTTAAACCGAATGCCGACTTCCTGCTGCGCGTCAGTGGTATGTCGATGAAAGACATCGGCATTATGGACGGCGATCTGCTGGCGGTACACAAAACGCAGGATGTACGTAACGGTCAGGTGGTCGTGGCGCGCATTGATGACGAAGTAACGGTAAAACGCCTGAAAAAACAGGGCAACAAAGTCGAGCTTCTGCCAGAAAACAGCGAATTTACACCGATCGTCGTGGATCTGCGTGAACAAAGCTTCACGATTGAAGGGCTGGCCGTCGGCGTCATCCGCAACGGTGAATGGCTGTAATTTCATTTAGCCGGATATAAGAGCGTACGCGCTGTTATCCGGCGCCAGGCCTGGCAGCGCTGTGCTTATCAGGCCTGTATAATTTTAAATCTACGATAACTGCTCCTCAGGCTTCTTCTCATGCCGTTCTTTGCATCTGCTGATAAAGCGCTCTGGCGTCTTGCCTTACCCATGATTTTCTCCAACATCACTGTGCCGCTGCTTGGACTGGTGGATACCGCGGTGATAGGCCACCTTGACAGTCCTGTTTACCTCGGCGGGGTGGCGGTTGGGGCGACGGCTACCAGTTTTCTGTTCATGCTGCTGCTCTTTTTACGAATGAGCACTACCGGGCTTACGGCGCAGGCGTTTGGAGCGAAGAACCCACAGGCGCTGGCGCGCGCGTTAGTACAGCCATTGTTGCTGGCGCTGGGCGCTGGCCTGCTCATTGCGCTCTGCCGAACGCCGCTGATCGATCTGGCGCTGCATATCGTCGGCGGTAGCGAAGCGGTGCTGGCGCAGGCAAGACGCTTCCTGGAAATCCGCTGGCTTAGCGCGCCTGCCTCGCTGGCCAATCTGGTCCTGCTGGGCTGGCTGCTCGGTGTGCAGTATGCGCGGGCGCCGGTGATTCTGCTGATTGTCGGTAACATCCTCAACATTATCCTCGACCTGTGGCTAGTGATGGGTCTGCATATGAACGTGCAGGGCGCTGCGCTGGCCACGGTGATAGCTGAATACGCCACGCTATTGCTGGGAATGCTGATGGTGCGCAAGGTGCTGCATCTGCGCGGCGTCTCGATGGCGATGTTAAAGCAGGCCTGGCGCGGGAATATTCGTCGCCTGCTGGCGCTTAATCGCGACATTATGCTGCGTTCGCTGCTGCTCCAGCTCTGCTTTGGCGCCATTACTGTTCTTGGCGCAAGGCTCGGCGGCGACATCATTGCCGTGAACGCAGTGCTCATGACGCTGCTTACTTTTACCGCCTATGCGTTGGACGGCTTTGCCTACGCTGTTGAGGCGCATTCCGGCCAGGCGTATGGCGCGCGGGACGGCAGTCAATTGCTGGAGGTCTGGCGGGCGGCGTGTCGTCAGTCAGGCATCGTAGCACTGCTGTTTTCTTTGACCTACCTGTTGGTGGGGGAGCAGATAATCGCGCTGCTGACCTCACTGCCGCAGTTGCAACAGTTAGCCGATCGTTATCTGTTCTGGCAGGTGATCCTGCCGTTGGTCGGCGTCTGGTGCTACTTGCTGGATGGCATGTTTATTGGCGCGACCCGCGCTGCGGAAATGCGTAACAGTATGGCGGTGGCGGCGACGGGTTTTGCGTTAACGCTGCTGGCGCTACCGGCATTGGGGAATCACGGTTTGTGGTTGGCGCTGGCGGTTTTCCTGGCGCTGCGCGGACTTTCGTTAGCATGGATTTGGCGGCGGCACTGGCGTAACGGTACCTGGTTTTCGGCAACGTGACGGTTAAATATTCTGAATACTCAACCGAACCCAGAATCCCTGACTACACTTAATATCACGTCCAGCAAGAAACGTAGCAACGTTGGATGACGTAGACTCGCTATTCACAGCCTAACGAAGAGGACTTTATGATGAATAAAGACGAAGCCGGTGGTAACTGGAAACAATTCAAAGGTAAGGTGAAAGAGCAATGGGGCAAATTAACCGACGATGACATGACGGTTATCGAAGGTAAGCGCGATCAGCTGGTAGGTAAAATCCAGGAACGTTATGGCTACCAGAAAGATCAGGCGGAAAAAGAGGTAGGTGACTGGGAAACCCGCAACGACTACCGCTGGTAAACCCTCCTGCCCAAAAGTACAAGGACGTACTGCCCTTTATTTGCTTACAGTGAGCGGCGCGCCTTGCCGCTCGCGCCATTAACGGGGTTTTTTCTTGACCTGAATAGAATGGTCATGTTGGCAATCGCCGGGATGACGACAGGCTTCAACCTCCACGCACGCTGAACATAACCCATGCGCTTCAATCACGTTATGACGCAGGGCAAAACCCATTTTTGCCGCCAGCGTATGCATAATATCTTCCACCCCTTCCGCACACTCTTCCTTCACCGCGCCGCAGCGATCGCAGATAAACATGGCTGAGGTATGCGTCGGCTGATCGAAAAGATAACAAAGTACGTAGCTGTTTGTGGATTCCACCTTATGCACGAACCCTTGCTCTAGCAGAAAATCCAGCGCCCGGTAAACCGTCGGCGGTTTGGCCTGTGGCTCTGATTCCCGCAGCAGATCGAGCAGATCGTAAGCGCTAATCGCCCCGTCCTGCAGGCTCATCAGGCGTAACACTTCGAGGCGCTGCGGGGTCAGTCGCACATTGCGTTGCGCGCACAATTTTTCAGCTTGCGCCAGCAGCTCTTGCGTTGTGGTCTTTTCCATTGGGCACCTCGGTTAGCGTGGGGCGATAAACCCTCACTTTATCATGTTCTGCAGGAAACGCCGAGATCCTGCCAGTGACGATATATCGTCTGCGAATCTTTCCGCGCTTAATAAAGTCTTCTATACATATTGAGGCATATCACAAAAAGAGAACGCTTCAGCCCCATTCTGCATGAAGCGAATAGCACCATTTTTATTCATTTTTTCACAGCAATAGTTCTCCTCTGCTGCGTTGATACTGGCAGAGGCGTTATTTCACCTGCTAATAAAAATGGGTTTACTGTGAATAAAAATTTTAACTTTTCGGTGGTGGCGATCGCGGTTTCGTTTTGGGTATCACACCAGGCGAACGCGGCAAATACCTGGGCGGAAGCGCGTAACGATGCAATGGGCGGGACGGGCGTGGCTTCGGCACATTATGGCAGTGGGGTTCTCATCAACCCGGCTTTGCTGGCGAAGGCTAAACCTGAGGACAGCATTACCGTCATCCTTCCTGCGGTTGGGGCGCAAATTACCGACGAGGATAACTTGCAGGATGAGATTGATGAAATCAGCGACAAAATCGACTACTACGATGACGTCGTCGATAACCTGACGCCAGCCGAGGTTCTGCTGAACCCTCGCGGCGTGTTAAACCAGTTTCAGGGGGCGGCGCGCGATCTTGCCGATGAGCTGGAGTACCTTAAAGGGAAGACGGCGCATGCTAACGCCGGGGCCGGACTGGCGGTCAGTATTCCCAACGAGGTGTTATCCGTTGCGTTTGTGGCGAAAGGCTATGCGCATGGCCGTGTAAGCGCGTCAATCGATCAAGGCGATATTGATTATCTGCGCAGAATCGAGGGTAGCGATGCCTATGCGTTAGTTGAAGCGGGCAGGGCGGCGCTGCAGGGCTCTGATGAAATCACCAAACACCTTAACTCCACGGCATCCGGCCGGGCGGCGATCGTCTCCGATTACGGTATCGCGGTGGCGCGTCAGTTTGCCTTAGGCGACGTGCCGCTTTCTATTGGCGTCACGCCGAAACTGCAAAAAACCTGGCTCTATAATTACACGACCTCGATTTATAACTACGACAGCAGCGACTGGAACAGCAGCCGATACCGCAACGATGACACCGGCTTTAACGTCGATGCCGGGATTGCGGCGGACTTTGGCGAAAACTGGACGCTGGGCGTCAGCGGGCAAAACCTTATCTCGCGCGATATCGACACCAAATCGATTTACATTACCAACGGCCTGACCGGCGAAACGCGTAATTATCAGGATACCTATCAGATTCGCCCGCTGGTCACCGCGGGTGTTGCCTGGCATAACGACGTAGTGACGCTGACAGCGGATGGCGATCTAACCGAAACGAAAGGTTTTAAGAGCGAAGATGATTCCCAGTATGTAGGCGTCGGCGCAGAGGTTCGTCCGCTGAACTGGCTGGCCGTTCGGGCAGGCTACCGTGCTGATGTGAAGGCGAACGACAGCAATGTCTTTACCGGCGGCGTTGGGTTTTCTCCGTTCAACCGCGTTCATGTGGATCTGATGGGTCTGTATGGTGAAGACGAAACCTGGGGGGCAGGCGCGCAGCTCAGCATGACGTTCTGAGGCAGCACCGGAGACGTTACGTCTCCGGTTTACCTTTGTGCTATAGTAGCGCCCCTTGTTCACCAGACGCTCAAAAAATCGCCATGTCATCAGAATTACACGCTGCCTTTCCCGCTCACCGTTTCTCCATCGCACCGATGCTCGACTGGACGGACAGACATTGCCGCTATTTCTTGCGCCTGCTGTCTCGCCAGACGTTGCTCTATACCGAGATGGTCACAACAGGCGCCATTATTCATGGCAAAGGCGATTACCTGGCGTACAGCGATGAGGAGCATCCGGTGGCACTGCAACTGGGGGGAAGCGATCCGGCTCAGCTTGCGCAGTGTGCAAAACTTGCGGAGGCTCGCGGCTATGACGAGATCAACCTTAACGTCGGCTGTCCATCGGATCGCGTGCAGAACGGTATGTTTGGCGCATGCCTGATGGGGAACGCGCAGCTGGTAGCCGATTGCGTGAAGGCGATGCGTGACGTGGTGTCGATACCGGTGACGGTAAAAACGCGCATCGGTATTGATGACCAGGACAGCTATGAATTTCTCTGTGACTTCATGAATACCGTTTCAGGCAACGGTGAATGCGACATGTTCATCATTCATGCCCGAAAAGCCTGGCTTTCCGGATTAAGCCCGAAAGAGAACCGCGAAATTCCGCCGCTGGATTACCCACGGGTTTATCAGCTCAAACGGGATTTTCCGCATCTCACCCTGTCGATTAACGGCGGTATTACGTCACTGGAACAGGCGAAAGCGCACCTTGCCCATATGGATGGCGTTATGGTCGGGCGCGAAGCGTACCAGAATCCGGGAATTCTGACCTCGGTTGACCGGGAGATTTTCGGCGTTGACACGGCGGATGCCGATCCGGTGGCCGTGGTACGGGCGATGTATCCGTATATTGAGCGGGAACTGCGCCAGGGGACCTATTTAGGCCATATCACCCGCCATATGCTCGGCCTGTTCCAGGGCATTCCGGGCGCGCGTCAGTGGCGTCGTTACCTGAGCGAAAATGCCCATAAAGCCGGTGCGGATATCAACGTGCTTGAGCATGCGCTAAAACTGGTTGCTGATAAGCGTTAAAATTTCACCATTAGTTAGTCAATTTCACCACGCCCTGCGCACTGCCGCGGGGCGTTTTGTTTATATATCAACGAATTAATGTTGGCACGCATTTTGTAAAGCATTGAGCAGAATTTCATTATGGGAGAGCGTCATGCTGGAACTACTTTTTGTGCTTGGCTTTTTTATCATGCTGATGGTCACTGGCGTTTCGCTGTTGGGCATCCTGGCTGCGCTGGTGGTGGCAACCGCGGTGATGTTCCTGGGCGGAATGTTTGCTTTGATGATCAAACTGTTGCCGTGGCTGCTGTTGGCGGTTGCTGTGGTATGGGTTATCAAGGCGATCAAATCGCCGAAAGTGCCGCAATATCGTCGCAATAACCGCTGGCGTTACTAGGGTATTGTGGGGTTCGTCACAACCTGCAATTTTGCCTTTAGAACCAAATAGGAATTGATAATCAAATCTGTCACTATTGCGCATCTAACGGATTCATCGTGCTGTACCCTACATACAGCCGAACTAAAAAAAGAAAGGGCTTCCCAGGTGGAAGCCCTAATTCTTTCAGCGGCTCCCGGCTTACGGAATCAGCAAGCTGGACCCTTGCGTGGCCCTGCTTTCCAGCATTTCATGCGCGCGTTGCGCATCCTGAAGGGCAAACTTCTGGCTATCCGCCACATCGACTTTGATCACGCCGCTGGCGATTAGCGAGAACAGTTCATTGCTGGCTTCAGTCAGCTCATCGCGATTGGTGACGTAGCCCTGCAGAGAAGGGCGCGTGACGTACAGGGACCCCTTCTGATTCAGGATCCCCAGGTTCACGCCGGTCACCGGGCCGGACGCGTTACCGAAGCTGACCATCAGGCCGCGACGCTGCAGACAGTCCAGCGAGGACTCCCAGGTGTCTTTCCCCACCGAGTCGTACACTACGCAGACCTTTTTCCCGCCGGTGATCTCTTTGACCCGCTCTACGAGATTTTCTTCGCGATAGTTAATCACCTGCCACGCGCCTGCATCCCGCGCCCGCTGCGCTTTTTGCGCGCTGCTCACGGTACCGATAAGTTTTGCGCCCAGCGCTTTCGCCCACTGGCAGGCAATCAAACCCACGCCGCCTGCCGCCGCATGGAACAGGAACGGTTCATCGGGTTTGATTTCATAGGTTTTACGCAACAGGTAAAAGACAGTCAGCCCTTTCAAGAACGAGGCAGCGGCCTGCTCGAAAGAGATCGCGTCGGGTAAAATCGCCGCCTTATCGGCCACGACGTTATGCACTGAACTGTAGGCGCCGAGCGCAGATTGCGCATACACGACGCGATCGCCCGCTTTGATGTGCGTTACGCCGCTGCCCACTTTGCTCACTACGCCCGCTGCTTCGGTACCCAGCCCGCTGGGCAGCGCTGGCGGCGGATAAAGCCCGCTGCGGATGTAGGTATCGATGTAGTTAATGCCAATCGCTTTGTTTTCGACCTGGATTTCGTTCTCCGCCGGATCTGCCGGGGTGAACGCCACGGCCTGAAGCACTTCAGGGCCACCATGCTTGTGAAATTCAATACGTGTTGCCATGCTTCCTCCAAAAGAAATGTGGTAATCTTTCGACCCAATCATTATTTCGGTAACTCCATTCACTATGGCAGGAAATAAACCCTTCAACAAACAACAGACTGATGTCCGGGAGCGCGACCCGCAGGTTGCCGGGCTGAAAGTGCCGCCGCACTCGATTGAAGCGGAACAGTCGGTGTTGGGCGGTTTAATGCTGGATAACGAGCGCTGGGACGACGTTGCCGAACGTGTGGTAGCGGATGATTTCTACACCCGTCCGCACCGTCACATCTTTACTGAAATGGGTCGCCTGCAGGAAGGCGGTAGCCCTATCGACCTGATAACGCTCGCGGAATCGCTGGAGCGCCAGGGACAGCTGGACAGCGTTGGCGGATTCGCCTATCTGGCGGAACTGTCAAAAAATACGCCAAGCGCGGCGAATATCAGCGCTTATGCCGACATTGTCCGCGAACGGGCCGTTGTCCGTGAAATGATTTCGGTGGCAAATGAAATCGCCGAAGCCGGGTTTGATCCGCAGGGGCGCACCAGCGAAGACCTGCTCGATCTCGCCGAATCCCGCGTGTTCAAAATCGCCGAAAGCCGCGCCAATAAAGACGAAGGTCCGAAAAATATTGCCGATGTGCTCGACGCTACCGTCGCGCGTATCGAACAGCTATTCCAGCAGCCGCACGATGGTGTGACCGGCGTGAACACCGGCTATGACGACCTCAATAAAAAGACCGCCGGTTTACAGCCCTCCGATCTGATTATCGTCGCCGCGCGTCCGTCGATGGGGAAAACGACCTTTGCGATGAACCTCGTTGAAAACGCGGCGATGTTGCAGGACAAGCCGGTGCTTATCTTCAGTCTGGAAATGCCCTCGGAACAGATCATGATGCGTTCTCTGGCGTCGCTGTCCCGCGTCGATCAAACCCGCATCCGTACCGGTCAGCTCGACGACGAGGATTGGGCGCGTATTTCCGGTACGATGGGCATTCTGCTGGAAAAACGCAATATCTATATTGATGATTCATCCGGCCTGACGCCGACGGAAGTGCGCTCCCGCGCGCGCCGTATTGCCCGCGAACATGGCGGCATCGGGCTTATTATGATCGACTATCTTCAACTGATGCGCGTACCGTCGCTTTCCGACAACCGTACCCTGGAGATCGCCGAAATCTCCCGCTCGCTGAAAGCGCTGGCGAAAGAACTGCATGTGCCGGTAGTGGCGCTGTCGCAGCTTAACCGCTCCCTGGAACAACGTGCCGACAAGCGTCCGGTCAACTCCGACCTGCGTGAGTCCGGCTCTATCGAGCAGGACGCCGACCTGATTATGTTTATCTACCGTGATGAGGTTTATCACGAGAACAGTGACCTGAAAGGCATCGCGGAAATCATTATTGGTAAGCAGCGTAACGGCCCCATCGGCACGGTGCGTCTGACATTCAACGGGCAATGGTCGCGCTTTGATAATTATGCCGGGCCACAATACGACGACGAATAAATAATTTGGCTATTTTATTTGCGATTTTGGGATTGGGCAGTGCTCGCCATCCTCACGTACTTCAGTACGCTCCGGTGGCTGCGCGCTGGCCGCACCCAAACTCGCTGCAACAATAACGCCAAATTTGAGACATATAATTTAAGGAACTCAAATGCAAGCGGCAACCGTCATGATTAATCGCCGCGCTCTGCGACACAATCTGCAACGTCTGCGTCAACTGGCGCCTGCCAGCAAGCTGGTTGCGGTGGTGAAAGCGAACGCCTACGGACACGGCCTGTTAGAGACCGCGCGAACGCTCCCCGATGCTGACGCTTTTGGCGTCGCGCGACTCGAAGAGGCGTTGCGCCTGCGCGCGGGAGGGATCACCCAGCCTATCCTGCTGCTGGAAGGCTTTTTTGAGGCGTCTGATCTACCCACTATCTCCGTACAGCATCTGCATACGGCGGTACATAACGAAGAACAACTGGCTGCGCTGGAAGCGGCGGAACTGGATGCGCCAGTAAGCGTGTGGATGAAGCTCGACACCGGTATGCACCGTCTGGGCGTGCTGCCGGAGCAGGCAGACGCGTTTTATCAGCGTCTGTCCCGATGCAAAAATGTGCGTCAGCCGGTCAATATCGTCAGCCATTTCGCCCGTGCCGATGAACCGGAATGTGGTGCGACGGAAAAGCAGCTCGCGATTTTCAACACCTTCTGCGCGGGAAAGCCTGGGCAGCGCTCCATTGCCGCGTCCGGCGGGATCCTGCTATGGCCACAGTCGCATTTTGACTGGGTGCGTCCGGGGATCATCCTTTATGGCGTTTCGCCGTTGGAAAACCAGTCTACCGGCGCGGACTTCGGCTGCCAGCCGGTGATGTCCCTGACTTCCAGCCTGATAGCGGTGCGCGAGCACAAAGCCGGGGAACCGGTAGGCTACGGAGGAACGTGGCGAAGCGAGCGAGACACGCGGCTTGGCGTTGTCGCGATGGGCTATGGCGACGGCTATCCGCGCGCGGCGCCGACCGGCACCCCGGTGCTGGTGAACGGTCGTGAAGTGCCGATTGTGGGACGCGTGGCGATGGACATGATCTGCGTAGATCTCGGCCCGCAGGCGCAGGACAATGCAGGCGATCCGGTGATTCTTTGGGGCGAAGGGCTGCCCGTCGAACGCATCGCTGAAATAACGAAAGTAAGTGCTTACGAACTTATCACGCGCCTGACATCACGGGTGGCGATGAAGTATATCGATTAAGCGTACGGCTCTCCGGCTTGGGTTGATCTCACTGCAGGCCGGAGTCGTTGTCGCCATCCGGCAAAGCGCGGCATATTCTCTGCAACATCCTCTCGATCTTCACGGTTATCCGGTTTATTGTGTCTTAACCCCTGCCTGTAAACCTGGAGAACCATCGCGTGTTTCAAAAAGTTGACGCCTATGCTGGCGACCCGATTCTTTCGCTCATGGAGCGGTTTAAAGACGACCCGCGCAGCGACAAAGTGAACCTGAGTATCGGCCTGTATTACAACGAAGACGGGATCATTCCACAGCTCAACGCGGTAGCCGAAGCGGAAGCACGCCTGAATGCGCAACCGCATGGCGCCTCGCTTTATCTGCCAATGGAAGGTCTGAACAGCTATCGCCACGCCATTGCGCCACTGCTGTTTGGCGTCGATCATCCGGTTCTCCAGCAGCAGCGTGTCGCCACGATCCAGACGCTGGGCGGCTCCGGGGCGCTGAAGGTTGGCGCGGATTTTCTCAAGCGCTATTTCCCGGATTCCGGCGTGTGGGTCAGCGACCCGACCTGGGAAAATCATATCGCCATATTTGAAGGGGCTGGATTCGAAGTAAGTACTTACCCCTGGTATGACGACGCCACTAACGGCGTGCGTTTTGACGACCTGTTGGCTACCCTGAAAACGCTGCCCGCACGTAGCATCGTGCTGTTGCATCCTTGCTGTCATAACCCCACCGGGGCGGATTTAAGCCATGCCCAGTGGGACGAAGTCACCGAAATCCTGAAAGCGCGCGATCTGATCCCGTTCCTCGACATCGCCTACCAGGGGTTTGGCGCAGGGATGGACGATGACGCCTGGGCGATTCGCGCTATTGCCAGCGCCGGATTGCCCGCGCTGGTCAGCAACTCTTTTTCTAAAATTTTCTCCCTCTACGGCGAGCGCGTCGGCGGCCTTTCCGTGATCTGCGACGATGCAGAATCCGCCGGGCGCGTACTGGGACAGCTTAAAGCCACCGTACGGCGTAACTACTCCAGCCCGCCAAACTTTGGCGCGCAACTGGTTGCGACAGTGCTGGGCGATGAGACGCTGAAAGCGAACTGGCTGGCGGAAGTGGAAACGATGCGCACCCGGATTCTGGCGATGCGTCAGGAACTGGTGAACGTGCTGACGGCGACCATTCCAGGGCGAAACTTTGACTATCTGCTAAAACAGCGCGGCATGTTCAGCTATACCGGCCTGAGCGCCGCCCAGGTGGATCGCCTGCGCGACGAGTTCGGCGTTTACCTTATCGCCAGCGGACGTATGTGCGTCGCCGGGCTAAACACCGGCAACGTTCAGCGCGTGGCAAAAGCCTTTGCCGCTGTTATGTAACATTTTTACGCCAGCAGGCCGGATGGCACGTTGTTCATCCGGCTTATGGGCTTACTTTCTTCAGCTGTGATCATTCTCTTTTTCTATGACAAAACCGTAGAAATTTCTTCCCTTCATTTGTCGTCGGGGTTAAGGTCAGAGCGTTTTGAATAGTCGTACTAAAAATCATAACTAAATGACTTTGAAGGGAAAAATATGCGTAAGATCACACTGGCCTTCAGCGCCCTCTGTCTGCTTTTCACGTTAAATCACTCCGCCAGCGCGCTGGCATCCCCGCCGTCTCCGCTTAATCCGGGCACTAACGTTGCAAAACTCGCTGAACAAGCGCCGGTCCACTGGGTGTCGGTCGCACAGATCGAAAACAGCCTCACCGGGCGTCCGCCGATGGCGGTCGGGTTTGATATCGACGATACCGTATTATTTTCCAGCCCGGGCTTCTGGCGCGGAAAGAAAATGTACTCGCCGGACAGCGAAGCGTATCTGACGAATCCTGCATTCTGGGAAAAGATGAATAACGGCTGGGATGAGTTCAGCATTCCCAAAGAGGTGGCGCGTCAGCTGATCGCCTTGCATGTGCGTCGTGGCGACGACATTTACTTTGTCACCGGACGAAGCCAGACCAAAACCGAAACGGTATCGAAAACGCTGGCCGATGACTTTCATATTCCGGCGGCAAATATGAATCCGGTGATCTTCGCGGGCGATAAGCCGGGACAGAACACCAAAACCCAGTGGCTACAGGCGAAAAATATTCGCATCTTCTACGGCGATTCGGATAACGATATCAGCGCTGCGCGCGATATGGGTATTCGCGGCATCCGCATTTTGCGCGCGTCCAACTCGACCTATAAACCCTTGCCGCAGGCAGGAGCGTATGGCGAAGAGGTGATCGTCAATTCGGAATATTAAGAAACGCCCGGCGATTCGCTGTTTTTTTAAACAAAAATGAGCGCGTAGCTTTTACCTTTCGCTGACTTGCTGCAAACTGAATAAAGACGTTTCAACAAGGAGCAGCCTATGTGGTATCAGCAAACCCTGACTTTACACGCGAAGCCGCGCGGGTTTCATCTCGTCACGGATGAGATCCTCGGGCTTCTGGCGGATATGCCGCGCGTAGAGACCGGGCTGCTGCACCTTTTGCTGCAACATACCTCCGCTTCTCTGACGCTTAACGAGAATTGTGATCCCACCGTTCGGCACGATATGGAACGCTTCTTTCTGCAAGCCGTTCCCGATCATGGCAACTACGAACATGACTACGAAGGGCCAGACGATATGCCAGCGCATATCAAATCGTCCCTGCTTGGCGTATCGCTACTGCTGCCGGTTCATAAAGGGCGAATAAAGCTGGGTACCTGGCAGGGCATCTGGCTCGGTGAGCATCGCATCCACGGCGGTTCGCGCCAGATAATCGCGACACTACAAGGGGAATAAAGATGACTAACTCAGAGTTACTGCAATACTGCATGGCAAAACCTGGCGCAGAACAGAGCGTGCACAGCGACTGGAAAGCCACCCAGATTAAAGTTGAAGATGTGCTGTTTGCCATGGTGAAAGAGGTGGAAGAACGCCCGGCGGTATCTCTGAAAACCAGCCCCGAACTGGCGGAATTATTGCGCCAGCAGCACAGCGATGTGCGCCCGAGCCGGCATCTCAACAAAGCGCACTGGAGCACCGTATACCTTGACGGTTCGCTGCCGGACTCGCAGATTTACTATCTGGTGGATGCGTCGTATCAGCAGGCGGTGAACACGCTGCCGGAAGAAAAACGTAAGCTGCTGGTACAGTCATAAATAAAAACGCCGTTCTTCTGACAATGAACGGCGTTTTTCGTTTTACAACATCGGCTTGAGGAAGCGGGCGGTGTGGGACGCTTGACATTCCGCCACCGTTTCCGGCGTACCGGAGACGAGGATTTCCCCGCCGCCGCTCCCGCCTTCAGGACCGAGATCAACAATCCAGTCCGCGGTTTTGATCACGTCGAGGTTATGCTCAATCACCACAATGGTGTTGCCCTGATCGCGTAACTGGTGCAGTACGTCCAGCAGTTGCTGGATATCGGCAAAGTGCAGACCGGTGGTCGGCTCATCCAGAATATACAGCGTCTGGCCAGTGCCGCGCTTCGACAGTTCGCGCGCCAGCTTCACGCGCTGGGCCTCGCCGCCGGAGAGGGTGGTCGCCGACTGGCCGAGACGGATGTAGGTCAACCCCACGTCCATCAGGGTTTGCAGCTTACGCGCCAGCGCCGGTACGGCATCAAAGAACTCGCGCGCTTCTTCAATGGTCATGTCCAACACTTCATGGATGGTTTTGCCCTTGTACTTTATCTCCAGCGTCTCGCGGTTATAGCGCTTGCCTTTGCACTGGTCGCACGGGACATAAATATCCGGCAGAAAGTGCATCTCAACCTTAATGACGCCGTCGCCCTGACAGGCTTCGCAGCGCCCGCCGCGAACGTTGAAGCTAAAACGTCCCGGCGTATAGCCGCGCGAACGCGCTTCCGGCACACCAGCAAACAGTTCGCGAACCGGCGTAAACACGCCAGTATAGGTCGCCGGGTTAGAACGCGGCGTGCGTCCGATCGGGCTTTGGTCGATGTCGATTACTTTGTCGAAATGCTCCAGCCCCTGAACGTCGCGATAGGGCGCAGGTTCGGCGATCGTCGCGCCGTTCAGCGCACGCTGGGCGATCGGGAACAGGGTATCGTTGATCAGGGTCGACTTACCGGAGCCGGACACCCCGGTAATGCAGGTGAACAGGCCCACCGGCAACGTCAACGTCACGTCTTTCAGGTTGTTACCGCGCGCGCCGGTCAGCTTCAGCACTTTTTCCGGATTCGCCGGAACGCGCTGTTTCGGCACGTCGATTTTCCGTTTTCCGCTCATGTACTGCCCGGTCAGCGATTCCGGCACCGCCATAATCGCTTCCAGCGGACCTTCGGCAACCACTTCACCGCCGTGGACGCCCGCGCCCGGACCGATGTCGATCACGTGGTCGGCGGCGCGAATCGCGTCTTCGTCGTGCTCCACCACAATGACGGTATTCCCGAGATTACGCAGATGAATCAGTGTGCCCAGCAGACGCTCGTTATCGCGCTGATGAAGACCGATGGATGGCTCATCTAGGACATACATGACGCCGACCAGCCCCGCGCCAATCTGGCTTGCCAGACGGATGCGCTGCGCTTCGCCGCCGGAAAGCGTTTCGGCTGAGCGGGAAAGCGTGAGGTAGTTCAGACCGACGTTCACCAGGAATTTGAGGCGATCGCCAATCTCTTTCAGCACTTTCTCGGCGATTTTCGCTCGCTGGCCGGACAGTTTGAGATTATTAAAGAAGTCCATCGCATGACCGATGCTCATATCGGAAATGGTCGGCAGCGGCGTATTTTCAACAAAGACGTGGCGCGCTTCGCGACGCAGACGCGTCCCTTCGCAGCTGGCGCACGGACGGTTGCTGATAAACTTGGCTAACTCTTCGCGTACCGCGCTGGATTCCGTCTCTTTATAACGCCGCTCCATATTGTGCAGCACGCCTTCGAACGGATGGCGACGCACCGAGGTGTCGCCGCGATCGTTCATGTATTTAAATTCAATGTTCTCTTTGCCGGAACCGTACAGCACCACTTTGTGCACGCTGGCGTCGAGACTTCCCCACGGCGCGTCTACGTCGAACTTGTAGTGCTCCGCCAGCGATTTCAACATCTGAAAGTAGTAGAAGTTACGGCGATCCCAGCCGCGGATTGCGCCGCCAGCCAGCGACAGGTCCGGATTCTGGATCACGCGGTCCGGGTCGAAATATTGCTGTACGCCGAGGCCGTCACAGGTCGGACACGCGCCCGCCGGGTTGTTGAACGAAAACAGGCGCGGCTCCAGCTCGCGCATGCTGTAGCCGCAGACCGGGCAGGCGAAGTTCGCCGAGAAAAGCAGCTCTTCCGCTTTCGGATCGTCCATATCGGCAACCACTGCCGTACCGCCGGAAAGTTCCAGCGCGGTTTCAAACGACTCCGCCAGACGGGTGCTGAGATCGTCACGCACTTTGAAGCGATCAATCACCACCTCAATGGTGTGTTTCTTTTGCAGTTCCAGCTTCGGCGGATCGGAGAGATCGCACACTTCACCGTCGATACGGGCACGGATATACCCCTGACTTGCCAGGTTTTCCAGCGTTTTGGTGTGCTCGCCTTTACGCTCTTTAATCACCGGCGCCAGTAGCATCAGGCGCTTGCCTTCCGGCTGTGAGAGCACGTTGTCGACCATCTGACTCACCGTCTGCGCCGCCAGCGGCACGTCGTGATCCGGACAGCGCGGTTCGCCGACGCGGGCGAACAGCAGACGCAGGTAGTCGTGGATCTCAGTAATGGTGCCGACCGTGGAACGCGGGTTATGTGACGTCGATTTTTGTTCAATTGAGATAGCCGGAGACAGCCCCTCAATGTGATCGACATCCGGCTTTTCCATTAGCGACAGAAACTGACGCGCATAGGCGGAAAGGGATTCTACGTAACGACGCTGCCCTTCGGCATACAGCGTGTCGAAAGCAAGCGAGGATTTGCCAGACCCCGAAAGCCCGGTCACGACAATCAGTTTGTCGCGAGGGATAACGAGGTTGATGTTTTTGAGATTATGGGTGCGGGCGCCCCGAACTTCGATCTTATCCATTCACCTTTCCCGGATTAAACGCTTTTTGCCCGGCTGCATGCATGGTGCGACCGGCGATCACAAACGGTTAATTATGACACAATATAACCTGAATGGATATACAGTATTGGAATGCAAAACGCAGTGTAGTGTGTAACAATGTCCGGCTAAGGTTGTTTCGCGGAATCAGCGTCACAACGTGGTAAAACCGCCATTGGTAATGCTACAATCGCGCGTTTACACTTATTAAGAAACGTTTTTCAGGAGACTCGATCATGGCCAGCAGAGGCGTAAATAAGGTTATTCTCGTGGGTAATCTGGGCCAGGACCCGGAAGTACGCTACATGCCGAATGGTGGCGCAGTTGCCAACATTACGCTGGCTACTTCCGAATCCTGGCGTGATAAGCAGACCGGTGAAATGAAAGAGCAGACTGAATGGCACCGTGTTGTGCTGTTCGGTAAGTTGGCGGAAGTGGCCAGCGAATATCTGCGTAAAGGCTCTCAGGTATACATCGAAGGTCAACTGCGTACCCGTAAATGGACCGATCAGTCCGGTCAGGACAAATACACCACGGAAGTTGTGGTTAACGTGGGCGGCACCATGCAGATGCTGGGTGGCCGTCAGGGCGGCGGCGCGCCGGCAGGCGGTCAGCAGCAGCAGGGCGGTTGGGGACAGCCGCAGCAGCCTCAGGGCGGCAACCAGTTCAGCGGCGGCGCGCAGTCTCGTCCGCAGCAGCAGTCTGCACCGGCACCGTCTAACGAACCGCCAATGGACTTTGACGACGATATTCCGTTCTAAGTGCGCCATCAGGCATTCCAGTGTAAAGGCCTCCGAAAATGGAGGCCTTTACGTTACTCTGATTACGCCGTCCGGCGGAATTTGCGGGTCAGCGGTTTCTCGATTTCAACAATCAGGAACAGCGCGACGCCAATGGCCAACGTGATACCCCAGTAGCGCAGCGGCAGTGCTTCGGTACCAAACATCATTTGCAGGAAAGGCACATAGATAATGGCCAGCTGTAGCAGAAGCAGAATGCCGCTCACCAGCCAGATGCCTTTGTTCATCAGCAACCCACGCCCCAGCGAGAAACCGTCCGATACGCGGCAGTTCAGCATATAGACCCACTGCGCCGTGACCAGCGTCTGCAGCAGTACGGTTCGAATAAACTCCGGGCTATGGCCGCGCGGCTGAAGCCAGGCTTCCAGCATAAAGGCGCTGGCGGCAATCAGCGTGCCGACAAAACCGACGCGCCAGATAGCAAAACCATCCATCACGTTTTCGTGGGGCCGGCGTGGCGGGCGGCGCATAATATTGCGCTCTCCGGCTTCGAACGCCAGGCCGAACGACAGCGTAGCGGACGTCGCCATGTTCATCCACAGAATCAGTACCGGCGTCAGGGGCATCAGGTTTCCGGCCAGCAGCGCGACAATAATCAACAATCCCTGCGCGAGGTTGGTTGGCATAATAAACAGGATCGTTTTCTTCAGATTGTCGTAGACGCGGCGCCCCTCCTGCACCGCGCTGGCAATGGTGGCGAAATTGTCGTCCGTCAGCACCATGTCAGCGGCCTCTTTGGTCACTTCGGTGCCTTTGATTCCCATCGCGATGCCAACGTCAGCCTGCTTAAGGGCTGGGGCATCGTTCACGCCATCGCCCGTCATGCCAACAATTTCGCCTTTATTTTGCAGCGCTTTCACCAGGCGCAGCTTATGTTCCGGACTGGTGCGGGCAAAAATATCGTACGTCACAGCGGCTTCAGCGAGCGCGGTGTCGTCCATCTGCTCCAGCTCATAGCCAGTCACCGCGTGGGCGCTGTTATGAATCCCGAGCATACCGCCAATGCTCATGGCCGTTTGCGGATGATCGCCGGTGATCATCTTGACGCGGATCCCAGCCTGCTGGCAGGCGCCGATCGCATCAATCGCTTCCGGGCGCGGTGGATCCATCATTCCGGCAATGCCGAGGAAGATCAGCCCATCGCTCAGGCAGTCATGCGTTAGCGTACCGGCATCGGCACGCGTGGGTTTCCAGGCGGCGGCGACCATGCGCAGCCCCTCTTTGGCATAGCGGGCGATTTCTGCTTCCCAGTGTGCCTGAGTAAAAGCTTCTGTTCCGGTGGCGGTTTGCTGCTGCTGACAGAGTTTAAACAGAACGTCCGGCGCGCCGGTTACCAGCACGCGCTCGTCCTGGCCGATACGGAAATGGGTCGCCATATATTTGTACTGCGAGTCGAACGGAATCTTGCTGCGCAGTTCTGTATCGATGGCGGGCAGGTTCGCTTTTGCGGCCAACACTTTTAGCGCGCCCTCGGTTGGCCCGCCGGTAATGCCCCAGTGCCCCTGCTCGTTCCGCATCAGTTGGCTGTCATTACACAGATCGATCGTGCGCAGGTAGGTTTCCAGCACACTCCCCGGACGCATTTCCGCTGTCGTGGCGTCGTTCTCAACGAGGATCTCGCCCGTGGGTTCGTAGCTGTTACCCTGCACGCGATAGTTTTTATCTGCCGTAATGATGGCTTTCACCGTCATCTCGTTCATCGTTAGGGTGCCCGTTTTATCGGAACAAATTACCGACATGGCGCCCAGCGTTTCGACCGTTGGCAGCTTACGGATAATGGCGCGTTTGCGAGCCATCGTCTGGATGCCGAGCGACAGGATGATAGAAATAATGGCGGGCAGGCCTTCCGGAACCGCCGCGACAGCAAGGCTAATGAGCGACAGCAGCAGTTCGCCCATTGGCATATCGCGCAGCAGCAGGCTGAAAATAAACAGCCCAACCATCATGGCAAGAATCAGAGAGAAGATCGCTTTGCCGAGCTTATCCATCTGTACCAGCAGCGGCGTACGATGCTTCTCGATGGCGGTCATCATCTGGTTGATGTGGCCCAGCTCTGTGGCTTCGCCGGTGGCAATGACCACGCCAAGTCCGGCGCCTGCGCTGAGGGTGGTGCCGGAAAACAGCAGGTTTTTACGATCGCCGAGCGGCAGCTCCCCTTCCAGCGCTTCCGCCGTCTTATCGACCACGGTGGATTCGCCGGTCAGGATGGCTTCTTCCACCCGCAGATTATGCGCTTCCATGACACGCAGGTCGGCGGGGATACGATCCCCCGCGCGTAACACCACAATATCGCCGACGACCAGTTCGGTGGTCGGCGCCGTTTCATGCTGACCGTTGCGAATCACCACGGCGGCGCTGGAAAGCATATTGCGAATGCCTTTTAGCGATTTCTCGGCGTTGTTTTCCTGAACGTGCCCAATTAGGGCGTTGATGACCGCCACGCCAAGAATGACGGCGGTATCGACCCAATGACCCATAATGGCCGTCAGGGCCGCAGCGGCTATCAGCACGTAAATTAATACATCATGAAAATGGGTCAGAAAGCGCAGCCAGGCGGGTTTACCGGCTTTTTCCGGCAGGGCGTTAGCGCCGTCTCTGGCGAGACGGGCGCTGGCTTCGTTTTGAGTCAGCCCACTTGACTGGCTCCGCAGGTTTTTTAAGACCTCATCCACAGAAAGCTGGTACGGTTTTTTTCCAGCGCATGGCGCAGAATGGAGACGATTGCTGTTCGGCATTCTGGTCAATGTAAAATTCCTCGAAGTATAAAAATTATAATATTTAAAAAGCCAGAGCATGCTATTGGAATAATGCGTTCCGGTTTTTGATATTAATCAATAGCGTTTCGCTAAATATTATTTTATCGTTGCCATTGGTAGCGAATTATTCATGTCGCTCAGTGTCTTAATGGCTTTTGTAAATTTTAGAAAGGAGGGTGTATGTTTGGCATTTATAATGGCAAGAGATTGATTGTACTGATTATTTTTGCGATAGTAGTTGCGGTTGTCAGCGGTATTTCAACCTATGCTTTCGTAAAATATCTGGGTTAAAAGGAATAAAAATAGTCTTCCTTACATAACTTTTAAAACCTGAATAATAATGACATTAGGCAGATTCTTATGCAGTTTTAATAATTATCCTATACGCGGTCTGGTAATTAATCAGACCACGTGTCGTTAACGGAAAATACACAGTGGTTTTCCAAAAACAGGTTCAGGAGGTATTTCAGTATGAATATTACATATTTGCTATAAAACACGAGGTTGCATTACGTGGGCGGCGTCTCCTTGCGCCACCGTTTTTCCCGCTTGCCTGAATGTCCATCAATACTACCTGCTCATTGAGTCGAGGCGGGTTGTGGGTTCATCCCACAGAACAATCGACGTAACCTGCCATCTCGTTGGTGTCAAAGGCCAACCGCACTTTGCGCGCCCGCCCGGACGTTAACCCGTCGTGGTGCTCAGGCGCATAAGGTGCGCAATGAACAGGAGTAGACTTAGCCAATCGTTTCGACAGTTAATTTTTCCTGGCGCCCATTAATATGAGAATAGTTCTCACTTCAAATTTGTGGACGATTTTTTTTCACACCGGGAGGTTGTGCTTTTTTTCCCTTTTTTGAGTAAGTGTTAGGAAAACAATTATTTCGTGAATAATGAGTTAAAGAGAAAGTAAAAATATTTGGGAATGCTTCTTATTATTATAAAAAGTCTTCAAAAACACCATGGCTATTTATTTCGGTTGATAAAAATCAAATACCCAAAATGAATTACCCCTGATGATACGCTTTTTGAGGGGATGAAATGCAAGATCACGAAATAAGAGAGGATACGCCCTCTCTGAATGTCTCCCGGCGGGGCATGTTAAAAGCGAGCGCAGCGTTAGTCACGCTGCCTTTTATTTTGTCGGAACAGGCAAAAGCCGCAGAGACCGGACACGCCGACGCGTCGGTAGATACCCCGGCAGAGCGTGTAGTACCTACCTGTAGCACCTTCGACTGTGGCGGAAAGTGCGATATCCGCGCCCACGTTAGCGATGGCGTGGTGACGCAAATCACCACCCGTCCCGATAATGAATTAGATCCGGATATGCCCATTATGCGCGCCTGCGTGCGCGGACGGGGTTATCGTAAATTTGTTTATCATCCCGACCGTCTGAAATACCCAATGAAACGCGTGGGAAAACGCGGTGAAGGAAAGTTTGAACGTATTTCCTGGGCGGAAGCCGTCACACTTATTGCGGATAATTTACAACGTATTACCGAAAAATATGGCTCGGCTTCTCGCTTTGTTCATAATAACACCGCGACCAGCGGCGGAACTTTTTCCGGCGATAAAATGATTCGTCGCTTGTTAAATCAAACCGGCGGCTATCTGGAATATTACCATTCGGTGAGTCTTGGCAATACGGTTGCCGCCACCCCCTATACCTACGGCGTCGCCGCCAGCGGCAACTCGCTGGATACGCTGGAAAATACACCGCTGGTAATACTGTGGGGGCATAACCCGACAGAAACCATTTTTGGTCATACCAACCACTATTTCCAGCGGATGAAGCAGAACGGCACACGTTTTATTGTCGTGGATCCGCGTTATTCCGACACCGTTTCATCGCTGGCCGATCAATGGGTTCCCCTGCTTCCAACCACCGATAACGCGCTGATGGACGCGATGATGTACGTCATCATCAGCGAAAACCTGCATGATAAAGCGTTTATTGAACGCTATACGCTCGGCTTTGATGAAGCGTCCATGCCGGAAGGCGTTCCGGCGAACGAGTCGCTGGTCGCTTACCTGATGGGCGATAAAGACGGCGTACCTAAAACGCCGGAGTGGGCGGAAAAAATCACCCATGTGCCTGCGCAGACCATCCGCCAGCTGGCGCGCGACTATGCCACCACCAAACCGGCGGCGCTGATTCAGGGCTGGGGCCCACAGCGTCATATCTGCGGCGAACGTACCGCGCGCGGTTCCACTCTGCTGGCGACCATTACCGGCAACGTTGGCGTTAAAGGTGGCTGGGCGGCGGGCTACGGCGGTTGCGGCAATCGCCTGTTCACCACCGGTCCGGAAATGCCGGAAAACCCGGTGAAAGAGAAAATCTCGATCATGAACTGGGTGCAGGCGGCGGACGATGCCAGCAAGGTGACCCCGGAACAAGGGCTGAAGGATGCAGAGCAGCTTAAGAGCAACATCCGCATTCTCTTTTCGCTGGCGGGCAACTATCTGGTGAACCAGAACCCGGACGTTAATCAGGCGGCAAAGATCCTCGCCGACGAGTCGAAAATCGAGTTCATCGTGGTCAGCGATTTGTATATGACGCCGAGCGCGAAATATGCCGACGTTCTGCTGCCGGAAACCAGCTTTATGGAGCGCTGGAACATTGGCGAAACCTGGGGAACGGCAAACTACCTGGTGCTGTCGGAAAAACTGGTGGAACCCGACTTTGAGCGTCGCTCCGACTATGACTGGATCCGCGAAGTGGCGGCGAAGCTCGGCGTGGAACCCGCGTTCAGCGAGGGCCGCAGTGAGAAAGAGTGGATTGAGCACATCTGGGAACAGACGCGGCTGTCAATGCCGGAACAGCAGTTGCCGGACTTTGCTGAATTACAGGTGAAGCGTCGCCATCTGTTCAAGAGCAAGCCGTATGTGGCTTTTGAGGACAACATTCGCGATCCGCAAAACCATCCGTTCCCAACGCCGTCGGGTAAAATTGAGATCTTCTCGAAGCGTCTCTACGACATGCAGCATCCGGAAATTCCGGCGCTTTCGCACTACGTGCCCGCACACGAAGGGCCACAGGACGCGCTAACGAAATCCTTCCCGTTACAGATGATCACCTGGAAAGGCAAAAACCGCGCGAACTCTACCCAGTACGCGAACCCGTGGCTGCAGGAAGTGCAGGAACAGAAGCTGTGGATTAACCCGGTCGATGCACAAAAACGCGGCATTGCCCACGGCGACACCGTGCGCATCCACAACAACCGTGGTATTTGCCAGGTGCCCGCTGAGGTCACGCCGCGCATTATTCCCGGCGTGGTGGCGATGCAGGCCGGCGCGTGGTGGCAACCTGACGCAGAGGGCGTCGATCATGGCGGTTGTCCGAACGTGCTGAGCTCAACGCGTATTACGCCTCTTGCAAAAGGGAATTCACATCAAACCATGCTGGTGGAGGTCGTTAAAGCATGAGTCAATTTAAAGAGTATCCGCCCGTTAGCGACAAACAGCTTGGTTTCTTCATCGATACGTCGCGCTGCTCCGGCTGTAAGGCGTGTCAGGTGGCATGCAAAGATCGCCATAATCTGGAAGTGGGACGCCGTTTTCGTCGGGTGTATGAAGTCAATGGCGGAGGGTTTATCGCCACCGGACAGGGCGGCGTGGCGAACAACGTTTACGCGTACACGATGTCGATCTCGTGCAACCACTGTGACGACCCGATTTGCACTAAGAACTGCCCGACCACGGCGATGCACAAACGTCCAGGCGACGGCATTGTGCGGGTCAATACCGATAAATGCGTCGGCTGCGGCTATTGCGCCTGGTCATGTCCCTACGGCGCGCCGCAGATGGACACCGAGGCCGGACAGATGTCGAAATGCGATATGTGCATCGACCTGCTGGTAAAAGGCGAGCAGCCGGTGTGCGTGGCGACCTGTCCTCTGGAGGCGATTAAGTTCGGTCCGATTGACGAACTGCGCGCTAAATACGGCGATGTTTGCGATGTGCAGGGGCTGCCAGACTCCTCCATTACCCATCCGAATTTAGTGATCAAACCGCACCAGGGCGCAGAGAAGGGAGGTAAACGCCATGCATGAGTTACCGTTGCTGATTTTCACCCTGCTGGTGCAGGGCTCCGTAGGGCTGACGCTGTTTATTGCCCTGGCGACGGGCGAGAAGCGGTCGCTGCTGCCGGCGATGCTGGTTTCCTGCGTGATGGGCGGACTGGGGCTGATCGCCTCGACGCTGCACCTCGGTTACCCGCTGAATGCGTTTAATGCGCTGCGCCATGTGGAAAGTTCATGGCTGAGCCGGGAGATCGTCTTTGCCAGCCTCTATCTGGCGATTCTGGGCCTGGCAACGCTGCTGGTGATGTTGAAAAAACAGCCTTCACGCCTCCTGCTGGCGCTGGCGACCCTGGCCGGACTGGTGGATATCTACTGCATGGGCGCAATTTATGTCCATTCGTCGGTCGTGACCTGGCAGCATATCAATACCTGGGTCATGTTCTTTGGCGCGGCGGGCATTCTGGGTGCGGCGATCGGCAACGGCCTGCTGCCGGGTATCACACGGCTTCTGCGTATGGCCGCTGTGCTGGTGGTGGCGATCACCGCCATTCGTCTGCTGGTGCAGCCGGACTATGTCAACTTTCTGGCATCCGCAAGCCTGAACGAGGTGGTCACGCTGCCGCATCAGCCGCTGGTCGCGTTTCACCAACTGACAGGGCTAAGAAACGTTGCCTGGGGACTTTCCGTACTGGGTTCCTTGCTGTTCGCCATTGGCGCATGGCGCTCGTGTCGCACGGCGATGCTGCTGGGCGGGCTGGGGCTGGTTGTGGCTGAGGCGCTGCTGCGCTTTATGTTCTTCAGCATTCTTTAATGGCCCTTTTTACCCTGATGAAAACGCCCACACCGCCGGGTGTGGGCGCCTCCTGCGTACGTAAGCGTTTTCCTCAACATACCTGTGACGCCTGCCGTCAGGCCTGTCCGGCGCAGGCCATTTCGTTTTCTGCCTCTACGGTTACGCTGGACAACGATCGCTGCATTCGATGCGGTCATTGTACGTTTGTTTGTCCTGTCGATGCGCTGCAAGATCTGCCAACCGCCCGGCGTTCTTACCGTCAGCAAACGCTGGTGGCGCCGTTTACCGCCCAGGCGGCGAGTGTAGAAGAACTGCTGATGTGGCATCTTCAGTATCAGATTCGCGGACTGGAAATCGACATCGATGCATATCCCACGTGGGCGCTTGCCGTGGCGGCGTTAAATATTCGCCTTAGGGCGCTGGGGGAACCACTCTGGCAAGTGATTCCGCCGTCCGCGAAGCGCGTGAACGTGGCGCGCCGTCATTTACTGCACGTCAGCGAAGAGAAGGTGCAGACCGCGAGCGTGAACCCGTCGCCGCGTTTGCGCCGAAGCCGTATGCCGCACATGCAGGACTATGCGCTACAGCTTGATATCGCCAGTTGCGTACTCTGCGGAGCGTGTGAACGGGTTTGTCAGGAGAAGGCGATTCAGATTGGCGAACGGGCGTTACGCGCAGAGATGTCACGTTGTACGGGGTGCAATAACTGCGCGGTAGTTTGCCCGACAAAAGCGATTACGACCAGGCACAGCGTGGGCGAGAGTCAGCCAGAGCACTATCCGTTTACGCGTAAGGTCTGCCGGGACTGTCGCCGGGTGTTCGCCACGTTTGGCGCAGACGACACACAGTGTCCCATTTGCCAGCGGCATGAACACGGAATGCGGGGGCGGTAATGGACTGACCAGGCCCCCGTCGGGATTGCAAACGCGGGGCCGGGAATCAGGTCAATACCATCGGCCATTCGGGCGGGGTGTGGCTCATCACTTCGACCATAACGGATTCGATGTTTTTCCAGATGGCGGAGATATCCATCAGGGTGATGCCGAGCAGCCCGGTGGCAAACCAGCAGGCGGCGATAACGCCCAGACCGCTGCTGATAACAGCCAGGCCAATATAGTCGGATTTACGAAAACGGATATTCAGCGTACTGGCTAAAAACATCAGCACGGCACTCAGCAGTGGCCAGCGGAGAAGCACCACGCCAGTGGTTAGGGTTGCCATGAAACATTTCCTCTGAAAAGCAGGGTGCCCGGACAGCGCGGCGTTTTCACGGGCGTGTAACACTCTGGCTATCGACAGGCATTCACATTAACACGAATGAAACGTTGTTTCTGTTTCATAATTTTTGTGAACTATATCACGTTAATGAGCTTATTTTCCAGCCAGGGCGAGGATTTTTTGTTTGATTTTTAACCATGCTTTGCGTGTGGGTAAAGGTGTTCAGAGGAAGTAAAAGCATCGGGGCGTCTTGTCGGAATAGACCGTTAATAACGCGCGATTAAGCCGACCTTTTTTGGTTTGTCCAAAATAATACCGGGAAATTGAACGCCACTGCTTAATAGAAATGATGGCTTGCCAGGAATGATCCACGAAATGATATTAATAACCGCTGATATTATCAGACTTTTACTAATAAAAGTCAGTTGCTAATATTGTAGGATTCATGCAACGTAACACCCCTGTGTGATTTATACCTGTCATGCTTCAGATTGCCCGTGCGTTGGCGGCAATGGCAATTATCCAGGTATGGCATCCGGCCTCGATAATAACAGGCGTATAATATGCAGGGATATAGGGCTGAAATGAATCATCAGGCGCGACGGAAGATGCTGAGGTTTCTCGGGATAATCATGGTGGTGTTGCTTCCCATGATGTTAGCGCTATGGTTTGCCCAATTGCGAGCCGTATCCCAGACCAGTCATCAATTGCGTATATTCGCACAACTGACATTAGATAAAACTGAACTGGTTATTTTACAGGCTGACTTAGCGCGCGACGCCGCCGAACAGTATCAGGGACAAGCCTGTACCCCTGCACATCGGCAAAGAATGTTAAATATTATTCGTGGGCGTCTTTATATCAATGAGTTAATTTATGCGCAGGGTAATCGCTTTTTATGTTCAACGGTCATGGCGCCGACCACACCCTTTATTATGCCGGACGCTGAGTATAAACGAAAACCTGATGTCGCGATTTATTACTTCCGTGACACGCCCTTTTTTACAGGCTACAAAATGGCGTATATGCAGCGTGGCAATTACGTTGCAGTGATCAATCCCTTATCCTTCAGCGAAGTGATGACAGACGATCCGGCGCTTGCCTGGGGCGTTTTCGACACGGTTACCGACACGTTCTTTTCCGTCAGCGAAAAAGCGTGGGTTGCGGAGCTATTGCCGCTGGTGCGCCGCGGTCAGTCCGTGTTTCAGCAGGATGGCCGTTTTTACACGCTCGTTCATTCCGATAAACGCCCCATCGCGGTGATTGTTTCGACAACGACCGGTCGATTTTATCAAAATCTGTACCAGCAACTGCTTTTCACCCTTCCGCTTGCCGTGCTTTGCAGCATACTGCTGTTGCTGCTCTGGTCGCGGGCGCGTCGGCAATACAGGTCGCCGCCGCGGATGCTGCAGCGGGCGCTTAAACAGCGCCAATTGTGCGTACACTATCAGCCGATTATGGACATCAAAAATGAGAAATGCGTGGGCGCGGAAGCGTTGCTGCGTTGGCCTGGATACAACGGACAGGTCATGAGTCCCGCCGAATTTATCCCCCTGGCGGAAAAAGAGGGGATGATCGCGCAGATCACCGATTATGTGGTGGAGGACGTTTTCCGGGAGATGGGGGCGTTTCTGGCGGCAAACCCGTCGCTGTATATTTCGATCAATCTCTCCGCGTCAGACTTCCATTCTTCCCGACTGATTGCCCTGATCGCCAACAAAGCGCGTCAGTACGGTGTGCTTGCGCAACAGATCAAAGTGGAAGTCACTGAGCGGGGCTTTATCGACGTGCCGAAAACCACGCCGGTTATTCAGGCGTTTCGTCAGGCGGGCTACGAAGTGGCGATCGATGACTTTGGCACCGGCTATTCCAACCTGCATAACCTGTATTCCCTGAAGGTGGATATCCTGAAGATCGATAAATCGTTTATCGACACACTCACCACGAACAGCACCAGCCACCTGATCGCGGAGCATATTATCGAGATGGCCCAAAGCCTGCGGCTGAAAACCATCGCGGAAGGCGTGGAAACGGCGGATCAGGTCAACTGGTTGCTTAAGCGCGGCGTACAGTATTGTCAGGGGTGGCACTTCGCGAAAGCGCTGCCGCCGCAGGCGTTCATCGACTGGCTACAGCAGCCGCCCGCACGTCTGATGTCGCGCGGGCAGTAAACTTACAGACGATGGCGGTAGTCGCTGGGGGTACGATCAAACTCCCGGCGAAAAACGCGGGAAAAGGTCTGTTGTGATACGTAGCCTAAATCCATAGCGATATCGAAGATGGGTCGCTCGGTATTACGCAACTCCACGGCGGCTAACAGCAGTCGGCGCTGGCGGATATAGTCGCCGAGCGTCTGGCGCATCACGGTGCGGAACATCCTTTGTAAATACCATTTTGAATAGCCTGATTTTTTCGCGACCACATCAATGTTCAGCGGTTGGTCGATATGTTCATCAATCCATTCAACAAGGGTCTGAATAATTTGCTGATGGGACATAGCGTTGCCTCTTTTTCAGGGTTCGATTCGTCTTTTGTCTGCGGGCGAGTATAATTCCTCAAGTTAACTTGAGGTAAAGCGATTTATGGAAAAGAAATTACCCCGCATAAAAGCCTTGCTGACGCCGGGCGAAGTGGCGAAACGCAGCGGTGTGGCGGTATCCGCGCTGCACTTCTATGAAAGTAAAGGGTTGATTAGCAGTACTCGTAACAGCGGCAATCAGCGGCGGTATAAGCGCGATGTGTTGCGTTATGTGGCGATCATTAAGATTGCCCAACGGATCGGCATTCCGCTGGCGACCATCAGCGAGGCGCTTGGGGTACTGCCGGAAGGCCATACGTTGAGTGCGAAGGAGTGGAAGCAGCTCTCTTCGCAATGGCGGGATGAACTGGACCGTCGCATTCATACGCTGGTGGCGCTGCGCGATGAGCTGGACGGTTGTATCGGCTGCGGCTGCTTATCGCGTAAGGATTGCCCGTTGCGGAACCCTGGCGACCGACTTGGTGAACAGGGGACCGGCGCGCGGCTGCTGGAGGATGATTAACGTTTTTCGCCGGCCCGGACCGCTAAGCGCATCCGGGCGACAGGATTACTGATTCTCAATCAACAGCGCTTCCAGCAAATCAAGGTCATGCAGCAGCTTTTGCAGAGTCTCATTGCTGATCTCACGCGTGGCGCGCAGGTGGTACAACTCCGCGCGTTCAGAACGCAGCGCGGCAAGGCGGAAACGACGCTCGAGGTTCTCTTCCTGTAGCGAACTTTCGACATCGTTGCGTCCGTCAGCGCGGCGACGCAGGTTACCGATGACCCGCGAACTCACTTCGGTCAGCAGTTGGTTGTCGATGTTCTCCTCGGTATCCGCCGCCAGACGCTCTTCCATTTTCTGAATCGCTACTATCGCCACTTCTGCCGTTGCCGCGCGCGCGATGCGTTCCTCTTTCAGTTGCTGCGAATGGTCAGCCACTTCCAGATGTTGCAGCAGTATCGGCAGCATTATCACGCCAACGAACAGCGAGAACAGGATCACCCCGGCGGCGAGGAACACCAGTTCGTAACGCGCCGGGAAAACGTTGCCATCCGGCAGCAGCAGAGGAATGGAGAGCACACCCGCCAGCGTGATTGCCCCGCGCACCCCCGCGAAAGAGGCGATAAGAATTTCACGCGTGGTCCACGATCCAAACTCCATCGGTTTCTTTTTCAAAAAACGCATGCTGAATTTTTTCATCGTCCACAGCCAGCCGAAGCGCACCAGCATCAGCGCGACGTAAATCAGCACGATGTCGGTAAACAGCATCCAGATTTCGACGTTTGGATCGGCTTCCGCCGCCACCAGCGACGACTCGAGAATACCAGGCAGTTGCAGGCCCAACAGTAAAAAGACCATGCCGTTAAACACAAACTCCAGCATCGCCCAGGTACTGTTGGCGCGCAGACGCATAGCCAGCGGCGCGCGGCGCATGACGCCGGAACGGGTGATGGTCATCCCGGCGGCGACTGCCGCCAGAATTCCCGACACGCCGATGTGTTCGGCAATCAGGTAAGAGGCGAACGGCAGCAGGAACAGCAGCACGATCTGTGTCGCGGGTTCATCGCCGCCCCAGCGGCTAAGAAAACGCAGCGAACGCCCGTACAGCCAACTGACCACAAAGCCCGCGAGGATACCGCCAATCGCCACCTTAAGAAATTCCACGGTTGCGCCGCCAACGGTAAAGATCATTGTGCCCATCGCCACCGCGACGGCAAACTTCAGCGACACCAGACCAGAAGCGTCATTCATTAACGCTTCGCCCTGTAAAATGCCCATGATCTTCTTCGGAATACGTCCTTCACCGACGATGCCGGAAAGCGCCACCGCATCGGTTGGCGACAGCACCGCCGCCAGCGCAAAAGCGGGTATCAACGGGATGCCCGGCACCAGCCAGTAAATCAGAAAACCGATGCCGACAACGGTGACAATCACCAGCGCCAGCGCCAGACCGAAGATCTCTCGCCCGTGTTCAAGGAATTCGCGCGTCGGCGTCTTCCAGCCGTCGGCGAACAGCAGCGGCGGAATAAACAGAACTAAAAACAGTTCGGGATCAAATTCCACATGCAGACCAAATGTGGGCCATGCCAGCAGCGCGCCGATGGCAATCTGCATGAGGGGTAAGGGGAGCTGGAAGGGCAATACGCGCGTAAATACCCCGGACAGCGAGACCACAAGGGTCATGATGAGTATTGTGAAAAAAATTTCCATGCGTTCCCTGTTTGCGATGTTTTTTATGTGCCTGAGAGGCTTCGTGCCTCGATTTTACCTTTTTCAGAGTATCGCAAAAGACAACGAAATGTGCGGTGAAAATAAAAACGGGCGGCCAAAGCCACCCGTTTTCGGAATCACTTCGCGATCAAATCGCCCAGCCGCCCGCGTAGAACGTCACCAGCGCGATGGCGATCACCACCGTACCCACGTTCAGCTTGCGCCATTCGCCGGAAACCAGACGACCAATCACCAGCGTGGCAAAGCCGATCATGATGCCGGTAACGATATTACAGGTCAGCACGATGAACACCGCTGTGACCAGACCCGCCATCGCGTCGACGAAGTCGGCGAAATCAATTTTCGCCACGTTGCTCAGCATTAACAGGCCCACGTACATTAGCGCAGGCGCCGTCGCGTATACCGGCACCAGATAGGACAGCGGAGAGAGGAACAGGATCAGCAGGAACAGAACGCCGACGGTGATCGCTGTCAGGCCGGTTTTACCGCCCGCTGCCGTCCCTGCCGCGGATTCGATATACACCGCTGCCGGCGCTGCGCCCACCAGACCGGAGAACACGCTGCTCAGGGAATCTGTGGTCAGCGCTTTGCCGCCGTCGATGATCTGGCCGTCTTTGTCGAGCAGATTCGCCTGCCCCGCCACGGCGCGGATGGTGCCGGTTGCGTCAAACACTGCGGTCATAACCAGCGCCAGCACGCTTGGCAGCACCACCGGATTCAGCGCGCCCATGATATCCAGGCTGCCAATCAGCGATTTGCCGTTTTCATCGCTCAGCGACGGCATCGCGAAAATGCCGGAGAATTTCACCGCCGGATCACAGATCAGCCCGACAATCGAAATACCAATGATGGTCAACAAAATGCCGCCCGGCACTTTCAGCTTTTCAAGGCCGAGGATTACCGCCAGTCCGACCAGCGACATGATCACCGGGAACGTTGCGAAGTCACCCAGCGCCACCGGCAGGCCATCCAGTGGGTTTTTGATTACCAGGCCTACGCCATTTGCCGCAATTAGCAGCAAAAACAGGCCGATACCAATACCGGTACCATGCGCGACGCCCTGCGGCAGGTTGCGCAAAATCCAGCTACGAATGCCGGTCGCAGAGATAATGGTAAACAGAATCCCCATCAGGAATACCGCGCCCAGCGCCACCGGCACGCTGATCTGCTGACCGAGCACCAGGCTGAACGCGGTAAACGCGGTCAGTGAAATGGCGCAACCGATCGCCAGCGGCAGATTCGCCCACAGCCCCATAACGATGGAGCCTAACCCCGCCACCAGACAGGTCGCGACAAATACCGCGGCTGGCGGAAAGCCAGCTTTGCCCAGCATGCCCGGCACCACGATAACCGAGTACACCATCGCCAGAAACGTTGTTAACCCGGCAACCACTTCCTGACGGACAGTGCTTCCACGTTGTGAAATTTTAAACCAGGCGTCAAGTGAACCGCCGGTACGCGCTGAAGGCGTAGACATAGAAAACATCCCCTGAGAGTTTATTTGTCGTCTTTATGCGTGGTGGACAATCCACTGCCAGCGAAACGTCAATTCCCTGTGCTCTGTCGCGACAAAAGGGGAGTCGCAAAAAGCAAACGTTTAGCTCCGCGCATAAAAAAACGGGTAGTAAAAAAAAGCAAACGATTATCCAGCGATCATATGGCGATTTTCAACTGAACTTTGTCGCTTTTTATGCATTTCTTGCGTTAACGACGAAGAAATCATCAACTGATGCGCAAACGTTACCGTCGATGCGCAATCTGGCAACATAATTTGCCGTGTCGTTTCGCCCATGCGCGGGGCACAGGAGACATTTTCGTCCTCACCCGCCGGGGATCTCAAAGGGGCCGCCCTGTTGAATCGCTCGCTGCCAGGCCGGACGCATTTCCACCCGTTTTTTCCATGCCTCGATGTGGGAGAGATTATCGATGCCGCCGCGCGCCAGTAGAGCAAACAGCGGGAAACTCATCTGAATGTCGGCCATGCTGAACGGTTCTCCGGCAAACCAGAGATGTTCGGCAAGGTGAGCGTCAATGAAACGCGCGTGGGTTTCCAGTTGTGGATTGAGATACGCTTTCTGCACGCCTTTTCCCAACGCACCGCCCAGCGTGCGCAAGCCAAAGGGAACCGGCGGCTTGCCAAGACTGACAAAGACCAGTTTCATCAGCAGTAACGGCATGAGCGAACCTTCCGCATAGTGCAGCCAGAATCGGTACTGCCGCTTCTGTTCCGCGTCGGCGGGTTTAAATTTGCCTTCGCTGTCGTAGGTTTCCTGCAAATATTCAAGGATTGCACCCGATTCCGCAATGACGACGCCGTTATCCTCCACCACGGGCGACTTGCCGAGCGGATGCACTTTTTTCAACGCCGGCGGGGCAAGCAGGGTCTTTTCACGCTGGTAACGGACAATCTGGTAGGGCAGCGATAGTTCTTCCAGCGCCCAGAGAATGCGCTGGGAACGAGACTGGTTTAAATGATGTACCGTTAGCATGTGAGGCTCCTGTGAATTTATCTTCTTAACTATAGAAAATTGTGGAAGATGACGAAAAAAATTCGGCTAAAAAATCACCACGTCGGCTGGCAAACAGGCGGCCTCGGCATACACTTACAGTATCAACACAAACCGGAACCTCCACCACGTGCTCGAATGAGGGGTGTTGACGTCGGGGGAAACCCTCCCGTGAACTCAGCGGGATAGAGAGAAAGACAAAGACCGGAAAACAACTAAAGCGCCCTTGTGGCGCTTTAGTTTTTTGCCGGGTTGATGGTTTGCGATGCCCCTGCCCAGAATCCTTCGCAACATGAAAGCCACGCTTTGGCGCTATGGGAAAGGTAGACCCCTTCGCGCCAAATCATCCCGAGCTGCCAGCGCAGTTCGCTTTCCAGCGGGATCCAGCGCAGCGTGTTTTTATCCAGCCGTTCACAGATGGGCTCCGGCAGAATAGCAATGCCGACGCCTGCCTGTACCATCGCCGCAAGAAAATCCCACTGTCCGCTGCGTACCGCAATGCGCGGCTTGACGTCGCGTTCGCTAAAAAGCTGCATCAACTGACGGCTCAGGGCGAAATCTTCGTTGTAAATCAGCAGCGGGTGCTCCGCCAGCGTTTCGGGGGAAACGGACTCACAGGTTGTCCACTGACCGGCACGGGGCGCCAGGACGCAAAGCGGATGGTTAAACAGCGGCAGGGTCGCCAGACCGCTTTCTGCTTCTATCGGCAGCGCGGTCATCGCCACGTCCAGTTCGCCATTCATCACCGCCTGTTGCACCGTCAGGCCGCCAAACTCCGCGACCTTCAGCTCGACGCCCGGATAGCGCTGGCGAAACAGACTGATAGGACCCGCCATCAACATGCCGACCATGGGCGGAATGCCTAACCGTAGCAGGCCTTTGTTGAGATGGTTGATGTCTCCCAGCTCCGCTTCCAGTTGGCGAAACTCCGCCAGAATCGCCAGCCCGCGCTCAAACACCACCCGTCCGGTGTCCGTGAGCAAAAGCTTGCGCCCGTCGCGGATCAGCAGCGTGCAGTTAAGCTCGTCTTCAAGATTTTTTAACATCTTGCTGATGGTGGGTTGCGTGACATACAACTTCTCCGCCGCGCGGGTGAAACTCTGCTGGCGCACCACCTCGACAAAATAACGCAGCGTTCTGATGTCCATGACTATTCCTTACGACTATGCCCGCAATGATTTTAATTCATTTCTTTCATCGACGGGCGCTCTCTATACTGGCGCTCCGAATTATTTTTCAGGATATCCCTTCATGGCTGTGGCGATACGCCGCATTACGCCTGTTGTCGTACAGCGACTTCAGGTTCCGGTTCAGGTTCTGCTGTACGCCGGTCTGTTTATCGTTGCGCAAAACCTTGTCTCCTGGCTGCATTTGCCGCTTCCGGCCAATCTGGTGGGCATGGTGCTAATGCTGGCGCTGATTGTGTGTCGGATCCTGCCGTTGCGCTGGGTGCGGGCGGGGGCCCGCTGGCTGCTGGCGGAAATGCTGCTGTTCTTTGTGCCCGCGGTGGTGGCGGTGGTGAACTATGCGCAACTGCTGTTGATCGACGGCTGGCGTATCTTTGCCGTGATTGCGCTCAGCACCCTGATGGTACTCGGTGCGACCGCGTGGGTGGTGGACAAGGTGTATCGCTATGAGTTGCGCAGGTTAAATCGTGAGTAATTTTCAGCTTAGCGCGCTCTGTCTGGTCATCACACTGGTCATCTATTTTCTCAACAAGCGCCTGTATCGCCGCTTTCGCCGACTGCCGCTGATGCCGTTGGTGCTCACCCCGGCGCTGCTGGTGTTGATGCTGGTGTTTGGGCATATCTCCTGGCAAAGCTATATTGGCGAGTCGCACTGGTTATTGTGGCTGCTTGGTCCGGCGACCATCGCCTTTGCAGTGCCGGTCTACGACAATTTTGCCATCATCAAACGTCACTGGATGTCGCTTAGCGCAGGCGTGGTGACGGCAACGGTGGTGGCGGTCACCAGTTCGGTCTGGCTGGCGCGGCTGTTTACGCTCTCCGATGAAATCCAGCGCAGCCTGGCCGTTCGCTCGGTGACCACCCCGTTTGCGCTGGCGGCGGCGGAGCCTATCGGCGGACAGCCGGATCTGGTGGCGCTGTTCGTGGTGGTGACCGGCGTGTTTGGCATGGCGGTTGGCGATGCGCTGTTTCTGCGGCTGTCGATACGCGAAGGTATGGCGAAAGGCGCCGGATTCGGCGCGGCGTCTCACGGCGCAGGAACGGCGCGCTCCTACGAACTGGGGCAGCAGGAGGGCGTCGTCGCCAGCCTGGTGATGATGCTCTCCGGCGTCGTGATGGTGCTCATTGCGCCGCTGGTCGCGAAGCTGATGTTCTGACCAGCGGCGGTTGGGTTATGTCAGACGCGACGCCAGCGCAAATTCGTTAAAGTGGACCGGACGCTGCTGCTGCATGGAGAGGTTTCCGGCGATGCCGGTGAGGATCGACATCGCCCCGGCGCGGTGGTCGGCGGCGCGCTGAAGCGGGTCGTGTTTCACCTCGCCAAACAGATCGGCGAGCATCGCGTTGTCGCCGCCGCCGTGTCCGCCTTCGCCCAGCGTGAAGTCAGCTTTCCACGGCGCGGCAAACATTGGGAAGACGGTGATATCGCAGGTCTCGAGGCTGCCTTCGTTGGCGCGTTCGCCGCCAGCGTTAACGTACGATTTCTCGACGATCTTCATCTCCAGACGGCCTTTGCTGCCGTTAAAGACCACGTTCAGCCCTTCCCAGGGCAGATAAGTGTTCAGTGAATACGTCAGCTGTACGTCATTCTGATATTTCACCAGCACCGACATCGTATCTTCAATGGTAATGCCGTCGCTGAACACGCTCTGGTCGCGGAAGTAGCTATCCTCATGTTCCGCATCCAGATAGAGCGCTTTCAACTGCGGATTCTCTGCCATTTGCAGGGCAAACGGGTCGTCTTTCGCCTGCGGGTAGCCGTGGGCGCGGGGATAAAACTGCGTGACGCCGCGTCGTTCGGCGTTCTCTCTGCCATAAAAACGCAGGCCGCCTTCAGCGTAAACGCGCGCTGGCGTGCTGGCCAACCAGAAGTTCATCAGGTCGAAATGGTGGGTCGATTTATGCACCAGCAGACCGCCGCTATTGCGCTTTTCGCGGTGCCAGCGACGAAAATAGTCTGCGCCATGCTCGGTGTTCAGCAGCCATTCGAAGTGGACGGAGTAAACCTCGCCGATCGTGCCGTTCATCAGCAGTTCGCGCACTTTGCTGTGGTGTGGGGCATAGCGATAGTTGAAGGCGACGCGCACCTGGCGGCCTGTTTCTTCAATGGCATCCAGAATACGCAGGGCGCGCTTTTCGTCGATAGTCATCGGTTTTTCGGTGATCACGTCGCAGCCCGCATGCAGCGCCCGGACGATGTAATCATCGTGGGTGCGGTCCATGGTGGTAACGATGATAATGTCCGGGCGCGTTTCACGGATCATCTCCTCAAACTGCTGCGCTTTCCAGGTCGATACCGGCGCAGCGCCCTCTTTTTCCAGTAATGTGTTGGCGTAGTTCATCCGGGTCTGGTTGGTATCGCAGAAGGCAACCAGCCGGGCGTTCTCTTTCCATTGCCCGCCAATTGCCGAAATATACAGTCCAGCGCGACCGCCGGTTCCCACCAGGGCATATTTCTTCATCGCATTCCCTTCTCTTAAAATGAATTAACGTGTTGATGTAATAAAAACAGCGTTTCACTCTTGTTTGGGTACTGTAGCGCTATCGCGGGAGATGGGTAGAACGCAGGAAGAAAAATGTGATCCCCGGCCATAAAGACCGGGGAGTGGGGGAGTGGGGGAGTGATTAATGGGCGCGGCCTTGTTCGACGCCGTATCCTGTCTGGGAACGGATAAACTGGGCGCGGAACTGCTCGCGTTCGCGGTTTCCTTCCGCTGAGTTATCGGTGGCCGAGAAGAACCAGATGCCGAGGAACGCCACGGTAATGGAGAACAGCGCCGGGTATTCGTAGGGGAAGATCGCCTTTTCGTGACCGAGGATCTGTACCCAAATCGTCGGGCCAAGCACCATCAACACCACTGCCGTCAGTAACCCTAACCAGCCGCCCATCATCGCGCCACGGGTGGTCAGCTTCGACCAGTACATGGAAAGCAGGATGATCGGGAAGTTACAGCTTGCCGCGATGGCAAACGCCAGGCCGACCATGAAGGCAATGTTCTGGTTTTCAAACAGTACGCCAAGAATAATGGCGATGACGCCCAGCACCAGTACGGTGATTTTCGACACCCGCAGTTCTTCGCGCTCGGTGGCGCCTTTACGAAACACGTTGGCGTAGAGATCGTGCGAAACCGCCGACGCGCCCGCCAGCGTCAGTCCGGCCACCACCGCGAGAATAGTGGCGAAAGCGACCGCGGAGATAAAGCCGAGGAACAGATTGCCGCCGACCGCGTTAGCCAGATGCACCGCCGCCATATTGTTGCCGCCAATCAGTGCGCCCGCCGCGTCTTTGTACGCCGGATTTGCCCCGACCAGCATGATCGCGCCAAAGCCGATAATAAAGGTCAGAATGTAGAAGTAACCCATAAAGCCGGTGGCGTAGAACACGCTTTTACGCGCTTCGCGCGCGTCTGACACCGTGAAGAAGCGCATCAGGATATGCGGCAGACCGGCGGTCCCGAACATCAGACCAAGGCCCAGCGACAGCGCGGAGATCGGATCTTTCACCAGCCCCCCAGGACTCATGATGGCGGTGCCTTTCGGATGAACCGCCATTGCTTCGGTAAACAGGTTATTGAAGCTGAAACCGACGTGCTTCATCACCATAAAGGCCATGAAGCTGGCGCCGAACAGCAGCAGCACCGCTTTGATGATCTGCACCCACGTCGTCGCCAGCATACCGCCGAATAGCACGTACATCATCATCAGCACGCCGACCAGCACCACCGCAATGTGGTAATTCAGACCAAATAACAGTTCGATGAGTTTGCCCGCGCCGACCATCTGGGCGATCAGATACAGCGCCACCACCACCAGCGAACCGCAGGCGGAAAGAATGCGGATCGGGCCTTGCTTGAGACGGTAGGAGGCCACATCGGCAAAGGTATAACGTCCCAGATTACGCAGGCGCTCGGCGATCAGAAACAGAATGATCGGCCAGCCCACCAGGAAGCCCAGCGAGTAAATCAGGCCGTCGTAGCCGGAAGTGAACACCAGCGCGGAGATGCCCAGAAAAGAGGCGGCAGACATGTAGTCGCCCGCAATCGCCAGTCCGTTCTGAAAACCAGTAATATTGCCGCCCGCCGTGTAGTAGTCGTTGCGCGAACGCACGCGTTTAGAGGCCCAGTAGGTAATTCCGAGCGTAAATACGACAAAAATCAAAAACATAATGATGGCCTGCCAGTTGGTTGGCTGGCGCTCTACTGTACCGCTAAGGGCATCCGCCGCGTTGGCCGCGAAGGGTAGTGTGGCGGCAAGCGCCGTCAGGACTCTCTTCATGATGCGTTAACCTCGTGCAGTACTGCATTATTAAGACGGTCGAATTCGCCGTTCGCCCGCCAGATATAAATGCCGGTCAGAATAAAGGAGATCAGAATGACCCCGACGCCAATGGGGATACCCCGGGTGACGCTGGTTCCCGCGTGGAGCGGCGTACCCAGCCAGCCAGGCGCGAAAGCAATCAGTAAAATAAAGCCGATATAAATCACCAACATGATGACCGACAGAAGGGTGGCAAACCGTTGCCTTTTTTCGACTAACTCCCTGAAACGCGCACTGTCTTCTATCCGCTGATAAATAGTGTCATTCATCACAGAGCTCTCCAGAGGCCCCCTGCGTCTTTCGCGCCACAGGTGCGTTGGCCGCACTTACCCACCCCAGTCGCCTGGTTCACTCTGCGACTGGGGATGTGTTCGTTTGCCGCCTTCCTGCAACACGAAATCCTTTGGGGGGTTTTATATTTTCCCTCCCGATGAAGAGAGGGGTAAGGTCAGAAATGTCGGCCGGATAAAACGCTTCGCAGCGCCATCCGGCCTGTTCTCATTATGAAGGCATCGCGATAGCCTGCTTCTCTTCGAGCAGTTTCTCTACCACGCCAGGATCGGCAAGGGTCGAGGTATCGCCCAGATTGCTGGTATCGCCTGCCGCGATCTTGCGCAAAATACGGCGCATAATTTTGCCGGAACGGGTCTTCGGCAGGGAATCGGTCCAGTGCAGCACGTCCGGCGTCGCCAGCGGACCAATCTCTTTTCGTACCCAGTTGCGCACTTCCGCGTACAGTTCCGGAGAAGGCTCTTCGCCGTGGTTCAGAGTCACGTAGGCATAAATCGCCTGGCCTTTAATGCTGTGCGGAATACCCACCACCGCCGCTTCGGCGATTTTGGGATGCGCCACCAGCGCGGACTCAATCTCCGCGGTGCCCAGACGGTGACCGGACACGTTCAGCACGTCGTCCACGCGACCGGTGATCCAGTAATAGCCATCTTCGTCACGACGCGCGCCGTCGCCGCTGAAGTACATATTTTTAAAGGTCGAAAAGTAGGTCTGCTCGAAACGCTCATGATCGCCGAACAGCGTGCGCGCCTGACCCGGCCAGGAGTCGGTGATCACCAGGTTGCCCTCGGTCGCCCCTTCCTGCGGATTGCCTTCGTTATCCACCAGCGCAGGCTGCACGCCAAAGAACGGACGGGTGGCGGAACCGGCTTTCAGCTCTGTCGCCCCCGGCAGCGGGGTGATCATGAAACCGCCGGTTTCGGTCTGCCACCAGGTATCGACCACCGGGCATTTCTCATTGCCGATCTTTTTCCAGTACCACTCCCACGCTTCCGGGTTGATCGGCTCGCCAACGGAGCCGAGAATGCGCAGGGAGGAACGGTCGGTGCCCTCGATCGCTTTGTCGCCTTCCGCCATCAGCGCACGGATCGCGGTTGGTGCAGTATACAAAATCGTGACCTGATGCTTATCGACCACCTGCGCCATACGCGCTGGCGTCGGCCAGTTGGGCACCCCTTCGAACATCAGCGTCGTGGCGCCGCAGGCCAGCGGGCCGTACAGCAGGTAGCTGTGTCCGGTGACCCAACCCACATCGGCGGTGCACCAGTAGATGTCGCCCGGATGGTAGTCGAACACATATTTAAAGGTGCTCGCGGCATACACCAGATACCCGCCGGTGGTATGCAGCACGCCTTTCGGCTTGCCGGTAGAGCCGGAGGTATAAAGAATAAACAGCGGATCTTCCGCATTCATTTCAACAGGCTGATGCTCAGCACTGGCATTTTCAATGACGTCGCTCCACCACAAATCGCGGTTTTCCGTCCAGTCGATAGTGCCGCCGGTGCGCTTGAGCACAATCACGTGTTCGATGCTTGTTACGTTCGGATTTTTCAGCGCGTCGTCGACGTTTTTCTTCAACGGAATGCTGCGCCCGGCGCGCACCCCTTCATCGGCGGTGATCACCAGCTTCGAGCTGGAGTCGATAATGCGTCCGGCGACCGCCTCCGGCGAAAAACCGCCGAAGATCACCGAATGCACCGCGCCGATGCGTGCGCAAGCCAGCATCGCGACGGCGGCTTCCGGCACCATCGGCATATAAATCGCCACCACGTCGCCTTTCTTAATGCCTAACGCCTGCAGGGCATTGGCAAAGCGGCAGACGTCACGATGCAGTTCGCGGTAGCTAATGTGTTTACTCTGCGATGCGTCGTCGCCTTCCCAGATGATGGCGGTGCGATCGCCATTTTCCGCCAGATGGCGGTCAAGGCAGTTCGCCGCCAGGTTGAGCGTGCCGTCTTCGTACCATTTAATCGAGACGTTGCCCGGCGCGAAAGAGGTGTTCTTTACGCGTGTATACGGTTTGATCCAGTCGAGAATTTTGCCCTGCTCGCCCCAAAAGGTATCCGGCTCGTTAATTGATTGTTGATATTTTGCCTCATACTGCTCCGGGTTTATCAGGCAACGGTCCGCAATATTGGCGGGAATGGCGTGTTTATGTATTTGGCTCATGGCTTTTGTTCTCCTTGTAAGATGTTAATAATATGTCTCATAAACGTTAAATGTAGGGGTTTAGTCAGTTTTGTTTAGTATTTGCGCGGCAGATCACGCAATAACGGAACTGTGCAAATAATCGGCAATACGTTTTTTGAAGAAGGCCAAAAAAAGTTGGGGAATTCTTTTCGCAACAGACGGTTATGTTAATTTTTTATGAAGGTGTTTCGACGAGGAAAAGCACAAAGGGAGTAGCGATAAAACGGGGTGACTAACTCTAAAGTGGTATTTTACATACACTTACAATTGATTAAAGACAACATTTTCCGTGTGGTTTTTTGTTACATCTAGATTAGGGCAATGTCATGACGGTTATGTGCGGTTATCGTCATGGAAAGAATAAAAAAGAACCGTCATTAAGAGCAATGGCGCAATCTGGATGAGACCTCTATGACAAGGATTACACATCGTGCACGCCGTTTTTTCAGCCTGATAGTACCGCTTTTTTTCATTTCTGCTGTTTACGCTGAGCAAACTGCCGCACCCGCAAAAACCGTTACCGTTGAAGCGAAAAATGACGTCTTCGCGCCTCAACATCCCGATCAATACCTCTCCTGGAAAGCCACGTCGGAACAGTCCACGCGGGAAGACGCGCTGGCGGAAGATCCGCGGCTGGTGATCCTGTGGGCAGGTTATCCCTTCTCTCGTGACTACAACAAACCGCGCGGGCACGCGTATGCGGTAACCGACGTGCGGGAAACCCTGCGTACGGGCGCGCCGAAAAACGCCGAAGACGGTCCGCTGCCGATGGCCTGCTGGAGCTGCAAAAGCCCGGACGTGGCGCGTTTGATCCAAAAAGAGGGGGAAGATGGCTACTTCCACGGCAAATGGGCGCGTGGGGGACCGGAGATCGTCAATAACTTAGGCTGCGCCGACTGCCATAACACCGCATCCGCCGATTTCGCGAAAGGCAAGCCGGAACTGACCCTGTCGCGCCCCTATGCGGAACGCGCAATGGAAACCATCGGCAAGCCGTTCGATAAGGCCAGCCGCTTTGACCAGCAGTCAATGGTCTGCGGTCAGTGCCATGTGGAGTACTATTTCGACGGTAAAAACAAAGCCGTTAAGTTCCCGTGGGATGAGGGAATGAAGGTCGAGAACATGGAGAAATACTACGACGCCATCGCGTTCTCTGACTGGACCAACTCGCTGTCGAAAACGCCCATGTTAAAAGCGCAGCACCCGGAATATGAGACCTGGAGCGCGGGTATTCACGGTAAAAACAACGTGACCTGTATTGACTGTCACATGCCAAAAGTGCAGAACGCGGAAGGTAAACTCTACACCGACCACAAGATTGGCAATCCATTCGACAACTTCGCCCAGACCTGCGCGAATTGCCATACCCAGGACAAGGCTGCGCTGCAAAACGTGGTCGCCGAGCGTAAAAAGTCGATCAACGAGCTGAAAATCAACGTCGAGGATCAACTGGTTCATGCCCACTTCGAAGCGAAGGCGGCCTGGGATGCCGGCGCGACGGAAGCGGAAATGAAGCCGATTCTGGAAGACATTCGCCATGCGCAATGGCGCTGGGATCTGTCGATCGCCTCTCACGGCATTCATATGCATGCGCCGGAAGAAGGGCTGCGGATGCTGGGCGGCGCGATGGATAAAGCCGCTGATGCCCGTACCAAACTGGCGCGTCTGCTGGCGACCAAAGGCATCACCCACGAGATCGCCCTGCCGGATATCTCCACCAAAGAGAAAGCCCAGGCGGCGATTGGTCTGAACATGCAGCAGATTAACGCTGAAAAACAGGACTTCATCAAAACGGTGATTCCGCAGTGGGAAGACCAGGCGCGTAAAAACGGCCTGTTAAGCCAATAACCCCTTCCGCCCCACACACAGGGGCGGATTACTCAACGGAGTGAATATGAGCGTATTACGTTCGTTATTAACTGCTGGGGTGCTGGCGTCAGGTCTGTTATGGAGCCTGAGTGGGGCAACCGCCACGCCAACGCCGCAGGAGTCTGATCGCTGGGAGGTCACGCCACAGCGTAGCCCGGACGCCGCCTGCCTGGACTGTCATAAGCCGGACACCGACGGGATGCACGGCAAGCATGCGTCCGCCACCAATCCGAATAATAAACTGCCGGTCACCTGTACTAACTGCCACGGCCAGCCGTCGCCGCAGCACCGTGAAGGGGTGAAGGATGTGATGCGCTTTAACGAGCCGATGTACAACGTCGAGCAGCAAAACAGCGTCTGTATGTCCTGTCACCTGCCCGAGCAACTGCAAAAAGCTTTCTGGCCGCACGATGTTCACGTCACAAAAGTGGCCTGCGCCAGCTGTCACTCACTGCATCCGAAGCAAGACGCAATGCAGACGTTAAGCGATAAAGGGCGGATTAAAATCTGCGTCGATTGCCACAGCGATCAGCGCAACAATCCGAACTTTAATCCGGCGTCGGTTCCCTTGCTTAAGGAGCATCCATGAGCTGCTCCCGTCGCCAGTTTATCACCCGCGTCGGCGCGCTGGTGGCGGTTAGCGGCACAGCAGGACGCGTGGTAGCGAAAACGTTGAATATCAACGGCGTGCGTTACGGCATGGTGCATGATGAATCGTTATGTATCGGCTGTACCGCCTGTATGGATGCCTGTCGGGAAGTGAACAACGTGCCGGAAGGCGTCTCGCGGCTGACGATTATTCGCAGCGAACCGCAGGGGACGTTTCCGGACGTGAAGTATCGCTTTTTCCGTCATTCATGCCAGCATTGCGATCATGCGCCGTGCGTGGACGTCTGTCCGACCGGCGCGTCCTATCGCGACGCCGCCAACGGTATTGTGGACGTTAACCCGGATCTCTGTGTCGGTTGCCAGTACTGTATCGCCGCTTGTCCATACCGGGTGCGCTTTATCCATCCGGTGACGAAAACGGCGGATAAATGCGATTTCTGCCGTAAGACCAACCTGAAAGCGGGCAAGCTGCCAGCCTGCGTTGAGGCCTGCCCGACGAAGGCGCTGACCTTTGGTAATCTTGACGATCCCAACAGCGATATTTCGCGGCTGTTACAGCAGAAACCCACCTACCGTTACAAGCTGGCGCTGGGCACGAAACCGAAGGTCTACCGCGTTCCCTTTAAATTTGGGGAGGTGAGCCAATGACAAACGCATCTGCTTTCCACTTTGAATCGCTGGTGTGGGACTGGCCCATCGCCATCTATCTGTTTTTGATCGGTATCTCCGCCGGGCTGGTCACGCTGGCGATTCTGCTGCGTCGTTTCCATCCGGAGGCGGGCGGCGCTGACAGTACGCTGCTGCGTACAACGCTGGTGGTCGGGCCGGGGGCGATAATTCTCGGCCTGCTGATTCTGATCTTCCATCTGACGCGTCCGTGGACCTTCTGGAAACTGATGTTTCACTACAGCTTTACGTCAGTGATGTCGATGGGGGTCATGCTGTTCCAGTTGTACATGGTGGTGCTGGTACTGTGGCTGGCGAAAATCTTTGAAAAAGAGCTGATTGCTCTGCAACAGCGTTGGCTGCCGCGTCTGAGTGTGCTGCCAAAAGCGCTGTCGCTCATCACGCCGTTTCATCGCCCGCTTGAAACGCTGATGCTGGTGTTGGCGGTACTGCTTGGCGCCTACACCGGATTTTTGCTTTCCGCGCTCAAGTCCTACCCGTTCCTGAATAACCCGGTCCTGCCGGTGTTGTTCCTGTTCTCGGGGATCTCTTCCGGCGCGGCGGTGGCGCTCATTGCAATGGCCTTGCGCCAGCGCAGCAACCCACACAGTACGGAAGCGCACTTTGTTCACCGAATGGAAACACCGGTGGTGTGGCTGGAAATCTTCCTGCTGGCGGCCTTTTTTGTTGGCCTGGCGTTGGGCGATGACGGCAAAATGCGCGCGCTTTCCGCCGCGTTAGGCGGTGGATTCTGGACCTGGTGGTTCTGGATCGGCGTCGCGGGGCTGGGGCTGATTGTGCCGATGCTGTTGAAGCCGTGGGCGAATCGTGGATCCACCTTCCACGGTGTGCTGGCGGCCTGCGGCGCCAGCCTGACCGGCGTTCTGCTGTTACGTTTCTTTATTCTGTATGCGGGGCAACTGACGGTTGCATAACCTGGACGTGTTCCTACCTGAAGCCGGTTTTTTGGCGCTGTTGTTAAGCCTTGGGGTCAACGTGTTGACCCCGCTTGCCGTGCTGACCGGGATTCAGCGGCGCTGGCTGGGCGTTATGCGCCTGGCGAGCGTCGGCGTCTGGACGCAGTTCGCGCTTTTGCTGGCGGCGTTTACGCTGTTGATAAACGCCTTTCTGAGCAGCGACTTTTCGGTCATCTACGTGGCGCAGCACAGCCACAGCTTGCTGTCGTGGGGGCTAAAGCTGGCGGCGGTATGGGGCGGACATGAAGGTTCCTTACTGCTATGGGTGCTGTTTCTTTCTGCCTGGAGCGCGCTGTTTGCCTGGCGCTACCGTCAACAATCGGATGCGCTGTTTCCGCTGACGCTCAGCCTTCTTTCTCTGATCATCGCGTTGCTGCTGCTGTTTGTGGTGGTGTGGTCTGATCCGTTTGCACGCATTTTCCCTCCCGCGATAGAAGGGCGCGATCTCAACCCGATGCTGCAGCATCTGGGGTTGATCCTGCATCCGCCGCTACTGTATCTGGGCTATGGCGGGCTGATGGTGGCTACGGGCGTGGCGCTCGCCTCGCTGCTTCACGGCGATTTTACTGCCGCGGCCGCCCGGGTGTGCTGGCGCTGGGCGCTGCCCGGCTGGTGCGCGCTGACCCTCGGCATCATCCTCGGCTCCTGGTGGGCGTACTGCGAGTTGGGGTGGGGCGGATGGTGGTTCTGGGACCCGGTGGAAAACGCCTCTCTGTTGCCCTGGCTGTCCGCCAGCGCGCTGCTGCACAGTCTGTCGCTTTCGCGCAGACAGGGGATTTTTCGCCACTGGTCACTGCTGCTGGCGATCGTCACCCTGATTCTTTCACTGCTGGGCACGCTGATTGTGCGCTCCGGCATTCTGGTCTCTGTGCATGCTTTTGCGCTGGATAACGTGCGCGCGGCGCCGCTGTTTGCGCTGTTCGCCGTGCTGAGTCTCGCTTCGCTTGCGCTGTACGCCTGGCGGGCGCGTGATGGTCAACCGACAGTGCGTGCGGGGAACGGGTCGCGCGAAACGTTGATACTCGCGACGCTACTGCTTTTTTGCGCGGTACTGCTGATCGTGCTGGTGGGGACGCTTTACCCGATGATTTACGGTCTGCTTGGCTGGGGACGTCTTTCCGTAGGCGCGCCTTATTTCAATCGCGCTACGCTGCCGTTCGGCCTGCTGATGCTGGTCGTCATCGTTGTGGCGACGATAAGAAACCGTAAATCTGCCTGGCGACGACAGCTTCCGGCGCTGATTGCCCATACAGGCGTGCTGATCGCGGCGCTGGGGATTGTGGTGTCCAGCGTCAGTCGTCAGGAGATTAGCCTGAATTTACGTCCGGGGCAGCAGGTGGCGCTGGCAGGATACACCTTCCGCTTCGACCGGCTCGAGCTTGAAGCAAAGGGCAATTACACTACCGAGAAAGCGCAGATTGCGCTGTGGCAGGGGGAGAATCGTATTGGCAATTTGACACCGGAGCGGCGGTTTTATACCGCGCGCCGCCAGCAGATGATGGAGCCGGACATTCGCTGGAACCTTATACACGACTGGTATGCGGTAATGGGCGAGAAAACCGGTCCGGAACGTTACGCCATGCGGTTGTACGTTCAAAGCGGCGTGCGCTGGATCTGGGGCGGTGGGCTGCTGATGATTGTCGGCGCGCTACTGAGCGGCTGGCGCGGGAGGAGGGAAGATGCGTAATACGGCGCCATTTCACAGGCTGTTCATCCTGGTTACGCTACTTTTTTTCACGCTTACCGTCCATGCTCAGGTCGTCGATACCTGGACCTTCGCTAACCCGCAGCAGCAGGAGAAAGCGCTTTCTGTCGCCAGCCGGTTACGTTGTCCCCAGTGCCAGAACCAGAACTTACTGGAATCCAACGCGCCGGTGGCGGTCAGTATGCGCCATCAGGTCTACACAATGGTGGCGGAGGGGAAAAGCGAAGCGGAAATTACTGTCTGGATGACCGAACGCTACGGCGACTTTGTTCGCTACAATCCGCCGCTGAACGGACAAACTTTGCTGCTTTGGGCGCTGCCGTGTCTGTTACTGCTGGTGGTGGGGGGGATCCTGTGGCGCGCGGTAAAGCCCAAAAGGACAAACGATGATGCAGCCTGACTCCCACCGTTCTCTGCCCGTAAAACGTCTGGCGGCGGCCGTCATGCTGATGGTGATTATCTGCTTTAGCGGTTATCTGCTGTCGCCGAAATGGCAGGCGGTACGCAGCGAACAGCAGCGTCTGGCAGATCCGCTGCATGCGTTTACCGACGCGCAAACCCCACAAGCGCAACTGCGAACGTTGCAGACCCAGATTCGCGCGAATCCCCAGGACAGCGAAAAGTGGGCGTTACTCGGCGAGTATTACCTCTGGCGTAACGACTACGCTAACGCGCAGCGGGCGTATCGTCAGGCGCTGCAACTGCGCGGGGAGAACGCCGAGCTTTACGCCGCGCTGGCGACGGTGCTTTACTATCAGGCGGGACAGCATATGACGCCGCTGGCCCGCGAGATGATTGATAAAGCATTAGCGCTGGACGCCAGTGAGGTGACCGCGCTGATGCTCCTGGCCTCGGATGCGTTTATGCAGGCTGATTACCGCGAGGCGATTATCCAGTGGCAAAAAGCCCTCGATCTCAATTCACCGCGGGTAAACCGCGTACAGGTGATTGACGCAATAAATATGGCGAAGTTGTTGCAGAATCGTCAGAAATGATTTTGTTTTTTTGTGATTTATGTCGTTTTTGCTGTTTAAAAAACAGGCAAATGAACATCGTACGCAAAATAATTCCTGAAAGTTATAATTCAAAAACGCACATTTAAAAATCTTTCCATAACAAATAGTTATTCATAATAAACGCCATAAACTCGCGTTATTATGCATTATTTCAGCTAAATGCGCTGTTCTGAAAGGGTTGCGCAAGATGCCTTGCAAATGGTACTGATTATGCGCGTTAAAAAACTCTATAACCCAACGCAACACAATTCATACCCTTTCAGTATGTATCCATTCCCGCTTTGACGAGGGGACTGGCGCTCCATTGAGGAAGTCCGCTGTTATGAAAAGTTTTAAACTCAGCCTGGCCTGGCAGATTTTGATTGCCATGGTGCTGGGCATTCTACTGGGGAGTTACCTGCACTATCACAGCGACAGCCGTGAATGGCTGATTGCTAACCTGCTGTCACCGGCAGGGGATATCTTTATCCATCTGATCAAAATGATCGTCGTCCCTATCGTGATTTCGACGCTGATTGTCGGTATTGCCGGGGTGGGTGATGCCAAACAGCTTGGGCGTATCGGCGCCAAAACCATTATCTATTTCGAAGTGATCACGACCATCGCCATCATTCTGGGTATCACGCTGGCGAATGTGTTTCAACCCGGTTCCGGCATTGATATGTCGCAACTGGCGACCGTGGATATTTCGAAATACCAGAACACGACGGCGGAGGTGCAGAGCCATGCGCATGGCCTGATGGGCACCATACTCTCGCTGGTGCCAACCAACATCGTGGCATCGATGGCGAAAGGCGATATGCTGCCGATCATCTTCTTCTCGGTACTGTTTGGCCTGGGGCTTTCTTCGCTGCCTGCCACACACCGTGAACCGCTGGTGACGGTGTTCCGCTCCATCTCCGAAACCATGTTTAAAGTCACCCATATGGTCATGCGTTATGCGCCGGTCGGGGTGTTCGCACTGATTGCCGTGACCGTCGCTAACTTCGGTTTTGCCTCCCTGTGGCCGCTGGCGAAACTGGTGCTGCTGGTTCACTTCGCGATTCTGTTCTTCGCGCTGGTGGTGTTGGGGATTGTCGCGCGCCTGTGTGGACTGAGCGTCTGGATCCTGATTCGCATTCTGAAAGACGAGCTGATCCTGGCTTACTCCACCGCCAGCTCCGAGAGCGTGCTGCCGCGTATCATCGAAAAGATGGAAGCCTACGGCGCGCCAGCGTCTATTACCAGCTTCGTCGTGCCAACGGGGTACTCCTTTAACCTTGACGGTTCCACCCTGTACCAGAGTATTGCCGCCATCTTTATTGCGCAGCTGTACGGGATCGACCTGTCATTGTGGCAGGAGATCGTACTGGTGCTGACGCTGATGGTTACGTCGAAAGGGATTGCCGGCGTGCCGGGCGTGTCGTTTGTGGTGCTACTGGCTACATTAGGCAGCGTGGGCATTCCGCTGGAAGGTCTGGCGTTCATCGCTGGTGTCGACCGTATCCTCGACATGGCGCGTACCGCGCTGAACGTGGTGGGGAATGCGCTGGCGGTGCTGGTCATTTCCAAGTGGGAACACAAGTTTGACCGCAAGAAAGCGCTGGCTTACGAGCGCGAGGTGCTGGGCAAATTTGATAAAACCGCCCAGTAACGGTTAACAGGTTGCCGGATAAGCATCGCGTTATCCGGCAACCTGCATCACCCGTTCGTTAACTTCTCAAACTCCTCGCAGCCGGTATCGAATCCTTCGGTGCAGCTCAGATTCAACCAGTGCAGCGCCTTCTGTTTGTTCTTCTCAATAAAGCCCTGTTCACCGTTCAGAAACATCATTCCCGCCCAGTATTCGGAATAGCCGGTACGGGAAATGGCGGAACTGCGTTTGAAATACCAGGTCGCTTTGTCATCGTCTGCCGGAATGCCGACGCCGTTGGCGTAAATCAGTCCAAGCAGCATCTGCGCATCAACCGCCACGTCGCTCTCGAGATTTTGCGAGGCGTTTTGCAGCAGGGAAATCGCTTTCGGGTAGTCGGGCTTCCCGGCCTGGGTGTTCAACAGAATCCGCGCGAGGGTGATCTCGCCCGCTTTACTGCCCGCTTGCGCCGCCCTTTCGGCCAGCGTTTTCGCTTCACGGTAATCGAGGCTGACCGGGTTGGTGATTTTAATTTGCGCCAGTAGCGCACAGGCGTCGGCATCGCCATTACTGGCGGATTTCTGCGCCCAGTATTCGGCTTTGCTTAAGTCGCCAAAGCTAAACCAACTGTCAGCGAGGTAATACTGTGCGCGTCTGTCTCCTGCCTCTGCGGCCTGCAAATACTGGCTTCCCGGTTCCGGAGCGGCAGCATGGGCAAAGAATGTCATGAATAACATCAATGCAAGAAGTGGTTTCATTTTGCGTTTTAGTTAGGGTACGGAAAAGACAGTATAAAGAGATCGTCTGGATAAAAAAACAGCCTCCACGGAGGAGGCTGCTGTCGTTAAACATGCCAGGTAAGGCATGTCAGAATCAACCCATTGCGCTTTCGCGCAGACGGGTTTTCAGCTTGTTGTACTCGTCAATCACATACTGCTCGGCGGCGCGCTGGTCGGCGATCGGCTCAACGCGTACGGCGCAGTATTTGTACTCCGGCGTTTTGGTAATCGGGCTTAAGTTCTCGGTGACCAGCTCGTTACAGGCGCCAATCCACCACTGGTAGGTCATGTAAATCGCCCCTTTATTCGGGCGTTCGCTGACCTGCGCGCGGGTGATGATTTTGCCTTTACGCGAATGAACCCAGACCAGCGCTTCATCTTCAATGCCCAGACGCGCGGCGTCGGCGGCGTTGATTTGCGCATAGCCCGGCTCGTCCGCCAGCGCAGCCAGCGCCGCGCAGTTACCGGTCATTGAGCGGCAGGAGTAGTGGCCAACTTCACGAACCGTCGACAGCACCATCGGGTACTCTTCGGTCAGCTTGTCGATCGGCGCAACCCAGTCGCAGGTAAAGAACTGCGCGAGACCGTTCGGGGTATCAAATTTCTCTTTAAAGAGATACGAGGTGCCCTGATCGGCGTCGGACGTGTCGCGACACGGCCACTGGATATAGCCCAGTTCGCCCATTTTCTCGTACGTGGCGCCGTAGAAATCCGGGCACAGATGACGCAACTCGTCCCAGATCTCCTGGGTGTTGTTATAGTGCATCGGGTAGCCCATCCGGGTGGCGATTTCACTGATAATTTGCCAGTCCGTTTTCAGATCCCACTTCGGTTCGACCGCTTTAAAGAAGCGCTGGAAACCACGGTCAGCGGCGGTAAAGACCCCTTCATGCTCGCCCCACGACGTAGACGGTAAAATCACATCCGCCGCCGACGCGGTTTTGGTCATAAAGATGTCCTGCACGATAACCAGTTCCAGGTCCTCAAACGCTTTACGCACGGCTGACAACTCGGCATCAGTCTGTAGCGGATCTTCGCCCATGATGTACGCCGCGCGCACTTCGCCATGCGCCGCCCGGTGCGGCAGCTCGCTGATGCGATAGCCGGTATGTTCCGGCAGGCTGTCGACACCCCAGGCTTTGGCGAACTTCTCACGGTTTTCCGGGAACTTCACGTACTGATAGCCCGGATAGGTGTCCGGCAGCGCGCCCATGTCGCAGGCGCCCTGTACGTTGTTCTGGCCACGCACCGGGTTGACGCCGACGCTCGGCTTACCGAGGTTACCGGTCAGCATCGCGAGGCTGGTCAGCGAACGAACGGTTTCCACGCCCTGATAGAACTGGGTGACGCCCATGCCCCACAGGATCGATGCGCTTTTCGCCCCGGCATACATCCGCGCCGCCTGACGAATGTCGTGGGCGCTGACGCCGGTGATATCCTCAACAGATTCCGGCGTATAACCGTCGACAATCTTACGGTACTCTTCAAAGCCTTCCGTACGCGAAGCGACAAACGCCTGGTCGTACAGGTTTTCTTCAATAATGACGTGGCCCATGGCGTTCAACAGCGCGATATTCGAGCCGTTTTTCAACGCGATGTGCATATCGGCAATGCGCGCGGTTTCAATTTTGCGCGGATCGCAGACGATGATTTTCGCGCCGTTACGTTTCGCGTTAATCACGTGATTCGCCACGATGGGGTGGGAATCCGCCGGGTTATACCCGAAGATAAACACGAGATCGGTGTTATCAATTTCGTTAATTGCGTTACTCATTGCGCCGTTACCGACCGACTGGTGCAGACCTGCAACCGATGGGCCGTGTCAGACGCGAGCGCAGCAGTCAACGTTATTGGTACCAATAACGGCGCGCGCAAATTTTTGCATGATGTAGTTGGTTTCATTCCCGGTGCCACGCGACGAACCGGTCGTCTGAATGGCGTCGGGTCCGTATTTCGCCTTGATGGCGCTCAGGCGTTCAGCGACATAATTCAGCGCTTCATCCCAGGAAACGGATTCCAGTTTGCCGCCGCGCTGGCGACGAATCATAGGGGTTTTCAGGCGCGGGGTCAGGATCTGGGTATCGTTAATAAAATCCCAGCCGTAGTAGCCCTTCAGACACAGGGTCCCCTGGTTGGTTTTCCCCTGCGCTGCCTCAGCCCGGACGATTTTGCCGTTATCGACCACCAGGTTGATTTTGCAACCTGATGCGCAATACGGGCAAACCGTGACGACTTTTTTCATCGGTCTCGCTCCAGTTAATCAAATCGCGCATACACGCTTGTCGCCCTGAGTATGCATCTTTTATGCCACATTTTAATTGGGGACTTTCCCTGATATTACGGGCAAATTTTGGACAAAACCCTGACGAAAAACAGGCTGTCGACAGTTTTGACGTGACGAAGGCGGCGATGGGCGCTCATTCTGCCCGGCAGGCTGGATTTGAGATTCCTCCGCTACTCGCGAGAATGACCGATGATTACCGTAGAGCCACTCCACCGTTGAGGCTAACGCTATGAAACGCTACTCCACGCTCTTTTTATTCAGCTTACTGTCGCTGAGCACCGTTTCGGCGTATGCCGATGTGATTGATGACGCTATTGGCAATATTCAGCAGGCGATCAACGACGCCTATAATCCCGGCAGCAGCCGTAATGACGATGATGACGATCGTTACGATCGCAGCCGTCAAACCGACAGTCGACAGTACGACGATCGCCGCCGACAGCTCGAGGACAGGCGCCGCCGTTTAGACGAACGCCAGCGCCAGCTGGATGACGACCGACGTCGATTAGAAGAGGACGAACGCAGGCTGGAAGAAGATTACGAACGGTGGTAAGGGCAGTCTGTTGCCCTCTCCCGCAGAGGAGGGAAAACGCTTAGTCCAGCACCAGTACCATCCCGTCATACCCCGCTTCGATGCCGTCCGGCAGCGGGTTATCCATCATCCACACGTCAAACTGATGGCTGATATGCGTCAGGATCACCCGTGGGCAGCCAATCACCTCATTCAGCGCAATCACGGTGTTTAAATCGCAATGGTTGCGCGGCGCGTCCGGTCGCGGTTCATGGCTACAGTCGATCACTATCGCCTGCGGGCGGTTGTTGAGCAAAAATTTCAGCGTCTTATCCGGCAGCCCGGCGGTATCCGAAAGCCACGCCACCCGGCTGTGGGCAGACTCCAACAGATAGCCAAAGGTCAGCTTTGAGTGATTCAGCGGCAGCGGCGTCACCTGCAATCCCTGCAAATCAAACACCACAAACGGCTCGACGGTATGGCTGAAGTCGAGAATGCCGGGATGCTTAAACAGATCGTCGCAGCCCTGTTCGTCAGGCGGCCCGTACACCGGGATCGTCGCGCCCACGCCCCAGCGCAGCGGAAACAGCCCCTGCACGTGATCCATATGATAATGGGTGAGTAAAAATTGCTCAAAAGATCCGGCAGGCCAGCGATCCGCAAGATCGTGCAAGCCCGCGTCCAGCAATGTTACCGCATGATTAAATTTAATCACGCCGCTACACGGGCGACGACGATACGCTTCATGCTGGCGCGCCCGGCAGCAGGCCGCGCAGTCGCAGCCATACGCTGGAACGCCTTGTGCGCCGCCGGTTCCGGTTAAGGTGAGGGTCAGGCTCATCGGTTGCCACACAGCGCTTTGGTGAAGCGAAAATGGCTCTGGGTGTAACCTTCGCGCAGGTAAAAGCGGTGGGCGTCAAGACGCTTCACGTTGGTGGAAAGCTCGGTCATCTCCGCCCCCGCGCGTCTGGCTTCGTCCTCTGCCCAGGCCAGCAGTTGGTTGCCGATTTTCAGGCCGCGCGCCTGGGGCATTACCACCAGTTCCTGAATCTCGCCGATCCAGTTGGCGTGATGGAGATGAAATTGCATATGCAGACCAATCATGCCCACCACCTCGCCGTCGAGCAGCGCAAGCTGATAGCGCAGATTGCTATCCCGCAGGTTCGCCGCAAATCCGGCGCTGAACGCCTGATGATCGAACTCGGCTTGCTTTAGTTCGCAAATGAGGGCATAGACGGCGTGGGTGTCGTCCGCCGTGGCGCGACGCAGTTCACAGGCAGGCATGGCTTTTCTCCTTTCGTCCGATCAGCATTAACAGCGTATCGACTGACTGTAGCAGACTGCCGTCATTGTTCAGCGTATGGCAGTCAAACGGCGCGTAGCGGGCGGCGCGTTCGAGACGGGCGGCAATCTCCGCTTCGCTTTCGCGTCCGCGCGCCTGTAACCGCTGGCGCAGAATGGCGGGGGAGACCTGCAAACAGACCGGCATCAGCGCTGTGCCGTAACGCGCCTGCGCCTGGGGAAGATGGGCGCGGGAGCCATTAACCACCACGTCGAATCCGCCGTTCAGCCACAGGTCGATCTCCACCCCGACGCCGTAGTATAAACCATTGGCGTGCCAGCTCAGCGCCAGCAGGTTATGTCCCGCACGGGTGAAAAATTCCTGTTCGCTCAGGGCGATATGGTTTTCATTTCCGGCGTTGGCCGCGCGGGTAATGTAGCGGTGCGCGACCAGGAGTTGCGCATGTTCCTGCTGGCGCAGCGCCGCCAGCAAACTGTCTTTACCGGAGCCGGACGGCCCCATCAGCCAGATCAGTTTTCCCATAGTCAGAACACCCTTTTTCCTTGACGCCAGACGTGATCGATATGCACGTGGTCGCCTTTGCGGTGCGCCAGTACCAGGTCGGCGCGTTTGCCCTCGGCGATAACGCCGCGATCGTTCAGATTCAGCGCCCGCGCCGGGTTGCGGGTCACCAGACGAATGGCCTGCGGCAGGGTAAAGCGGTTGGCATCGTCATCGGCGACGCGAAAGGCGGCGTCGAGCAGGCTGGCGGGGTAATAATCGGACGAAAGAATATCCAGCAGCCCCAGCTCGGCAAGCGCATGCGCGGCGACGTTACCGGAGTGTGAACCGCCGCGCACGATGTTCGGCGCGCCCATCAGCACATTCATGCCATGCTCGCGCGACGCTTGCGCCGCGGCGAAGGTGGTGGGAAATTCGGCGATCACGCTGCCAAGCTGATGTGACTCGCGCACGTGGTCGGGCGTCGCGTCGTCATGGCTTGCCAGCGCGATGTTGCGCTCGCGGCAAAGCCGGGCGATAGCGCTGCGGTTAGGTTGCGACCAGCGGGCGGCGAGCGCCAACTGTTCTTCTTCATAGCGGGCCATCTGCTCGTCGGTGAGGGAATATTTGCCCTGATAATATTCGCGATACTTCTCGCGGTTGGCGAACTGGCGCTGGCCCGGCGAGTGATCCATCAGGGAAACCAGCGTGACCGGCTCGCGGCCGACCAGCTTTTCAAACAACGGCAGGGTGGTGTGATGCGGCAGCTCGCAGCGCAGATGCAGGCGATGCTCGGCGCGGTTGACGCCGCGCTTTTGCGTCTCTTCCACCGCGTTAATCATCTTTTCCAGATTTTCCAGCCTGTCGCCGCCGTCACGCACGTCGCCAATCGCCACCGCGTCCAGAACGGTGGTGATACCGCTGGCGACCATCAGCGCGTCGTGGCTGCTCATCGCTGAATGGGCGGGCCAGTCCACCTTTGGGCGTGGGGTGAAGAATTTGTCCAGATTATCGGTATGCAGTTCAATTAGCCCCGGCAGCAGCCAGCCGCCTTCGCCGTCCAGCGCCTCCGGCAGACGGCTTTGGGTTTCGGCAAAAGCGTGGATCATCCCGTTGTGCATTTCCAGCGATCCCTGTACTACCTCGTCTTCCAGCACCAGCTTTACATTGTTGATAATCATGGTGTTGTTCCCATAAGATGCAAACGATCCGCCACCCGGTCGCGCACGGATTCATCGTGAAAAATGCCGACAATCGCCGCGCCGCGCGCTTTCGCTTCGGTAATCAATGCCACCACGGCGGCGCTGTTTTTGGCATCCAGCGAGGCGGTTGGCTCGTCGAGGAGCAGGATGGGATAATCGACAATAAAGCCGCGGGCGATGTTGACCCGCTGCTGCTCGCCGCCGGAAAAGGTCGAGGGGGCGAGATGCCACAGGCGCTCGGGTACGTTGAGGCGGGTCAGAAGACTCGCGGCTTTGGCGGCGCATGCTTCTCGCGGCGCGCCGAGGTCCAGCAGCGGCTGCATTACCACGTCCAGCGCGCACACGCGGGGGATCACCCGCAGAAACTGGCTGACCCAGCCGATGGTAGAACGACGTACTTCCAGTACCTTGCGCGCTGGCGCCTGCACCAGATCCACCCACTCGTCGCCGTGACGAATCCGGATCTGCCCTTCGTCGGGCAGATAGTTAGCGTACAGCGAGCGCAGCAGCGTCGATTTTCCGCTGCCGGAGTGACCGTGCAGCACCACGCATTCGCCGCGCGCTACCGTCAGCGAGGCGTTTTGCAGTACCGGCAGACGCACGCCGTTTTGCTGGTGGAGAACAAAGGTTTTACTGACGTTTTCAACGCGAATCATGTTGGCCTCTTAATTCTGTAATACCGACGACACCAGCAACTGCGTGTACGGATGATGCGGATCGTCGAGCACGCGGTCGGTTAATCCACTTTCCACCACCTGGCCCTGCTTCATCACCAGCAGACGGTCCGCCAGCAGGCGCGCAACGCCCAAATCGTGGGTGACAATCACCACCGCCAGATCCAGCTCCACCACCAGCCCGCGCAGCAGGTCCAGCAGTTTGGCCTGCACCGAAACGTCCAGCCCGCCGGTCGGTTCATCCATAAACACCAGCTTTGGATGGGTGACCAGATTGCGGGCGATTTGCAAACGCTGCTGCATTCCGCCGGAGAAGGTGGTCGGCAGGTCATCAATGCGCGAGGCCGGAATTTCCACTTCTTCGAGCCATTTTTGCGCGGTAGCGCGGATTTCGCCGTAGTGGCGCGCGCCGGTCGCCATCAGCCGTTCGCCGATGTTGCCTCCCGCTGAGACCTGGCGTCGCAGGCCGTCCAGCGGATGCTGATGCACCACGCCCCATTCGGTGCGCAGCAGGCGGCGACGGTCGGCCTCGCTCATCGAATACAGCGAACGGTTCTGATACTGGATCTCGCCGGACTGCGGCGTCAGGCGCGAAGAGATTGACTTCAGCAGGGTGGTTTTACCGGAACCGGACTCCCCGACAATGCCCAGCACTTCGCCCGGCCACAGGTCAAACGAGACATCGCTGAAGCCTTTGCCCGGCGCGTAAAGGTGGGTCAGGTGATTCACTGAAAGCAGCGGCTGCGTCATTGGCGTTGGGCCTCACTCTGTTGGCGGCAGTAGTCGGTGTCGGAGCAGACAAACATCCGTTTGCCGCTGTCGTCGAGCACCACTTCGTCGAGATAGCTATGGGTTGACCCGCAAATGGCGCACGGCTCATTCCAGGTCTGGACGCTGAACGGATGATCGTCGAAATCGAGACTCTCCACGCGGGTGTACGGCGGTACGGCGTAGATGCGCTTTTCGCGCCCGGCGCCAAACAGTTGCAGAGCGGGCATCCTGTCCATTTTCGGGTTATCGAATTTGGGGATCGGCGACGGGTCCATCACGTAGCGCCCGTTCACCTTCACCGGATAGGCGTAGGTGGTGGCGATGTGGCCGAAGCGGGCGATATCTTCGTACAGTTTCACCTGCATTACGCCGTACTCTTCCAGCGCATGCATGGTGCGGGTTTCGGTTTCGCGCGGTTCGATAAAGCGCAGCGGCTCTGGGATCGGCACCTGGAAGATCAGGATCTGATCTTCGGTCAGCGGCGTTTCCGGGATCCGATGGCGGGTCTGGATCAGCGTCGCGTCTTCCGTACGTTCGGTGGTGTTTACGCCGGTGACGCGCTTAAAAAAGTTGCGGATCGACACCGCGTTGGTGGTGTCGTCGGCGCCCTGGTCGATCACTTTCAGCACGTCCGGTTCGCCGATCACGCTGGCGGTGATCTGAATGCCGCCGGTGCCCCAGCCGTAGGGCATCGGCATTTCGCGGCCGCCGAACGGCACCTGATAGCCAGGGATCGCCACCGCCTTCAGGATAGCGCGGCGGATCATGCGTTTGGTCTGTTCATCAAGGTACGCAAAGTTGTAGCCGGAGAGGTTAGTCGTCACGGTCGGCCTCCTGTTGCAGGCGTTTAAGCAGTTCCAGCTCGGCCTGGAAATCGACGTAATGAGGGAGCTTGAGGTGCGAAACAAAACCCGCCGCCTCGACGTTATCCGCATGCGCCAGCACGAACTCCTCGTCCTGCGCCGGTCCTGTGACCGTTTCATCGTAGTCTGGTGCCTGTAGCGCGCGATCCACCAGCGCCATCGCCATGGCTTTGCGTTCGCTCATGCCGAACACCAGCCCGTAGCCGCGGGTGAAGTGAGGCGCATCATTGTCCGGGGCGACGAAGCCGTTGACCATCTCGCATTCGGTCACCAGCAGTTCGCCAACGTTTACCGCGAATCCCAGCTCTTCCGGCACCGTTTCCAGCTCAACGTAGCCGCTGCGGATCTCCGCCGCGAACGGGTGGTTGCGGCCATAACCGCGCTGGGTGGAATAGGCCAGCGCCAGCAGGTAGCCTTCGTCGCCGCGCATGAGCTGTTGCAGGCGTGAGGCGCGCGAGCAGGGGTAGACCGGCGGTGTGCGGGTGATATCGTCCGGCTGTGCGCCGGTATCCTCTTCGCGCTTTGCCAGCCCCTGCTTCGCCAGCAGGGAAAAGACGTGCGGCGCGGGTTCCGTTGGGTGATCGGCGGTGCGCAGAGGCGGCGTTTCGCCGTTCGCCAGCAGGGTGAAATCGAGCAGGCGATGGGTGTAGTCGTAAGTCGGGCCTAAAAGCTGCCCGCCGGGAATGTCTTTATAGACGGCGGAAATACGCCGCTCCAGGCGCATCTCCGCGCTGTTCAGCGGTTCGCTCACCGCCAGCTTCGCCAGCGTGGTGCGGTAGGCGCGCAGCAGGAAGATGGCTTCGACGTTATCTCCGCAGGCCTGTTTCAGCGCCAGCGCCGCCAGTTCGCGGTCGGCGATACCGCCTTCGGTCATCACCCGGTCAACCGCCAGGTTCATCTGCTGTTCAATCTGCGCCACGCTCAGTTCGCCGATGGCGGCATCGCCCCGACGGCGGTTCTCCTGGAGCGCATGGGCGTTGGCTATCGCCTTCTCGCCCCCTTTAACGGCGACGTACATCAGCACACCTCCACGTGGGTAGTGCGAGGGATGGCCAGCAGGCGCTCGCCGCAGGTAAGTATCAGATCGACGCCCAGCGGGAAGGGATGCGGGCGTTCGGTCAGTTCGTGGATCAGACAGTCCGGTAACTGCGGCGCGATCATCCGTTCTTCGGCGATCCCCGCCCCGGTCAGGCGCAGCATCCGCCCGCCGCTGAGGCTGGTGACCTGGACGATCAGCGTGGCGCTGGTTTCCGGCGCCACGGCGGAACCCGCAGAAAGGGCGTTAAGCTGCTCGCGGCTGATGCGCTCGTCGGTGACGGCAAACGCTGCCAGCTGCGGCTGCTCGACCAATGGCGCCTGAGTATGAAAACGCAGGTTCTGGCTGGCGATGTCGTTGTTCACCGCAGGTGACAGCCATACCGGCGTGTCGCCATCGACCAGGGTCAGCAGGACGCTGGTGGTGGCAAGGTTCAACGGTTGCCAGCCGTGCTTAAGCTGATGCAGGGCGACAATCACGCCCGGTTCGCTCATTGCTTTCAGCAGGCGGCGAAAGCTCTGCTGCGCGTCCTGAACGGGCAGGGTAAAGGCGGTTTGTAGTTCCGTGGATCGTGTCATTCGTTATCTCCGCGTACCAGCGTAAAGAAGTCGACCCGGCTGGCGTTCACTTCAGCGCGGCGGGCAGCGATTTGCGCCTCGCGTTCGGCCTCCAGCGGGGCGATTAAGGTTTCCATGAGCGTCTGAAAATGGGCCAGCTCCTGTAACAGCGCGTCGACGACGGCGCACCGTTCGGCGTGCTGTTTATTGCGTCCCAGCAGGTAGCTGTAGCCGAGCGTGCCGCTGTTCAGGCGCACCACCGCGCGGGTGAGCGTGGTATCGCCGGCAAAGAAACGGTTGCCGGTGCCGCCCATGCGCGCCTGGATCTGCATCAGACCGGTTTCCGGCGCGCGGATAAGCGTGTATTCCGGCGCCAGCTTCAGCGCCTGCATCAGTGCGTTCAGCGTTTCGGCGTTGCTCCAGGACAACGCGCGCATCCAGCGCTGGCGGGTGGCGGTATCGATATGCATTCAGTGCTCCATAGTGAATTCGATCATGTCGGCGCGGGTCAGGCTGACGGAGTATTCCGCTGCCTGCTCCTCACCTTCACGATGGTTCAGGGTGCGCACGCAGAGCAGCGGCGCCATGTTCGGGATTTCCAGTACCTTGCTCTCTTTCGCCTGCGCGCGGCGGGCGCTGATGCGCGTCTGGGTACGCATCAGCGTCAGCCCGGACTGTTCGCGCAGATAGTCATGCAGCGAGCCGTTACTGAAGCCCTGTAACAGCGGCCAGAGGCTGAGGTCGGAAAAGTAGTGATCGATCAGGCACAGGGCGATACCGTTGACCCGGCGTAGCGTTCGCAGGTGAATGACGTTGTCGCCTTCCTGCACGCTGAGGGCATCAGCAACGTGGCGGGAAGCCGGTCGCAGTACCGCCAGCAGCTTTTCGCTGGTGGGATGGCTGCCCTGATCCAACAGATTCTGGCTAAAGCGCGCCTGGGCGTTCAGCGGGTAGTCGAACGGGCGCATCAGTACCAGCACGCCGACACCCTGACGACGCTGCACCCAGCCGCGTTCAACTAACTGATCGATGGCCCGGCGCAGGGTATGGCGGTTCACCTCATAACGGGCGGCAAGCTGATGCTCCGCCGGAAGATAGTCGCCGCAGCGGTAATGTTGACGAAGCTCCTGCTCAAGTCTCGCGGCAATCTCCTGATAACGCGTCGGGTAACTGGTCGGATGTGTAGACAAGTGCATAGCCATCAATGCCTCGCGAATCAGATAAAGTGCTTACGTAAACGCTGGGAGAGGAAATCCAGCAGGCTGACGGTGATGATGATGAGCACCATCAACGCGCAGGTTTGCTGGAACTGGAAACCGCGTATCGCCTCCCACAAGGTGACGCCGATGCCGCCTGCGCCCACCATGCCGACCACCGTGGCGGAGCGGACGTTGGACTCAAAGCGGTACAGCGAATAGGAGATGAGCAGCGGCATGACCTGCGGCAGTACGCCGTAGAGAATTTCTTCGAGCTTATTGGCGCCGGTGGCGCGGATACCTTCTACCGGGCCGGGTTCGATAGCTTCGACCGCTTCGGAAAGCAGTTTCGACAGCACGCCGGTGGTGTGGATAAACAGCGCCATCACGCCCGCAAACGGGCCGAGACCGACGGCGACCACGAACAGCATCGCAAACACCATTTCGTTGATGGCGCGGCAGGCGTCCATCAGACGGCGCATGGGCTGGTAAATCCACCACGGTACGAGGTTGTCGGCGCACATCAGACCAAAAGGAATGGACAGGATGACCGCCAGCGCGGTGCCCCAGACGGCGATTTGCAGGGTGACGGCCATTTCGCCGAGGTAATCCCGCCACTGGCTGAAGTCCGGCGGGAAGAAGTCGGCGGCGAAAGTCGCCATGTTTCCGGAGTCCTGAATCAGCGTCAGCGGGGCCATTTCGGCGCCTTTCCACGACACGACCAGTACAGCCAGCAGGATGGCCCAGCTCAAGAGCGAGAACCAGCTTCGCTTCGGCGGGGGGACGGTAATGGTTTGCATAGTTGCTCCCTAAGTGACGACGATTTGACGCGGGTATAGGCCGGATAAGCGCTGCGTCATCCGGCCTACAGCCAGGGGTTATTGCACCGCTTTGTTCACGCTGGTCATGGCGCCGAGCGCGGCAGTCAGACGGTCGAGATCGTCCAGTTGCCCTTTAATCGCCGAGGTTTTGCTGGCTTTCTCTTCGTCGCTCAGTCCTTTGTTGTCCTTCACGCCCTGCATCTCTTTAAACAGGGCGAGCTGGCGAATCGGCACCAGTTGCAGGTCGCTGGAGGCACGGAACGGCGCCCAGCCCAGACGTTCCAGCACGCTTTTTTCTTCCGGCGTTTTGCCGTAATTCATAAAGAAGTCGTACACCTTGTCCTTGGTGGTTTCAGAAAGATTTTTCCGCCAGACGATGGGATCACCCGGGATCAGCGGCGACTTCCAGATCACCTTCAGCTCTTTGAGCTTGTCCGGCGCGGAGGTTTTCAGCTTGTCGAGGTTTTCGGTGTTGTTGGTGGCGACGTCGACCTGCTTGTTCGCTACCGCCAGTGCGTTGGTTTCATGACCGGCGTTAACGGTGCGTTTGAAGTCGCTGGCGGAGATATTGTTTTTTGCGAAGACGTAATACCCGGGAACCAGATAGCCAGAGGTGGAGTTAGGATCGCCGTTGCCGAAAGTGAGATCTTTGCGCTGGGCGATCAGATCGTCGAGAGTGTTGATCGGACTGTCCTTGTTGACGATCAGTACGCTCCAGTAGCCGGGCGATCCGTCAGCGGCGACAGTCTGGGCGAAGACCTGGCCGTTGGCGCGATCTACTGCTTCCATCGCGGAAAGATTGCCGTACCAGGCGAGATCCACTTTGTTAAAGCGCATCCCCTGGATGATCCCGGCGTAGTCCGGGGCGAAGAAGGCATTGACCTTGACCCCCAGTTTCTTTTCCATATCCTTCAGGAACGGGTCCCACTGCGGTTTCAGGTTTTGCTGTGACTCGGTCGAAATAATGCCAAAGTTCAGCGCTTTTTCCTGTTCTTCGGCATGTGCCGGGGTGAGCAGGGTGCTGACGCTGAACATGCTGGTAAACGCCAACGCGGCAACCGTTTTGTAATTCATATTATCCTCGCATTGTTCCAGGCTATTTCACTTGCCTGGTCTTTTTGAATTAAGCAGCCTGCGCGTTCTGTTCGACGCGGTTCATGCTGCGGTACAGATGGTCAAAGCGATCGTTATCGAAGTGTTGGCTGCTGCCGTCGTAGAACACATGCCCCTGACGCAGCGCCACAATGCGTTCGCAGTAGCGCAGGGCGTAATCCACCTGATGCAGCGTGACGACGACGGTGATGCCGTCGGTCTGGTTGATGTCGCGCAGGGTATCCATCACGATGCGTGCGGATTCCGGGTCCAGCGAGGCAATCGGCTCGTCGGCCAGAATCACTTTCGCCCGCTGCATCAGGGCGCGGGCGATGGCCACGCGCTGCTGCTGGCCGCCGGAAAGTGTAGAAACGCGCTGGTGCGCGAAGTGCGCCATGCCGACGCGGGTCAGCGCCTGTAACGCGCGCTGCTTCTGTTCCTGGGTGAACCAGCTAAAGCAGGTGCGCCAGAACGGCGTGCTGCCGAGCGCGCCAATCAGGACGTTCTCAAGCACTGTCAGGCGATTGACCAGGTTGAACTGCTGGAAGATATAGCCGGTATGGGCGCGGCTTTTGCGGATATCGCGCGCCAGACGGCCTTCGCGCTGGACGGTGCGACCAAGCAGCTCGACGTGGCTGCCCGGCGCTTTGTCACCGGTGATCAGCCCGCTTAAGTGACGTAAAAGGGTGGATTTGCCGGAACCCGACGGCCCAAGCAGAGCCACCATCTCACCGGAAACGATGTTCAGATCGACGGCGTGCAGCGCCTGCTGCTGATTGAACGTTTTGGAGAGTTTTTCGACGCGAATAATCGTTTGCATGATGCGGCCTCTCTGAAAAAAGTGGCCCCATCGTGGCGGATTAATGTGACGTTTGGGTTAAGTTGTGATGACCTGATGATGAAGAATTGAGTGGAATCAGATGACAGGGCGGGAGGCAGGGCCTCCCGCGAGGTTAACCGTTTGCCTGCTGCTTAACGACGTTGATCATCCACGGGACGCCGTAACGATCGCTGACCTTGCCAAAACCGTGCGCCCAAAAGGTTTCCTGCCAGTCCATTTCAATTTTTCCTTCGGCAGCGAGGCGGTCGAACCAGCGTTTTCCTTCGTTGACATCCTGCGTGTCAAGAACCAGCGTAAAGCCGGAATAGTGCGCCGTGCCTGACGGTAGGGCATCACTCATCATAATGTCGCTCCCCGCAATACGCACATTGGCATGGGCGATGGCGGTATCGGGGAAGGTCATTGCGGACGGGCAGCCGTCCTGACTGTCCTGCGCCGACGGGGGCATTTCGCCGAAGCTGATTTTATAGAGCAGTTCTGCGCCGAGCGTTTGCTGATAAAACGCAATGGCGTCGGCACAGTTGCCAGCAAAAGAGAGATAGGGACTTAACGACATGATCTGGACCTCTGATAAGGGAAGCCCATTAAGTGTAGTTACCCCCGGCCCGGTAAGCGAAGCGCCACCGGGCAATATCAGGCAGGCAGGATAACAATCAGTTCTTTTTCACAAACTCCGATTTCAGCTTCATCGGGCCGAAACCGTCGATTTTGCAGTCAATGTTGTGATCGCCTTCCACCAGACGGATGTTTTTCACTTTGGTGCCGATCTTCAGCATCGAAGAACTGCCTTTCACCTTCAGATCTTTAATCACGGTCACGCTGTCGCCGTCGGCCAGCAGGTTGCCGTTAGCGTCTTTCACAATCAGCTCATCGCTGTCCTGCGCCGGTTCGGCATCGTTCCATTCGTGGGCGCATTCCGGGCAGATATACATGCCGTTGTCTTCGTAGGTGTATTCGGAGTTGCATTGTGGGCAGTTAGGTAATGACATGGTGAGTTCCTCAAAAGTCAGCAGGGGCAAACGCGTCCCAAAAGCATGGCAGATTGCCGAAAAAGGCGGCAATTATACACAAAATCCCCAACGTTGTCGGGACTACTCGCGTTTTAAGAAAGGGGGCTGGAAGAAAGCGAGGTGAAAAGCGCGAAGAGAAGCGGGCGCAGTCGTTAGACGTCGCCCTCCCGCGCAGAGCGGGAGGGCGACTGAAGGTTAGTGATTCATAGATTCAGCGGTTTTTTCTTCCGCATTGACCGGAGGCTGAACGTTGCCGAAGCGTTTGGCGTACAGCGCAGTGATGATCGGCACCAGGATGGCGGTGACAATCACGCTGGCGGCAACCAGCGCCGTCGCGGAAGCCGCGACGGGCTCAAACGCCGGGTTGATCTGGGCGATAATGACCGGGTTCGCCACCGCAGCGCCCGCCGCAGAAGACGCCGCTACGCCCGCTGTACCGTTACCGCCGCCGATCACGCGGTCGGCAATAATCAACGGAATACCGGTGATAATGATGACCGCCACGCCCAGCATGATGCCCAGCAGACCTGTATCAACAATCACGCTCAGGTTAATGGTGTTACCCAGCGCAAAGCCGAAGAACGGAATCAGTACTGGCGTTGCCTTGCTGAAGAACGCACGCAGATCGTGGTCGAGGTTGCCGAGGGCAAAGCCGATCAGGAACGGTAATACGGCGCCGATAAAGTGATGCGGCTCGAAAGAAGCGAGGCCAGCGGAACCAAGAATGACCATGGTCATCAACGGACCGGACTCCAGTGACATCAGCACGAACGCGCCGGACTCTTCTTTGGTGCCGTACTGGTTCATCAGGCTGGCGTACAGGCCGCCGTTGGTCATGTCCATTGCGGAAACAATCGCCAGAACAGACAGACCCGCGAAGAAACCGGTTTGAATGCCGGTGTCCGGAATAAACGAGGCGGCGATCATCGCCACCACCCACGCAACGGCAATTTTCGTGATTACCAACGTACCGGATTTACGTAATACCGTACCGGTTGCGCGCAGATCGATAGAAGCGCCAATACAAAAGAACCATACCGCCAGAATGGGCACCGTGCCGCTTATCATTCCTTTAGTAAATGAACCGAAATACGCGCCCGTGTCTGGCGCCAGGGTATTTAAAACGGCGCCGAGCAGTAATGGAATCAACATCATCCCACCAGGGATGCGTTCTATGGTGGCTTTAATTTTCATAAACGTCCTCACTTCTTACCCGCGAAACAAACGGACAAGGTGGCAAAAGGTATTGAATTCAGTTTGTTATATCGAAGCGAAGCGCAGAAAATACTGCGTTCCCTTTACGTTGTACGTAGCGATTGCGCCTGCTGGCGGCCTCTTTCGCTCCCCGGTGGTGTTGCCTCGTCTCTTATCTTGCATTCATTGGAATATTGATTCAATGAAAACGAAACAGTGTTTTAGTTATCTTTGTCACATAATTAATGTAAACATTCGGCGGCTTTTGGATTATTTAAAATAAACGTAAACAAGGTGTAAAAAAGCCAGGGGAATTTACATAGCAGATTAATAGTGTCGCCGGGAAATGTTTGGTCGTGACGATGAATGTCATCGCAACGAAAGCAAAAAAGAATCGCAACGTTGCCACGTCAAAAAAGAGAGTGAGGATCACCTTATTTACGTTCTTTGACGAAACACAAACATATATGTGAAGTTGATCACAAATTTAAACACTGGTAGGGTAAAGAGGTCATTAACCGCCCACTTCAGGCGTCAACAGGTTCGGTTGTACAGTCCTTAACCGGTCAGTGTAAGTAAACCTGCTACGCTTGGTAAAGGAATTGCGCCTGCGTGATTCCAACGCTCGACGGTGACGTTCGCGCAGCTTGCGCCAATGAAGCGGTATGCAGCGAGACAGGGCTTAGTCTATGAGGACAGCTATGCTGAAAAGGAAAAAAGTAAAACCGATAACGCTTCGCGACGTAACCATTATTGATGACGGTAAACTGCGTAAAGCGATCACCGCGGCCTCGCTCGGCAACGCGATGGAATGGTTTGATTTTGGTGTTTATGGCTTCGTTGCCTACGCGTTAGGTAAAGTATTCTTCCCGGGGGCTGACCCCAGCGTGCAAATGATTGCCGCGCTCGCGACTTTCTCTGTTCCCTTCCTGATTCGTCCACTTGGCGGTTTGTTCTTCGGTATGCTCGGCGATAAATATGGGCGTCAGAAGATCCTGGCTATCACCATCGTCATTATGTCGATCAGTACGTTCTGTATCGGCCTGATACCGTCCTACGCTTCTATTGGTATCTGGGCGCCTATCCTGCTGCTGCTGTGCAAGATGGCGCAGGGCTTCTCGGTCGGCGGCGAATACACCGGCGCGTCGATCTTTGTCGCGGAATATTCCCCGGACCGTAAACGCGGCTTTATGGGCAGTTGGCTGGACTTTGGCTCGATTGCCGGATTCGTGCTGGGCGCAGGTGTCGTGGTGCTGATCTCCACGGTGGTGGGGGAAGCAAACTTCCTTGATTGGGGCTGGCGTATTCCGTTCTTTATCGCGCTGCCGCTGGGGATTATCGGGCTTTACCTGCGCCATGCGCTGGAAGAGACCCCGGCGTTCCAGCAGCACGTCGAAAAACTGGAGCAGGGCGACCGCGAAGGCTTGCAGGAAGGTCCAAAAGTTTCGTTTAAAGAGATTGCGACCAAACACTGGCGCAGCCTGCTGGCGTGTATCGGTCTGGTGATTGCCACCAACGTAACCTATTACATGCTGCTGACCTATATGCCGAGTTACCTGTCGCATAACCTGCACTATTCGGAAGATCACGGTGTGCTGATTATTATCGCCATTATGATCGGGATGCTGTTTGTGCAGCCGGTGATGGGGCTGCTGAGTGACCGTTTTGGTCGCCGCCCGTTTGTGATTCTGGGCAGTATCGCGCTGTTTGCGCTGGCGATTCCGGCATTTATCCTGATTAACAGTAACGTGATCGGGCTGATTTTTGCGGGTCTGCTGATGCTGGCGGTGATCCTGAACTGCTTCACCGGCGTGATGGCCTCCTCGCTCCCGGCGATGTTCCCGACGCACATTCGCTACAGCGCGCTGGCGGCGGCATTTAATATCTCGGTGCTGATTGCCGGTCTGACGCCAACGCTGGCCGCCTGGCTGGTGGAAAGCTCCCGGGACCTGATGATGCCGGCCTATTACCTGATGGTGATTGCGGTGATTGGTTTCATTACCGGTATGACCATGAAAGAAACCGCCAACCGTCCGCTGAAAGGGGCGACGCCTGCCGCGTCTGACATTCAGGAAGCGAAAGAAATCCTCGGCGAGCACTACGATAACATCGAGCAGAAAATCGAAGATATCGATCAGGAAATTGCTGAACTCCAGGAGAAACGGACTCGTCTGGTTCAGCAGCATCCACGTATCGACGAGTAAACGGCGTCTTAAGGTTTGCTTAATCTCTGACGGGCATACTCTCCTTCATAATCTGGAGGAGAGTATGATGAAAAAGCGTCTTTATGAACGTGTCGCCACTGTCTTTAGCGTGCTGATTGTCAGCAGTTTTTTGTACGTCTGGGTCACCACTTATTAGATCTTCTCCAGCCTCACCGACGCGCGGGTTCCCGTCGCATCCACCCGGTTTTGCAAATAAAATTCGCCGCGATGCAACTGCGTGATGCGGCTGACGATACTCAGCCCCAGCCCGACGCCGCCGAAACGGCTGTCCATACGCACGAACGCTTTACTTAGCTCGCCGCATTGACTTTCATCGATCCCCGGCCCTTCATCTTCAACCGCCATGACGGCCTGTTTATCCGTGTTCAGCGTGATCGCGATCGTCGTCCCTTTGGGACTGTAACGATGGGCGTTTTCCACCAGGTTACGCAACAGCATGCGCAGCAGCGTGGCGTCGCCTTTTACCGTCACGTCGTCGCGCCTCTCGGGCAGCAGCAGGGCCTGATCGCGCTGTTCCAGCATGGTGCTAAGCTCATCCCAGGACGGCAGGATGACGTCTTCCAGCAGCCGGACCTGCTGATAATTACCCGACGAGAACGACTGTCCGACGCGGGCTAACTGTAACAGCTGCGAGACGCTGTCCATCATCTGATCCAGCCGCGCAACGAGCGGGGCGACGTCTATATTATGCGCTTTTGACAGCAGTTCGAGATGCAGACGTACCCCAGCCAGCGGCGTTCGCAGTTCGTGCGCCACGTCGGCGGTAAACAGGCGCTCGTTCTCAAGCGTCGCGGTCAGCCGGTTCACCAGTTGGTTCAGCGCGGAAACCACCGCTTCAATTTCCAGCGTTGAACTGCGAAGGTCGATCGGCGTCAGGTTATCCGCGGTGCGGCTCTCCAGCTCTTTTTGCAGGCTGACGAGCGGCCGGGTGATACGCCGCACCGCCTGGTAACAGATCAGCAGCGTCAGGCTGACCATCAACACGCCGGGGACGATCAGGCTGGCGACCGCTTCGCGAATTTCATGCATGATGTGGCGGTCATTATTGCGGTTATCCCGTAGCGCCTGCTCAAACAGCTCAATCTGCTCAGTGCTTTCATGCCAGAGCCAGAAGGCGCTGATCAACTGGAAAACCAGCAGGATAACGCCGATGGTCAACATCAGGCGCTGGCGCAGGGTCATGGGCCGGCGCAGAAAACGCGTCAGGTTCACTTAGCCTTCCTCGGTCGCGGTCGCCACCAGCATGTAGCCAAAGCCACGCACGGTGCGAATGCGCGACTTACCGACCTTGTCGCGCAGGTTGTGGATATGGACTTCCAGCGTGTTGGTCGAAGGCTCGTTGTCCCAGTTATAAATGTCGTTATAAAGAATTTCCCGGTGCACCGGGCTGCCGGCTTTCAGCATTAGCCTGGAAAGCAGGGCGTACTCTTTTGGCGTCAGCACCAGCTCCTCGCCGGCTTTCCAGACCTGGCGACGCCCCATATTGAGAGTCAGACCGCCGACCACCAGTTCGCTTTCGCCCTGGTTATTGTGGCGGCGTAGCAGCGCGCGGATGCGGGCATGAAGTTCTTCCAGCGCAAAGGGTTTCACCAGATAGTCGTCGGCGCCCACGTCCAGCCCGGCGATCTTGTCGCTGAGCGTATCGCGGGCGGTCAGGATCAACACGGGCAGGGTGTATTTTTTCTGCCGGATACGCGCCAGAAAATGCAGGCCGTCCTCGTCCGGCAGGCCGAGATCCAGCACCAACAGGCTGTAATGACCACTTTCCAGACACTGCTCCGCCGCGCGTGCGGTGGAGACGCCGTCGCAGGCGTATCCCTCGGTTTGCGCCGCCAGGATCAACCCCTGTAAGAGCAGCGTATCGTCTTCCACAATCAGTATTTTCATTCAGCGGTTCTCCTGCAGGTCCGCAGAATGTCATCCGCGGGCCGGTATTGCGTTGTCTGCACGCCGGTCAGTCCCAGCATGGTCGAAAAAAGGTTGTCCTGCGAGTAATCCTGTTCCCGCGCCTGTTTTTGCAGGCAATCATTGTCTACGCCGTAGCGTTGCTGATAATCCGGCGACAGCCACAGCAGCATCGGCACATGCTTTTGCGTTTCTGGCGCAATGGCGTAAGGCAGACCGTGCAAATACACGCCATCTTCCCCCAGCGATTCGCCGTGGTCGGAAAGATACACCAGGCTGGTGGTAAATTTATCCTGATGCGACTTCAGGATATTAATCGTTTTATCAACAATATAGTCGACATACAGAACGGTATTATCGTAGGTATTGATGAGCTGCTGCTGTGAGCAGGTTTGAATTTCATTGGTGTCGCAGGTTGGGGTAAATTTCCTGAACTGCGGCGGGTAGCGGTGGTAATACGTCGGGCCGTGACTGCCAATGGTATGCAACACAATGACCCCATCGCCTTGTAACTGGTTGATGTACGACTCCAGGCCGTTAAACAGCACGTCGTCATAACATTCGCCGTCAATGCACTGGCCTTTCAGGTTGAGGGTAGTGACATTCTGATGCGGTACGCGGTCGCAGGCGCCTTTGCAGCCGCCGTCATTATCGTTCCACAGCACGCTGATACCCGCGCGTTGAATGATATCCAGCAACCCTTCCTGATGGTGCGCCAGCTCTGCGTCATAGTGCTTGCGCGGCATCCCGGAGAACATACACGGCACGGAGACCGCGGTAGAAGTCCCGCATGAAGTGGTGCGCGGGAAGTAGACCACGTTATCTTTTGTCAGCAGCGGATTGGTTTCACGCGGATAGCCGCCCAGCGAAAAGTTTGCCGCCCGCGAGGTTTCCCCGACGATCAAAATGGTCAGGTTTTTACGTTCGCCGTCCACGCTCTGCGGAGTGCGATGGGCATCTTCGCCAATGCGCACCAGCGGCAGGTTAGCCAGCCGTTCGTGCGCGTACCAGGACCAGGAGGCCACCAGACTGTTCGAGGGACTGAGCGCTTTCACCAACTGCTTATTGTTGCGAAACAGCGAGGCGTAATCTTTATAAAAAAAGCTGGCGACCAGGACGATCAGCAGGACGGAGATCATAATGCTGATCCCACGCGCCAGTACGCTGCGCAAACGCGGCGTAGAGGGGCTGATTCTGATCCCGCAGGCGATCAGGGCCGCTACAATGCCGCTCAGACCGAGGGTAAGCACCATCTGCGGCGTCATCAGGGCGAATGTTTCGGCGGGCGTGGTATCCATCATGTTGGCGATCATCGAACGGTCGATGATGATGCCGTAGGTGAGGATGAAATATTGCGCCGCCGCGCCCATCAAAATAAACAGGCAGGCCAGCGGGCGGTTCAGCCAGAGAAACGAGGCCAGCGTCAGGACGATGTTGATCACGCTGAACGCCACCACCGGCATCGACAGAAAGACCAGCACGTTACGCGCGGAGTCCAGCGGTAGAGCCTGTATGACCTGCTTATAAAAGGCGAGATTCAGGCAAACGGAAAGATAAAACGAAACCAGCAGCAGCCAGGTGAGCAGGCTGATAGACGGTCTTTTGAATATGCGCTTTAACATGGGGTGAGGTCCATCAACGAAGTGGCGCCAATCTTCGCAGAGTAAAATTAAGCCAACCTTAAGAAATTAAGGTTGGCTGTTTTGAAAAGCCGCGCCCTTGGGCGTTTCCCGGCAGGCGAACTAATTTTTGCTCACTGGCGCATCCAGCGGATACGGGTTTTTATGGATGCGGTTGTAGTTCAGGGCATACAGTGCAGTAATGATCATTAAGGTGACAAACGACCACATCACCTCTTTCGCGCCGGAGCCAACCACCGCCCAGATGCAGTAAACAAATGCCACGAAGGTGACGAGCAGGTAGATTGGCCGCGCTTTGCCGAAGTGTCCGTGACCGAGCAGCAGCAGTGCGGCGCAGGTATACAGATACGGCACCAGGGTAAAGATCACCGAGACAGAGGACACCAGACCAAACTCTTTGGCGGCGTTTGGCGACATGCTACTGAACTGAAACAGGGTCATTAAGATCCCGACGATGATCAGCCCGGCGACCGGGGTACCGGCTTTGTTGACGCGGGCGAAAATGGGCGGGAACAGGCCGTCGTCGGCGGCGGCTTTCGCCGTCTGACCGGCCAGCAGCGTCCAGCCGCCGAGCGAACCTAAACAGCCCGCCGCGGCGCAGAAGGAAACGATCGCGCCTGCGGTATTCCCCAGCGCCATGCGGGCGGCATCGCCAAACGGCGAGGCGGAAACGCGCAGCGCGGCGTTCGGGATCATCCCCATGATCGCGGTGGTTGAGAGCACGTAGCAGACGGCGGCTATCAGCACTCCGCCAATGGTGGCGATCGGCACGTTGCGTTGCGGGTTTTTAACTACCCCCGCCGCTACCGAGGCGCTTTCTACCCCAATAAACGACCACAGCGTGACGTTCAGGGTACTTTGAATCGCGCCAAAGGTGTTCATGCCGCTAACGTTCCACGCCGCCATATAGGTTTCACCGCGAAACCAGAACCAGCCGAACACGGCGATGCCAACAATCGGCACCAGCGCCAGCACGGTGGCGACGGCCTGTACGCGGGTGATCATTTTCGGCCCGACGATATTCAGCAGAACGAAAATCCACAGCACCGCCACGCAGGTCAGGGTGAGCACCAACGGATCTTTCAGGATCGGGAAGAAGTAGCTGAGATAACCAACGCCAATGACTACCATGGCGATATTGCCGATCCAGCAGGCCAGCCAGTACAGCACGTTGGTCTGATACCCGAGGAAAGGGCCGAAGCAGCGTCGTGCGTAAGCGTAAGAGCCGCCAGGACTGGGGTCTAATGCCGACATTTTGGCGTAAACCATCGACAGCGCCAGCGCGCCGATAATGGTCACTAACCATCCGTAGATGGCAATCCCGCCGGTGGCGGCGAGGTTAGCTGGCAGCAGGAAAACCCCTGATCCCATAATATTCCCCGACACCATAAGGGTGACGGGGATTAAGCCCACTTTGTGGGCATCAGCATCTGAAGACATTATTCAACTCCTGAAAAGGACTGTGAAATCAGGTCGTATAATACGCCCGGAGTGCGCCGCTGAATGATGTCGGAACAGGCTTATCGCTAATGCTGATATTATCGTGGCTTATTACAAAACAGGAATGCATCAGGGCGCAGGGCGATTCTTAAACTGGCTGACATAATGCAACGGCGTCATGCCGTAATACTCTTTAAATACCGAGATAAAATAGGATGTGCTGTTATATCCGCACAGTTCAGAAACCTGAGAGATATTTTTACCGTCCATTAATAATTGATTAACGGCATAGCGCATACGGCAGGTAGTGATGATTTGGCTGTAGCTGGTATTTTCGTTTTTTAATTTTTTCTTTAGCAGGCTGGGGCTCAGGCATAAACAGCTGGCAACCTGGCTGAGGTTCCACGCTTTATGTATATCACTTTCAATAATATGGTAAACGCTGTCGCTGATTCGGTCACGCAGCATAAACATTAACAGCGACATAAACTTTTTGCTGTCGAGAAAGCGCGACAGTACGGTGAACAGCAGGGAGCGGGTGCGCTCGTTTTCGCCGGGACTGTTGGTATGCTGGACGCTGTGTTCCGCCGCGACCCGAAAAACGTCTGGCGTTACGCATAATGCGGTTAACACTGGCGATGAGCTTCGTTGCCAGAGGGGGACGTGAGATAAATCTTTATTCAAAAAACGCAGGTATTCTTTAATGATATCGCGACTTATATGCGCGACAAGTGCATTATTAAGCGATGAGATATCAATGATGTTATTTTCGCAGGCGATAAGCGCCATATGATGTGCTTTTAAATTTATCGCCTCTTTGCCATTTACCCTCAGCCAAACATCTTTTTCTGTTAACACCACGATGCAGGGTTCTGTGCTGCAAAGTCTCATACCCCAACTCCTGAAATATGAACATAAAATACCCGATCCCGCCAATGGAGAGAGATAACGGAAGCCGTAAAATTTGTATGATGAATCCAATCCTGCATTAAAATAATCTTTTTATTTTCTATTTCAAGCGTCAGCAGATGATTCTTATGTACAGAATTTTTTACGAGGGTGGAAACCGGAATGAGAGATAAAAAAAGCGCGGGGGGACCCGCGCAAAAAGGTATGACAATGCTCATGTTGCAACAATACTCAGGAAAAGGCTGTCACATCCTCTGGCCAAAATCTGGCTGCGTCACGCTGGCCGGGCCATGACGCAGTCGTCGGAACTGACGTCAGGCTTTCACGCACATGACGTGATACACGCCGTCAATAATTTCCGTCCCCTCCGTTTCATGTTCAAAGCCCGGGAAGTGACGATCCCACGACTGTAGCGCGCGCAGATACCCCACCTGCGGACTGTTGTCATCGCCAAAGTTTTCCCCGGAAAGCAGCATGGGAATGCCTGGCGGGTAAGGGATAACCGAGTTAGCGGCAATACGCCCCGGTAAATTCTCAATTGCCACCCTTTCGACTGCATCATTAACAATGGCGTTATAGGCGTCACGCGGCGTCATTTCTGCAACAGGCAGGCTGGAATAGGCCGCGTTCAGGCGCGCACCAGGGTTATTCTCTTTCAGCCAGGCGAACATCCGATCGCCCAGATCGTGCAGCCCGATATTCGCATAAGCGTCAGGATGCGCTTCCACCTGTTCCGGCATTACCTGCGCCAGCGGTGTGTTGGCGTCATAATGCTGTTTAAACGAGCACAGCGTGTTGATTAGCGTGCCCCATTTCCCGCGGGTGATCCCCATCGAGAACAGAAACATAATCTGGAAGTCGGTGGTGCGGGTCGGCACGATGCCGTGACGTCCCAGCCATGCGGTAACCAGCGCGGCAGGCACCCCGGTCTCTTCCAGTTCGCCATCGTCACCCATACCCGGTGCGAGAATACTGACTTTGATCGGGTCGAGCATGCTCCAGTTATCCGGTAAATCCGTAAATCCATGCCAGCTTTCACCCGGACGCATTATCCAGCAGTTCTGGTCGGTGGCCAGTAAAGACGCCGGCGCGTCAGCAAAATCATACGTTTCCCCGCTTTGCGGATCGGTAACCTGCTCTTTATTCCACGGTTTGAAGAACCAGTCGCCGTCGGCACGGTACTCTTTGTACAGGCGTGCCATCGCCTGACGGAAATCTATCGCTTCATCGATCACTTCCTGCGTCAGCGACAGGCCGCTGTTGCCATCCATCATTGAAACCGCCACGTCGTTGGATGCGCAAATAGCGTATAGCGGCGAGGTGGTGGCATGCATCATGTACGCCTGGTTAAAGCGGGAGAAATTTACCGCGCCGCGCCCTTCACGCACATGTATATACGACGCCTGCGAAAGCGCGTTCAGCAGTTTGTGAGTGGAGTGGGTGGCGAAAACGGTAGGACCGCGGTGATCGCCCGGCTCGCCGCGCATGGCGAAATGATCGGCGTAAATTGGGTTAAAGCGGGCATAGCCGTACCAGGCTTCGTCGAAATGGATGCGGTCGGTGGTTTGCGCCAGCAGATCCTGCGCCGCTTTCGCGTTATAGCAAACGCCGTCATAGGTACAGTTGGTCACTACGCTGTAGGTGGGCTGTCGCCCGGTTTTTTCGCGGGTCAGCGGACTGGCGTCGATTTTTTTCCGCAACGTTTCCGGCTGCATCTCCTGCGGATAAATTGGCCCGATAATGCCATAGCGGTTGCGGCTTGGCACCATATAAACCGGTTTCGCCCCGGTCAGGATCAGCCCCTGTTCGATGGATTTATGGCAGTTACGGTCAATCACCACCACATCATTGTCGGTCATACAGGCCTGCATGATTGTGCGATTGGAGCCGGACGTCCCGACCACCACTGACCATGACCGGTCTGCGCCAAAGACGCGGGCGGCATATTTTTCGCTTTCGCCAAATGCGCCAGTGTGGTCGAGCAGCGAACCGAGCGTGGTACGCTCAATGCCCATATCGCTGCGGAACAGGTTTTCGCCGTAGAAGTCATGATAGAAACGACCGGCAGGCGTTTTGGTAAAGCCCACGCCGCCCTGGTGGCCCGGGGCGGCCCACGAGTATTCATGAATGTCGCTGTACTTCATCAGCGCGCTGAACAGCGGCGGCAACAGTTGCTGACGATAGCGGGTCATCGCCGCCACGGCGCGCCCGGCAATAAAGTCGGCGGTATCTTCAAGGATCCAGGCGAACTCATCGACAAGCTCCAGCAGGTCGCGGTCCAGCGATGCGGTGGCTTTCTCTCTGTCGCCCAACAGAAAGACGGGCACATTTTGCTGGCGCTCATGAAGCTTACCGATCAGTTGCCTGACGTTGAGATGTTCATCCGCGTGTTCCATCTGATAGCTGAACATCAGGCAATCAATGGCTTCGTTGGCAGAAAGGATGGCGTAGCCGTCGTCGAAAGACGTGGACTTAATGACGGTAACATTTTGCCGACTTAAGGCGTCAGCCAGACGTTCCACGGCGCTGCCCACCCAGGTGTCCTGATGCAGAAATTCACTTTCAACAATTAATACTTTCATCATCTTTACCCGGTAGTGAAGGAATGTGTGACGCGGGCAAGTATTGTCCCGGCAAAACAGAGAGTAAAGAGGGCGTCAAGGGCAGGGGTGTTACGATAAATAAATTATTAATCAATGGGTTATGTGGGAAATATCCTGTTTATTGGCGCGTTTTTATCGACAGGTCGATTATTTTTGGGGCTGATAGTGATATTACCGGGCGGTCTTTTGCGCCCCCTCACCCGGTTGCTGTCTGGCGGCGCTGTTGGCTCAGTTTGCGATACTGCTGCGGCGACATGCCGACGTATTTATTGAAGGTGCTGTAAAAACGGCTGCTTGAGCGGAACCCGGCGGTCAGCGCGACGTCAAGGATCGTTTTGTCGGTGTCACTTAATAACGCGCGCACGTGATTGATGCGCATCGCCGTAATATATTGCTTCAGGGTGAGTTGCATGACGCGCTGGAATATCCCCATCGCGTAATTAGCGTTGAGCTTCACGTGATCCGCCACGTCGTTGATGGTCAACGCCTGATCGTAGTTATCGGCAATAAAGCTGAGCATCTGGCTGACGTAAAACTGCGCATGGCGCGAGACGCTATTTTCATGCGTGCGCGAGGTTTTATTAAGCAGGACGGGCTGCCAGCCGGAAAGGCAGAAGCGCTTTAGCATCAGACCGATTTCATCGATCGCCAACTGGCGAATCTGTTCATTAGGGCTGTTGGCCTCCTGTTGCCAACGCACCACTTCAAATGTGCTGAGCTGCTGGCTGACCAGCGATTTCACCACCATTCCGTGGGTGACGTGGTTGATCAGTTCGCGGTCCAGCGGCCAGGAAAGAAACAGGTGCATGGGTAAACTAAAAATCGCCATCTGTTTGCATTCACCGGGACGGGTAAGCTGATGGGGCGTACAGGCCCAGAACAGGGTAATGTGGCCTTGTTCAATTCGCACCACTTCGTTGTTAATTAAATACTCCACGTCGCCGTCGAACGGCACGTTGACTTCCACCTGACCGTGCCAGTGACTGGCTGCCATAGCGTGAGGCCGCCGTAGCTCAATGTCCATTCGCTGGTATTCAGAATAGAGCGACAGCGGGCTACGGGTTTGCTTTTCATCGCCATTGCACATATGCGGATCGGGCGGAAGAAACGCTATCGGTTGGGTACTCATACTTTCTCCCTTTCCTGAATCATCAGAATCATGCCTGCGGCTGCGCAAAGATACCGCGAACAGGCGCACAAGTCGGTCCGCTAACAACAATAATAGTCGGCGAAACAGGCCGGATACTCTGCTTTACTGGCTATTTACTCCCAAAAGCTCAGATCTGATGCCCGGCGGCGGGCGATCTGAGTTTTCGGGAATGCTCATTGGAGAAGACGGAGGTTTTCCCGCGGATCGCATGCCACGATGAGTGCAGTACAACACCGATCTGGAGAGTCATGATGTCTGCACCAAAAATTACCTTTATCGGCGCCGGTTCGACGATTTTCGTGAAAAATATCCTCGGCGACGTCTTTCATCGCCAGGCACTGAAGTCGGCCCATATCGCGCTGATGGATATCGATCCGACACGGCTTGATGAGTCCCACATTGTGGTGCGCAAGCTGATGAATTCCGCGGGCGCAACCGGAAAAATCACCTGCCATACCGATCAGAAAACGGCGCTTCAGGATGCCGACTTTGTGGTGGTGGCGTTCCAGATTGGCGGTTATGAACCCTGTACCGTCACCGATTTTGAAGTCTGTAAACGCCACGGGCTGGAGCAGACGATCGCGGATACACTCGGCCCCGGCGGCATCATGCGGGCGCTGCGTACCATTCCGCATCTCTGGCGGATTTGTGAGGATATGACCGAGGTATGCCCGGACGCTACCATGCTGAACTACGTTAACCCGATGGCGATGAATACCTGGGCGATGTACGCTCGCTATCCGCACATTAAGCAGGTGGGGCTGTGTCATTCGGTGCAGGGTACGGCGGAAGAGCTGGCGCGCGATCTGGATATCGACCCGGCCTCGCTGCGCTATCGCTGCGCGGGTATTAACCATATGGCGTTTTACCTGGAACTGGAGCGAAAGACCGCCGAGGGGCGCTACGTCAATCTTTATCCGGAATTGCTGGCGGCGTATGACGCCGGACAGGCGCCGAAGCCAAACATTCACGGTAATACGCGCTGTCAGAACATCGTGCGCTACGAAATGTTCAAAAAGTTGGGCTACTTCGTAACGGAATCCTCGGAGCATTTTGCCGAGTATACCCCGTGGTTTATCAAGCCAGGCCGTGAAGATCTGATCGCGCGGTACAGCGTGCCGCTGGATGAATACCCGAAACGCTGCGTCGAGCAGTTGGCGAACTGGCATAAAGAGCTGGAGGAGTACAAAACGGCGGATCGCATTGAGATTAAGCCGTCGCGTGAATATGCCAGCACAATCATGAACGCCCTGTGGACCGGCGAACCGAGCGTGATTTACGGCAACGTACGCAATGACGGGCTTATCGACAATCTGCCGCAGGGGTGTTGTGTTGAAGTGGCCTGTCTGGTCGATGCCAACGGTATCCAGCCGACGAAGGCCGGAATGCTCCCGTCGCATCTGGCGGCGATGATGCAGACCAATATCAACGTTCAGACACTGCTTACTGAAGCGATACTGACGGAAAACCGCGATCGCGTTTACCACGCGGCGATGATGGATCCGCATACCGCCGCCGTGTTGGGCATTGAGGAAATCTATGCGCTGGTGGATGACCTGATCGCCGCACACGGCGACTGGTTACCGGCCTGGCTACATCGTTAATGTTCATGACGCCGGGGAAGCCCCCGGCATTTAATCTCTGACGTTTCCCATTACAGAAGGCGGGCGCTGGCAACAGCGACCCGGTACCCTATGAGCATATCAATGACAACAAAACTCAGTTATGGATTCGGGGCGTTTGGTAAGGATTTCGCGATTGGCATAGTCTACATGTACCTCATGTATTACTACACCGATGTGGTCGGACTGTCGGTAGGGCTTATCGGTACGCTGTTTTTGGTCGCCCGAATCTGGGATGCGGTCAACGACCCGATTATGGGGTGGATCGTCAACGCCACCCGTACGCGCTGGGGGAAGTTTAAGCCGTGGATCCTCATTGGCACGCTGGCGAACTCGCTGGTGCTGTTTCTGGTTTTTAGCGCTCACCTGTTCGAAGGCACAACGCAGATAGTGTTTGTTTGCGTGACCTACATCCTGTGGGGCATGACCTATACCATTATGGATATTCCCTTCTGGTCGCTGGTGCCAACCATCACTCTGGACAAGCGCGAACGCGAACAACTGGTGCCATTCCCTCGTTTTTTCGCCAGCCTCGCCGGATTTGTCACCGCCGGGGTGACGCTGCCGTTTGTCAATTATGTGGGGGGCGCCGATCGTGGATTTGGCTTTCAAATGTTCACGCTGGTGCTGATTGTGTTTTTTATTGCTTCAACGATCGTTACGTTGCGCAACGTACACGAGGTTTATTCTTCCGACAGCTCGGCGAACGCCGACGGCAGCCGTCTGACCTTAAAAGCCATCGTCGCGCTGATTTATAAAAACGATCAGCTCTCCTGCCTGCTGGGGATGGCGCTGGCTTATAACGTGGCCTCCAACATCATCAACGGTTTTGCGATTTACTACTTCACTTATGTGATTGGCGATGCCGATCTGTTTCCGTATTACATGTCCTATGCCGGAGCCGCCAACCTGTTGACGTTGGTCTTTTTCCCGCGACTGGTGAAACTGCTGTCACGGCGAATTTTGTGGGCAAGCGCTTCCGTTTTACCGGTGCTGAGCTGCGCGGCGCTGCTGGTAATGGCGCTGGCGGGATACCATAATGCCGCGCTGATTGTATTCGCTGGGGTATTGATGAATATCGGCACCGCGCTTTTTTGGGTGCTCCAGGTCATCATGGTGGCGGATACCGTGGACTACGGCGAGTACAAGCTGCACGTTCGCTGCGAAAGCATTGCCTATTCGGTACAGACCATGGTGGTAAAAGGCGGCTCCGCGTTCGCGGCGTTCTTTATCGCTATTGTGTTAGGGCTGATTGGCTACGCGCCAAACGTCGCGCAGTCTGCCGAAACGCTACAAGGAATGCAGTTTATTATGATCGCGCTGCCAACCCTGTTTTTCGTCCTGACGCTGATTCTCTACTTCCGTTTTTATCATCTGAACGGCGATATGCTGCGCAAGATCCAGATCCATCTGCTGGATAAATATCGGCGGACGCCGACCACCGTTGAGCAGCCCGAGCTACCGGCAATTCCGGTTAGCGTGACAGGCGAAGCGAAGGCGTAATCATGGAATGGATTTCGTGGGTGGGTTATCTGGCGGCAAGCCTGACGACGCTCTCTTTTTTACCCCAGTCGATAAAAGTGATCGCTACCCGCAACACGCAGGGCATTTCTGGCGTAATGTACGTGATGTTTGTCTGTGGGTTAGTGATGTGGCTGATTTACGGATTGTTAATAGACGACATGGCCGTCAGCATGGCGAATCTCCTGACGCTGGTATTCGCGCTGCCGATTCTGGTAATGACGTTTCGCCGGGAATAATGGGGAGTTCTGCACGTAACGTTGTCGGATGCGTTGTCGCAGCCGGCATGGGAAAGTGAAAGCCGGATGACGCTGCGCTTATCCAGCCTGGGGAGGGGAGTCCAGGAGGGATAAGACGCAGCCGCCATCCGGCGTGGTGCTGTGATTACTTCGCGCAGTTAGCGCACTGTTTGCTGACGATCTGCTGGAAGAAATCGTTGCCTTTGTCATCTACCAGGATAAACGCCGGGAAGTCTTCCACGTCGATCTTCCAGATTGCTTCCATACCCAGTTCCGGATATTCAACGCACTCCAGATGTTTGATGCTCTGCTGCGCCAGCACTGCCGCCGGGCCGCCGATGCTGCCCAGATAGAAGCCGCCGTGTTTATGGCACGCGTCCGTCACCTGCTGGCTGCGGTTGCCTTTCGCCAGCATGATCATGCTACCGCCGTGTGACTGCAGCAGATCGACATAGGAGTCCATACGGCCTGCGGTGGTTGGGCCTAATGAACCGGACGGGTAGCCCGTTGGGGTTTTCGCCGGACCCGCGTAGTAGATCGGATGATCTTTAATGTATTGCGGCAGCCCTTCGCCAGACTCAATGCGCTCTTTCAGCTTCGCGTGGGCAATGTCGCGTCCCACGATAATCGTGCCGGTCAGCGACAGGCGTGTGGAGACCGGGTACTGCGAAAGCTGGGCGAGGATCTCTTTCATTGGGCGGTTAAGGTCAACTTTCACCACGTCGCCTTCACCCGCCTGGCGCAGGGCATCGGGAATGTACTGGCCCGGATTGTGCTCCAGTTTTTCAATCCAGATCCCTTCGCGGTTGATTTTCGCTTTGATGTTACGGTCAGCGGAACAGGAGACGCCCATTCCCACCGGGCAGGAAGCGCCGTGACGCGGCAGGCGGATCACGCGAATGTCATGCGCGAAATACTTCCCGCCAAACTGCGCGCCGAGGCCGAGTTTTTGCGCTTCTTCCAGCAATTCCTGCTCCAGCTGCGTGTCGCGGAACGCCTGGCCGTGCTCATTGCCTTCGGTCGGCAGACCGTCGTAATAATGCGTGCTGGCGAGCTTCACGGTTTTCAGCGTGCTCTCAGCGGAGGTACCGCCAATGACGAAAGCGATATGGTACGGCGGGCAGGCCGCAGTGCCGAGCGTGCGCATTTTCTCAACAAGGAAGTTTTTCAGCTTGCCCGGAGTGAGTAGCGCTTTGGTTTCCTGGTAAAGATAGGTCTTGTTGGCCGAACCGCCGCCTTTAGCCACGCAAAGGAATTTGTACTCGTCGCCGTCGACGGTATACAGGTCGATCTGCGCAGGCAGGTTGGTGCCGGTGTTCACCTCTTTGTACATATCCAGCGCCGCGTTCTGGGAATAGCGCAGGTTGTCTTCGATGTAGGTGTTGTAAACGCCTTTGGAAAGCGCTGCTTCATCACCGCCGCCGGTCCAGACGCGCTGGCCTTTTTTACCGACGATAATCGCGGTGCCGGTGTCCTGGCAGGTCGGCAGAACGCCTTTAGCGGCGATTTCGGAGTTTCTCAGGAATTGCAGCGCCACGTATTTATCGTTTTCGCTGGCGTCGGGGTCGTGAAGAATGGAGGCGACTTGTTGCTGGTGTTCAGGGCGGAGCAGGAAAGAGGCGTCGTGGAAGGCTTGTTGCGCCAGCAGCGTCAGGGCTTGCGGTTCCACCTTCAGGATAGATTCTCCTTCAAATTCGCTCACGCTGACGTAGTCGGAAGTGAGCAGATAGTACTCTGTTTTGTCTTCCCCCATCGGGAAAGGCGCCTGATAAAAGAATTCTTTGTTTGACATGTGCTTCCAGCCTGTTGATTTTTCTGAATATTATTAATCCCGTGCCGCCCGAAAAGGAGCGGCACGGGGGAACCTTTACAGGAATCCGTACATGGCGGCGAAGATCCAGCCAAACACGCAGGAAACGCTGACGCCAATCAAACCTGGCAAAATAAAGCTGTGGTTAATGACGAAGCGACCAATGCGCGTCGTACCGGAACGGTCGAACTGAATCGCCGCCAGATCGCTTGGATAGGTCGGCAGAATGTAGTAACCGTAGCACGCCGGCGCAGACGCTACGATATACGCCGGGTCAACGCCGATAGCCAGCGCCAGAGGAACGATAGCCGCCAGCGCCGCCGCCTGCGAGTTAACAAACTTGGAAACCAGCAGCAGGACAATGGCGTAGGCCCACGGATACTCTTTCACCATTTCACCGAGCACGCTTTCGATTTCGGTCATGTGCGCGCCGAACATGGTTTCCGCCATCCACGCGATCCCGTACACCGCCACAATGGCGATCATACCCGAGCGGAAGACTTCGTTTTTAGAGATTGAAGCGGGATTGGTTTTCGTCAGGATAATAATCAGCGCGCCGGTCAGCAGCATGAACATCTGAATGACCAGCACCATTGACAGCGGTTTTCCGTTAAACACCGGACGCAGCTCAGAGAAGGCGCCCAACAGCGCGACGACAGCAATAGCCGCCAGGAAAATCCACATCGCCAGCCAGTTGCTTTTCGGCAGTTTTTTGTCCAGCAGCGTGGCAGTGTCGCCATACACGTAATGATGGTTTTCGGGTACGGAGATGAACTTCTGGAAATCTTCGTCTTTGTCCAGATCTTTACCGCGGAACCAACTGAAAATCCCGATCGCCAGAATGCCCAGCAGGGTGGACGGAATGGTGATGGAGAGCAGGTCGAGGAACTCCAGGTGCTTACCGTTAAAGGTGAAGTTACCCAACATAGCGACCAGCGAAACCACCGCTACGGATACCGGGCTGGCGATGATACCCATCTGCGCGCCGATGGAGCTGGCGGCCATAGGGCGTTCCGGGCGGATGTTATTCTTGATCGCCACGTCGTAGATGATCGGCAAAATGGTGTACACCACGTGACCGGTACCGCAAAGAATGGTCAGCGTACAGGTCACAAACGGCGCGACAATAGAGACATATTTTGGGTTGCGGCGCAGCAGCTTTTCAGCAATCTGCAACATGACGTCCAGGCCGCCGGAAGCCTGTAGCGTTGCCGAGGCGGCGACCACGGCGATGATAACCAGCATGACATCGACAGGCGGTTTACCCGGCTGGAGATGGAAAACGAACACCAGAATGACCAGGCCAATACCGCCTAACAAACCCAGCGCGATACCGCCCTTTCTGGCACCATAAAACAAACATATTAATATTATTAGAAGTTGTATACTAAATAGCATTTATTTACCCTCGCGATAAAACTCATCAATTTTGATAAATCGATCACAGCCATGTTCTGTTTTTTGTGAATTGGGCGCAGAGCCTGGCGAATATGCGTTGCGTCTGAAACGTGATTAATTTCTAAACATTCGATAAGCATTCGTCATGTTTATGCGGACGATGCGAATCGGCTTTTATGATACTCAGGAAGCAGCGCTTCCCGGCGATGGGCAGGTTTGAAAAGGAGAGCAGAGGCAAGGCGTGTGCTTCTTGTTGTATCGTTATGAAATTTATGAACATCTACTCTGCTCACGAAATGCGCTTATCCTTAAGCTGCAGCATCGATTCCATTGCCACTGTTTATCTTTTTTTATTCGTCCGGTTATATTTCCAGACTACTCCTTTGTGGTTAAAAATACACACTCCACTGGTGAGTTAATACTTTATTAACTTTTGTTAGCGTTTTTGAAATTAAAAACAATGTGACCTCTGGCAATAATTTCGGCTCGAAAGAAATACGGCCAGTAAATTCATTTTGATCTGGCACAATGTATTCCCTTTCTTCTTTTTTACTTTTACGTTCCCGATTTTTCATTATTGCAATAATTGTTACCAATAGATAACGTAATAATGGCCGACGGTGAATTTATCTTCTACTGGCAATATTGCTTAAGTAAAGAATAATGTTCTGCCTGAATACGGTAACGGTATACCGGACGGCCGGTCACGCCGTAATGGATGCTGGTGAACAGAATATGACAATTAACCAGCCAGATAAGGTATTTACGGCAGGAGACACGCGAAATATTCACCGCGTTGGCCAGTTCGTCGGTGGAAAACTCATAATCCTGATGGGCGTCTATCCACTGGCAGAGCGTGCGCAGGGTTTGCGGCGTCAGCCCTTTCGGCAGGCGGCGGGTGTCCTGCTCGTTTGACGCGCTGCCGTGGATCAACTGGTCCAGTTCCGACTGCTCGAAGTACTGGTGCTTATCCATGTCCCGTTTCTTTTGCAGCCAGCCGGTCAGCGCTTCTTCAAAGCGCGATGCCTGGAAGGGTTTGATCAGATAATCCACCACCCCATAGTGCAGCGAATCCTTAATAGTGGCGGCATCGGCGGCGGAGGAGATGACGATGACGTCGCTTTTACAACCGGCGGCATGCAGGAGAGGGAGCAGATCCAGCCCGTTCTCTTTTTGCAGGTAGATATCCAGCAAAATCAGATCGATGTGGGTGTCACTGTCAAAAATAACCTCTTTGGCTTTCGCCAGCGTCGGGGCGGTGCCACAGCACTGAAAGCCGGGGATCTGCGCGACATAACGGCGGTTTAACTCCGCAACCATCGCATCGTCATCGATAATAAAGACATTGATCATGTGCTGGCCCTCTCCCCATCCCAGGGTATTTGTACGAAAAATTGTGTGAAAACGCCGGGTTCGGATTCCACGAAAATATTGCCGCCAAGACTTTCAACCTGTTGTTTAACAAGCGCTAAACCTACGCCGCGTCCAGTTCCTTTAGACGAGACGCCTTTTTCGAAAATCGAGTCAATACGCTCCGGCGTAATGCCCGGACCGTCGTCGTTGACCTCACAATGTAGCCAGCCATTGCGATAGTATAAGGAGACGCTGATCTCGCCTCCTGGCTGTTCCGCTAACGCGTCGAGCGCGTTTTCAATTAAATTTCCGAGCACGGTGATCAATACCGCAACCTGATTTTCATTACCACTGTCCGGCAATTGGCTGTCGTGGCTAATCAGCAGTTTGTGCCCCGCATCGGAGGTGCGATTAATCTTACTGAGTAAAAATCCGGCGATCACCGGTGATTTTATTTTACCCAGTAGCGAGCCGATTTCTTCCTGATAGTTATTCGCAGTCTTTATAATATAGTCTTCAAGTTGCTTATAACGCTTCAGATGTAACAAACCCAGAATCACATGCAATTTATTCATAAATTCGTGGGAGCGTTCACGGAGTGAGTCGGCATAGTTAACCATACCGTCGAGCCGCTGCATAAGCTGGCGGACCTCGGTTTTGTCCCTGAAGGTGGAGATCGCGCCGATAATTTTCCCGTTGCTGCGCACCGGTACGGTGTTGATCAGCAGCAGCCGATCTTTAATGTTGATTTCCTCGTCGCGATGGGGCGTGCCGTCGCGCAGCACTTCCGTTAAATCCACCACCTGCGACCAGGCATGGCTGAGCGTGGACAACTGCGCGTCATCTTGTGATTTGCGGTAGCTGAGCAGTTCCTGCGCGGCCGCGTTGATCAGTGTGACTTCGCCGCTGGCGTCTACGGCAATTACCCCTTCTTTTATGGATTGCAACATCGCCTGGCGCTGCTCGAAGAGGGTAGAGATTTCATACGGCTCAAGGCCAAAAAGGATGCGCTTAAGCACCTTCACCAGCACCCACGTCCCCAGCAGGCCAACCAGCACGCCAAAGAGTATCGACCAGATAATGCTGCCGCGACTGTCATTGATTTGCTCAGTCACCCGGCTCAGCTCAAGGCCTATCGCCACCACGCCAATCTGCCGGTGTTGCTCGTCATAAATGGGGGTAAAAACGCGCAGCGCTTTGGCGAGAAAGCCACGATTGATGGCGACATTCTCTTTGCCATCCAGCGCCAGCAAAATATCGTCGCCCTTAAACGGCTGCCCTATACGCTGGGCTTCGGGATGGGAATAGCGCAGGCTTTGCATGTCGGTCACGACGATAAACAGCATGTCGTTTCGCTTGCGCACCGCTTCGGCGATGGCCTGAATTCCGCTCTCCTCGGGTTTTTTCATCAACCCCTGACGAATTTCCGGAGAATCGGCCAGCGTTCGCGCCACCGCCAGCGCTTTATCAGCCAATGCTTCCCGCGTCATGTGGCTGATTTGCGAGAAGTAAATCAGGTGTACCACCAGCAGCACGGAAAACAGGACGGCGCTGACCATCAAAATCACCGTCGTACCGAGTTTCATCGGCCGTTTACGCAGCTTGCGGTAGGGCAGGGGGTATCTCATGGTGGTCCCGGATTCACAATTCGTGGGGTTATTATCCCTATTGAGACGCGTAATTCAAAGGTGGTGGGGAAAAAGCGCAGGGTCTGGAGTCACTATCAGATATTTTCTGCTCCCTGCAGGTTAACAACCGGCGGCGATATAGTCACCGTTCGCGCTAATCGGGATCACCGTTAAAAACAACACGGCGGCAAAGAGGATCAGCAGCACGCCGCCGATGATTTTTACCGCGGGCGCGAGCCATTTCGCCACGGGATGGCCTGTACCAAACCAGGCCAATGTCTGACTACGCGCATAGCGTACCGCCAGCGACAATCCCATGATCGACAGCGCGGTGCCAAAGGACATGGTCATGACCGCGGCGATCCCCCAACTGATAATGCCAAGGGCATTGGAAAAAAGCAGGATCATGATGGCGCCGCTGCAGGGGCGGGCGCCGATGGCGAGAATTACGCCCAGACGGGTTTTCCAGTTGCTGTCCGTCAGGTCGCGTCCCACTCCGTGATGACCACATCCGCACTTCTCATTATGGAGATGCTGGGGCGTTACGCGCGTAAAACCTGTAAAGGTGACGGGACGCAGGGACAGAAATGCCTGATAAATCAGAAATCCGCCAAAACCGGCGATTAACACGGCGCTGATTTTTTCGACATACCAGCGGCTGGTACTGAGATCGCCTGAGGCGAAGTTAAAGCCTATCGCCAGAATAAACACGAACAGAATCGCGCTCACCCCCTGCATCAAGCTGCCTATAAACGGCACAACCCGCGCGGCCAGCAAACTCTCTTTATTGGCGCTCAGATACGTGGTGACGATGAATTTCCCATGCCCCGGGCCCACCGCATGCAGCACGCCATAGATAAACGCGCCGATCAGCAGCCAGAACCCGCCGCTGTACTGATGATTATTTAACTGGAGCAGGTACATCACCAGATAACGGTGCAGCGTGATTTGCGCGGCCAGACACCACTGAATAAACGCCCCCCAGTGTAGATGCAGGGTATAGCCCATGATCAACAGCGTCAGGGTCAGGAGCCAAGCCAGCGTCAGACGTCGCGAGGGGGTGCGTTGTAACAGGGACATAATTAAACCCGGTGATGAATACGTAAAAAGTATAACTGCTGCTATTCGCTAAAGGGAAATTTCTCGCTAAGCCGCGCGGAATCTGAGGGGAAGATTATTTCGTCTGGGATTTTTCGCTTGATCATAGTCAATCGTCTGACAAGCATACTCCTTTATGATGAGAATTGATTACTTATTAATAATAACTATGGATGCAATGTGGGAAATAAAACATGGAAATAAAAGAGTGGCTCAACGCCAAATTGTCCCGACGAGATGCCGTCACCGGCACGGCGAAAGTGGGTGCCGCTGTTGCCCTGAGTAACGCGATAACCCTTCCCTTTTCGACCTCTGCCCACGCCGATACCCCTTCCGATGCGACACCCGCCGCAAATGGCGAAACCGTCCGCCATAGCGCTTGCCTCGTTAACTGCGGCAGCCGCTGCCCGCTAAAGGTGATCGTTAAAGACGATCGTATCGTACGTATCGAACCGGAAGATGCGAAAGACGACGCGATCTTTGGCGAGCACCAGATACGTCCCTGCCTGCGCGGCCGTTCCAGCCGCTGGCGCGTCTACAGCCCGGATCGCATTAAGTATCCGATGAAGCGCGTGGGTAAACGTGGCGAAGGAAAATTCAAACGTATTTCCTGGGACGAAGCGACCGCCTTTATCGCTGCGGAAATGAAGCGCGTGACGGAGAAATATGGCCGCGAAGCGATTTACTATAACTATCAGTCCGGCGCGTACTATCACACCCAGGGATCGCCAGCGTGGAAGCGTCTGCTTAACCTTACCGGCGGCTATCTGAACTATCACAACACCTACTCCACCGCGCAAATCGCCACTGCGACGCCTTACACCCACGGCACCTACGTGGGCAGCCACTTCACCCAAATAGCCCATTCCGATCTGGTGGTGCTGTTTGGCCTTAACCTGTCTGAAACGCGTATGTCCGGCGGCGGGCAGGTGGAAGAACTGCGTCGCGCGCTGGAGACCTCTAAAGCGCGAGTAGTCATTATCGATCCTCGCTATACCGACTCAGTGGTGACGGAACATGCGGAATGGCTGCCGATTCGCCCGACCACCGATGCCGCGCTGGTGGCCGGTATCGCCCATACACTGATTAGCGAGCAGCTTATTGACGAAGCACAGGTCAATAAATACTGCGTCGGCTATGACAGCAGTACGCTACCGGAAGGCGCGGCGCCGAATGCCAGCTATAAAGATTACGTGCTGGGCACTGGCGATGACGGGATAGCGAAAACGCCAGAGTGGGCGGCGGATATCACCGGTATTCCGGCGGCGCGCATCCGCCAACTGGCGCGGGATATCGCCTCGGCGCGCGCCTGCTACATTTGTCAGGGTTGGGGACCGCAGCGTCACGCCAATGGCGAACAGACCGTGCGCGCGATCCAGACGCTGCCCGCGTTAACCGGCCATTTCGGCCTGCCAGGCACCAATAATGGTAACTGGCCATACGGTACACCGTACGGCGTACCGCTGTTGCCGATTCTGACCAACCCGGTAAAAACCTCCATTCCCTGTTATCTGTGGACCGACGCCATTCAAAGTCCGGAGAAAATGACTGCCACCACGATGGGGGTGAAAAACGCCGAGCGGCTAAAAACCGGTATCAAATTATTCTTTAATCAGGCCGGTAATACCCTGCTGAATCAGCACGGTGAAACCAACCGTACGCGTAAAATCCTCGCTGACGAAACGCTGTGCGAAACCATTATCGTCATTGAAAACCATATGACGCCGAGCGCGAAGTACGCCGATATCCTGCTCCCGGAAACCAGCTATCTGGAAGCGGAAGATCTGGTTGACAGTTCTTACGCGGCAGGATCGCACAACTATATGATCGCCCTCCAAAAAACGGTGACCCCGATGTGGGAAGTGCGCAGCACCTATGACATCTGCGCCGATATTGCCGGACACCTGGGGCTGCGCGAGGAATATACCGAAGGGCGAACCCAGGCGCAGTGGGCGGAAATGCATTATCAGCAGATCCGCGAAAAGCGTCCGTATCTGCCGGAGTGGTCGGTGGCGAAAGAGATGGGCGTGATCGATCAGCGCGTCGCGACAGAAAAACAAAGCCTGGCGTTTGCCGACTTCCGCGCCGATGCCGAGGCGAACCCGCTGACCACGCCATCCGGGAAGATCGAGATTTATTCTCAGGCGCTGGCGGATCTGGAGAAAGCCTGGACACTACCGGAAGGCGATCGTATTCCGGCGATTCCGGAGTTCTGCGTGGTAAAAGAGTCGCACCTGAACAAGGCGTTGACGGCAAAATACCCGCTCCAGTTGAGCGGCTTCCATACCAAAGGCCATACCCACTCTACCTATACCAACGTGCTGATGCTGCATGAAGCGGTTCCGGACGAAGTGTGGATCAACCCGATCGACGCTAACGCGCGTCAGCTTAAGTCCGGCGACCTGGTGCATGTGTTTAACGATCGCGGGACCGTGGCGATCCCTTGCAAGGTAACGCAGCGCATTCTGCCGGGCGTAGTGGCGATGCCGCAGGGCGCGTGGACCCGGCTGGACAGCAATGGCGTGGACGTTGGCGGGTGCATCAATACCCTGACCAGCCATTTGCCGTCGCCGCTGGCGAAAGGGAATCCACAGCATACCAACCTGGTCGACATCAAACGCGCTTAAGGAGTGAACCACAATGAAACAGTATGGCTTTTACGTTGACTCCTCGCGCTGCTCCGGCTGTAAAACCTGCCAGGTCAGCTGCAAGGATAACAAAGATCTGGACGTCGGCCCGAAATTCCGTCGCGTGTATGAATACGGCGGCGGCAGTTGGGTGAAAGAGGGCGAAAGCTGGCACAACGACACCTTTACCTATTATCTCTCTATTGCCTGCAACCATTGCGACGAGCCGGTGTGCGTCTCTGGTTGTCCGACCGGGGCGATGCACAAGCGTGAAGAGGACGGTCTGGTGCTGGTGGATGATAGCGTCTGCGTGGGTTGCCGATATTGCGAAATGCGTTGCCCGTACGGCGCGCCGCAGTTCGATGCGCAGGCGAAAGTCATGCGCAAGTGCGACGGCTGTCTCGACCGCCTGGAGCGTAATCTGCGCCCGATCTGCGTGGAGTCCTGCCCACAGCGCGCGCTGGATTTCGGCCCGATCGACGAGCTGCGCGCGAAATATGGCAGTGAAAACGAAATCGCGCCGCTGCCGTCCGCGTCGTTTACCCATCCGAACCTGATTATTAAGCCGCACCCGAAGGCGCGCGCGTCGGGGGACAAGGAAGGGGCAATTGTGAACATGGGGGAGGTGCGCCATGCATGAGTTACCGCTGGTCTTTTTTACCGTCTTTACCCAAAGCGCGGTTGGGGCGTTTATTCTGCTGCTGATCGGCGGCACGCTCGGGCAGATTGACGCCCGACGAATGGCGGTGGGGCTGTTTTCCGTCATGTGTCTGTTTGGTGTTGGCGTCCTGCTGGGGATCTTCCATGTCGGCCAGCCGCTGCGCGCGCTGAATATGCTGTTGCGCGTCGGGCATTCGCCTATGAGCAATGAAATCGTGCTGTCGGCGGTGTTTGCTACGCTGGGCGGGTTGGGGTCCCTCGGGCTGCTGCTCAACCGTGGCGCCACGCTGTGTAAGGGGCTGGTGTGGCTGGCGGCGATCGTCGGCGTGGTCTTTATTCTGGCGATTCCGCAGATCTACCAGTTGCCAACGGTAGTGACGTGGCGTTCCTCTTATACCACCGTGATGATGGTGCTGACGCCGCTCATTGGCGGCGGTATTCTCGCCGGGCTGTTTGGTTTGCGCCTGGGACTGTTGATCAGCGTGCTGGCGATCCTCGTCAGCTTCTGTCTGCGTCCTGGCTATATGTCGACGCTTATGAGCGCTGACGGCGCCCTGACCGCGGCGCAAGCCAGTTGGTTCACCGCGCAGGCGGTGCTGCTGGCGGCGGGTATCGTGGGCGTGGTTGTCTGGTCGCGACTGAAAACGAACGTAGCGGTTCTCGCGGCGACGGCGCTGGTGGTGATCGCCGCGGAATTAGTTGGCCGTATCGCGTTCTACAATCTCTGGACGCTGCCGATGTAACCCTACCTGTCAGGCCTGCGGCGCTAACCTGTGGGCCTGACAAGCGTAGCGGCAACAGGCAATACTCAGGCATTTTTCAGGAGCTTTACTATGCCAACCCGTGCCGTATTACCGCGTATCCTCGGCGCACTGTTTTACTGGTCGCCGGAAAAGCCAGACGTCAAGGCGCTTATCGACTGTCTGCCGACGCTGCCGGAGCTGTATCCGTGGCGCGATCTGACGCCGATCTCACGTTTATGCGCCGACTGGCCGCAGCCCGACGCGGACGCGCTGGCCTGGCAGTTTTCGGTCCTGTTTGAAGGGCAGGGCGACATGCCTGTACCGCCCTGGGGATCGGTCTGGCTGGAGCGGGATAACCTGCTGATGGGCGACACAACCGCAGAATACCGTGCGTTTTTACAGTCTCACGGTATGGCCTTTGACGCCCGCCATACCGAACCGGAAGATCAGTTCGGACTGATGCTGCTGGCCTACAGCGCGCTGCTTGAGCAAGGGAATGACGCCGCCGCGAATACGCTGCTGGAAACACATTTACTGCCGTGGGGGTATCGCTATCTCGCGCTGCTGCATGCCAACGCGATCAGTCCGTTCTATTCCCGTCTTGCTGCGGTGGCGGAATGTTATCTGCGGGACGTTGAACAGCAGCAGGCGTTGCAACCGCCAGCGAAACGGCTTTATTTCGGATGAATAAATCGGAGAAATATTATCAGGAACTGATGACTCACCGGCACGTGAGCCGCCGGGGGCTGTTTCGCGCCTTCGTCAGCGCGGCAAAACATACCGCGCCCGAAGATGCCTCTTTTCACCTTTCCCACCCTCTGCCGCCAGGCGCGTTGCCAGACGCGCTTTTTAGCGTGCAATGTACCCGCTGTCATCACTGTATTGATGCCTGCCCGATGGGCATTCTGTCGCCGCACGACGATGGCTTCCCACAGCTGGCAATTGACTACGCCAGCTGCGACGGCTGCGGGTTGTGCATCGCCGCCTGCGCCTCCGGCGCGCTGCGTCCACAAATGCGTCCGGACACTGGTTTGCGTCCCGTGTTTCACGACGCCTGCGTAAACCCGGCGCGCGCCTGTAATCAGTGTGTGGAGGCGTGCCCGGAACAGGCCTGCGCTATCAGCGCCAACGGTGTCCCCACGGTGGATGCCGAACGCTGTAACGGCTGCGGAGAATGCCGTGTGCAGTGCGGTTACGATGCCGTTAGGCTGGAGCGGTAGGGGTTGAAATAAGCGAGGATGTTCCTGAATTAAACGTTATTCATCGCGTTTCCGCTTATTCACGAGTGTTGTTAGAAAAATTATTTCTGCCGTTTATATGAATTATCCTAAGTCTTTTTTTTATGTCTTAGGAATATTCCCGCCTCAATTCCTCATGTGTTTAGGATTAATCACACAGCTTCGCGAGATATAACATCCTGTTTTTTGTTTTTGCGAGTTATCAATGCGTATCTTTTCCATAGCAAATGTAGTGCTTTGTGGTGAAATTTTGATTTGATAGCATTTTGCACAGTTCGAAGGAATGGCGGTAATTAAGATTGAATAATTTCAACTTTAATTATTACCAGAACATTTCCGGAACAAAACCAAGAGTTGTTTACAAAAGTAGCGAAATACCGATCGCGACGTGAAGACTCTTTATTATTTCTCAGGATTTGGTACAAACAGGATATTGTTATGAAAATGAATAAAGTTGCTATGGCTGTTGCTTTCACTGCTGCTCTGAGCTCTATGTCTGTATTAGCTGCTGATACAACAACTGGCAAAATCGAATTCCAGGGTGAACTGGTGAATACCGCTTGCGGCCTGGCGCCGAATTCAAGCCCGGTTATTGTTGATTTCGGCCAGGTTCCGGTTTCAGCACTGGCGGGCGGTAATCATGCAGGAAACGTACATAAGAACATCGAACTGCAGCATTGCGACACCACCGTGGCGACCACTGCCGTAGTCACTTATAACCCGACCAGCGTTAACCCGACTGACGCCACTCTGGCTGCCTTCACCTCCGGCACCGCTTCCGGCGCGGGTATCGGCCTGCGCGACAGCGCCAGCCAGGACGTAGTATGGGGCCAGGCAACGACTGCAGTACAGCTGGTTAACGGCACCAACACCATCCCGTTTGTTGCTTATCTGAAAGAAGAAAGCGCAGGCGCGACTGTGACTGCCGGTTCTTTCCAGTCAACGGTTAACTTCGAGATTGCTTACCAGTAATCGGACTGAAGTGCTGAGTGCGGGGCTTCCCGCACTCATTTAAATTATTCATTCGTACCAGGGAGGGACAGCATGAAATCAGGCAACGCAGGCTTATTGTCGCTTTATTTGTGTGCCCTGGTGGCGACGGGTTCTGCTTCAGGCTCTACCATAACGCCAGGCAAATTAGCCATGAGCGGCGAATTAATTGAAGCCGCATGCAGCCTTGACCCGTCAAGTCGTGATGTTGAAGTGGAATTTGGCGAAGTTTCTGCCAGTCAGATTAATCGCAACGATGAAGGGAATATTACGCGACCTTTTCTGGTTCGCCTCACAGGTTGCTCAATCGTAAAAAGAGGCAATGACGGTTCACTTTATCCTTATGCCTCAGTCACCTTTATTGGCAGCGCGGCAGCTTCCGATCCCACCACGTTATTAGTTAACGGCAAGGCCGATGGCTTTGGCATTCGCTTACGCGACAGTCAGGGCGCGATATTAACGCTCGGCGAACCCTCTCCCGGTTATGAACTGAGCGAGAGCGATAATGTTTTGAAATTTACCGCATCACTGGTGCCGGTAGAGAAATATATAAAGGCGGGTGAATTTACAGCCGTTGCGCAATTTTTTATGGATTACAACTAACAAAATAACAATAACGTAGCGGGAAGCAGGACGTTTTTTACGGATTTATTCGGGATGAAAATCATGTCGGTAAAATTAAAAACAAAGATAACGATAATAGCCCTTCATGTAATGAGCTGCTGTTATGCTGCTCCGGTCTGGGCTGAGGAAAGCGTTGAATTTAATACCGATGTCCTGGATGCTGCAGATCGTACGCGTATCGATCTGTCGCGCTTTGCGACGGACAACTACGTTACCCCTGGCGACTACCTGTTAGATATTCGTATCAATGGCCAGCCAGTGGGGCAGGAGAAGATTCGTTACATCGAAGCGCCTGAAGGCAAACGCACCATCCCCTGCATCACTGGCGACCTGCTCGACAAGCTGGCGCTGAAAGAAGACGCGCGGCAGCAGGTCACTCAGCTGTATCAGAACTGCTATGTATTGCAGAGCCTTCCGGGAAGCAAATTAACCAACTACGCCGGCGTGCTGGACATCAGCGTACCGCAGGCGTGGATGAAATATAACGACCCCGACTGGACGCCGCCTGAGCGCTGGGACGACGGGGTGGCCGGGCTGATTTTTGACTACAGCCTCAACGGGCAGATTACCCGTCAGTTCACCGATGATAAAAACTACAGTTCGCTGTCAGGTTATGGGCAGGCGGGCGCCAACATTGGCGGCTGGCGTGTGCGTGGCGAGTATCAGACCAGCTACTACAGCCAGAACCATCAGTTTGATTTCGACTGGAACCAAATCTACGCCTACCGTCCGCTGCCGATGATGGCGGCGAAGCTGACGCTCGGTGAGATCTACCTGAATTCGCAGGTATTTGACACGGTGCGCTTCACCGGGATCAACCTCGCCAGCGATGAGCGCATGCTGCCGCCAGCGTTGCAGGGCTATGCTCCTGAAGTCCACGGTATCGCCCGTACCAACGCCAAAGTGACCGTCAGCCAGAACGGGCGCGTTATCTATGAAACTACCGTACCCGCCGGTCCTTTCAACCTTCAGGATTTACGCAGTTCGGTGCGCGGTACGCTTGATGTGCGGGTCGAAGAGCAGGACGGGTCGGTGTCGACCTTCCAGGTGAACACCGCCAACATTCCGTATCTGACGCGTCCGGGCTATGTACGCTACAACATTTCCGGCGGTACGCCCTCTCGCTACAACCATAAAATGCAGGGACCGACGTTCCTCTCCGGCGATTTCTCCTGGGGGGTCAGCAACGCGTGGTCGCTGTACGGCGGCCTGCAGTCAGCTGGTGAAGAGTACACCGCCGCCTCGCTGGGTATTGGCCGCGATCTTAACCTGCTGGGCGCCATATCGGTTGACGCCACCGAGTCGTGGAGCCGCACGCGGGAAGGCGATCGCAAGAAAGGCACCTCTTACAAATTGAGCTACGCGAAAACGTTTGATGAGTACCACAGCTCCATCACCTTCGCGGGCTACCGCTTCTCGCAGGAAGATTTCCGCTCAATGGCGCAATACCTCGATGAGCGCTACGAAGGCTATGACCACCTGGGCCGCGAAAAAGAGCTTTATACCATTACCGGGAATAAAACGTTCTGGGCCGACGAACCGGGCAAAGCGACCACGGTCTTCCTGACCTGGACGCATCAGAACTACTGGGATAAGCGCAGCCAGGACCGCTACGGCATGTCGGTAGGACGCTCTTTCCGTATCGGAGACATTAACGGTATTACCGCCAACCTCTCTGCTTATCGTACTGACTATAAAGGAAGTAAAGACGACTCGATTTCCTTCTCCCTGTCAGTGCCGGTGGGCGACAACAGATGGGCGGGGCTGGATGTCCAGACCAACAACGGCAAAACCAGCCCGATGGCGTCCTATACCGACAACAGCGATTACAACAACCTGTGGCGCGTTCGCGCAGGCGCCAGCCAGCAAGGCAACGTCAGCGTTGACGGTTATTACAACCATCGCTCGCAGGTGGCGGAAATTAATACCAACGCCAGCTATCGCCAGAATGAATACATGGCGCTGAGCACCACGTTACGTGGCGGCTTTACGGCGACCCGACACGGCGCAGCCATTCACAACAGCGGCGCGACGCTGAACACCGCTCGCGTCATGGTGGATACCAACGGTATTGGCGGCGTACCGCTCAACGGCGAGAAGTCGCGGACCAACCGCTTCGGCATTGCCGTGGTGCCGGATGTCGTGAGCTACAACAGCTTTGACACCCGCGTGGATGTAGACGCGATGGACGGCGACATCGAACCGTCTAAAGCCATCAGCACCACAACGCTTACCGAAGGGGCGATTGGTTATCAGGCCTTCGGCATGGCGAAAGGGATGAAGATGATGGGCACGCTGCGCCTCGCTGATAACAGCGTTCCGCCGTTCGGCGCGGAAGTCTACAACGCCGACGGTATCAGCGTCGCGATGGTGCTGGAAGACGGTAAAGCCTGGCTTGCGGGCGTCAACCCTGACGAAACGCTGAACGTGATGTGGGGCGGAAAACAGCAGTGCAAGATCACCATCCCACCAGGCGCGACAAATGGACGCGCGGATACGCTGCTGCCGTGTCGTTAATCCCGGGTAGAACGAGTTATCTCATTGTAATAAAAGGCCAAAAATGAGCAAAAAAAGACATAACGGATACCTGCTGGCGGCGTTAGCGCTGAGCGCGGTGGGTGGCTATGCGCAGGCAGGCGTCTCGCTGGATCGGACCCGCGTGATTATTACGGAGAAAGATGTGTCGTCGAGCGCCAATCTGAGCAACACCAGCCCGGATGTTCCGTTCCTCGCCCAGTCATGGGTGGAAGATGAGAAGGGGAACAAGATCACGTCGCCGCTGCTGGTGTTACCTCCGCTACAGCGGATCAACGGCGGGCAGAAAGGGATCGCGCGCGTGACCAAAACCGACGGTATCGAAAAGCTGCCGAAGGACAGAGAGAGCCTGTTCTATCTCAACGTCCGGGAGATCCCGCCGAAGCCGGACAAACCGAACACGCTACAGCTGGCGATGCAGTCGCGCATCAAGCTGTTTTACCGCCCGGCGGCGGTGATCCCGAAGTCAAAAAGCGAAGTCTGGCAGGATCAGGTGGTGTTCCATAAGAACGGCAGCAAGATGACGGCAGAGAACCCGACGCCTTACTACATCACCATTCTTGGCTTGTCGAAAGGCGCCGGACAGAAGATCACCAAATTTCCGGGGATCATGGTCGCGCCGAAATCAAGCAAGCAGTTTGATGTGACAGATGCAAGCGTCAATCAGTTCTCAATGATGTTTGTGAATGACTATGGCGGTCACCCGGAACTGAAATTCCGTTGCGATGGCAACACCTGTAAAGCGTTGCCGCCTGCTCAACAGGGTTAATCAAGAAGGAACCTGACAATGCAAAATCCTTTTCCATGTATTGCCCTCCTGGCGATGGGCGTGACGTTTTCCAGTTCGGCGGACGTACCGGTACAGCCGCAGCACAATGCGCTGGAGCAGGTCGGCGAAGATAGCGGCATTGTCCGGTTTCACGGCTCGGTGTATGCCTCTCCCTGCGTGTTTATGACACAGGGACGTATCCAGGACGTCGAACTGGGTGACATTAGCGCCCAGCGTTTTCATCAGGCGGGCGATCGCAGCCAGCCGGTGCGCTTCAAGCTGTATCTGAAAGATTGCCTGAAAGGGGCGTCGCAGGCGCGGGGAAGCCTGGCTTCCCGTACCACCGGCGAAGACTGGCGCGCGTATAGCACTGGCGAGCAGGCCGTGCAAATGACGTTTGTCGGCGAGGCGGATGTGAATAATACGCAACTGCTGCGCACGACCGGTACCACCCGCGGCGCGGGTGTTCGCCTGCTGGATAAAAGCGGCAATGCGCTGGACGTCGGGCAGACCCATGCCCCCTGGCTGATTAAAAACGGCGACAGCGAGCTGAGCTTTATGGCGGCGCTGGAGTCTACCGGCACCCACGTCAGCGCCGGTGAGTTTAGTAGCCTGGTGCGCCTGAAGATGGAGTATCTGTAATGAATGTATCAGGCCTGTTGCGCCGCAAAGCGTCGGCTGTACTGGTGGCTTGCGCACTCGGGATGCCGGGAGCCGCATGGTCGGCGGTGGATGGCGAAATTGAACCGGTCGGCGGCACTTATGACTATATGGTCAACATTAACAATACGAACATTACCAATAATCAGCCAGGGTCAACCTATACGGATACGTTTGACCTGGCCGGGATGTTCCAGGGCCGCGCTTACTGTTCTGTGCCGATGACGAATCAGGCGGTGTACTACACGGCGCAGGCGACGTTAACCCAGCAGGGGAGCAACCCGGATTATCTGAAGCTCAATGACTATATGGACGTCAAAATTGAGATCTATATCGGCGGAACGGTGCGGGACTATAAAGTGGTTCCGTTTACAGGTCTGTCCAACGGGATTGAGCAAAACTATTGCAACGTGCCGAGTACGATTCTGGATAACGAGTTTGCTTCCGGGGCTAAGGGAAGGGTGACCTTTATGATCACCAAACCCATTATCAACGGCGTGAACTTACAGGGGTCCGAAATCGCTAAGCTGTTTGGGCGTCTCGGGCCAGGGGCCATCGGCGGCACGCCGTTATCGCGCATTACCATCGCCTCCGGGGTGATCACCGTACCGGATAAGTGTGTGGTGAACCAGGGGACGCCGATTGTCGTTGATTTCGGCACTATTCCGGGCACCGGCAGCGCGCTGGACGGCAATAATTTCAGCCAGCACGTGCCGATTCACGTGAAGTGCGAAGGCGGCAGCTTTTCCCAGGGGGCGCTGAATATCAAGCTTGGTATCCAGCAGCCTAACCCGGCCTTCACGGACGGCTCGTACCTGAGCACGCAGGGCACCGGCGGCGTCGATCGTTCGATGCTGGGTATTGCGCTGCGCGACGCTCAGCGCAATCTCATTAAGCCGAACACCTTTTATAACGTGCCCGGATTTGCGAATAACGAGGGCGACTGGAATCTGGTTGCCGCACCGATCGCCCAAAGCGCGACGTCGACAGTTCCGGAAGGCGAATTTCACGCGTCGGCCACGGTCGTGGCTGAATTCCAGTAAGGAGGGAATATGCAGCGCATTATGATGATCCTCGCCTGTTTCGTGACGACGCTTATCACCCCCTCCGCATGGGCGCTGGGGCAGCTGATCGGCGGCGATTTGAGCTTTAAGGGTGTGGTGATGGCCTATCCGTGCAGCATCGCGCCTGAGTCAGAGCGGGTGCCGGTCGACTTTGGCAACATATCAACCAAGTCTTTGTACATTAACGGCAAAACGGTCCCCGTGCCCTTCACCATCAAGCTTCAGGGCTGTACCCCGAGCGTTTTTAACAGCGTAACGGTGACGTTCAGCGGGACGGCTAACCCTAATCTCGCGGATCGGTTGGCGATCAGCGCCACCGCGCCAGGTAACGCAAGCGGTGTGGGTATTGGTCTGCTGGAGGCCGACGACACCCCGGTACAGCTGAACGCCGCCACGGCTCCGGTGGCCATTAACGACACGATTTTACGGCTGAACTTTCAGGCGTTCGTTGAAGCGGAGCCAGATGCCTTAGCAAACGGAACCCTTACCACCGGGCCATTTACCACGACGGCGAATTACACATTGAGCTATCAGTAGCGCGTCAACAGGGATTTGAGGCATGGTGTATCAGTGTTTTCTTTATGATAAGAATTTCTTTTATTCGCAAGGCTTAAAAACGGTAATTGCCCGTTTAGTCGGCGAGCAGGCTGAGACGCAATATTCCTTAACCGATGATTACGCCCAGCTGATTTCTGTGCTCCAGACAAAAGTCGATGATCATCATCGACTGCTGATTCTTTGCGATCTTGACAGTTTGCCGCAAGAGCGTTTTCGCGCGCTGCAACTGATGAAAGATTTTTATCAGCAGGAAGATAAAAGTCTGGTGATTTTATTGAGCGAGCATAATTTGCCGCTGTTTTTTGCGCTCTATACCATATTGCCGAGTGCGCACTGGTTATTGAAAAGTGAAAATATCGACAATATCGGTCCCTTTTTTCAGGATCTGTTTGATAAAGGCCATCGGGGATGCTGCTTTAGCCACTCGCTGGTGAACTACACACGGCAAAAACTGCACAACAGGGAAGAAGATTACACCATTTCCGGTAATGAGTGGTGGCTAATGGAAGAAATATTCAAAGGGAAATCGTTGTCGCAGATTTCCGATGAAGTGAACGTGGACGTGCGTCGCCTGAGTTATATCAAGCGCCATTTAATGAAGCGGTTAAATATCCGCAACAATATTGCCCTGTTCGCGGCGTTTAAGGGAATTATGCCCTGAGCGTGAGGAAAATTTTTGGCGAACGCTTTCGCCGAATTCCCGGTGCAAATGAATGCACCTTATTAAACCTTAATGAAGGAAAACAGAAATGAAAACATTAACTGCGATCGAAGCTGCAATGGTTGTGGGCGGAACCTGCAAAACCTGCGAAACAACCTATCAGAACGTGACTATCGGTGGCGTAACCTCCTGTAAGGAACTGACGACCTGCACCGACAAACACGGCAGCACCACGACCATGAAAGATGCTGACTCCAGCAAATGTGGCGGTATCCCGAATCGTTTCTAATCGGGCTCAGCCTGGGGGAGGACATGCCCCCAGGCTTTTCTTTTCCGTGGCGAGAATGTTATGGCGACGCATTTTAAACGTATTACCCTTATTGGTTATTCACTGTTTCTCATCGTGATCTCTTCGCTGATGACGGTGCTTTGTTATCATATTTTTGTTTTCAAAACATTTTCAGCGGATGATTCTCAAACGCAGGCGTTTCGTGAAGTCAGCGTTGAGCAGGTGGCGAACAGCCCGATAAAAGAAGAGCGCAGTATTATTGAAGTTATGTCCTACGGTTGCCATTACTGTGCGGCAAACGAAGATAACCTCGCTGAATTTAGCCGGTCGTTACCGCCCGGCAGCACATTTACCTCTATTCACATCGCCGGTGATAATAACGGTCTGGCGGCGTACGCGCCGTTATTTGCCACGCTGGAAGTTATGGGCATTGAAAAGCAGGTGCGCGACAGCGCTTATAATGCGGTGATAACGCGTGGTGTCGATCTGGCGGATAACAATGCGCTGCAAGGCTGGCTGGTTAAAAATAATATCGATACGACGAAATTCAATACAGTCCGTCAGAGCGAGGCTGTAAAAAAACGCCTCAGCGAAATGGCGGCAATTACCGAACATTATGCGATTAACGCCACGCCAATATTTATTATCAATAAACGTTATGTGGTGGCGCAGGATCGGGAGTTTCCGCAATTTGCCCAGCGGATGCAGCAGTTGCTTAAAGAGGATAAATAGTCTCCGTGGTCAGGTTTTTTATTATCTGGAGCGTCTTTAGCATCCGCAACCGTCTGGGACAAGTGCGTCGCCTGCGCCGGGAACTGTCCCGGGCGGCGATGTTTGCGCTGCGGAAAATTCTGCGCTACGGATACCTCCCCGCGGTGCTGGCAGTGGCGAGAGGGCTTTGCGCCCTGCGTCTGGCGGGACGCTCGTTTCGCTGTCAACACGCGGTGGCCAATGAAAACGCACGCTGTCTGACAGGGTATTCGGGGCGCGTGGACGCCGTATGGATAGCTGTCCGCCGTCGTTTGCTGGAAGAAGCCGCTACCTGGGGGCAGAGTCCGGCGCTGCTGCGACAGATTCGCGCCTGCGCGGCGCAGCTCGACGCCGTGGTCGCGCCGCTGCATCAACAAAACACGCCTTATATTCTGGCGCCGCTGCATACGGTCTCGGACGTGCTGGCGGCGATGGTTGGCGCCTGCGTCACGCCGGGAAGCGCCAGTGTGGTGGTCTCTGCAAGCGCGGAACTCTATAACGCCCAGACCCGCGCGCTGGGGGGCGTCGCGCTTTCGTACTGCTCAATTCACCAGGAAAACAAAGCGCTGGCAGGCGATCTGATGACGCTCATTACGGATGTCGCCTGCGGTCGGCAAAACATGATCATATTTCCCGATATCTCGCCCGACTATACCTTGCAGGCCGAAGGTGCGCTGGCGGCGAAATTGCCGTGCCGTTTATTTGACCGCAGCGCGAAGCTGCACAACGGCGTGGTTCGTCTTTCCGCGGTGATCAAGGCCCAGGTGGTGTTTTACCACCTGAGTTACGACAACGGCCTGCGTATCCACATTCATCCTCCGGTCGCCAGCCGCGACGTCGCGCAGACGCTGCCGGGAATTATTGAGTCCACCCTGCGCGACTATCCGCAGGAGTGGCTGCTCTGGCACAGCCATTCTCTCTATTTTATTAATCACTAATTATAAAAATGAAAACCACCATCCCGAATCAGATCTTTCAGGAAGAAACCAACGAATGCGGCCTGGCGTGCGTGGCGATGCTGGCGCAGACGCAGGGGAAAACCGTTTCGCTGGAGACGTTGCGCGACATTTTTCCGGCCTCCGATCACGGCACGTCGCTGGATACGCTGATGACAATTCTGGCGCGGCTGGGCATTGCCACCACGCCGGTCCTGTTTGAGCATCACGAACTGAATGACCTGCCGCTGCCGGCCATTCTGCACTACGGCGCCAGCCATTACGTTCTGCTGGCCTGGCGTAAGGGGAATCAAGTGTGCGTGATGAACCCGGCGATTGGCGAGCAGTGGTTGCCGTTTTCCGCGCTGAAGCAGGAGATCAGCGGCTATGCGTTGATTGTCGAACCGGATCGACCGCTGGAGGCCGATCCTGGCCTGTCGTTACCGGATGAGACGCAGACTGCGCCACGCGCCATGAGTATGCAGGAAACCGCGGCGGTGCCGGGGATTTACCGGCTGATGTTATTGACCTTCCTGGTCTCCCTCACGCTGTTCCTGATGCCGACAATGGTCAGCAACGCCATTAATCAGGCGTTTTCCAGCGTCGGGAACAGCGGTTTTCCCTACGGCTGGTTTATCCTGGCGTTTATGGTTTCCTCGCTGATGGCGCTGGGCGTACGGGTGATTAGCGAGCGTTTCATTAAACGCTTTGTGTTGATCCACAGCGGGGTCGGATTTTCCCGTCTGCTCAGCAATCCGCTGCGCTTCTTTGAAAAACGCGCGCCGGGGGAGATCTTCAGCCGCTTCACCGCCTGGCAGGTGGGTCTGCTGCAAAAGATTGAACTGGATAACGGTCTGCGTTCCGACTGGGTGATCTGCGTTATTGCGCTGGCGGTGATGTTCTGGATCGCCCCGGTACTGGCGGCGATCTCGGCGGTGGGGGTGACGGTGATGGGGATCATCAGCGTCTGGGCGGTGATCCGCGACCGCTGGTTCACGCAGCAGTTGCAGCTTAAAAGCGCCACCCTGAACGACTTCTTTATGGAGACTATCCAGGGCATTTTGACCGTCAAAACCGCCGGGCTGGAAGGCCAGCGGCAAGGGCAGTTTGCAGCGTTCAGCCGCGATCTTTTTTCCTGCCTGCAGCGCCAGAAAGTCTATCAGCAGGTTAAAGAGGGGTTGTATCAACTGACCGGCAGTCTGGAAATGGTGGTGTTTATGCTGGTGGTGCTGCCGATGGTACACAGCAAACTCATCTCGCTGGGCGACTTTTTTGCCTACAGCTTTCTGCGCCAGATCTTCACCTCTTACGTGACGCGGATTTTCTACGGCATTATTCAAAAAACACAGCTCAATGTTATTGATACCCGCGCCCATAGCCTGTTTGCCCGCAGAGACGAAGCCGAGCCCGTGCCGTTGACCCCGGCGCTGCCGTCAGGCGCGGTGCCCACGCTTCACTTTGATGCCCTGCGCTACGATTACGATCCGGCGAGGCCGATTCTGAACGGAGTATCGTTCACCCTGAACGCCGGAGAGCAGATGGCGATCGTCGGCGAGTCCGGGGCCGGAAAGAGTACCCTGTTGCGGCTGATCGCCGGACTGCTGGCACCTCAGACGGGCGGCTGTTATGCCGGCGAAACGCGCCTGTCTCCGGAATTGCTCACGCGGCTTGTCTGTCTGCAAAGCCAGGAGGACATCCTGTTTAACGCCTCGGTGCGGGAAAACATCACTTTGTTTGACGCACAGTATCGTGAACGCGACCGCGGACGCATTGAGGCGCTGCTTGATTCCCTCGCGCTGGGTGACGTGGTGCGCGGGCTGCCAGGCGGTGTTGACGCCCTGATTCGGGAAAGCCACGCGGCGCTTTCTCTTGGGCAACGTCAGCGCTTGTTGCTGGCGCGGGCGCTGTACAGTACGCGTCCGGTGTTGCTGCTCGACGAACCGACCGCGAATCTTGACGACGACACGGCGGCGACCGTGATGGAGACGCTCCGCCGTCACTGTCACGAAACCGGTAAATCATTGATTGTTGTAACCCACAGCGAACAGGTACTGTCGCATTTTCCGCGCGTTTATCAGCTTATTGCAGGCCAGTTGCGCCCTCTGGAGGCCGATGTATGACGCGTAAAACCCGCTGGATGTTGGCTGCTTTCGGACTGGCGTTTGTCGTCGCCAGCAGCGTGGCGTGGACGACGCTGGCCTCTGACTCTCCCGATGAACACCTGGCGCTGGAAACCATTGGTACAGGGGATATCGAAAAAGTCGTGCTGGTCACCGGCGTCCTGAAACCGGCGGTGCAGGTCAACGTTGGGGCGCAGGTCAACGGACAGCTTCGCAAGCTGTACGTGCGTCAGGGCGACAAGGTAAAAAAAGGGCAACTGCTGGCGGAGATCGACCCGACCATTCAGGAATCTGACCTTAACAACGCCCACGCGCAGCTTGCCAGCGCCAAAGCGCAAAAGCTGTCGGCGCAGGCGACCCTGTTACGTTATCGCCAGGAGCTTAACCGTCAGCGGATGATGATGCGCGACGGCTCTGGCGTGCGCAGTGAATTTGAGCAGGCGCAGGCGCAGTACGACGCGCAGGTGCAGCAGATCGCTGTGAGCGATGCGCAGATTGTACAGGCGGAGATGGCGGTGAAATCCGCGCAGGCTAACCTGAGCTATACCCGCATCGTCGCCCCGATCGACGGCGAAGTACTGGGGATTGTGACCCGGGAAGGGCAGACCATCGTCTCCTCGCAAACCGCGCCGACCATCCTGGTGCTGGCGAATCTCGACACCATGCAGGTGCAAACGCGGATTTCAGAGGCGGACGTGCAGAAGATCCGCCCCGGTCAGCCGCTGCGTTTCTACGTCATTGCCAACCCGGAAAAACGCTATAGCAGCACGATGGGCTTTGTTCAGCCCGCGCCGCAGGAGGCGCTGGAGGCGTCCGGGGAAAACAGAATGGGCGGCAATCAGCAGGCGATGGCGGTCTACTACACCGGAACGTTTGAAGTGCCTAACGCAGAGCGCGAGCTCAAAACGTCAATGACGGCGCAGGTGTTTATCCAGATTGCGAAAGCCAAAAACGTTCTGCGCGTACCGGTCGCCGCGCTGGGGCAGGCACAGGACACCGAGCGTTACGCCATTACCACTTATGAGAATGGCAAAACGCGCACCCGCATCATCCGTATCGGCATTAATGACAGGCAGTATGCTGAAGTGCTGGAGGGGTTAACGGCGGGTGAACAGGTGGTGCTGGCGCAGGATGCAGGGCGGGGATAGCGGATGGAGCCGATTATCGTTTTACGTCAGGTTTGCCGCGCGTTTAACGCCGGAACGCAGGTGCTTCCGGTTCTTAGCGATATTTCACTGACCCTTCACGCCGGCGAGATGGTGGCAATTGTCGGGGCGTCCGGGTCGGGGAAATCCACGCTAATGAACATTATTGGCTGCCTCGACAAACCCACGTCCGGTGAAGTGCTGATTAACGGCACGCCGGTGCATGAGGCCGACGAACTGCGCCTGGCAGACCTTCGCAGCCGCTATCTGGGTTTTATTTTTCAACGCTACCACCTGATGCCGTATCTGACCGCAGAAGAGAACATCGCGATTCCTGCGCTTTATACCGCCATGCCGGAGCCAGAGCGTAAAGCCCGTATACAGCGACTGGCGCGCCAGCTCGGTCTGGAGAACCGCCTGCAACATCGGCCTGCTCAGCTTTCCGGCGGTCAGCAGCAGCGTGTGAGCGTCTGCAGGGCGCTGATTAACGGCGCCCATATCATTCTGGCCGATGAGCCGACTGGCGCCCTCGACAGCGTGAGCGGTAAGGCGTTGATGGATGTACTACATCAGCTGCATACCGCCGGGCACACGGTGATTATCGTGACCCATGACCGCGACGTGGCCCGTCAGGCGCAGCGCATTATTGAAATCAGCGACGGGCGGATCATCAGCGATGAACAGCATGTCGCTGTCAGGCAGGCTTCGGCGTTACCGGATCAGGACAACGGACGCGCGTCGTTAGGGCGCAGCCTGCATGAGTCGGTACGCATGGCGTGGCGATCGTTGCTTGGGCACCGGATGCGGGCCTTTCTCTCAATGCTCGGGATTATCATCGGTATTGCGTCAGTCGTGTCGTCGATGGCCGTTGGCGAAGGGGCGCGTCAGGCGATCATGAGCGAAATCGGCAAACTGGGAAGCACCACGCTGGAGATCCGTCCTGGAACGGGATGGGGCAGCAAACGCCCGGATATGGAACGCGCGCTGTCGCTGGACGATGTGCGGAGTTTACAAGCGCTGCCGTGGATTATGGGCGTCTCGCCAGTGGTGAGCAGCACCACGCTCGCGGTCCGCAAGGGGCTGGATTCTTCGCTGATGCTTTCCGGCGTGTCGCAGGACTTCTTCTCGCTGCAGGGATTGCGCTTCGTCGAGGGAAATGGCTTTACCGCGCGTGACGTCGCCGAAGGCGAACCGGTGCTCATCCTTGATGAAACCGGACGCGATACGCTGTTTCCCGGCGGTGAAAACGCCCTCGGCGAGATCGTGCAAATTGCCGGTGCGCCGTGGCGGGTCATTGGTGTTGCCACGCGCCCTGGTCCGAAAGTGGTTGGCGGCTTTATGGCGGCCTGGGCGCCGCATACGGCCTTACAACAGCGACTAACCGGCGAGAAACCGCTGGAGTCGTTGATCGCGCGTTTTCAGCCGACGCTGGAACCGCATGACGCGGCGCAGCGCGCGGAACGGCATCTGCTGCGTGAGCATGGCAGAAAAGACTTCTTTATCCAGACCGACGATCAGCTGGCAAACGCCCTGCAAAAAACCTCCGACTCTATGTCGCTGTTGATCACCGCAATCGCCGCTATTTCGCTGTTGGTGGGCGGCGTGGGGGTGATGAACATCATGTTGGTTTCGGTGACCGAGCGTACCCATGAGATCGGTATTCGCCTGTCCGTGGGCGCAAGGCCGTCAGACATTATGAATCAGTTTCTGATCGAGGCGGTGATGATCTGCGCTCTCGGCGGCCTGCTCGGGGTTATGGGCTCGTGGGTGGCAGGGCATATCTTCGCTGTCGCCACCGACGCCTTCACGATGGTCTTTACCGCCTTTCCGGTGCTGATGGCGTGTGGGTTTTCCGCGCTTATAGGCCTGACGTTTGGCTATTTCCCGGCGCGCAGAGCGGCTCGCCTTAACCCGACAGAGGCGCTGGCACGCGAATGACGATGAAGATATTACCGCCACGTAGTACGTCGCCATCCGGCAAAAAATTGCGCTGGGGCGCGGTTTTTCTGACAGCGCTACTGCTTTCCGGCTGTGGGCAACTGACCCGCAGCGACTACCAGCGTCCGCTGCTCTCAATGCCCCGGCAATGGCAAGTGGCGCCGGATACAGTAGCGGTTTTTGGCTGGCAGCGTTTTGGCGACCCACGCCTGACGCGGGTTATCGGGCAGGTACTCATCAGCAATAACGATCTTGCGGCTGCCGCGATCGCCCTCCAGCAGGCGCGCGTGGCTGCAGGGTTGACTAATACCAACCTCACCCCTGACGTCACGGTGAGCGGTTCAGCCAACAACAGCAAAAATGTGCGGCGCGGTAGCGCGTCGCAGGAGAGTTACAGCAGCGGGATCACTATTGGCTATGAGGTGGATTTATGGGGAAAGCTGGCCCGTATCCGTGAACAGAGCGAATGGGAGGCGGTGGCAAGCGAACAGGATTATCACGCGACGATGCTTTCCACCCAAGGGACGGCCGCCCAGCTTTACTGGCGTATCGCGCTGTATAACCAGCAGATCCGCAACCAGCGCGCAGCATTGACCATTTCTCAGCAGACCTTACAGCAGGTGACGTCGTGGTTTCAGGCCGGGAAAGTGGGACAGCTTGACGTCCTGCAAGCGCAGCAGGCGCTGCTGGAGCGGCAAAACCAACTGCGTACGCTGGAGCAACAGCGCAGCAGCGCGCGTAATGCGCTGGCGCTGCTGCTTAACAGACCGGCGGAACAGCACGCTGACGAGTCGCCTGCGTTGGATGTCAATCAACAGGTGCCGGTTGCGCAAAAAACGCCGCTGTATGTTATCGCTCAACGTCCGGATATTCAGGCGGCGGAGTCCCGTCTGCGTGCGGCGCTTGCCGGATACGACGCCTCGCGGCTGCGTTTTTACCCTTCGCTCTCCCTTGACGCCTCGTTGAATGCCGGCAGTCAGGTCTTTAACCAGTGGTTCAGCGATCCGATTCGCACCGTGGGCGGCGCGTTGGCCCTGCCGTTTATCCAGTGGAACACCCAGCGCCTTACCGTGCGGCAGGCGGATTTAGCGGTTAAACAGGCGGCGATTACCTTTCGCTCCACCGCCTATGCCGCGCTCGCCGAGGTGGATGAGGCAATGGAAAACCGGCTGAGCGCGAGCGAGCAGCGCGCAAGGCTGCATCAGTCGCTGGCGCTGAGCCAGCAGCGCTTAACGCTGACGGAAAGCCGTTATCGCGCAGGGGCCGTGGACTTTCAGACGCTGCTCAATGCGCAGGACGACATCTTGACGTTAGAGAACGCCCTTGCACAAACCCAATACGACTACCTCTACGCCACGCTGCAGCTCTGGCTGGCGCAAGGGGGTGGCGAAACGCAATACAGGATGATGGAACATGAAGCTGAATAATGACTTTAAGCGGGTTGTCGTTACCGGGTATGGCGCCGTGACCCCGCTTGGCGCAACGGCAGAGGAAAGCTGGCAGGCAATCATGGACAAACGACATGGCTATCGCTACGTCGACAAAACCGCCTTGAATATCAACACCCATTTTCTCGGGCTGGTGGATAACGAGCCGAGTCTGATGGGGGTGCCAGCCGCCATCCGGCGTCGGCTGCCGCGGTTTGCCCGCCTGACCGTTGGCGCGGCGCGTCAGGCGATGGGCATGGCCTTCGGCGATAAGCCGCCCCAGGAATTCTATAACCCGCTGGACTGCGGCGTGATTATGGGCACCGGCTGGGCAGGACTGGATGAAAGTTACGAGGCGCAGAGCGAATTCGCCGCGACGGGCGTCGCCTCGCCGTTCAACTGTTTTTACGCTATGCCAAGCGTGACGACTGCCGCATGCAGTCAGTTCTGGGGGCTGAACGGCTATCAGAATACAGTGATTGCCGCCTGCGCGACGGGCACGATTGCTATTGGCGACGCGTATGAGGTGATTCGCAGCGGCAGGGCGCAGATGATGCTGGCTGGCGCGGGCGAGTCGCTCACCAGTCACTGTGCGGTGTGGAACATTGACGTGCTGGGGGCGCTCAGCAAGGAGCCGTCGGACCCGCAGCGGGCAAGCTGTCCTTTCAGCGCCCATCGCAGCGGGTTTGTGCTTTCTGAAGGGGCGGCGGTGCTGTGTCTGGAGGAACGCGAAGGGGCGCTGGCGCGTGGGGCGACGATCCTCGGCGAAATCACCGGCTACGCCAACTTCTCGGACGCTTGGGATTTCACCTCGCCGGCGGAAGACTGTCTGGCCCGCGTGCAAACCATCACCCATGCCCTGCAGCAGGCCGGGCTGGAGCCTGAACAACTGGACTACATTAATGCGCATGGGACCTCAACGCCGCTGAACGACATTAACGAAACCCAGTCGCTCAAAATGGCGTTGGGCGACGCGGCTTACGCTATCCCGGTCTCCAGCACCAAATCCTATTCCGGACACTTAATCTCCGCGGCAGGGACATTCGAAAGTATCGTCTGCTTACAGGCTATCGCCCACGGCGTGATGCCCGCGACGGCCAACTTCCAACAGGCTGATGAACGCTGCGATCTGGATTATGTGATCGAGGGTCACCGCGCGGGCGACATTCGCCGCACGCTGAATCTGAGCTTTGGCTTTGGCGGAGCGAATGCGGCGCTGATCCTGGAGAAACACGCATGATGCCCCTGCATTATGGTCATCAGGACGCCAGCCGCTGGGCGGCGTTTTCCGGTGATTACAACCCGGTGCATTTTGACGAAGCGTGGGTGAAAGCACGCGGGGGACACGCGCTTAGTGTTCACGGGATGCGCGCGTTACTCGATGTGAAGCGTTTTATCAGCCCGCCCGCCGACAGCGCGCCGTTTCTGAAATGCACCGTACGCCTGCGCAGACCACTGTGGCGGGATACGGCGTACTCTCTGATGCGTGAAGCGAGCGAGCGCGTCGTGGTGTCGGTGAAAGAGCGCGCGGGGGGAGAAACCTGTCTGTCCTGTCAGCTTACGCCGGAACAGGGCTTTCCGCGCGACGACGGCCTGAGCCAGCGAGTGCTGGAATCCGCCACGCTTGCCGGGCTGCATCAGTCATTTCAGCCGCTACTGCCCGACGCCCAGCAGTGGCATTTCCTGGACGCGCTGCTGTTCCGCCATCTGCAACAGGACGATGCGCTGCTACATCAACCCTCTGTCGCCGCGATGTTGCCGGACTGCCCTTCTCTGGAGGCGCTTTTTAACCGTTTCCCGGTCATGCAGACCCATCAGGAGGTCATTTTCGACAGTCTGCTTCTTGAGCCGTGGCGGGCGAATACGTTACCGCCGCGGCTGGTGATCGACACGCTCCCTGCGCTGGTCGTCGGCGACCTCGCTACGGGCGCGGTGGTGCGGATCGCGGCGCGAACCTGTTATCAACAACGTTTCATTTGCAGCGCCGTTACCCTGAAGGTCGGCGCGCTGACAAAAGGAAAATAAAATGAGCCAACAAGAAACGATCTATAAAAAAATCAGCGAAATGATCTGCGACGCAAAAGATATGACGCCAGACGCGTTGACCCCGGAGACGACGCTGCCGGAACTGGAGCTGGACAGCCTGGACTACGTTGAGCTGATGGTGCTGGCGAAACGTGAATTTAATGTGACGGTGAATCCGGAAATGTTCATGAAGAATCCCTTTATGACGCTGCGCGAGCTGAGCCAGCGTATTGAAAAGGCGATGGCGGACTGACATGGCGGAAAAATGGATGCTGATCACCGGCGGTAGCCGGGGGATTGGTCAGGCGCTGGTGAGCCACCTGCTGCCGGACTGGAATATTGTCTTTACCGGACGCAACGAGGCCAGGATCGCGCAGACGCTGGAGGCCGCGCAGCGTCTGCGCACCGCAACCTGGGTGCAGGGGCACTGCTGCGACGGCAGCGATGAAGAACGTGTTTCGCAACTGGCAACGTCGCTGCTGGAAAAATGCGGCGCGCCAGCCGCTATCATCCATAACGCCGGAATGACCCGTGATGGTCTGCACATTCACCAGAACGCGCAGGACTGGCAGGAGGTGCTGAATAACAATCTTGTTTCCGTCGTGAACTGGAACCGGATCCTGTTGCCCGCCATGATGACCCAGGGCAGCGGTGCGATTGTGTTTATGTCGTCGGTATCGGCGGTAAAGGGCAATAGCGGGCAGACGGCTTACGCGGCCAGTAAAGCGGCGATGATCGGGTTGACGCATTCGCTGGCGCGGGAAGTGGGGCGCTTTGGTATTCGGGTTAACTGTCTGGCGCCGGGCCTGATTGAAGGTGAGATGGTACAGGCTATTCCTGCGGCGCATCTGAAAACGATGCAGCAGAATATTCCGCTGCGCCGTCTCGGGCGTACGCAGGACGTTGCGCGTGCAGTGGCGTTTCTGGCGGGGGAGGGAAGCAGTTATCTCACCGGGCAGACGCTGATACTGGACGGCGGTTTGTCTGCCTGATGATCGAAAACCGCGAGAAGTGAGGCTTCTCGCGGTTTACGTTAGACTTAACTGGTTGATTCTTTGCACTAATGCGCGCCTTTCTTTGACCGACTCCTGAAAGATTTGCAACAACACCGTACTGTGCTGTTGCACGACCCCTGCCAGTTCCGGGGCGATTTCCGCCGTTTCTCCTACGCGTGCTTTGAATTCACTCGACAGGGTTACGCCCTGAAGCAATGACGCCAGCCAGATGCTGGCCCGCAGAATCATGGCTTCTGGCGGCGCGGCGGATCTTGCCGTTACCGTCTTATGCGTGTGGCACCAGCCCGCGATATCCCTGATCGCTTCAATGGGGTAAAGCTCATCCCAGACCACATTTTCATCACCGGTATGCGCTGGCGCTGAGCCGCACGTCAGGGACGTCAGATTGTGCAGCAAACCGCCAATTTCAATCTTCAGGCATTGTACTGGCGTAATCCCCATCTCTTTAGCGAGATAACCCGATATGCGTCCCACGACCAGCGAATGCTGAACGCCATGCTGGCTAAACCCATCAATAATAAAAGCCAGCATGCCAGCGATGTCACGAAAATTATGCAAGGAGACGGAGTCGTTATGAATCCGGGGAATATCTTTAATATAATCGTCAAAGTCTGTCGATTTGATTTTTAACCAAAAATGCTCACAATTTGCTATTTTTCTGAAGGCGCAGATATATTCAGGTTTATATAAAAGATTGTCGCCGCCCGCAATAATATTAATAATTTCGTCTTTGACCGATATTATATCGTTAGCGCGGTAGCGCGCGATTAAAACGTCTATCCGATCCGCCAGGTAGATCACATGGCTTTCCTTTGGGACTTTAGACCCGTTGACCATTGCTCCCTGGCCATTATCCCAGCGGGTGTGATGGTAGCGCACAATAGGGCTTAACGGGTTCAATAACGGCACGCTGGCCAGCAGTTCGGCGCCCACCGCGGCATGGTTATTGAGCTCATTGTCATAGTAGCTAAGCGGTTGAAGGCGCGACTCTTCATTCAGACCGCCAATATCGTGCAGTAGCGCCGCCAGCAGGGTCTTGCGACACTGCGCGGGGGTAAACTGCGACTCCCTGGCTAAATGCCAGGCGATGTAGGCCGTTCTGACATGATGCAGGTTGAGTCTGGGATTGATCATGTCTATTATTTTTGAAATACAAGCCAGAGATTCGATTAAGTTTATATTCATGATATGAGAAAGTTAACATATGCTGTGCTTCGTGAAAGAAAACCACACAAATTAATCTCGTTTGCAACCATACTGCGGAAATGCGTGGTTACCAAATAATATTACATTGTTATTGAGCTTTTTAAGAAAAATAATTTTTTCGTCCGGCCCTTTGCCAAACAGTAAACTATTAGCTATCTCATCATCAACATTGTCAGTGTTGTCGCGAACTATTTGCACACGGGTTATTTTGTACAAATGCGCACTGGCGTTGTACGGCTGGTATTTCATTTTGAGCGTGCGCGAGATTAAATACTTTTGTTTATTATGGACCAACAAACCGTCAATGCTGACCAGAAACGTGTCATCTGTGAGATTGGCAAAAATCAATCCTTCACTACGGATGGTATCATTGTTGATGTTTTGTACAATCGAAAATTGTGACTTACATGAAAAGGCCGGGGGGCGGGTGAAACCGTAAACTGCGCCGATAAACAACACAACGATACTGATAAAAAGTAAAATAATTCGCTTAGGCATTATTTTTTTCTCTGTAATAAAAACTTACGCAACCACGGCTGTCACACTTAATGAGGAGTAGTTGCATAATATTACCCAGGGTGCCTGTTACCTGCTGTTTGTAAACGTACAATTCTTTAGCCTTCGAACAATCGAGGACTTGCGGCGTTAAGTCAAAGCTGTTTTTAACATCCATCAACGACAAGGACGTAGACGTAAAAATAACACACTGACCTTTAACCATTTTATGTAAGTCGGGTTCAGATTTGTATGCGCCAGGTTTTATGATCAGCAGCAAAAGGGCCATCGCCAGCGCGATAACGCGGGTAATCATCTGATGGAACGAGTGGTGTACTTCAGTCAGTTCTGGTTCAGGTTCTTTTTCTTCAAGAAAGGGCGTTCGATACTCGCGATCGTTATTGATGATTGCATCTTCCGCTATTTTAAAACCTATACGCGGCACCGTGACGATGATTTCCTTTTCAACGCCTAAATCGTTCAGGTTTCTGCGCAGTGTTGAAATATACTGATTCAGATTGCTGTTGGACGCCCGGGCGCCATATTTATCGAAAACAGACTGGAAAATTTCATTGCGCGAGAGGATATCGCCGCGATGATTAAGCAACTCCGCCAGAAGCCGTGTCGATGTTTGAGATAATTCAATACAATCACCGGTCAACAGGTTAACGAGAGACGCATCCTCGGTATCAAAAGTGATAAATCCCTCTATGTCGAACCTCATGTTCCTCTCCGCGCTAAGCCCTGCTTTTCTCTAACATGCAGGTTTTTTAAAATAAAACAACGTGAATGTTAGATAAAAAACCTTTTTTCATGATCATTTGCAGCTAATGTTGCTAGTTAAACGGGTGTGAATGCATACTGGGCACTCCTTTGTAACCCAGGAGGCTGTGCCATGAAACTCTCGCTGAGTTCTTACCCTTCAGGTGCGTTACCCGTACGGTATAGCGCACCGTGTAACACTCTGCAGATGATAGCGGCGGAAATGGGAATAAGCAGCTTTGCTACGGTCAGGGTTCCCGAGCAAGTTTTTATTCTTGAACTATTAAAAGATCATAGTGCTGAAGGTCTGTCTACACGGGAAATTGCCGATCTTTGCGGCATTTCAATTTATAAAGTTAGACACTTACTTCTTCCGCTGGAAAAATATGGTCAAGTTATACGAGATAAAATGCAAAAGCACCATCAATGGTTTTTATCAAAAGAATCTACAGAAGTTATCGAAGATTCTAGCAAGGGGGGATATCGTTTGCAACAAAGAAGGTTAAATCAACAAGTTAGCCTTTAATTGCCCGTCAGGCATTAATAACATCTCGCGAGGCATTCGGAATATTCCCAATAAAAAATGATTGTTCTCGCGTGATTGTCTAATTGCCCTGGTTTTAGCCATAACGTCCAGCATTCAGTGATTATCACATCTAAATTTATTTCGTCATGTTACTATGGGTGTTTAACAAATTTAACATTAAATAACAAGTCTGTTGATATTTAATTTTGTTACTGCGCTCAGAGCCTGCTTTGTTGATTAACATCACACTTTTCACGTTTGAGAATTCTTTTTTATTACGCATAAAAATAAACCTCACGTAATTTTGAGGTGGCGATCGTGTGAGTAAAGATATTATCGACTACAGTTTACGCAGAGATTTTTTAAGGAATGTTGGGGTGTATAAATTTGGAACGGAACGATAGTCAGAAGGGGCAGGAGAGATTATTAAAATTCCGTTGAGTTGAGTACCTGTTGCTGCTTTGCTTATCAGAGATACGACGTGACGGTAGACTGATGCCAGCGTCTGTGACGCGATCTGGTGATCGTAGATTATTGCCAAAAAGCAAAAACCCGCCTTTTAGGCGGGTTCTTTGAATAGTGGTGCCCGGACTCGGGGCAGTCCTTTGGGCTAATGGGCTGTTTTCTATACTAAGCTGTTTTTGTCTTTTTGTTAAGACCACCCGACAGACCACCACAAAGCCAACCCTTACAGAATTGCAGGCAATCTATATCATTCGCCTGCTAGTTTGTACACAACCAGATAATGTGCGTTTGGTTCCTGCCACTGTTTCTGTATTCGTGTGTAAATGCTAAAATGATAGTTACAAAGTTACTCATTACTTTCATCTTGTATTCGCGTCTTTTTATACTCGTCATATATTATGATAGTATCATCATAAACAGTTAGTCTTGCAGAGTAATCTTTATTATTTTTGTATTTTGTTTTCATCGAGAGTAATTTATTTTCAATGTTTGAGCAGTCTCTTTTAATCGAATCTTCTACAAACTGATAAGTCAATTTTTCTTGACGAACATCAAAATCCCTTATCCATCCTTCACAGGAATCAGCGGTTTCAAAGAAATCCCGCAAGTCTTGCGGCATATCATAAATAACGATATGGTTAACATTTTTTGCAAATAAATAGTTGCAGTGAGAAAATGCCATAATGAAATTAATTATAACAAGGAACCTCTTGCGCATAATAACCTCTATATATAAGCGTTAAGCCATTTTATTTGTGAAATATTCATCTCGGTTTTACAATATAATGAAGATATTGGAACCCTATAACCGGAAAGCGCTCCAATACTAAGTGATGAATAGCCGCATTGTTTTTCCCTGTAAATGATAAAATAACGATGAAGTTCGGGGAAGGTTATTCTTGCAAGGTGAATGTTTGAATCGTATGCAAGGGTCCCATCTTCATTAAGGCCTCTTTTCTTTCCTTCATTATTATCGAATCCTTCCAGCCTTTTTTGTGCATTAATTTCTTCTTTTTTTAAAGCGATAACACTTTGCTGGTATTTGTCCATAAGGCACCAGTAGACGTCATCCTGTTGTATCTCATTATTGCATTTCGCAGGATCGATGTTATGCGCATTGGCTGCACCACATATAAGAAACAGATATAGACTTTTTTTTATGTTCATTGATTATTCCTTGTAAACGTTATTTTCTCTCATCTGCAACAATGAGATCGTATGTGAATCTGATTTTATCCGCATAGGTGTGATCCCCTCTATGACCAGGTTGTGCTTTTGTTGGGTCTATATTATATTGTTTTTGAATGTTTTCAGGGGTAAATAAAAACCATCCTGATATATACTGTTCCAGATGCGCTTTCTTATATTTAAGTTTATCTCCGGGATGAATGACTTTACCGCCATTCAGTGTAGTAAGCACACCCTGTGTTGTGCCTATTTTCTTGGCTATGGAGCTATAACCACGATCGCCATTAACGACTTCATAAGTATATTCATTTTCATCATCATATACAGTTTTATCTTTTTCTGTTTCTGACATTTTTATCATTAAAAGAGCAATGCCCGCCCGGATATTATATTCTGGATTACTCCTTATAAGATCTGTCTTATTGATTAAATAAGTGTCCCATGTTTTCGGAATTATGATGTTGTACTTTCTAGGGCGAGCAGGAATAGCTACTTCTTTGATCCCCTCATCTCCTGTGTTTCCTATCTGTATTGGTCTTGTTTTCCACGCCGCTACCGTCGCACCTGTTTCAGTCCATATCATCGCCTTAATCAGTTTCCAGTCCAGCGGTTTGTACTGTTCGATGTTTTTCGACATGGATAAATGCTGATTAATCTCAGATACAAGTTTCCTGATTGTATTATCATAAATATACCAGTCAGGATTGCCAATCGCTTTTTCCCGACCAGCCTTCCATTCATCAAGAGGACTGAGTTTTTTGGGCAGTTGTCCAGAGTCTTTCCCTGTTGTCCGGGTATTTACCTGGGGTCTTTTCCTCGGATTTTCTGTTGTCGGGATGCCTTTGTGTGCCGCTGCTGTGCGCTTTACCATGTGAAGTCCTCCATTAATTTAAATAATTTTTACTAGAAAACCCTCTCATTCCATAAACTGTATGCACTTGTCCCGGCAATACAGTGCTCCCAGTTGATTGATTCATATATAAAAGAAATACTTTCCTGGGGTTGTGCTTCGCTGTCAATGACTACATGCGCAATCGAGAAATTAATATCACTAATTCGAGCGTTTTTTAATTCCAGCTTGTAATACTTCTCGTTCATACCAAATCGATTTGTCCGATAAAAATCAAAAGTGCAGGTTAATATTTCATTATCGTTAATTGCTTTTCCCAGCAAAGGAGATGATTTATCGACAGGTTTTTTTATCGTAACTGAATGATGATTGACATTTTGATCCCGACTTAGCCCATGCGTCAGTTCATATACCATAATATGATCAAGATGCAGTAACTGAGCTTTATTACCGATAGAGTCAAGGGAACAGCAACCTGCTGAAATCAATCCTTGCTTTTCACCATTCAGTGTTAAATAAATTAAATTGGCCATGTTAATCTCCTTGATTTAACTATTATTTTTCGGGTTTTGCATGAGTTGCCGACTCCGGCACTACATTGTTTTTCAGCAGCAGCCAGCGGCTTAATACGCCATTCAACTGCTCATTAATTTGTTTTTCCAACGCTTCCGTATTCCGTCCCTGTGCCCTGGCGTCCTGGTACTGTGTCAGCAGGGATTCAAGCGGCGTTTCCTGATTCAGCAGTCGTTCCGCCTGCCAGGTGACGGTTTTGATATAGGAGAGGGTAAAGCCCTGTTTCTCTGTCTCCCGTTGCATCATCAGATCGGCAAAGTTGCGCAAATTCTGGCGAGCCTGCTGCCAGCCACGCATTTGTGGGCTGCTTTGCGCGCGGGTTTTCAGGATTTCATTCCACTGCGCTGTTGCCTGCTGCTGTTGCAGACTCTCCGGCCAGCGGCTGTCTGCGGTTCGCATCATCTGCATACCTGTTTCCAGCAGTTGCAGCGGTGAGGCGTCAGGAAGCTGTTGCAGCCGTTGTCCGTAACTGTCCAGTTCAGGCGAAGCCAGCCAGAGTGTTGCCGCGCCCTGCGCCGTATCCGTGACCTGTGCTAGTTGTTGTTGCATCGGGTACACCTGCCACCACCAGAGTGCGGCTGCGACAGCCGTCGTACAGGCAACACCTGTAATAAAACTTTTACAATTCCGGCCTGGCGTGGCGCTGGCAACTGATGCTGTAGCCTTCGTGGGGCCGTGGTTGACTTCCACCTTCATTTCCGGCAGGTCGGGCAGGGATGGGAAGTTTTCCTCCGTGACGGGCTGTGAGCTCTCCGGCGCATAGATTAACGTTCTGACAGTGGTCTGTGGTGGCGTGCCCACACTGCTTTTCGGCTGTGGCTCAAGTCGTTTACGCGTGTTCTGCACAAAATAAAGCAGGTTCTCCACATGCGGCTGGCGTTTCAGTTCCACCTGCTGGAGTTTGTCGCAGATAAGCTGTAACGCGCGCTCGGTCCGGTACAATAATGGCAGGTCAGCGCCTGTAAAGGACAGTTGCTGGCGCAGGATATTACCGGTCCGGGTATTGAGCCACTCAAGCATCCCGGTACGGGCTGGTTCATCTTGCGGCCAGAATTTATCCCAGTCGTGACTTATCATTGCCGCCAGCAGCTCCACCCCTTCGCAAAATCCTGTCAGCCCGTGTGTGCGGGTGCGCGCCAGGGTGTAATAGGTGGCCGTGTGCAGATCCACGCCATTGGCTTTAAAGATCGCCAGCGCCAGTGATTCCACCAGTTTCCAGTTCAGCTCAGGCTGCGACGGGTGAGAGGATTTATTGATTTCTTCCCGAAGGGCGCTGAATTCCGGCAGGCCGCGAGGATCGCTGCCGGTAACAATAATTTGTGTGAGTATGTCTTGGCTCATTTCAGTCTCCTCAGTACAGGGTATCCGGCAGCCGGAACTGGCTGAATAACCCGCCGGTGAACGGGTTATCTTCCGTATCTGTATGCACCCGGTACACCATTGCGCCGCCATCCACGTTAAAGCGCACGCTGAATGTGCCATCCTGTACGCCGGTGAGTTGCCCAGCGCCAAACAGCCTGAACTGCGCCCACGGTCCGCTGAAACCGATGCTGCGCGGCGTTTTGCCGCCAGTGCCAATCAGCGTCAGCTTGCTTTCATTGCCCTCACGCATGTTATTCGGCCAGACCAGATGCGCGGTATAATTGCGGCCCTGGCTGTAGTCCACTAACTGACCGTCAAGGTTGAGTACGCTGCGCCGTTTATTGCCGGAAAGCGATACGGTTTCCACGGCAAACTGGGTGCCCAGCCCATTCTGGCGGCTGAAGAACGCTTCGCGGATCTCCTGCGCGGTCTCCAGTTGTCTGCGGACATCTTCGCGAATGACGACGCTGTTGTCCCCGTCCCCCAGACTCAGGTCGTTCTCCATAAATAGCCGCAGATTCTGCTGATAAAAGGTATCCAGTACGCCATCCGGTTTAAAGAAGCGTTCAAACGCATCCAGCGACGCATCTGACTGTGAGCGCGGGTTAAACGGATAATTGTCGGCGAGTTGTTCATTAAAGGATTTGACCACGTTGTCGCGCCAGTCCACTTCCATATAGTGAACCGCCTCAACCATCACCACATGCCAGGCCTGATCGGCCAGCTTGCCCACCCAGCGGTTAAGCGGTGCGGGCAGCGTTTTGGCCATCTGGCGGGTGGCGAAGATCGGATCGCTGCTGTTTTGATCCAGCCGTAGCTGCACCGCTTTCAGCGCTGATTTTCCCGGTACAGGTGCGTTCTGGATCGCCAGCAGGTAACGGTGCAGTTCCGTCAGTTGTTGATAGACTGCCTGCAGGGTGTTTTCTTTGTCTTTCTGTACCGCCAGCGTGCTGTTCTCCGGGGCAAACTCATGCCCCAGGCGGGTCAGTAACTGATAATCCGGCTCTGCCATGGCTTCCTGAAGCGCTCTGTCATCCAGTTTTTCAGAGAGTACGGCGGGCTGTGTATTGTCGCGCAGTGCCGTTAGCGCCCGCTGGAGCGGCTGATCGCCACTGATAATTTGCTCCAGCGCCCCGGTCAGCTCCGCAACAGATTCATAATCACGTACGTTGAGGTTATCCATCCCGGCGCGCCAGGTGGCGGTGTAGTCGCTGAGATACTGTTCGGTGAGCTGGCGCTGAATTTCTGCCCGGTCGGCTTCGCTGTATTTTACGCTGTGAGTCAGGTTCAGAACCCAGGAATCCATCGCTGTCAGTTGGATCAACGCATCGCGCTGTTTGACAAAATAACTTTGCAGGCCGTAACGGGTGAGGAATTGCGGAACAATAAGTTTATTATCATCCCCGGAGGTAAACACCTGATCAAACGTGGCGCCCACCTGGTCGCGCAGATTCAGATCGGCGGGCAGCACGCCGAGCGCACGCGTTTTCAGACTCTGGTAAACACGCTGGTAGACGGGTAGTTTGCTGAGTTCTTTCTGGGCCGCCGCCACCGGGCCGTCATACGGCGTCCAGCGGCTGATGGCGTCACCGTCGCCTGCCTGGCGTTCTGCGTGCCAGTCAGTGTGTTGCAGGGCGTAGTCCAGATGAGACATAAGCTGCGCCTGGAGATCGCGCTGGCCGTGGAACTTATCGCTCCAGCGTTTCGCCATATACTGCTTCACCACCTCATTACTGCGTCCGCTTTTATCCTCCAGCATTCTGATGACGCGCAATACCGCGAGCTTTTCCTCGCTCTCCGCTGGCGCGGCATTCATCTCTTTGACCAGACCATTAAACAGGGCGGGCAGGTAACGCTGCTCCAGCAGTTGCAGGTAGGTCTGCTCCACATACGGACCGACACGCCTGCCCTGATACAACCCCATATCGGCCAGACGGCTGCGATCACCCCAGTCGCCGTAGGCCAGCGTGGCATCACGCACCGGGTTAAGTAACGGCAGTTGCAGATTGCCATAATCATCCATACCCTGCGGCGGCGGAACAGACATAAAGGCTTTGGCCTGCTCCAGTACGGTGACACCGGAGCGCCAGTTATTATTGTAATAGTGATGCCAGCCCGTAATCAGCAGCAACGCGGTGATGCCCCCGGCGACGGAAAACACCGATAACTGGCGGCGGGACTGCATCAGCCAGACACGGCTTTCACCGGCGAGATTAGGCTCTGCCAGTAAGGTCTGTGGAAACAGGTTGCGGGTAAAATACGGTGCCGTGTCCACCAGCGGCCAGGTCGTCATCGGGCTGTGGCCCAGGCGGAACTGACGGGCGGCAGACTGCATAAAAATATCGTCTATCTGGCCGCGTTGCAGGGAGGAGGTGAAGTACACGCCGCGCAGCATGACGTCCATATTTTCCCCATCCAGTAATCCGCTCAACAGGGAGACCAGCGGCTCGCGGCTCCCCTGTATTTGGCGGACAAAGCTGAACAGGGAACTGCGAGAACCGGGGGTTAGCATCCGCTCCGGCAGGGCGTTATTGAGCTGTTCGCCCCAGGTCTGCCAGAACGCATTCAGCTCTGTGCGCCAGTCGTCATTTTCATGGGCATGGCGGGTAAAGGTGACGCCAAGAATGGCGTCGCGATCGTTCCTGTCCAGAGAATGAAACAGCGCGGCGAAACCGTGCAGTAAATCCAGCCGGGTCAGCACCACATACACAGGTAACTGGCAGTGAAGGTGCTGGCGTATATCCTGCAAACGTCCGCGCAGGATTTGCAGCAGGTGCTCCCGGCGTCGTTTGTCGGCAGTCAGCAGATCGGGTAGATCCAGCGTCAGTATCAGGCCGTTCAGCGGTTGTCTGGCCCGTTTTTGTACCAGCCAGTCCAGCAGAGTTGTCCACAGGCGGCGGTGCAGCACATCTGCCTCCTGTTGCTCAAACAGGAGGCCGTCTGCATCAAAAATGACCGCCTGTTTTCCCACGTGGGGGATAACATACCGACGCAATTCCACTCCCCGCACGGCCTCCGGGGCGTAAATAATGTCGGATGGAAAACCTTCGCGCAGCAGCGACGTTTTGCCACTTCCGGATGGACCAATAACCATATACCACGGCAGTTGCCACAGATAGCGACGGTTGTCGAGATGGCGTTGCAGACGCAGCAGCCAGTGGTCGAGATAACGTTGCTGGGCAGTCAGCTCTATGGTCAGCGGATCTTTTTCCTCTTCTCGCTGTTGTTTTTGCTGTTTCTCCAGCTGTTGTAGGCGCTTCATTACTCTGACGGTAAGCCATACCAGCGCCGCGAGCGCCCAGCCCGCCGTCGCCAGCCAGCGGTTTGTCAGCGGTTTAAGCCACTGCTCGTCGTATAACGACCATGACGGGCCTTTCCACCAGATCCATACCAGCAGCACAATCCACGCCAGTGCCAGCAGCCAGGCGGCGGAAACCTTAACGCGGGGCATCGCCGGTCGGAGGGCGGATCGCAGACTGTTGAACAGTCGTGGGGTTGGTAATCTGAACACGGTAACTCCTTGTTATTTTATTATTTTTCTGCCGTGAATTTGTTTTCCAGTTGCTCCAGCAGGGACGGCTCCCAGTCAGCCAGCGTCATACGCAGCCCTGCTTTAAACAACATCCGGTACTGCTGCTGTGCAAGCTGCACCATTCCGGCGTCTTCCATCAGTTGCGCGCCAAGATACTGCCGGAGAAACTGATCGCGCGGATCGCCTTCCGGCAGCTTTTCCAGGTATTGCAGCGCGGCTTCCAGTCCCTGCTCGCTGAAACACTGGCGGACAACCTCTGTGTCTTCGTCGGTCCGTACAAGCGGGGCTTTCTGACTGCCCGGTGACGTCGCCAGCCACTGTTTTGTCTGCTCATTCATAAAGGGTGTGCGATCATTAAACAGCAGGGTGGCAAGTTGCGGCAGGCGGGCGAGAAAACGGGTCACTTCATCCCGGATGGCTTCTGCTGCGCTGGTGTAACCCAGACGTTGCGCGGTTTGCGCCGAAAGATAATGGCCATCGAGCCAGTACGGGGCCAGAAGCAGGCTTTTTTCAATCTGCTGCCAGAGCGCCAGATCAGCATTGTTCAGTCGGGTCTGATAATCGGCGGTCATATCAGCAGGCACCGCCGCCAGTGGTGTCCGCCCGTCGCTTTCAGCCTGGGGTACGGATGTAATGGCCTGCCATAACGCATGGCGGCGCAGGCGGTAACCCTGCGGCGAATCCGGCTGGCGCTCACACAGAATGGCGGCGACTTTCAGCAGTGTGTCGCGCCAGGCCTTGTCATCATGACTGTCAATATCGACGGTCGGGACAGCAGCGATGGCAGACGCCGTCACCGATGCCGGAGCGGGCGGAGGGACAGTGAGCGCAGGTGAACCGGCGGAGGGCGGCGCAGACTGCACAGGGGCTGCCCTGTGAAATGCCCGGCGATACTGCGACGATAGGTCATCGACGGCCTGCGCCAGTGCCGGGATATTTTGCTCCTGCCAGCGCTGCGCCAGTTTTGCCAGCTCCGCCAGCAGGCTGTCGCGCTGCGTGATATCTGCCGATTCTGCGAAGCTCTCTGCTCCGGATTCAAATCGTTTCAGTACCTGAGCGGCGAAACGCTGTTTGTGGGCTGCATTTTGTGGGGCGGCCAGCGTCCAGTAATGTTCCACATACAACGTCAGTAAACGTAACGCTAGCAGTGGATCACCGGCGTGTTGCAGCGTGCGTAACAGGTGGGCCAGCAGACGAAAATCTTTGCTTTCCGAAGCCAGGAGCATCAGCCCCCGGCGCTGAATTTCCTGGATATCCAACTGACTGTGCGCTAATGAACCAAGTTTAAGCATTTCGCCGTCGATATATTCCCAGTCAGGATTATCGTCTTTCAGCGCGGAAGCCAGTTTGTCTTCCGGCAGATTTTCCAGCAGATGCGAAATCCAGGTATCCGGGCTACGTAAGTCCATTGCCATTTTTATTCCCCCGCCCAGTGACAGGCGTCGCGCAGCGGTGCGATGGTTTTCGCCAGCCCGTCAATATTAAATGTCAGTTTCCCGGCAGCGCCATCCGTACCGGTGTCGATGGTCAGGGTCTTTGCATCGAAAAGCTGTCTGATTTCGTCAATGCCGGCTAACCCCCGGCTGGCCTCCAGCAGATAACCGTTCTCGCGGATAAACCAATGTGACTGAAAACGTCCGTTGTCGGTGGTCAGCGTCACGGCGATGTCGTCAGGTGTCATGGCATGGGTCAGCGCCACCTGCATTCGGGTAATGTTATCCACACAACTGAACATCAGCACAGGGCGCGGCGGCACATTGCCGATGGCCGGGGTGGTGATAATCACGGTGGGCCGTTCGCCATCGCTCTGCGTCATCATCAGAGCGCTGGAGTTGTCCGGACGCTGTTTTTCCTGAGTGAAGGCCCGCTTCCAGGCTTCGCCTTCATAACTGGCCTTTACCAGCGCGCCGTCAAAGCCGTGTTGCTCCGGAGCCAGAATATGGTCATAGCAATCAAGCCGTTCCAGCGCAGCTGGCTCCCGGCGACAGGCCATCATGGCACTGAGCGTCGTCTGTGCGTTGGTTTCCGGCGCCACACTCCCCGGCAGTACGGCAACCGCCTGTTTCGCTGGTGTTTCCGACTGTACTGCGCCGGGGAATAATCCCGGCAGCAGCATCATGATCATGAGCGTCTGCATTCTGCTCATAGAACAGTTTCGTCCTCTGTTTCCGGCTCAGGCTGCACGTTATCTGCAAGGGTGTCATCCGGTGCATCTTCAACGTCAGCGGTAAACGCACCGTCCGTCACGCCCAGCACGATGCGGGCAACCGCCGTGTTCGCCGCCATTTTCTGCAACAGCAGCAGGGACAGCGGCGGCAGCATCTCGCCATCAATAACCGATTCCAGCATCCGCGCGCCGTTTTCAGCGCGGGTGACGCGCTGCATGATTTCGTCGGTCACTTCCGGCTCAATCACCACTTCCGCGCCGAAGCGGGTACACAGCACGTTGTCCAGTCGCGCCAGCTTCCCGGCAATAATGACGGAGAGTGTTTCACGCGATAGCGGCAGATACGGCACCACTTCCATGCGTGCCAATAGCGCAGGTTTGAAGAAATCCGCCAGCACCGGGTACAGCGCATCGTGCATGGTTTCAGGGTTATCAGCATGTTCGACAATCACCTGATAACCGAGGTTGGAGGTGAGGAAAAAGACGATATTTTTACAGTCAATCAGACGGCCTTCGCCGTCGGCCATCTCGCCCTTGTCGAATGCCTGGTAGAACAGGTTAAGCACGTCCGGGTGCGCTTTTTCCACTTCATCCAGCAGCACTACGGAATACTGTTTCTGACGGATGGCTTCGGTCAGCACGCCGCCTTCGCCATAGCCGACATAGCCCGGAGGGGAACCAATCAGGCGTGAGACGGTGTGTTTCTCCTGGAATTCGGACATGTTGATGGTGGTGAGGTACTGGCGACCGCCATAGAGCAGTTCCGCCAGTTGCAACACGGTTTCCGTTTTACCCACGCCGCTGGGACCGGCCAGCAGGAATGCGCCCAGCGGTCGCCCCGGACGGCGCAGATCCGCACGCGCTGTCAGCAGGTGTTTATGCAGGTGCTTAATCGCCAGATCCTGGCCCTAGATAGTGTCGCCCAACCACTGCGGCAAATCGGTGATGACCGACATCTCGTTCTGCGACAGACGGTTAAGTGGTACGCCTGTCCATTCGGCAATCACTGCTGCGATTTGTTTTTTATCGACGTGTGGGGAAACCAGTAACTGCGTATGGTGCAGATTATCCAGTTCGGCGGTCAGCGCTGCCAGTCGTTCTGTCGGACAGCGTTCGGGGACGGTTTGTGGTTGCTCCGTCACGGGTTCATCTGCCGGAACGGGGTTATTGTCGGCATCCACGTCTTCTGACTCCGCACCTTCTTCCTTACCGCTAACGGATTCATCCAGCAACCCCCTGCGCAGCGCGATAATCTCCTGCACCAGCGCTTGCTGCTTATGCCAGGCAACTTCCAGCTCATCAAGTTCTGTCAGTGTTTCATCATACCGTACCCGCACCTCACTCAGCCGCGAGGCGTCAGATCGCAGGCCAATGCGGATTTCACGCTCAAGCTGGCGGATTTCCGCTCTGCACTGCTGGCTCAGGGTGGTCAGCGCCGAAATTTGCCGGGGCGGAGATGACAGGTTAATTGCCACCCGCGCACAGGCGGTATCCAGTACATCAATGGCTTTATCCGGCAACTGACGCCCGGAAAGATAGCGCTCGCTCAATGTCGCCGCAGCCTGTAACGCTTCATCGTCAATCAGTACGCCGTGGGACTGCTCATATACCGCCGACAGGCCGCGCAGAATAATGGTGGCTTCGGCAGCATTGGGTTCGCGTACTTTTACCAGTTGGAAACGACGCGACAGGGCGGCGTCTTTTTCAAAGTATTTTTTATATTCGCTCCAGGTGGTGGCGGCGATGGTTTTTAGCTCACCGCGCGCCAGCGCAGGTTTTAACAGGTTGGAGATATCCAGCCCGCCCTGCTGGTTGCCCGCGCCAATCAGGGTGTGTGCTTCATCAATAAACAAAATAAGGGGAACAGGCGAGGAAATCACTTCCGCCATCAACCCCTTAAAGCGCTTTTCAAATTCACCCTTAACCGATGCCCCGGCCTGTAATGCGCCGAGATCCAACGTCATAATGTCGGTATTTTTCAGCTTGTCCGGCACCTGGCCTGCAACGATTCGCAGCGCCAGACCTTCTATTAAGGCACTTTTACCGACGCCCGCTTCGCCTACGACCACCGGGTTGTTCTTACGGCGGCGGCAGAGAATGTCAATCATCAGGTCGATTTCATTATCGCGGCACAATACCGGATCGAGTTTGCCGTTGCGGGCATCATCGGTCATGTTTCTGGCGTAGCGGGCAAGCAGGCTGTCGCCGGTATCGGCTGCGGCGCTAATGACCTGTCCGTTCGCATTCAGCATAATCGACTCGGCGGACGCCTTCGTCCATTCGGCAAAATCCTGCTGTAGCTGGTCGCGGTTGATGGCGGTAAGTAACCGGGCGGCGGCAGGCAACACGTAGCGCAGTGGCGAGTGGAGCAGGGCGAGCAGCAGGACGCCGCCGCGCAGCTCTGTCTGCTGCAGTTCAGCAGACGCCAGCAGCCAGGCCTCTTTCAGCCATTCAACCAGCATCGGGGAAAACGACGGATAGCTATCAACTGAACGAGTGGTGGCGTAATTTTCCACCGTCAGTGCCTGGCGTAAATCATCGGTGCTGATCCCGGCGCGTTCAATAATGACCCGCAAATCGCTGCGCGGGATAGCCAGCATCTGGATCAGTACGTGGCTGGTGGTGATTTCCGCCGCATGCTGGCTCATACACTCTGAGGCTGCGGCTTCCAGCGCCTGTTTCGCGAAGGGAGCGAGCCGTTTTACCAGGGTGGCTAAATCAATCTGGATCATGGAATAGACGTCCTTATCTGGCAAGCAGCCGGTTTAACTGGTGAAGAATGTCCTGCGTCTGGCTGTCCAGACGCAGCAGATAAAAGAAATAGAACAGTGCCAGCACGACGATACCGCCACACAGGACATGGCGGATGGTCAGTCGTTTAATGAGTTGGTAGCGTCCGCCCTGGGTTTTTTTATCCTGATGCAGCAGTGGGAAAGGCGCGTCGCCGCGCAGTTTATGCAGAACGTGATACAGGCGGCGGTATATCTGCTCAAACTCCCCCTGATCCTGGACTGCAACTTTATAACGCCCGCGAAAGCCCAGTGAAAAGCAGATGTACAAAAACTCCAGCAGATCCTGGTAGCGTTTTGGCTCGCGCATCAGACGTTCCAGCAGGATAAAGACCTTTTCACCGCCCCAGGCTTCATTGTGGAAATGCACCAGTAACGACTGTTTGATCCACTCGTTCTTGTTGGACCAGCCGTTACCCAGCGCTGCTTCGTCAATAAAGGTACACAGGATGTAGCGAAACGAGATAATCACGCCTGGCTCATAGCCCTGCTCCTGGAGTAGCTGCTCCATTGCTTGCACATCCGTCACCACCTGGGTGAACAGGTGTTCCGGCATGGCATGGCTGTTCATCCCGGCAACACGCATCACCATCCCCAGCAGCGGCGTAGCGGCGTCGATCATCGCGTTCAGGCTGTTACCGCGAAGCGAAAGCTGGTACTGGCGGTGTCCTTCGTTTTCGTATCCGGGTAACGGGGGCAGTGACAGTTCATCCATCGCGTTATCCTCTTATAGCCCACAGGTGCATATTCAGATCCGGAAAACTGCCGGAAACATGCAGGGCGATGGCTCCGGTAGCAACGACTTCAGCCCACACGGCACCGCTCTTGTCCAGTTCGAAATAGCTGAAACCGGCATGGTACGGAAGCTGGCGAGGGGCCACCATCAGCGTATGTAGCGGGATACCGGGGATTTGCACGCTGACCATATTGCGAATTTTTTCCGGGGAGGAAATTTTTGACTGCTGAATAAACTGGCGCTGGAGCTGTAGTGTCTCCATTTTGGCTGCCACCGCCAGCACGAAAGTGGCTGACTGCAACAGCGTTGAGTCATGTATATCAGCCTGCCAGATGCCATCGCGCAGATGCAGCGGCAGGTTAACCGCCCTGGGTGACAGGACGGTATGCAGTGCCCGCTTCACTTCCGGCAACAGTGTTTTGAAGCTGTCAGTCAGATTACGGTGATCATAAACATCCAGCGGGCAGGGCAGGCGGGACGGCTCGGTAAATGTCATGAGTTCGCCCATTAGCCCGGCAAGATCGAGATAAAACGCTTCCGGATGAAGCTGTGGCCTGCGGGCGCGATGGGTGAACCGGGTCTGATTGCGGTTGAGCAGTTGCAGCATCATAAATTCCGCCACGTCTGCAATACCGCTTTGCGCCGGAGAGCCAATACGATTAGCCAGGTCATTAGCCCGGCCGCCAACCGCTTCCTGTACCTCGCGGAGAAATTCACGCAACCGCGTACTGACATAGATGTTCTGACAGGTGGGGATAAAGCTGTCATCCAGCATCAGGGAACCGTCTGCGCGCCTGTCTTTGATACGGCACAGAGGCAACGTGATATACGCGCTCATATCGTCCGCCCCGCTCATAATACGGGGGGTTAACTGGCCCAGCGTCAGCGTCCGGGCATCGCCATTCTCGGAATGCAGATCCCGGACGCTGGCATCGTTCAGCCGATAACGCCCAACCTGTTGTCCGTAACTGACTTCTCCTCTCACATCGCTGGCAACGGGTAAGGCCAGATAAACATTGCGACTTTCCTCATCAGGAAAACTGTCCGGATGCAGCGGATCGGGGAGCGCATCCTGATCCGGAATGGAAAACACGGTGCCATCCGGCAGGGTGCCTGACGCGCTGTCGATCATAATTTTGCCCTGTCCCAGCAGTTCATCATTGAGGGAAAGTTCGGTAAATCCCCAGGACAAATCATGCGTGGCCCGGAAACGCAGATTATTCACATAATCGTTATAACGTTGCTGCTGCTGGAGATGGTGCGGACGCATCAGCGTTCCTTCCCGCCACATCACCTTGTTTCGCGTGGTTGCCATCGTTAATCATCCTCTTTTTTCATTTCAATACTGCTCTGCCGGATATGGACCAGCAGGCGGTAGTGGTGTCCTGACCCTGCCACCGGTTCGATTTGCTTCCATTGTGTGGTCTGGTCGTCGGAGAAGTAGGCAATCACGCCGATAAACTGCGTTTTCTCATCCATCTTCATCGGCGGCAGAGTTTTTATGGTGTCGGGCAGCAGGCTGAAATCCTGGTGATCGATATAGTTTTTCCCCAGCGCGTCGGGCAGTGCGGTGGTGGCTATCTGGTCGTAATCGGCCGCCTGAAATTTTGAGTCATCGCTCAGATAAACCAGTTGCACATCCACCGCGGCCGCTTCACCGTCCGCGTTAATATTGGCATCCGGCTCCGTCAGCAGCGTAATCGTCACCTGTGAGGGCTGGTCAGCCAGCTTACCGACCTGGATATCCGGGTTTTTGATCACTTCGCCGATTTTTTTTACTGTTTCACAGCCGCATAAGGCGATGGTGAACAACGCCACCATCGCCCAGGCGAGGAAACTACGCCCTGTCATGCTTCCGGCTCCCGCTGTTTTTCACGTAACACCCGGTCATACACCTGGGCATATACTTCGTTAAACAGCATCTCAAAACCCTGCTGGCGGCTGGAGGCCAGTTCGTCGTAATAATCGCTGTACATTTGCCAGGCACCGGCATCATCCAGTGGCTTGCGCAGCTCATGGCTGCGGCGATACTGCACAAAACGGCGCATCAGGCTTTTCGGCGAGAAGGCGTCCAGCAGCACACGCAGCGATTCCACAATAGCGGCGCGGTTGGCCTCTTCGTGATGACGGATATTGCGCAGGCTTTCGCTGACGGCGGCAGGCGCGGCAAGATGTACCGGGCTTTTCCCTTCGGCAAACAGCACGTCCAGCGCCGTGGCGTAGTCCATATTCAGGCGCAGCGGGTTATCTTCCAGCGGGCACAAATGCTTATCAGACAGGCTGTTACGGTGTTGCTGTAGCTCCAACAATCCTTTAACCGCCGCCTGCAATGTCCTCCCTGCTTCTTCCAGCAAATCGTCGGCATCTTTCGTGTTATGCACGGCAAGCGATCCTCCCAGTCCGCGCAGTAACGGGGTGACGGCGAGATGGCGCTGTGCCGCGTCTGCCGGTGAAAGCGAGTCATCACCGCCGTCCTGCGGATCGGCATACATTGACGGCAGATCCATAAACGGTGTGTTGATCCCGCCATGCGTGACCGGATCGGACAACGGGGCGGATGGCCGGGCAGGCGCGATCGCCGCAAGAAGATCGTCCCTTGTGGTCAGACTTTCGGTCCGCAGCGCCTGCAACGGATCGGTGGAAAAACCATTCATCACGGTATCGGCGAGTTGATGGCGGGATGGCATTCCCGGATATTCCGGTGCGCCGTCAGTGGAAAGCAGCGTGTCTGACAGAATGTCGTGGTTAGAAACGATGGTTTCAGGGGTGGCCATCTCTTCGTCGTAATGCCGCATCCCGCCCTGGTTCAGATAAACCCGGAGTATCAGATGCCCTGTCTGGATCTCATCGCCCTGGCGTAACTGCACCAGATCCGCGGCTACCGTGACTTTGGCCTGATTCAGCCATAGTGGTGCGGCCAGCGGATGCAGGCAGAATGCGCCATCATGCAGACTGATGGTGAACGCTTTCGCCGGAACGTCCTGATGCCTGTCCTGAATCGGCCAGTGGCACTCACTGTTGTGGCCCACATCCCCGCTCTGTGTGAACAGACACCGTGCCGCGCGCCCGCTTTCAAGCTCGCTGCCGTTGACGACATGCAGTGAAAGCGTTTGTTGCCGCGTTTTTTCTTCCGCCATATCATGCTCCATGATGGTTATATTTTACTCCCTGACCCTGATGGCGACTGAGGGATGTTCTCCCGGATCGCCGAGAAATGACGTCCAGCCCAGCAGTGCGCTCTTGTTATCGCCCAGCCGCATGGTGCCAACCTGTTCCGGCGCCAGTCCTAGGTGCAAATCCCAGGCAAGCTGATCGCGCAGGACGAAGGATATAAACATCGCCAGCGGCAGAAAGCTTTCTCCTGACGGCAGGAACGAGAGAAACTGCTTACGACTCAGGTTGTTAATGCTTAACTGAAATTTACCGCTGAGATCTGGAACACTCGTTCCGAGAACAAAACCACCCAGTACCGATCGACCGGCCAGTTTTTCGCCATTTTTAATCGTGTAACATCCGAGACTGTTCTGCTGATCCGGCTCTATATCCACCATCCGTCGCTGCCAGTTTTGCAGCGTTACGTCAGATAGATTTAAATCGAAACAGTGAGCGATCAACGAGCAGACGATCTCTGGCGAGCGTCCCGGATTCGCCAGTATTCCGGCATAGGCCAGCATTTTGCTGTGATTAATTGCCAGCCGGTCACGAAGTTGCCGGTGGCCCAGTCCAACCAGGGAATACATCCGCTGTGAGAACGCATCCACACCGCCGTTACGAAACGAAACGTGGTAGCGATACTTACGCCAGGTATGCCAGACGAACTGTGTCAGGCGATGGCTGAACATATCCAGAAAATCGCCAACCGGACTTTGCTCATGCGCGGATTTCCAGGCCAGGTGATCAAGATAATAGCCAGGGAGGGGAGACTGGCTGCCCTGTAGCCCCATAAAGGTGGTGGTCATCCGGAACTGTCCAGCGGTCTCCTGCTCCAGCGCGCTGATATCACTTACCGGAAACCCCAGGCTGGCGTCAGCCTGGAAACGAATGGTCTCCTGTGCCGGAGGGGTATCCAGGGATAACGCCGGTGTATCACCACCCTCTGATGCCAGTCGGTGCAGCAATTCGGAGAGGGCGAAAAAATTACAGGCGCAGGCGTTCTGAAGAAAATTCTCCCGTAACGTATTTTGTTCATTCTTTACCGGAGCATCGTCCGGATTCAGATGAGCGGGTGTTGCCCGGTTCTTTCCGCCCATTTCCATGACTCCTGGCTCTCCGTGTTAACAACGGTGAGCATGTGGAATGAATTGACGCTGGCATACAGCGACAGAAAGTGTGACAAAACTGCACCCAGAAGATACATCTCTCCTTCACAGATAAACGGCCCCGGCTGGATATACAAGGTTGACGCCAGACCTCGCACCGGTATCCCGGTAAACAGGCGATCAACAGGTCTGGTTTCCAGCCGTTCAATAGCATCCAGTTTTTGCTGTGACAGGCGAGCCAGTTGCGGATGATGAATGGCGTGGCGATCAAAATTGGCGATAACCTGTTTGAGCGCATCAGCCTCCAGCAGTGATAGATAATTCAGGTTCATGGCGGACAGCAGGGACCAGTGCAGGCTGCCATCTGTAACTGGCCAGAGTGGCGGAGTGGGGCGGGTGATATTGCGAAATGACGCTACAGCCGCGTTTTTACCTGTTGTACCTGTGATGTCGCCAGGCAGGAGCTGTACCGGCAATTCACGGTTGGTGCAGGTCAGCGATACCGAAACCACTTCATTATTAAGTAGCGAGGCATCCGGGAGGCAGCCATCAGCATGAATAAAAGCCAGAGTATGATCAAAGCCCCGCAGAAACAGCGAGGTCTTTGTCCGGTGCTGCCAGTAGACCACTTCCCGCTTATGACTGTATTCCATCTGATGACTGAAACTTTCAAAAGCAGGCCACTGGCGCACAGAAGGTGTAGTAACGGGGTGTCCAAACTCTTTTTTTCTGAATATACCCTGTGTCTGGCTCACCACACTATTAACCGAAAAAATGTCGTAATGATCCGGATAGTGGCGGCTGGGTATCAGTGGATAATCTGCCCGCTGGTGATCCAGCGTAATCGCTTCGGCATGATGGAAAAAAAGATTAATGGCGGGCGCACAGTATAAACGCAGGGAGTCGCGGTGTAACTGGATATCCACGGGTAGGGGGCGCGAAAAACGCAGCCGCAGGGTGAAACGGTTCTCCTTCAGCCTGTCAGGTAGCGCCGGAAGGCCACAGACATCGAAAAAGAGAAAACTGTCGGCATAGCAGAAAAATTCCTGGAGAATACGGTAGCCGCTGTGGACATTACCGGGCCAGGGCAGCATGGCATCTTCTGGCTCAAACCCCACAGCTTTCAGCATAAATTCGGGCATTGGGATCGACTGCTCGCCCGCAATCAACTCTGCGCCCTGTAAATATTCGCAAAACCACAAATAAAGCTGATAGCGGGTATAATTATCATCGTCGCCCAGCCAGAAGCGCAGCCTGTTCAGATCCAGAGTGGTGAAATCTGTACCCGGTGCGACGGTAAAGGTGATATCAATGATACCATGGCGGGGCGTACTGCGATCCTTAACCTGATCCAGTTGAACGGGCAGCAGCCAGATATCCCGGCAAAGAGTGAACGTACAGGGAGGTGCTACATCATGTTCATTGCCGGAATACGCAGACAATACCTGGTTTCCCTGAGTTCCCTTCGCACCGGTTGTGAACTGTTCGTTGCGGGGGATGCATACTGGCACGGAGGTTTTGTCCATATCCGGGCTGTATTCAATCAGCGTCATCGACGGCACCGGGCGCAGATAATTGGGCCACAGCATTTTGATCAGGCCGTGTGTCAGCTCAGGAAACTCATCTTCAATTTTCTGGCGCAGATTGCCGGTCAGAAAGGCCACGCCTTCCAGCAGACGCTCGATATCCGGGTCGGCCTCTTTTTCAGCCAGAAATCGGGCCAGATGCGGCTTTTCGGTCGCCAGTTGTTTACTTAACTGGCGAAGGTAATTCAGCTCCTGCCTGTAATAACGCTCTTCGAATTCCATTTTACTACTCCACCCGATAATGCTGGCTGCCGTCCGGTGCCATATCAAACTCAAGCACATCGTCGATGTTGTTAAATTTCACCCAGGCGGTGATATGGAATGTTATTTCCTGTGGGCTGGCCAGCAGGGGAAGCACCGCCCGAACCTCAGCATGTGAGATCCGGGGTTCATAACGCTCAATGCACTGCACGATGGCCTGGCTCATGGCGCTACGATAATTTTCTGACCCTTCCGGCTCTTCGATGCCCAGCTCCGGGGTACCCCGACAACTGCCGGAGCGGGTGTTCAGGATATTTCGCAGGCTGTGGCGAATGGACTGTCTGAATGCTTCTATATTTCCGTCCCCCCGCCAGTTTCTGGCAGGAGGGTTTTCCAGACGCTCAAACAGCGATCCGGCAGGTCTCTCGCGCTCCGCTGGTATCACTTGTCTAACCGTCCGACTAAAGACAATTCAAACGACGCACCCATATATTTAAAATGGGGTCTTGCGGAAATTGCGACCTGATACCAGCCAGGTTCACCGTCCACATCCAGTACCTCAACTTTAGCGCCACGCAGGGGCTTACGGCTGCGAACGTCAGCGGGCGGATTCTCCTGATCAGCGACATACTGGCGGACCCAAATATTGAGTTCCCGCTCAAGGTCGCTTCTCTCTTTCCACGATCCGAGCTGTTCACGTTGCAGCACTTTAATATAGTGTGCGAGGCGGTTGATAATGAACAGGTACGGTAATTGCGTACCCAACTTGTAGTTGGTTTCGGCATCTTTGCCCGGAAAATGCTTGGGTTTTTGAACCGAATTGGCGGAGAAAAAAGCGGCGTTATCGCTGCCCTTGCGCATGGTCAGGGTGATGAATCCCTCTTCGGCCAGTTCAAATTCACGGCGATCGGTGATTAGCACTTCTGTTGGGATCTTGGCCTGAATCTGCCCCATTGCTTCATATAAATGTACCGGCAGATCTTTTACCGCGCCGCCGCTCTGCGGCCCAATAATATTCGGTGCCCATCTGTATTTCGCGAACGAGTCGGCCACATTACTGGCCAGCATCCAGGCGGTATTGCCCCAGAGATAGTGCTCGTGGCTGTGGCTGACATCTTCGGCGTAATTAAAACTCCTGATGGGGTTTTCTGTGGCGGAATAGGGCTGGCGTAGCAGAAAACGCGGTGCGGTCAGCCCCAGGTAGCGAGAGTCTTCGGAATCTCGCAGGGCGCGCCATTTTGTGTAAGCCGGGCTTTCAAAGATGGCGTAAAGATCCTTGATATTGGGCAGTTCGGTCCAGGAATTTAATCCCATGAACTCCGGTGATACGGAAGACAGGAACGGCGCATGGGCCATAGCGCCGACGGCGCTGACATAGTTCAGCAGCTTCATGTCCGGTGTGGTATTTTTGAACTCATATGCACCCAATACGGCTGCAATGGGTTCGCCGCCAAACTGTCCAAATCCGCTGGAGTAAACATGCTTATAGAAGCCGGACTGGGTAATTTCTGGCGCGAACTCGAAGTCGTCCAGCAACTCTTCTTTGGTGACATGGAGAATATTAACCTTAATATTCTCGCGAAAATCAACGCGGTCCACCAGCGCTTTCATTGAACGCCAGAACGACTCCAGTTGCTGAAATTCAGGGGCATGAATAATAGCATCCATCTGGCGGCTGATACGGGCGTCGATGTCCGCAATCATACTGTCCACGGCCAGTTTGTTTACGGGTTCTGCTGGCGAACTGGATTGCAGGAGGCTGGCAACAAAAGCCGTTACGCCCTGGCGGGCAATATCATAACCGTCAGCGCCGGGCTGGATGCGGGTTTGTGCCATGATTTCATCAAGTAGCGACGGGGCATGACTTCCCTGTTCAGTGCGGGTGGAAACAAGTTCCTCTTCCTGTAAAGACATACTGAAAATCCTTGTGTTGATCTTTATTTCTGAAGCCAGGTTTCACTGTCAGTGGAACACCTTCCGCCAGTGTGGCTTCATCTGCTGGTACCCGTTGATATGGATGATTTCATCCATCAGACATCCGATCCTCTGGTCAAGCGCTGCGATCAATACATCCAGTGTTTCTGTGTTGATGTCGCTTGTCTGACTGATACACAACCGGATCACAGCCTGCGTTATTGCGTCATCGGTTCTGGTGGTATTTTTCTGCAAGCCCATACCAGGGCAACCTCCCTGAAAAACAGAGGTTACTGGTTTTCTGCCAGGCTGATTTCCCGCAGTAACTGTTCGCGGGATTCTTCATTTTCCAGCAATGCCTGAAGTTGGGCGCGAAATGCAGGCAGATTACCCAGCGGCCCTTTTAATGCTGTCAGCGCTTCGCGGAGCTCCAGCAATTTGTTCAGCTCTGGCACCTGTTTTGCCACACTGTCCGGAGAAAAATCGTTCAGGGATTTGATTTCCAGCGAGACATTCATCTCATCGTCATCTTTTGCGTCGTCCTTCAATGCTGTCGGAACTGCGAAATTCAGGCTAATGGACGCTTCTGCCATCACTGAATTGAACGAGTGTTTGTCGATTGAAACCATCTGACGCTCATCAAGTGGCGCTGTTTCCTGTGAGTTACCCGTATCACCCACTATCAACATGTTGAGGGGTAATTCCACCTCAGCTGGCTCACCGTCAGTTTTGGGAACATAAGAAATATTTATGCGTTCTTTAGGCGCCACGCTACCGTTGTAATCTTTGCTCATAAAACTCATCCATCAGGTTATGTTGTGTTCTGCATCTCCGTACAGACTATGGAATGCCGTGCGATAAAAAAATCTGGTAAACATTTTACGCGCAGATTTTTTTTTGAGAAGCACTTTTTTCAAATGAAATTCAGGAGTATTCTTTTTTTGTTGTTATTTTTAAGGTGATTCCTTTTTTCATAAGAAATAACTTAAAAGAGATTTCAGTGAACTCTGTTTTATTTGTAATTTATTGATTTGTCTGTGTTTTTTGTTTAATTCTATGCGTGAGGTAAATGTTGTTTGTATGAATTCATACATCGTAATTATCTTTATAAAAAGGTAAGGTGATGGATGGGTGTGAATAATGATTGAAATGATGAATATAATATTTATTCGTGGATAAGCTATCGTCCTTTTTTTACAGGAATGAATGCTGATATATCACCATATGGATATATGAGCATTTGATTCAGCCATCAGGTGAATGCTTTTTAGCCTCTG